>NZ_CP048021.1:0-666487 GCF_010092505.1 Virgibacillus sp. MSP4-1
ATTTGGAACAAAAATTGCCGATGATGTCTATCAGGTGAATATTGGCGGGGACATTGCCTTTATGCATGGCATCATGAAGCACTGGTTTGAAATGGAGGAACAGGAACCGGGATCAGCCATCGACTATGAGTTTGTTGAGCAGCATGTTAATGGCTTTGAAGAATTAAAGCAAAAAGTTACGGATTATGATTGGGATATATTAGAAAAATCATCCGGGTTATCGAAGGATAGAATGAGGGAGCTTGCAGAAATTCTAGCCAAATCCAGGTCAGGTGTTTTTGTCTGGTCCATGGGTCTGACCCAGCATCGTTTTGGTACGGATAATGTGTCGCAGGTGGCGAATCTGGCTATGCTTCGAGGCTTTATTGGCAGGGAAAACTGCGGAGTCATGCCTATCCGGGGACATTCTGGTGTTCAAGGCTCCGGGGAAATGGGTGCAGCCCCGTTTGTATTACCTGGAGGACCGATGAATGAAGAAAACCGAAAGCGTGTGGAAAAAGTCTGGGGTTTTCCAATTCCTGACTGGCAGGGGGATATAGTCGGGGTTTCTCTTGAAAATGCCCTTCTTCCCGAAGAGCACGAGCGGAAACTGAAGCTTTATTATATGTCAGGTGGAAACTTCTTAGAGACAATGCCAAACCCTGACTTTGTGAAACAGTGCTTGGAAAATATTGATGTACGGGTGCATCAGGATATTATTTTTAATACATCCACCTTTGTCGATGCGAAAGAGGCGGTGATTGTGCTTCCTGCCATGACGAGATATGAGCAGCCCGGTGGTGGAACCTCTACATCGACGGAAAGGATGGTCTATTTATCACCGGAAATTAAAGGTCCAAGAATTGAAGAGGCACGGGCAGAATGGGAGATTTATGTGGATCTTGCCAAACGAGTAAAGCCATATCACCAGCACTTGATAAATTTTGAAACAGCCCAGCAGATTCGGAATGAGATTGCCGAGGCAGCCCCTAATTATGACGGAATCCAGCATTTAAGTGAGGATGGAGATGTCTTTCAATGGGGCGGTGCCTGGTTATGTGAAGGAGGAGAATGCCCCACTCCGGATGGAAAAGGAACCCTTATTGCTGTGGAGGTTCCGGAGCTCCGGAAGCCTGAAGGACATTTCAATGTGACCACCCGGCGCGGAAAGCAATTTAACTCGATGATTTACAGTGAATCCGACCCGTTTAATAATGCAAGCCGTGATGATGTTCTTATGAATAAAGAGGATGCAGAAAAACATGAAATTCAGGAAGGCGATGCCATCATGGTTTACAATCAGCATGGTACATTCAATGGCCGGGCAAAGTTTGAACCGATTAAACAGGGGAATATAGAAGTTCACTGGCCGGAAGGGAATGCTTTAATTCCTAAAGGTGTCTATGAAGAGTTTGCCGGTATTCCGGAATATAATACATCAGTGATCGTAGAAAAAGCTGAAACCTATTATGCGCATAAGGATACTAAGTATGTTGAAAAACGAATCGAGGAGCTTGAGATGGATCCGCATTAACAGGAATCATGATAGAAACATAGGATGTATAGAATAAAAAGGAAGGCAGCTGCAGGAAAATCACCTGCAGTATCTCTCCCTGACTTGCCTCTATTACGTACCGATCAATGGACTGGATTAGGATCTGATTTAAAAAGGGTGAATGTCTATGTCAGATGAAACCATAAACCATTGGAATATTATCGAATATGACGGGGAAGCATTATCTGAGAAGGACGAAATCATCGCAACAGAATTGCCAGTTACCGTTGTTGTGAATGGGGTGGAATTTGCAACGATGGTCTGTTCCCCTGAAGATTTACATGATCTGATCGTCGGGTTTCTTGCTTCAGAAGGTCTTATTCTCTTTTACGAGGATGTAAAATCCATCGACTTGGATGAGGATGCCGGATTTATATATGTTGATTTGCATAAACCCTTACCTGAGGATACGGAGAGTCATTCAAAGCGTTTTATCGGTTCCTGCTGCGGGAAAAGTCGTCAGTTTTATTTCAAAAACGATGTAAAAACAGCAAAAACGGTCCTGAGCCGAATGAGGATTACGGTGAATCAGAGCTTATCCCTGATGAAGGAGCTTCAGGAGCATTCAGAGTATTTTCATCTGACAGGCGGCGTCCATAATGCAGCCCTCTGTACATTGGATGAAATGCTCACCATCCGGACAGATATTGGACGTCATAATGCTCTCGATAAAATTTATGGTCATGTCATCAAAAATAAAATCAGACTTTCAGATAAACTGATTGTTTTCAGTGGCCGAATTTCATCAGAGGTGCTATTAAAAATCTCCAAAATAGGGGTGGGAATTCTCATTTCAAAATCGGCACCGACGGACTTGGCTCTTCGTCTGGCCAATGATCTTCAGATTACGACGATAGGATTTGTCAGGGGCAATAAACTGAACGTCTATACTCACCCGGAACGATTGCTGGAGGTCAGCGGGACAGAGGCTTGAGTCTCTTGAGTGAGATTCAAGCCTTTGGTCTGGTGGCCTGAGAACTATGAGGATAGCCAAAGCCTCGAATGAAGGACTTAAAACCGACTTCAAATCAGGCAACTATCCTTCATGCATATTCATAAAATTATAATAAACATCCATGCAGGTGGATAACTGAGGTTCGCCTTTTTTCTTCGTTTGATTGACAAGCTCATCATTGGACATGCTGGTTTTATACCGATACGATATACATATGTAAGAATAAGGAAAGGATGGTTACAATGAAGGTTCTTATTGTAGGCGCAAATGGACAAATTGGAAAGCATCTTGTTTCATTTATTCAGGATAGTGACAATCTCGAAGCAAAGGCTATGATTCGAAATCAGGAGCAGGCTTCCTTTTTTGTAGATTTAGGTGCAGAAACCGCAGTGGTCAATCTGGAACAGGATATTGATGCCATTGCCAAAGCGGCCGAGGGAGTGGACGCCATCGTATTTACGGCCGGATCAGGCCCGCACACTGGAAAAGATAAAACCATCATGGTTGACCTGGATGGTGCGGTTAAGACAATTGAGGCAGCAAAGGCGGCTGGTGTGAAGCGGTTTGTGATGATCAGCTCGTTTGATACCACCAGAGAGGCCATTCAGGAAGCGCCGTCCTCCTTTGCCCCTTATGTTGCAGCGAAACATTATGCGGACGAATGGCTAAAAGGTACAGATCTGGATTATACGATCATTCATCCTGGACTTTTAACGAATGATGACGGAAAGGGTCAGGTAGAAGCAGCCGAAAAAGTCGAGCGTGGTGAAGTTCCACGTGAGGATGTGGCACGAGTGATTGCAGCCACACTGGAAAATGACGCAACCATTGGTAAGGAGTTTCAGCTGGTAACGGGTACAACTCCTGTTAAGGATGCAGTTGATTCACTTTAATCAGCATGAACATATAATGAGGGCATGTATGAAGAGATACATGCTCTTTTTCTATGTTCAGTTTGACTAGTTGGATAAGACGATTAATTCTTTATACATGAAGTTATTTCCCTAATCAACTCTGTAAATATTCCAGCTATTTCCTGCATATATATCATTACATACATCTTTGTAAAGAGGTGAAGAACTATATGCCTGTCATATCTGTCATGAATTACAAAGGAGGTGTAGGGAAGACCACGTTATCTGCCAATATTGCTGCTGGTATTGGTAACCGTGGGAAAAGGGTGTTAGTCATTGATTTGGACCCGCAGGCTAATTTAACCCTGTCCTTTGTAAACATTGAGGAATGGAAGGAGCTTGACCAGAATGCACGAACTATAAAACATTGGTACGATCAATATCTCGATTATAATCAGGATATTTCAGTAAAGGAGCTCATTATTTCACCTTCCAGCGTCAACACAAGAATGAATCAACAGGGTCATGGAGGGCAGCTGGATTTAATCTGTTCCCATCTTGAACTGGTGGAGGTGGATATGGAGCTTTCCAGTAAATTGGGAGGTCCCAATCATCGGACAATCCAGAATAATTACATTAATGTGCTGTCACGTCTTTGCTGTAAAATCAATGAACTGAAAAAGGATTATGATATGGTCATCATCGACTGTCCGCCGAATTTTAACCTCATCACACAAAATGCTATCGTCTCAAGCGATTTCTATATTGTACCTGCAAAAACAGATTACTTATCTACGCTGGGGATTCATACACTTAAGAAGCATGTCGATTCTCTCAAACAAAAGTATAATCAAACCCTTCAGGCATTAAGTCGACGAAAAATCCCGCCTATATCCCCGGAACCCTTGGGTATTATCTTTACCATGGTAGCTTATCACGGTGGAATTCCCATATCTGCACAAAGGGAATATATTTCCCAGCTTAAACGGAGCGAACTGCCCTGTTTTGATCATTTGCTGAGAGAAAATAAAACGTTATTCGCCAGTGCTCCGGAGTCAGGTGTCCCAGTTATATTGAAGAAAACCTACAATACCCAGGGAGAAAAGATTAAATCCGAGATTCAGGGGATGATTGATGAGATATTATTTTCCATTGGTAAAGGGGAGGGATAGAAGAAAATGGGGAAGAAGGATACGCAGAAAATGATTCAGATTGTATCGGATTTCATCAATGAATTAAGTGATGACCAATTTACAAATCTCATAAACGGAAATGCCATGATTGAATATAAGGAAAATCAAAATCATGTCAGCAGTATTGATCAAATGAAGAGCTCTGTACAGCAAGCACAATCTATGAAAGAGATAGAAGGCTGTTTTAAGGGATTATTAAAAAAAGATATTAGGGCATTTTGTAAGGATTGCCGAATCGATATTAGAAAAAAAGACACAAAGAAAGAGCTCTTTTACAAAATTGCCGTTCATTTTGGTATAACAAGACCGGACGAAAAGGATTTTAATACGTTAATAAAAGAATTTGATCGGTTCACAGATGTGAAGGAAGCCGCAGAATTTCTGAATGGAGCCGGAGAGTTAAGAACCAAGGATGACCTCATTCGTTTTGCCAACGTTCTTGATGTACATATCAGACCGAAAGAGAGGAAAGCAGATATCCTTCATCGGATTGCAGAATCAGTGGTGGGATCAAGGCTCAGAGCACAAGTAATTAAGAATGTTTAATGCTTCAGGGAACGAACTGTTGCAACATCATAGCCTATTACAGAAGTGGTAAAATTCAGTGAATCATTTGAAATAGGTACCCGCATCATTATCTTTGTTTTCCTTAACTTGTTATAATGAACATAGATAATTGAACTGGAGCAGGTGCCATCAGCCTGTATATAAAAGGAGGAATCCATAATGAAGGATACAGTGAAAAAAGGCTTATCTTTAGGTATTGGTTTAGCTCTTACAAGTAAGGAACATGCGGAAAAAGTCCTGGATGACCTCGTTAAAAGAGGGGAGCTGACGAAACAGGAATCCAAGGAGTTTTTTAATGAAATTCGGGAAAGAGGAGAGGAATCACAGGAAGAGCTGGACGGAAAGATACACGAAAAATTAAATAAGGTACTGAACGATCTGAATGTCGCGACGAAGGAAGATCTAAGTGACCTTGAAAAGCGTCTGGAGCAAATCGAACAGCAGCTGGATCGCCAAAACTAAACGTCTGCCATGTCAGGAAAGGAGGGGATCCTTATTTTCGAAAAACGAGTTCGGCATATGCAGCGCTACAGGGAAATTGTGACGGCATTCTCACGCAATGGCTTTGGTTTTTTTGTCAGGGAATTAGGTCTGGATACTATTCTTTCTTTACCAAAGAGGTTGATTATTCGAGATAAAGCCGAGAATGTACATACAAAAACCAGGGGAGAACGGGTCCGGCTATTTTTAGAGGAACTGGGCCCAACGTTCGTTAAACTGGGACAAGTAGCCAGTACACGACCTGATTTACTTCCGGAAGACATTATAAAAGAGCTGCAAAAACTGCAGGATGACGTTCCCCCTTTTCCATATGAGGAAGGAAAACCGATTATTGAGCGTGAGCTAGGTGCAGACGTTGATGAAATTTTCGCTGTATTTGAAGAAACCCCTCTCGCAGCCGCATCCATTGGTCAGGTTCATTATGGTGTCTTAAAATCCGGGGAAAAGGTAGCGGTGAAAATTCAGCGTCCGGATATTGAGGAACGAATTAAAACCGATCTGGAAATTCTGCTGCAGTTGGCTCTTATGGCCGAGCTCCGGATTGAGTGGGCAGCCCATTATCAGGTCAGAGAGATGGTTGAGGAGTTTTCCCGGGCGATTCTGGATGAACTTGATTATACCAAGGAAGGTCGAAATGCCGATAAAATGGCGAGACAGTTTTATGATACACCGGCCATTCGGATTCCGGACATTTATTGGGATCTATCGACGAAAAAGGTTCTCACCATGGAATTTGTAGAAGGCACTAAGCTGAACAATGTGGATCGGCTGAGGGACATGGGCTTTGACACTAAGCAATTGGGAGAGCGACTGACGAATGCCGTTTTACATCAAGTATTAATCGAAGGCTTTTTCCATGGTGATCTTCATCCAGGCAATATTTCAGTACAATCGGGCGAAGTCATCATATTTATGGATTTTGGACTGGCAGGTCGAATCACAGCTGATATGAAGGATAATTTTGCTTCGTTAGTGATTGCGATGATGCGTCAAAATACGGATGGTGTCATCCGGGCCATCACCAGGATGGGACTGGTTCCTGATGATGTGGATATGAATGTACTGCGTGCGGATGTCGATGAGCTCCGGGAGAAATATTACGATGTATCCTTAAGCCAGATTAGTCTTGGGGATGCGGTTAATGATTTGTTTGACGTGGCGAATCGGCATCGGATTAAACTGCCGTCTGATCTGACTTTATTAGGAAAAACCCTTCTCACTCTCGAAGGAATCGTTGAAAAGCTCGATCCTGAGATTAGCATTATAAAGATTGCTGAGCCGTTTGGTAAGCAACTATTAAAAGAACGTTATCATCCTAAGACTGTGGCTGAAAATATGTTTAACCAGTGGAGTGAGTTTCGGGACATTCTTGTTGATGCACCGGGAAGTTTCCGAGAGCTGTCGTCCATGATTAAAAAGGGAAAAATTCCTCTTGAACTGTCTATGCCGAGGCTGGAGCAGTTCTTAAATAAATTGGACAGGGTCAGTAATCGGCTGTCCTTCAGTATCGTTTTACTGGCATTCAGTATCATTATGGTCGGTTTAATAGTCGGTTCAGCTATAAGTGGAGAATCCTCATTGGTCTGGGATATACCGGCAGTGGAAATCGGATTTGTTGTTGCTTCCCTGATGTTCCTCTGGCTGTTGTATTCGATATTCAAGTCGGGGAGATTTTGATATAGCTATGAAATAAAAAGCCCCTGCAATCATTTTAAATGGTTGCAGGGGCTTTTTGTCGTTTTATTTCCGTGTATATCTCTACTAAGATATCTATCTATTTCTTTGGTAGTAAAGACAGATATCCATGCGGAAATAGGAGGATTACATATGGTGTTGTTGAGAGGGTGAATGAATCCTTAACCCTAAGACCAAAGGAGGAATAGATGCTATGCCTTGTACTGTTGAATTATTGAACTCGGGCGTTGAATATGCAGAGGTGGATGCCGCGGTAACAACAGATGCTCAGAATAGAAGTTGTATTACTTTTGAGGTAACCAATACTTCTCAAGTGGCTTCTTCTTTTATTGCCAGGTTTTATTTTGGAGGTCTCGGAACAATTCCTATAGTCAATGGAGAAGACACTGATCCAGATTGGCAATTTAACTCTGGTGGACCATTCCCGGGCTGTGGAGAGATTATGGGTGAATTGCAATATCGTTTTAGTACCAGTGAAAGTCAGCAGGCAGGAAACAGACTTCAACCAGGAGATACGGTGACATTGCAGGTCTGCCGTACAGACGGCGAAACATTCACTGAAGATGATATTGCTGCACTGTTAGCTGCTGTTCATGTTCAAGGGTTACCGACTGGCGATAACGGAGGAAATGGAAACGGTAATGGAGATCAATGTCCATTGATTGACTCTGTAGCAGGGATGGAAGATGCTTTATCCTCTGTAGTAACTTCTGTCAGCGATAACTTTACAGACCCACAGGACCTGCCAACTGTTGAGAAAATTTTAAAGCTGGTATTCCTTAAGAACCAATTACTTGCACTAATTATTCAGGAATGCCCGGATGATAACGGAAATGGCAATGGCGGCAATGGTGGCAGCCTATGTGCCAGTGGAGATGACTGGAATTGTGATCTACTGCCACAAGTCTAAATTTAATCTGTGATGAAAGAGTGAGAGGCTATTATAAGCCTCTCACTTTTTTGGCGAGGAAATTAAGGGAGTGACTTTCATTAATTTCCTTTATTAAAAATTTGACAATTCAAACTAGTGTAATGAATTCTGTTATTAGTAGTGTTAAACTACTACCAAGAGCATAAA
Organism: Virgibacillus sp. MSP4-1; assembly: GCF_010092505.1. NCBI lineage: Bacteria > Bacillati > Bacillota > Bacilli > Caryophanales > Bacillaceae > Virgibacillus > Virgibacillus sp. MSP4-1. The sequence goes on from NZ_CP048021.1 coordinate 8,378, forward strand.
AATTGTAGAATAATGAAAAAATTACCCTGGAACTAGTTTAATAGTTCTTTTTTTCCGGGTAGTGATGAGCAGTATACCGATCGTTTAAAAGTTTATATTTATTTCAGGGACTAAATGCTGATTTCTGTAAATAAACTAGTCTCAAACACACGATTACATAAGGAGGATTTTTTGTGTCAGGCCAGGCATTGAAACACGTAGACAGTCACTCAGCTATTCATGAAGCAGCTCTAAATGAAGCAAGAGAATTAAACGACATTATGTCAAAGCTGCTCAGAAGCAACCAGAAGGATAAAGCGATGGAAGTTGCATTGGTAGCTGTAGAACATTGGGAAACCCGGACGCTGAGACATGCGGATGCAGAAGAGGAGGGATTGTATAAGGAACTCGTGGAGGAATCTCCTGAGTTAAGAGATGACATTCTTTCCCTCACTCGTGACCATGATATGATGCGTTTTCTCGTAAAAGAAGTGAAGGAGATGTTAGAGAAAGATGGTTTTATTAAGGAGGTGCTGGAAAAATTCCACACGTTAGTCCACATCGATGCCTTTCATAATATAGAAGAAGAACGAATCCTCCCTCATTATTGACAGAAAAGCGGAGGCGACTGTTCAGGTCATGCGGGATAAGACGAAGACATGAAGTGGCATGCCTTTGGCCACGGAATGGCTTTGACTTATAACCGCCTTGACCTAGGAGCCGCAGCTGGACAAAGAAAGGCGGAGGCGACTGTTTAGGCCCGACAGCATAAGCAGAAGGTCCGGAGTGGCATGCTTTTCCGCCACGCAGGAGCTTATGCTTATGACTGCTAGGGCCTGGGAGCCGCAGCTGGACAGAGAAAAGCGGAGGCGACTGTTCAGGTCATGCGGGATAAGACGAAGACATGAAGTGGCATGCTTTTGGCCACGGAATGGCTTTGACTTATAACCGCCTTGACCTAGGAGCCGCAGCTGGACAAAGAAAAGCGGAGGCGACTGTTTAGGCCCGACAGCTTGAATAAAGAGGAGGTGTTGCAGATGAGTGAAAAAACAGTAAACCATAAACCTCGTCCATTAATGTCCGTTTCACCACGATTATACCGCTATATCACCGAAGAACTGGAAAACCAGTATCGGATTCATTCCTATGATTTACAATTACACGCTATTCAACAGGAAGATGGCATTCAGGTTCTTTTGCTTTTTGGAGATAATTTTGACCATCAGAAGAAACAATATTTTTCACAGGAAGAGTTGGAAGACAACCAGGCATTAAGCACATTTATTGAAGAAGTTGGTGAGGAATGTAAAAAGGTTATGATTGATGATTATTTTAATAGAATGGCCCCTTAATCTAAATAAAAAGGAGGAGAACATTGTTTCAATTTGATAGTGAAGCAGGTTTGGTCCAGGATCGTGAGGATTTAATTCAGGTACTTACCATGCGTTTTGGAGAAATTGCGTCAGGCGTAATCGAGGAAATCTATAAAATTAATGATCTGAACACGATAGAAAGACTGATTTTAGTCGCAGCCAATGCCCCATCTCTTAAAATCTTCCTGGAAGAACTGGAAGCAGGTGAGGGCAGCTTTCGCATGGTTGGAGAAAGATTTAATCCACTAGATGATGAGATGGAAGGAGGGGTAGATGATGGCAAGAAGAGGCAATAAATTATTGGATCACTTAAAGTACTTAAAAAAAGGAAATCGAATCAATGATGGTTTTACTGAGGAAAGCCCCCGTCCAAGAGATTCTGAGGAGATATACCGGCGCAGATGGCAACATGATAAAATTGTCCGTTCCACCCATGGCGTAAATTGCACGGGTTCCTGCAGCTGGAAAATCTATGTAAAGGACGGGATTATCACTTCAGAAACCCAGCAGACCGATTATCCTTCTACTGGGGATGATTTTCCGGAATACGAGCCTCGTGGCTGTCCAAGAGGAGCGAGTTTTTCCTGGTATACGTACAGTCCTGTGAGGGTGAAATTTCCTTACATACGTGGAGACTTATATGAATTATGGAAGACAGAGCGAAATCTAGGTAAGGATCCGGTTGAGGCATGGGAAAGCATCCAGATTGATCCCGAAAAAAGACAGCAAATTGTTCAGGCACGTGGAAAAGGCGGATTCGTAAGGACGGATTGGAAGGAAGTCTGCCAAATCATTGCCAGCTCTATTATTTATACAATTAAAAAATATGGTCCGGATCGGGTTGTTGGTTTCAGTCCTATTCCCGCGATGTCCATGGTCAGCTATGCAGGTGGTGCCCGGTTTTTATCCCTGCTTGGCGGAACACTTCTGAGTTTCTATGACTGGTATGCAGATCTGCCGCCAGCCTCCCCGCAGGTCTGGGGTGAGCAGACCGATGTTCCGGAAAGTGCCGACTGGTATAACACGAAATATTTTATTATCTGGGGCACGAATCTCCCACAGACCCGTACACCAGATGCCCACTTTATGGTAGAGGCCAGGTACAACGGAACAAAAGTGGTTGGGGTCAGTCCCGATTACGCAGAATATGAAAAGTTTGCTGATTTATGGCTCCCGGCCAGGGCAGGAACAGATGGAGCCCTGGCGATGGCCATGACTCATGTGATTTTAAAAGAATATTATGTAAAGCAGCAAACACCTTATTTTAATGACTATGTCAAACAATATACGGATTTGCCGTTTCTTGTGCTGTTAAATAAGCATGGAGAGGAATACAGGAGCGACCGTTTCTTAAGGGCTTCAGATATTAATGGTCAACACAAGCTTGGCGAGTGGAAAACGGTGGTCTGGGATGAAAACACCAATGAGCTGGAGGTTCCAAACGGCAGTCAAGGTTTTCGCTGGGATAAAGGAAGCAATTGGAATCTCAAGCTGGAAAAGGAAGATGGAACACAGATTAATCCAAATCTCAGCTTTATCGATCAATCCGATGAAGTGACACAGGTGACCTTTCCTTATTTTGCCGAAGAGGAAGGTGGGGCTGTTTCCCGCGGAGTTCCCGTCAAGTATATTCAGGATAAAGACGGAAATGAGCTTACAGTAACAACGGTTTATGACCTTATGATGGCTCATGTGGGTGTGGACAGAGGCTTACCAGGTGATTATCCAACAAGCTATGAGGATGAAAAGCCTTATACACCTGCCTGGCAGGAAAGTATTACAGGTGTTAACAAAAATCATGTTATTAAGATTGCCAAAGAATTTGCTGATAATGCAGCCAGAACGAAAGGGAAATCCATGATCGCCCTGGGGGGAGGCTCCAATCACTGGTTCCATAGTGATCAAATCTATCGTTCTATTTTAAACCTTGTTCTATTAACAGGTTCTCAAGGTGTGAACGGCGGAGGATGGGCTCATTACGTGGGTCAGGAAAAGGTCCGCCCGACTGAAGGCTGGAATATGGTTTCCTTCGCAGGGGACTGGGGAAATGTGCCTCGTCTGCAAAATGGAACCTCCTTCTTTTACTTTGCAACGGAACAATTCCGTTATGAGTCTGAGATTGATAAGAAGGAAACCCCATGGAACGGAAAATACCATCACATGCACCCGGCTGATGCCAATGCACTTTCCGCAAGATTGGGCTGGCTGCCTTCGTTCCCCCAGTTCACGCAGAATTCTATTGATCTGGTAAAGGAGAGCAGAGAGAACGGAGCGCAGGATGAAAAAGAGATTATTGATGACGTAGTGAAAAAAATCAAAACAGGGGAAATTGACTGGTCCATTGAAAATCCGGATGATCCCCGGAATTTTCCCCGAGTATTTTTTAACTGGCGCTCCAACCTGTTAGGAGACAGTGGTAAGGGTCATGAGTATTTTGCCAAGCATTTAATTGGTGGAGACAGTCAGGTTATGACCGATGCAAAAAACTCCTGGCAGCCAGAAGAAGTCAACGTTTCTGATGTGCCGCCTGAAGGGAAAACCGATTTATTCGTCAGTATTGATTTCCGGATGACAAGCTCAGGTCTGTTTTCAGATATTGTCCTTCCGGCAGCGACCTGGTATGAAAAGTTTGATATCAGCAGTACGGATATGCATCCGTTTATTCATCCATTTAATGCAGCGATTTCCCCGCCATGGCAGGCCAAAAGTGACTGGGATTCATTCCGGGAAATTGCCAAAGTCTTTTCCGAATTAGCGGAGGAGCATCTGCCTGCTCAGGAGGATCTGGTCATGAGACCCCTTGGCCACGATTCAGAGGATGAAATTGCGCAGGTTTACGGAAAGGTAAAGGATTGGCGAAAAGGAGAAACAGAGCCGATTCCTGGCAAGACGATGCCGAATTTGAAAGTGGTTGAACGGGATTATCCAAACCTTTATCAAAAAATGACAACCATAGGGCCTGAATTGAAGAAGGGCTATGGAGGAAAAGGTGTAAAAATTCCAGGAGAAGACGTTTATGAAGATTTGAAGAGCAGATTGGGAACATCAGGACGGAAAGGGATTGGAAAAGGAAACCCTGATCTTTATACAGACAAAAAAGCGATTGATGCTATTCTGAATATGTCCGGTGCAACAAATGGGAAGCGTGCCATTGCAGGCTGGAAATCCATGGAGGCAAAGACCGGGCAGAAGTTAACGGAAATTGCCGAACCCCGGGAAGAGGATGATTTTACACTTAGGGATCTGACCATTCAGCCGCGCACGTCCATTTCAACCCCTGTGTGGAGCGGTCTGGAAAAGGACGGGAGACGTTATTCGCCGTTTACGGTTAATACAGAATATCTCATTCCATGGCGAACATTGACAGGCAGACAGAGCTTTTACCTGGACCATGAAATGATGCTGGACTATGGCGAGGGGCTTCCTTTATACCTGCCACCTCTTAATGCAGGCCCATTCCTGAAAAAGGATAAGGGTGTTGAGGATGATGGGCAGTCTTTAACCGTTCGTTATTTGACCCCGCACCAGAAATGGGGTATTCACACGATGTTTACGGAATCGACCCCAATGGTTCAGCTGTTCAGAGGCTGGCAGGTTGTCTGGATGAATGAAAAAGATGCGGCGTCTGTTGGAATTAAGGATAACGATTTTATTGAGGTCTATAACAGAAATGGTGTAATTTCCGCCCGTGCGGTAATCACCTACCGAATCCCTCGTGGAATGGTTTATATGTACCACGCCCAGGATCGAACCATGGGTGTTCCTGGTACCTCAATTAACAAAAAGCGGGGAGGAACCCATAACAGTGTGACGCGAATTACGTTAAAACCGACGCATATGATTGGCGGCTATTCACAGCTTAGTTACGGGTTTAATTATTATGGGCCGACTGGTCATCAGCGGGATACGATGGCCGTCATCAGACCACTTAAGGAGGTAGATTGGCTTGAGAATTAAAGCACAGGTAGCGATGGTGATGCATCTGGATAAATGCATTGGTTGCCACACCTGTTCGGTTACTTGTAAAAATACTTGGACGAATCGACCTGGTACGGAATATATGTGGTTTAACAACGTCGAAACCCGTCCAGGTGTCGGGTATCCAAAACGATGGGAGGATACGGAGCGCTATAAAGGCGGATGGGAGCTGCAAAACGGAAAGCTTAAGCTTCGTGCCGGTGGTCCTATCTCCAAACTTACCCATATTTTCTATAATCCTGATATGGCGGAAATGGAAGATTTTTATGAGCCATGGACCTATGATTACGACAATCTGATTCATAGTCCTGAAAGTGAACATTTACCGGTGGCAAGACCCGTATCCCAGATTACCGGTGAATATATCGATAAACCTCAATGGGGATCAAACTGGGATGACGACTTAGCTGGTGGTACAGAAGTAGTCAGGCAGGATCCAAATGTGGAAAAGATGCAGGAACATATTAAAACGGAATATGAAAACACCTTTATGATGTATCTGCCAAGAATCTGTGAGCACTGCCTAAATCCATCCTGTGTGGCCTCCTGTCCAACAGGAGCGCTGTATAAGCGTGATGAGGACGGCATTGTACTGGTTGATCAGGAAGCCTGCCGCGGCTGGCGCTTCTGTCAGAATGGCTGTCCTTATCATAAGGTTTACTATAACTGGAACACCCATAAGGCAGAAAAATGCAACTTCTGCTATCCAAGAACAGAAGCAGGCTTACCGACCATCTGTTCAGAGACCTGTGTCGGAAGAATCCGTTACATTGGGGTTGTTTTATATGATGCGGACAGAGTAAAAGAAGCAGCATCTGTAGAAGACCCTCAAGATTTATATGAAGCACAGTTATCCTGCTTCCTTGATCCATTTGATGAGGAAGTACAGGAAAAGGCCAGAGAAGCAGGAATCACGGATGCATGGCTCGATGCAGCGAAGGAATCCCCGGTTTATAAAATGGCGATTAAGTGGAAAATTGCACTGCCACTTCATCCCGAATACCGTACGATGCCAATGGTCTGGTATGTTCCGCCGCTCAGCCCAATCATGAACCACATTACGAATGAAGACGAACTGGATACGGACGGCTACATACCTGCCGTGGACCAAATGAGAATCCCTATTGAGTATCTGGCTTCGTTACTGGCTGCGGATGATACTGAAGTGGTGCGTAAAGTTCTATTAAAACTATCAGCCATGCGTGTCTTCATGCGTGGAAAAACGGTCGGTGGAGTCGATGAATTTAAACAAAGCCAGCTGATGAAAGAGGCCGATACCGACCCTGAAGAAATCGTAGAAATGGCAAGATTACTCGGTATTGCCAAATATGAAGACCGTTATGTCATTCCTACCGGACGCAGGGAGATGGATGATGACCTTCAGTATCAGCAGGGCGCATGCAGCTTAGAGGATATCGCCCCACAGGAAGGCGTCAATCCTACATTCGGTATGATGAAAGTGAGAGGCGATTTATGATTCAGGAAAAACAATCGATTCTAATCATAGTTTCAAGATTGCTGGGATATCCGGATGAGAGCTTTACAGAACTGAAAAAAGATATTGAATCATTCATAGACGAAAGCATCGAATCCCCTGAACTACGGGAGAATTTGAAAGCAAACTGTGAGCTTTTGGGACAGTTACCATTCAAAGAGTTACAGGAACTATATGTGGAAACCTTTGACTTAAAGTCCAAGCTCGGGTTATACCTCACTGCCCATGAACTGGGGGACAGCAACCGCCGAGGCGCAGCCCTGATTAAGCTGCAAAAAATCGTGAATCAAGCCGGCTTTGAACGGGTTGGAGAGGAACTGGCCGATTATATCCCTATGCTTCTGGAATTTCTGGCTGTTACCGAAGAAACCCCGGAAACCGAACGTTTATTTCATCGTCTTTCTGTTGTTATCTCCTATATGTATGATCATATAGGAGATGACAACGCCTATAAAGGTATCTTTCAAATGTTAGTTGAACACGTCTTTCCGGCTCCATCTGATGAGGAAAAGAAACAGCTGGAAGCAGGGAGAGAGGAAGCTGACTTAGAAGAACTGCCTTATCCAATCATGTATCAATAATCAGATATTGGATCTTATGAAGAAGGGAAGGATAATACCATGACCGAAATTTTCTGGTGGGTCATAGTCCCTTATATTACCTTAAGCATTATGATCTGCGGCCTTCTTTATCGTTATACCTTTCGTCAGCTTACGTGGGCCGCACCATCCACAAATTTTTTAGAGAAAAAATGGCTGCGTATCGGTTCACCGTTATTTCATTATGGAATTATATTCGCATTTATCGGACATGTAATGGGGATGGTCATTCCGATTGAGTTTTACCATGCACTTGGAATTTCCGACCATCTTTATCACTTTGGTGCCATCTGGGGCGGTGGACTGGCAGGACTAATGGTTGTAGCCGGGCTGATCATTCTATTAATTCGAAAAATCACCATAGATCCTGTGCGAATCAAAGCGAGTTTTTCAGATTTTTTTACCGTAATTGCCCTTCTATTCGTGGCAGGAACAGGAACGTATATGACGCTTATCTTTAACACAACCGTCCTTGAATATGAATACAGAACAACGATAGGACCGTGGTTCCGCAGTCTATTTATCTTCCAGCCCAACTATCAGCTAATGACCGGCGTGCCATTTATTTTCAAAGTTCATGTTGTATCGGCTTTTGCACTATTTGCATCCATACCGTTTACCCACCTGGTTCACATATTCAGTTTTCCCGTTCGATATCCGGCCCGCGCACCGCAGCAATATCGTTCCCGGTCGAACTATCAACGGTGATGTTGCGAGGGTTGCCTATTTATATGTGATGGGCATACAAGATTAGGGTTAAATGTTGAGAAATTAATAAAAACGTGAGAAATCCAGGGTTTGAGACCCTGGATTTTTTGATTTATGAGCTGATATCAGGGGAGTAGAATGTTGAGGTGCGGAGGTATCCGTCTGTTTTTGTGTTTTATCGGTCTGTTTGGTGGGGTTATCGATCAAATTACGGTGGGAATCAACCAAAAAGGGAGTTGCATCGATTGGTGGATTTGACGGGAGCGGAGTATCTGTCAGCTGGGGTGGAGTATCCATCGGTTTTTCATGAGTATCAGTCTTCCTGAGTCATTTATCCATCAGTTTCCATGATGTATCGGTCATTTTGAAGCTTTTATCAATCAAGTCGCTTTGTATCAATTAAAATCGGTCGTTTATCAGTCGATTTCACCCGTTTATCAATCGACTTCACGGATGTATCAGCTCAAATCCTCGTTCATCAATCACAACCTCAGTGAAACCAGTCGCACTCGCGAAGCAGCCTATCCCCCCGCGCACACAACAAACAGCGATTCACAAAAAAAGACCACCATATCCGCAAATATGATGGCTCTTACCAAAAGAATGCTTTTCTATTAACTTTCAAAACTTATCCCCGGCATTTAGCCCTTTCTGAAGCGTAATCATCTCATCAGCGAGTTTCTCCATGCGGCGAATGACTTTTTCATCCTCGAGGTCGCCCTCTTCAGCAAATGATGTATTATGAATAAACACATTTTGAATAGGGACGATTCCCTTTAGATAAGCAAGAATGGGCTTCAGCTGATATTCCCCGACTAACGCATGCTTGCCGGAGCCGCCCACAGTAATAAAACCGGTCACTTTCCCTTTAAATGCGTTTTGCGGCATGTAATCGAGCAGATTTTTGAAAGCACCCGCGATTGAGGCCTGGTAAATGGGCGTGGCAAAGACGAGAAAATCAGCTGAAGTTATTTTATGAATCACATCCCATGTATTCTGGTCGTAGAAGGAAAGGGATGGTCCATGGAATAATTCGATTTCTTCCTCTTTTAGGTCAATTAGTTCTGTTTTAATATTTGGATCCATTGCCTTCGCTGTATTTAAAAAATGATATACGGATTCAAGGATTTTTGAGCCAACCATTGAACCTGACACACCTACTAATTTCATGAAAAGCCTCCTATATCAAAAGTGTTTCCAGTCCTATGGTATCACTTTATGAAATAGGTTGACAGGATGAAGGGATTCAATGGTTGTCCACATATGGGGGACGGAGGGACAGGTTCCTTGTCCCAGCAGGATTTAAGCTATCGGGAGTTTGACTATGTATCAGTCGTAAAACATCAGTGAACCGGTCGTATAAATGATCCCACTCGCCTACCTCAAATTACCATATACAAACCAGCTAACCTATGAACATTGCCAGAAGTTAGGCATATGCTAGTGCTGTAAAATCCTTGAAAGGAATGAGTGCACATGTATGCAGATTGGAATATGAATCCTTACAATGCAGGCGCATCCTATTATTCTGCAGGATATAGGGATAATTCGAAGCTTCTAAATGATATTTTGGACGGATTAAATAAAGAGGCGACTGCGGCTGATCTTTACAGTCGTTTAGCAGCGGGTACACAAGAATTCAGAAGCCAGAACGATCTGATTCAGGCCTTGGAAGTAAAAAACAGGCATTTGCAGCAGTTGACACAGCTTTATGCCTCACTGACAGGAACTTATCCAGTTTATAATTACAGCAGAATTCCTTTTCATCATTACGAGGAAGGTCTGCAGCGCGCGGTTGAATCAGAACAAATGGCTTATGAAAGCTATCAAACATCCACGTCACAGAGTCAGGACCCCTATGTTCGGGATCTGTTCATACATTTATTAACTCAGCAGGAGGAGCAATTAAACAGATTTGGTGAAATACGTGGGGAGACAGCTCATCTGAAGGATTATGGATCTCAGCCATTTGTCATTAATATTGATGAAGCAACAACAGCCAATAACACCTATCGTACGGCTTTATGGACAGGAGAGCATCTGCAGGTTACCCTGATGAGCATCGATGTTGGGGATGATATCGGTCTTGAAGTGCATCCGAATACGGACCAGTTTATCCGTCTGGAGCAGGGTCAGGGTCTTGTTCAGATGGGAGACAGCAGAGACAATCTGACTTTTGAAGCCCGGGCCTACGATGATTTTGCCGTGATGATACCTGCGGGGAAATGGCATAATATCACCAATACAGGAGATGTGCCGATGAAGGTGTATGCCATTTACGCACCACCTGAGCACCCATTTGGAACCGTTCACCGGACAAAAGCTGACGCCATGGAAGCATAATAGGGGGACGGAGGGACAGGTTCCTTGTCCCGCAGAATCAGTCTGGTTTTAAGGCCGATTTTCATTGGTAGGATTCTATTACCGTAGTGAACACGTCTGATTTTAAAATAATCAATCCAATTAAGATGAGTATCCACCAATTTAACAGCTGAATCCATCAAAAAGTAGAAAGTATCCGTCTATGGATTTGGGGGAGAGGAGGTATCCGGCAGATGGGAGGTGATATCCGTTAAATTGTAAAGGGGATCAATCAGAAATCTCCATGTTTCCGTCGATTTTCCTCATTTATCTGCCGGTTTACCAATCCTATCAATCAAACTGCCTTCTATCGGTCAAAAAATCAAATGTATCCACCAGTTTCCAACGTGTATCCGTCAAATTCCAGTAAGTATCAATCACTGTCATCAAAGAATCAATAAAATCTAAAAGGTAAAAGGGGGAGTTCAATGAAAAGAGGAATTGGCCCTATAATGCCAATCCCTCCGTCGTGTATAAGCTACACCCATTCCATTTGAAATGCTGTCCCGCCTTTAATATAAGGGAGCAGGTGTTGATCTTCCGGTATCACCTGCCCAATGACATTAACCCTTTCGTCAGCTGGCAGATTTCTCTTTGTGATTTGAATTTCTCCCTGATATCGTCCATATTTTTCGTTATCGACTGTAATCGATCCTATCGTTCTTTCTACTGTGTGAGATGGTTTTACTGGAAAGTCCCCAATCAGGCCATATTGTCTGGATTCGGCTGAGCGTATGACATCTCTTGCAGGATCCAGTCGATTGGTTTGTTTTTCCAGCATTCTGTTCTTAATCTCCTGTTTTTCTGTATAACACCGAGCTCTTAGGCGAATCACCTGGTTGGAATAGTCGGCAAACTGACGCTTAGATGAATCATTAATAGAAGGATCCCCGATGAATATTTTGTCCATCCAATTATTGTAATGGAATTCCACAAATGATGAAAAACTGGAACGATTTCTGTGCGATTCAATCGTTGGAAGCCCCTCAAAAACGGGGCCTCTTTGTTTTCCATCTCCGGGAACAAAGGCCATAACTGTTAATCCTTCACTTTTCAAAAACTGATTTTTTTCATTAAAATCCTCTAAACTCAAGCCGGTCTCCGGGCGGGGGTAGTAATTGTGCCAGGCCTCAATGGCGGAAAAATCGGCTCCGTGTTTTCGTAAGTTTTCCATGTTTTCATGAGTGATGGTACTGGCATTTAAGGCAACGGTCATTTTATTCGATAACTGTGCAATGGTTTCATCAGAAATTCCGTAATCCACACGTAAACCTGTCAGTCCCCATTCTTTTAAGCCATCCGCATTTTCCCAATTAAAACCCAAATAAGATAATGACTTCGGCGAAATATCAGCGAATAATTCCATCCTGTACTTCATAGCAAGTTTCCCCAGGTCAGCGAGCCCCTGTTTATAATCTTCAGGGTTGTCCTCAGGAATGTGCAGGGAGGTGAAGATGCTGTTAAAACCAAGCCTGCTCATTTCTTTGATGTAGGTTTCCTGCTCTTCTAATGTTTGATTTGATAAATAGATTGATATCCCGAGCATGATGTTCCCTCCATTATATAAAAAAGGGAGAAAATGAATTCTCCCTCGTCTATTAGTTCAAGTTATCAGCCATTTCTTCTTTAAATCCGAAGAAGTACGTAAAGATAAATCCTGCTATATAAGCGATGAGAAGTCCCAGGGCATATAATAGAAACTTGTTATCTACAATTAAAGGAATTAGTGGAATACCAGATAGTCCAATTCCTGAAGATGCTGTACCTACAACTGCCTGGAAAGCACCGCCAAATGAAGCACCAAGACAAGCTGTGATAAATGGACGTCCCAGTGGCAGCGTTACACCGTAAATTAAGGGTTCACCAATGCCTAAGAATCCAGTAGGCAGACCACCTTTAATCACATTACGAAGGCGTTTGTTTCTGGTTTTGACAAAGATCGCAATGGCTGCACCAACCTGACTGGCTCCGGCCATGGCCAGAATTGGTAGTAAAGCAGTGGAACCAAGGGAATTAATGAGCTCCATATGAATCGGTGTAAGTCCATGGTGGAGACCAAGCATAACCAATGGAAGGAAGAATCCACTGAGCAACGCGCCGGCAATGGCACTTCCTAAGGCACCGCCGAGACTTAATACAGCATTAATTCCAGCTGTAATACCGGTTGATAGAATTCCAGCAAAAGGCTGAACAACGACTAAAGTGAGAAAACCAACAACTAAGATTGTCAATAAAGGAGTAAATATAATATCGACTGTATTCGGGACAACTTTTCTGAATTGTTTCTCAAATAATACCATTAACCAGGCAGCAAACATGGCGCCAATTAAACCACCGTAACCGGGGGCTAAATCGTTTCCAAAAATCGTGATGTCTGCTAAAGCCGGGTTCATGGTGATAATACCAGCGATACCACCTAATACAGGTGTTCCTCCGAATTCCTTGGCTGTATTCCAACCGACCATGATGGCTAAGTAGGAGAAAATACTGCCACCTAAAACAATCAGGATTTGCATCCAGGTTAAGGACGTATCTACACCTGAGTTATTTAAAAATCCGGCTGTACCATTGATAATACCAGAACCTACAATACCTGGAATGAGCGGAATGAAAATCCCGCCAATTTTGCGAAGGAGATTCTTAAAGGGTGTATTGTTTTTTTCTTTAATTTCTCCTTTTTTCATACTGGCAAGATCATCCTCGTTTACATCGAGTTCCTCGCCCATTTGAATTCCTGTGATATTGGTGATATGGTCAGAAACCTTGTTAACAGTTCCGGGACCAACAACAATTTGCAGGGTGTCATCCTCGACAACTCCCATAACACCGTCTTTTTCCTTTAATTCTTTAATATTTGCCTTTTCATCGTCCTTTAAATTAAGTCGTACACGGGTCATACAGTGGGTAAAGGATTGAATATTTTCTCCTCCACCAATTTCATCCAGTATTTCCCTGGCTAATCTTTCTTCCTTTTTCTCTTTCCCCATTAGGTTTCCCCCCCTAATTTTTCCTATTTTGTATAACGTATAAACCCTTTTGATTCTGTTAATTTTTGAACCGCCTGATCATAGGTGCAATTTAATAGAATCATAACGATAGCTGCTTTAACATTGTGATGGGCTTTTTCGAAATGCTCATCTGCATTGTCATAATCAACGTTGGTTGCTTCCATAATGATACGCTTTGACCGTTCTATTAACTTCTGATTGCTGGGCTGCACATCCACCATTAAATTTTGATAAACCTTGCCTATCCCAATCATTGCTGTCGTTGTAATCATGTTTAAAACAAGTTTCTGTGCTGTACCCGCTTTTAACCGAGTTGAGCCTGTCACTACTTCGGGACCTGTTACCACTTCAATAGCTACCTTGGCTAATGTTCCAATTTTAGAATTTCTATTATTACTGATGCTGACAGTGTTTGCGCCTATACGATTGGCATATTCCAACCCTCCAGCCACATAAGGTGTTCGGCCACTGGCTGCTATTCCAACAACGGTATCTTTTTCTGTTAGTGAAATGGCTTTAAGGTCATCACCTCCTAAATGATCACTATCCTCAGCACCTTCAACGGCGTCGGTAATCGCTTTCATTCCACCTGCAATTAAACCTTGCACCATTTCATGAGATACACCAAAAGTGGGAGGGCATTCTGAAGCATCGAGTATTCCTAATCTACCGCTTGTTCCAGCTCCGATATAGATTAATCTGCCACCTTGATTAAACGATTGAATGACAAAGTGTACAGCCTTTTCAATTTGAGGAATTTCTTCGGCAATAACTGCTGGAACCTTATGATCCTCCTGATTAATCGTTTGCAGTATTTCTTTGATCGACTTTGTATCAATATCCATACTGGCAGGGTTTCTGGTTTCTGTTGTTAATTTGTTGAGCATCATTTAACCCTCCTGGGAAATCGCTTTCATACCCATATTTTATAGGTGGTGAAACTATATGTCAATAAATCTATTATATTTTATGAAATTAAGTTTCATATTAGTCAAAAAATAATCCCTTGGAGAATCAGTGCCTTATCTTCTAAGGCGAACTACTTCATTTCTGGCTTCATGATATTGAGGCAGGACATCCTCGCCCATTGCCTTGAAAACACTGAGGTATAAGGCATCAATAATTGTCAGCTGGGTCATTCTGGAAGGAATACTTCCAATTCTGTAATCATGTTCAACTATGGGGGTGCACAGGCGAATATCAGCTTCTTTATAAAGCGGTGATTTATCCAGGTTTGTAATCGCGATGACTGTAGCCCCTTCTTTTTGGGCAAATCGGGATAATTCCAGTACATCTTTTGTTTTCCCAGACATACTAATAGCTATTATGATATCGTTTTTCTTTAAATAGGGAATGGAGGATAGCAAAAAGTGAAAATCATGATGTGCTGTACACGGATAGCCTAACTTTGTGAATTTATAAAACCCATCGACAGCGGCCGTTGCTGAACCACCAACGCCATAGAAAACGAGTCTGTTCGCATGATGAAGGGTATCAACGGCATTCTCAAACTCCCTGCGATCCAAGGATGTAGAAATGGCTTCAATGGCCGATGTGTTAACGTGGGTTACTTTTTGGAAAATGTCATAGGGCTCACTTTTATCCTGTAAAAAATGAAAGTCCGTCAGATGGTCTTCACTCATGGCTAATTCTTTGACTAACTCCAGTTTAAACGTTTTGAAGCTGCCAATCCCTATAGATTTGCAGAAACGGACTACACTGGATTCACTCGTTCCTGACTTTTGGGCGAGCTCCTTTGTAGTCATATTAGGAACAAGACTCGGATTTTCCAATACATACAATCCCATCTTTTTTTCTGCTTCAGATAGGGAGGGGAGGTTTCCTTTAATTCTGTTCAGTAATGTGCCCATAGTGAATGTTCCTCTCTTTATTTGATAATCAATATTATACAGAAAATTTAGCCGAGTTGTACAATATGTTCAAATCAATAGTTGCAAAGGATGAGCGTTATAGACTGAGCGCACGACTTTTCTGTTACTCTTTGAAAAAACTTGAAAAAGTATCTACTTGAAAAAATAAATGCAAACGCTTACGATTAGTTCGTAATACAGCTTAGAATTTTTTGAATTTATCAAAAGGAGATTTTTTACATGCAATTGCAGACGATTATTCCTGATCATGAACGTCTTTTTCTGGATAAGGATGTTCCCGAAGCTTATAAAACCGATCATTCCTGGAAAGATGTTGCTGCTGTAAAAGCTGTAGCATTACCGGAATCGGAACAGGAAATTAGAGATTTAGTCACCTATGCCAACCAGGAGGACCTTTCGATTATTGCACGGGGAGCTGGAACAGGGGTAGCCGGATCCCAGGTACCAACTAAGGGTGGAGAATTAATCATTGATGTTCACCGGATGAACCGGATTCTTGAAATGGATGAAGAGACGATGACCTTAACGGTGGAACCAGGTGTACAATTACAGGAAATTCAGGATTTTGTCGAAAGGAAAGGTTATTTTTACCCACCTGACCCCGGTTCAAAAAATTCAACGATAGGTGGAAATATAGCTACAAATGCCGGCGGGATGCGTGCGGTTAAATACGGTACAACGAGAGATTATGTACGTGAGCTTGATGTTGTATTGCCTGATGGTCAAAAAGCCACTTTAGGAAGCCTGAATATCAAGGACAGCTCCGGATATGACTTAAAGGATCTCTTTATCGGATCAGAGGGAACCTTAGGAATTACAACCAGGATAAAGCTGAAAGTGTTACCTATGCCAAAATATAAGCAGTCTGTGATACTGACTTTTGATTCGTTAAAAGCAGCTACTGATGGGGTATTATCGATTTTGAAAAATGGAGTGGAACCCGCGGCATTAGAACTATTTGAACGGGGAACCATTGAATATAGTGAGAAATTTACGGAAAAGAAGCTGCAAAGCCAAAAGGGAGACGCCTACATTTTAATGACGTTGGATAGTAATGAGCAGGAGGACCTTTCACGCAGAATCAGCTTTACAGAAAATCTATTAAAAGAGCAGGCGGTGGAAATTCTTCCGTTGACCACACCGGAAGAGGAGGAAAAAGCCTGGTTCCTGCGAGATCATATTTTAGTAGCCTTAATGCAATTTACAGAGTTTGAGATGCTGGATGAAGTCGTACCCATTAATCGATTTGCTGAGATGATTAGTTATACGAAAGAATTGCAGGAAAAGCATGGGATAAACGTAATAAACTTCGGCCATGCCGGAGATGGAAACATTCATACGGTCCTAATGAAAGAAGGAATGGATGAAGCTGCCTGGCAGACAAAACGGAAAGCCTATCTGGATGACCTCTACAACAAAGTTCATGAATTAGGCGGTCTTCCTTCTGCGGAGCATGGCATTGGTGTGATTAAAAAGGGATATTTGGAGAAAATGAGTCAGCCGGTGGAAATCCAATTAATGCGTAAAATAAAAAATGCCATTGATCCGGACAATCGCCTGAATCCAGGGAAGATTTTTTAACGCTTTAATCGTAGTAGTGGATAACCGTAAATCTCTGTTCAACAGATTAAAAATATGATAGAATTAAAGTAATTGAATAGGATATCCAGAGTGACTGAGAGATCTGGCTCGTCGACGTCACAGCAACCTGCTTTACGCAAGGTGCTCCTACCAGCAAAGCCTGTGCTTTGAATGATAGATACGGAGAAGAAGCTTCTTTATGCATTCATGGCATAAAGGAGCTTTTTTTATACCTAAAAGGAGTGAGTCACGTGGACGTTTTTATTAAAAATGGAAAAGTGATTGAGGTATCTGAGGAAGAAGCAAAAGAAATCAGAAATCAGGGAAAACCGGTTACCAAAATCGCAAAGAATATGACACAGGAAGAATTGGAAGGTTTTAAGAAAGAGAGGTATCGGAAATTTATTAAGCCAATCATGGAGTACAACCAGGAGCAGCTACAAGACAAGAGGAATGCAGAGAGAAAGAAGGATGAGAAGGTAATGGAAAGTAAAAAAACACTAAGTTTTGAATATGGCATACAGAAAGCTGGTGATGGGTATAAGGTTGTTAAAACTCTCGGAAACTTTAAAAGTCATGAAGAGGCGCAGCAGGTAATGATTGATTTGGTAACAGGGAAAAGAACGGATACGGAAGTCATAAATCAGCACAGTGGTGGCGATGAACAATAAAAAGTTTCTTGACTTGAAAGAGAATAGCTCCTGCCAAGTTTTCGTCTTCAGTTTTTCACGATTAGTTTGTATAAAATATCTCACCAGTTTGACGGTGAGAAAAAGCAGGTGCTTGCTATTGATGAGGATGCAGAAAAAATCGCATATTTAAATGGCACAGACCACTCCCGTGTATATCCAATCGGAGAGATTCTTGATGTACAAATAACTGAAGATGATAACCAGGTTATTAAATCATCAACAGGTATCAGTACATCGGGTGCAATTCTTGGTGGAGCAATTGGCGGCGGTGTTGGGGCTGTCATTGGCGGTCGCCGTAAGAAACATCGTGTTGAAGATCGGGTAGAACGTATTTCCCTGCACATTGTCGTCAATGACACAAAGGAGCCGGCCATCATATTTGATTTATATAAGGGTTCCTTGAGCCGAAGTGACAGCAGCGTAAAGGAAGCCTATCAAAAGGTGGAGCAGCTGTATGATTTGCTGCTGGTTTTGAGAAGGTGACTCAAAAATATCCTGAAATTGTTATGAAATATGATTTTTTGATAACACTTACGATTATTTTTCCACTTTGTGCTCAACCGAACAGATAAAACTCATTTATGTTCATACCATAGATTCAAAAACAGAATTATCCCTTTAGATCCCTTTGTTGACGGATTTATGGAAATCGTATATCTTATTTGTAACAGTCAATGGAGAATTTGATTAAGGTGAGATTTTTTAGTAAGGAGGGGGCCTGATGCGTGAAGGTGAGAACAAAAAAAGGGGTAAAAAGGAATCAGATTTAGTAAAAGAAAGCAACCTTACTTATGATGATTATGCTTCCATTGATGATGGAAATCGCTATGAATTAGCAGATGGTCAATTACAGTTAATGAGTCCGGCACCATCTGTGATCCACCAATTATTTAGTTACGAATTGCAAAAGGAGCTTTCCAGGCACTGCGAATCAGAGTATTTCATTATACAAGCACCCCTTGATGTGATTTTATCATCAAATGAGGTCAGACAGCCTGATTTAGTCCTTGTACATAGAGACCGATTAAGCATTATAAGTAAACGCGGGATTGAAGGGCCGCCAGATCTTGTTGTTGAAATTATATCACCTTCGACCCTGAAGAGGGATAAGGTCGATAAATTAAAGACGTATGCAAAGTATCAGATACTGGAGTACTGGTTAGTTGAACCTGAAACAGGTGTCTTAGAAGAGTATAGTTTAGAAGAAGACAAGTATGAATTAGTCGATGTATTTCAAGGTGACAAACAAATTACCTCCCCCAACCTCCCATGTATTTCCCTCACAATGGCAAAACTCATGAACAACATCCCTGAACATCTGACAGATTAATCATTTAGGAGCTGATAAAATGTATGATTACAAAATTAAAAGTATAAGCTGTGACAAAGGTTGTGAAAAGATATGGAGGTGAACACATTTGTCCATAAGTTTTCACATCCGGAAGAACGAAAGCAATATTTGGAAATGCTCAAAATAGGTTCTGCATTTGATATGCGTCCGCGAGCACTTTTTCACTATTACGGTCCTGATTTAATTGCTTATAAAAAAAGATATCTTTCCAATCCACAGGTTAATTATTTCCTCCGTGTATTTTCCGCTTATTTAACGACCCACTTAGAAGATGATTGTCCGGAATCCTGGGAAGAATGTGGCCCGGAGTTCTGGGAAGAGCTAATCACCGTCTATTTTCCCTACTATATGAAAATCACCTTAGAGCAGAACCAAACAGAAAGCTTTTTCACACAACTATTAAAATTTACTCGCTGGCTTGATAAACGTACAGGGTGGTCCTGTTATGAAATCGTTAAGAAATGTATGGAAGAAAACCGGTCTGAATTAACTTCTGTTGAAAGCCTGTTAAATGACCTTATGTTATACTCTTTTCCTAATCTGCATGAACAGGGCTGGAATACGAGGGCTGCCTTAGAAGAAATAACGGAACAATTAAAAATGTGCAGTTCTACGGTAGAGAGTTTATTTGAGGTCC
Organism: Virgibacillus sp. MSP4-1; assembly: GCF_010092505.1. Classification (NCBI taxonomy): domain Bacteria; kingdom Bacillati; phylum Bacillota; class Bacilli; order Caryophanales; family Bacillaceae; genus Virgibacillus; species Virgibacillus sp. MSP4-1. The sequence continues at coordinate 28,032 of NZ_CP048021.1, forward strand.
GTCAAGTTACGGATACGATGATTGTCCTCTACGACATCGCTGGTGATCGGTCCTATCAGATAAACAATATCTCAAAACATATATCCCCGGGAACACTTATATTTGGTGAAATTGGCAGGAAGGGGAGGGAACTTTACTGGATTCTGTTTTTTACACAGACAGTCTATCCGCCTAAAGCCAAGCAATATATTGTTGTTGGAGGGTGAAAAGGGGCAAACATTATATCCTTGTGGGTGTCGATAAATCTGGAAATGAACCAAACAAATGTGAAAAATATATACATGTGTCTGATCTTGTATAATCTGTACAATCCCTGCTGAATTATGTAAGATAAAGGTGTAGATACACAATCACAGGGGGAATGGATATGCCGACATTGGAAGAATTGCAACATCAGGTTAAACAGATTGAAGAAAGATACGGAAAAGAATTAGATACCTTTGGAACCAAGAAGGAGTTTAAATATTTACCTGAATCGTTATATGATGATGAAACGATTAAGTTTTTAACATCAGGCTTTTTAGAAAATAATACTTGGATGATTGTTTGCACTAATAAGCGAATTTTAGCCCTTGATAAAGGAATGGTTTTTGGACTAAAACAGCAGGAGATTCCGTTAGATAAAATTAGTTCAGTCAGCTTTAAGAAAAAGATTATGTATGGTGAAATTCAAATCGTGACTAGTTCTTCTGAAATTAAAATAGAAAATATTTTTAAAGATCAGGTTGAACTGTTCGTAAAAGCGATTAATGAAGCGCAGGAAGATGCCAATAATACAAATAATCAGACACAGGCAGTACAGCAGGATGACACGGTAAGCCAAATTGAGAAGCTTGCTAAATTAAAAGATGATGGTATCTTAACAGAAGAGGAATTTACGGCTAAAAAGAAGCAGTTACTGGGTATATAATTGTATAAAATCAGGCATGGTGTAATAGAAGTGAAACTCAACTTTATGTGTTTCACTTCTTTTCGGTGGTCATATTTTCTTTCCATACGACTCATCCCCGTTATCCCCCTGGAGATTAGGCAGCTCCCCCCGCTAATATGTTGTTGGACAGACATAATTATATACCTCACTTTTATTACTATCGTTTAAAACTTATATAACTACGTTCACTAAAATTTAAAATACGGTTGGTGTTAGTAAAGGTTTAGTCTAATATTAGTGATATTATAATATCTTTGTTCTGGATCATGCCCTTATATCATGGAAATCTACTACATATGTTAAAATAAACCTATCATATTTTTCACTTGGGAGCTTTTAAAATGAACAACCAATCTTACTTTTATAAATTTTTAAAGCCAATATCAAAAGAACTAGCCTACGTGGCCCGAGAGCTGGAAAATAGCATTTTCACAAGCCCCCGAATGATGCTGACTCATGCCAGGGTGTTCGTGGAAAATATTTTGCAGCAGGTGATGCGTGTGGAAGGTCTGCAGGAAGATAAAAGAATCACTTTAATCGAACGAATCGATATTTTAGATGACAGTGGCTATTTAACACCAGAAATTCGGGATGCCCTGCACCATATTCGTAAAATTGGAAATCAGGCGGCTCACGATACAAGGGTATTCCGCTATTCTGAAGCCCTGCTGTCATGGGAAGCGGTATATAAAATTGTGAAATGGTATGTTGAGGTATATGGGCCGGTGGATTTTGAGGTTCCGGAGTATCAGGATCCATCACCAAAATCCACACAATCCTATGAAATTAGTGAAATCGAATCGCGGCTGAAAATGCTTGAAAATGTACTCGTTTCGTCTGAGGAGAAGGACGATAGCAGGGAAGCAGACGAGGAAACAGCCGCTGCCACAGAGGTCATTTATGATCAGGTAGAGCCACCAGGATATACAACCATTCGCACCCTTACCTTTAGTGATGATCAAGTGGATGTGCCCTATTTTCTACGGGATGTATTCCTCTTACCGCAACGATTTGATAAGTCTGAACGGTTTCTGATCCGTCTTGGTGCCGAACAGCAGGCAAGAATTATGAGTGAACTTCCGAATAATATTGAAGGCCTGTCCTCCCACGTCAAACGGTATAATGAGAAAAACGAAGAACAATTTTTCAATGAACTTAAAGGATTTATTGAAGAAGAAAAGGTACGAAGGCAACTGCTGCTGGAACGGCCAGGTGAGCTGTTTATTTTCTACAAAACGGATTATATAGTAATCACGGACGAGCTGTCCCAAGTACCACTGAAAGCGGAAAACTTTACGGGAATTCCGAACCTATTAAGACAGTTAAAAGATGACCAGATTGAAACCGTTGGCCAGCTGCCGAAAGAGATTGTCATTCTGGCTAAGTATGAGCATGTGGGTGTCGGGACTGTGGAGAAATTGTTTGAGCAGGTAAAGGAGAAGCAACGGTAAGGCAAAGATTAGCCCAAATTCACATTGTAAATATACTTCACCAAAAAACACATCAAGCATCTGGTGTGTTTTTTAAACGTTAATAAAAAGAACTGAATTTGTTCCTTCCCATTAGTGACAGGCACCTTGTTGACCGGTATGGTCATATATGCTACAGTTGAGTTGACCACAGCGGTCATATTATTGATGGAAGGAGTTTATAACCATTAACGCTAGTTTTAATAAATTAAAGACGGAGAAGAAAAATCTTATTATAAATGCTGCTATAAAGGAATTTGTCCGAAATGGTTTTGATAAAGCATCAACAAATGAAATGGTAAAAGAAGCAAACATATCTAAAGGCTCATTATTTAATTATTTTCATAGCAAGAAAGATCTATATGTATATTTAATAGAATACGGAATTCAAGTTATCGAATATCTATATGAACAAATTGATCTTAATGAAACGGATTTATTTAAAAGAATCGAAAATATTGGACTGCAGAAGTTCCATATCCACAGAAAATTTCCTCACGTATTTGACTTCCTCGCTTCTTCTGTTAAAGAGGAGTCCGCTGATGTAAAAGATATCATCAGGAAAAAAGTAGATCCAATCTATAAACAGGGAACAGAGATCATCTATAAAAATATTGATTATTCCAAGTTCCGCGAAGATATTGATGTCGAAAAGGCCATTGAAATTCTGAATTGGACCATGTCTGGATTTGGGGAGAAAGCTCTTCAGCAAATCAACAGCTTTGAAGATATTGATGAATTTGGAAGTCTGTATTTTAAAGAATGGGAGAGATATTCTGAAATACTGAAGGCTAGTTTTTACAAATGAAGTAAAACAGGTGCATCGTGGGAATGAACAGTAGGTCCCGTCAAATTTAGAAAAGGGTCAGGAATTTAAAGCATATCTTTTAAATGGAAAATTCCATTAATTGAGATACATAATTTCAAAAAGGGGAGTGTCCGTATCATGACTGAAATTGTAAATATTCAAGGTTTACAAAAAAAGTTCGGTAAGTTTCAGGCACTTAGTGATGTGAACTTCACGGTAAATGCTGGTGAAGTTGTTGGTTTTATTGGACCAAATGGGGCCGGTAAATCTACAACGCTTCGAATTCTATTAGGGATTATCCAGCGGGATGCCGGTCACGCGGAAATATTTGGCAAGGATGTTTGGAAGGACAGCCTTGAAATTCATAAGCGGATATCTTATGTCCCGGGTGATGTCTCTTTGTGGGGAAATCTTACAGGCGGGGAAATGATTGATTTGTTCTTGAAGTTGCATGGCGGGGGAGATAAGCAAAAACGAGATTACTTAATCAAGCGTTTTGAATTGGACCCAAAGAAAAAAGCAAAGGGGTATTCAAAAGGAAATCGCCAAAAGGTCGGTTTAATCGCCGCATTAGCAGCTGATTCTGATTTATATATCCTGGATGAACCAACTTCCGGTCTTGATCCTCTAATGGAGGCAATCTTTCAAGAAGAAGTAGAAAAACTCAAGGAAAAAGGCAAATCCATTTTGTTATCCTCCCATATTCTGAGTGAAGTTGAACGATTGGCAGATAAGGTAGTCATTATCCGACAAGGTGAGATTGTGGAAACAGGGACCCTTGAAGAACTGCGGCACTTGACACGCTCTACTGTAACTTTAACGACAGAAGGTGATGTGGCTGAAATGGCTAGTATCAATGGTGTATTTGATTTTAAACAAAAAGATAATCAAGCAACATTCTCCGTGGATTCTCAACACCTTGATGATGTTTTAGTCAAAGCAAGTGAATTAGGGGTCAGGAAATTTGAATCCGTACCGCCGACTCTTGAGGATTTATTCATGCGGCATTATGAAGGATAAACGGTTTGAAGGGAGGGTGAAAAATGAAGGAAAAGTTTGCACGCTGGAATACATTGTTCCTGATCTATTTGAAACGAGACTGGAAAAAAATGATCGTTTGGGTATTAGGACTTGGCTTGTTTTCAGCTTCTTATGTTCCGGCCTTTGAAGAAATAGCAAAAGGCCAAGGGTTACTGGGCATGTACGAAACCCTGCAAAATCCTGCTATGATAGCTATGCTAGGCCCTACACCCGTTGAAGCAGCAGGTGATTTTACTTTGGGAGCCATGTATGCACATGAGATGTTACTCTTCTGTAGCTTATTTGCGATGATAATTGCTGTTTTACATGTGGTTAGTCATACTCGTAAAGAAGAGGACTTGGGATTGACTGAACTTGTTCGCTCATTTCAGGTGGGGCGCCAGGCAAATTCTCTGGCTGCAATGATGGAGAGTGTTTTTATTAACATTTTATTAGCACTTGTTATAAGTGGGGTTATGATTAGCTTTGGTGCTGATACGATTACTGTTGAAGGTTCTCTTTTATTCGGAGCTTCAATCGGAATGGCCGGTATTCTCGGTGCTGTGATTGCTCTGGTTATGGCCCAAATCATGTCTGCTTCATCCGGGGCGACAGGATCTGCCCTTGGAATGATAGGACTGCTTTATATTATTCGTGCGGGGACAGATGTCTCTAATGTAGATTTATCCATGTTTAATCCTTTAGGCTGGACCTATTTAACCTATCCTTTTACAGAAAATAATTGGATTCCACTGCTATTTGCCTTCATTTTTAGTTTTATTATGATGGTCATTGCTTTTAACCTTGAAGGAACTCGTGATATGGGGGCTGGTTATCTTCCTGAAAGAGAAGGTAGAAGTCGTGCAAAGAAATCCCTGCTGTCTGTCCATGGATTATTTATCAAGATTAACAAAGGCGTGATGATTAGCTGGTTTATTGCTTTTGTTCTCATGGGGGCTGCCTATGGGTCTATTTTTGGAGATATGCAGACCTTCCTTGAAAGTAATGACATTATGAAGGAAATGTTTACTCATTCAGGTGTTACCATAGAAGAATCGTTCACAGGAACCATTATGATGGTGATGATAGGCTTGGTCTCGATTTTACCGATTGTCATTGTAAATAAACTTTTCTCTGAAGAAAGCCAACAGCGCTTAAGTCAGATTTATGCTACAAAAGTTACCCGCCGTCAACTTTATTGGAATAATATAGGTTTGGCTATTTCTTCGGGTGTAGCAGGAACTTTATTAGCCGTAGTTGGCCTTGGAGGTACGGCTATCGCTTCTATGGGTAACACATTAACGATGGATATCTTTGATTTTCTTGCTGCTGGTTTTAACTTGTTCCCATCCGTATTATTCTTTACCGGTCTGGCAGCTTTGGCACTTGGTTGGGCACCGAAACTTGGGAAAGTGGTGTATGTATATTTGGCCTATTCCTTTCTCTTAAACTACTTTGGTCATATATTAGATTTACCTGAATGGTTTTCTAAAACGGCAATTCAAAGCTGGTTCCCCCGAATGCCGATTGAAGATTTTGATGGAACAGTTTTCATAACTATAACGGTGCTGAGCGTCGTTTTCATGATTGTTGGTTATTTTGGTTATCATAGACGGGATATGCTTGAATAGGAGAGAAACAAAACGAGATGTGGATGCTAACAGATTAGGAAGAAACAATGATCACGCTAATGATGTCCTTTAGGATGTTATTAGCGTTTTTGATTTTGATATTTGTGGTGTGAGGTTAATTTGAACTGATCAGAATTGGGTTGTGCTAAAATGAGGAATAGTACTTTCATAGAGGAGACATCGGAATGACTTTGGAGAAATCTGAAAAATTTATCATACTAGCCGTGGCATTAGGCGTTATTCTTAATCCATTAAATACAACGATGATTACAGTAGCATTACCTGCCATTCAAAGTGATTTCCAACTGAGTGCGACCGATATTTCATGGTTAATTGCATCTTACTTTATTATTAGCGCAATTTTCACGCCATTAATTGGAAAATTGAGTGATATTTATGGAAGAAAACGAATCTTTCTGGTTGGTTTGGGGCTCGTGGTAGTGTCCTCCATTTTGGCACCCTTATCACCCAATTTGCCTGTGTTACTTGCAATGCGCGGGATTCAGGCAGTTGGTACATCGGCACTCTTTCCAGCTGGAATTGGAATTATACGTCATAACATCCGGCACAATCAAAACCGCGTAATTGGGACATTGGCTGTTTTTGCTACAACCTCTGCAGCATTTGGACCAACGATTGGTGGATGGCTCATACAATTCGGTGGATGGCCTGTTATTTTTTATGTGAACCTGCCGATCCTTGTCATTGGTATTGCATTAACGGTGATGTTTATTCCGAAAGATAAGAATAACATGGAAAAAGCATATAAGTTAGATGGAATTGGAGTCCTTTTATTTAGTTCATTCATAACCTGCTGGATGGTTTTTTTACTCGGACTCGAACAAGGGATTCAAATCGGAACTTTGATTTTTGCCATTGTACTATCCATTCTTTTCTACATGTATGAAAAAAGAAAAGATGATCCCTTTATTAATGTGAATTTCTTTCGGAAAAACTTGAATGTAGCACTTATCTTTGGTCAGTACATTTTGACAACTGTCATATTTTTTACAGTGTTGTTAAGCTCCCCAACATTTATTCAAAGTGTGTTAGATACCAGTTCTTATACGGCGGGAATGGTGATGCTGTCACTTTCCATTTTTGCAATGATCATGACACCAATCTCCACTAGATGGATGGAAAAGGCAGGATTTCGAATTCCGTTATTGAGCGGTGTTTTTATAGGATTAGCAGGTGTGATTTTATTATTTACCATTGAGGATCAATCTCCTTTATGGTGGATTGGATTCGTACTTGCAGTTACCGGAATTAGTAATGGAATTCAGAATATTGGTCTACAAAACTTTTTATATAGCTTTATTAGTGTGGAAGAAAGTGGTATTGCAGCTGGATTGATTATGACATCAAGGTTCATTGGAAATATTCTGGCTTCGAGTATCTATGGTGTGGCGTTTGCTACAGGAATGAACGTAGGAAATATGAATACCATGGCGATGATCTTAATGGTTGTTGCGATTGTGCTCGTTCCTGGTATGCTCTATGTTACGTCGTATAAGAAGAAGGAATACAGTTAAAACATATCGCCCATTGACATACTCTCCTTTGTAAGACAGATTCCATGATGGTCTGTTTTCCTAAGGAGAGTTTTTGCAACAAATTAGTATAATTTTAATTGATCATTTTTCTGTTTATAATAGAGGTAACATATAAGAGATTCCTTCTGAGAAAATTCGACAAAATTCGGGTGGTGACAGGCACCTAAAAAAATAGATAGGAGTTGATGATAGATGTATAAATTTCTAACAATCATCATTCGAATAGCCGTTGCAATTCCGGCAATGATTACCGTATGGCTGGTTAGCTTTTTCCTGCTCGATCTTTCCTTCCTGAGCTCATCAGGAGTATCATTGATCGGAGCAGCTATGACATATGGGATTATAACCGGCGTACTTTATTTCCGTTCGCTTAAAAAGAATGAGTTAACGATGAAAGATTATCGATATATTCGGAAGCAGTTAATCGAAGCCAAACATAAAATCCGCCGTATGCATAAAACGCTGTTATCCATTCGACAGGTGACCTTTTTTAAAGAGATGTTTGATTTATTACGAACCATTAGAAAAATCTATCAGGTGACGAAAAAAGAGCCGAAGCGGTTCTACCAGGGAAATCAATTTTATTTTTCCCATTTGGATTCGGCGGTTGAACTAACAGAAAAATATGCATTCCTCTATTCACAGCCTAAGAAGAGCAGGGAGATGGAGCAGGTGCTGGATGAAACCCGTTCGGCCATAAAAGATATGAAAACCGCCATCGAAAAGGACCTGTATCATATTCTCTCAGATGATATAGAGGAGCTTAACTTTGAAGTAGACTACACGAAGTACACGACAAATCCAAAACAAGAAAGGCTGGATTTTGATGGACAACAAAAATGAAACCATTCATAAAGATGATGGAAATTTAATGGACGAGCTGTTGGCCAATCCGTTTGGGAATGAAGAATCCACGGACAATGAAATGAAAGAAGCGGAAGAAGGCTCCAGGAAGCTTGTTGATGTGCTGCCGGAAGAGGATAAAGAGAAGGCGCAAACCTTAGCGACGCAAATTGATGTCAGGGACCACGAAGCTATTATTTCCTACGGTACCCAGGCCCAGTCGAAATTGCTGGATTTTTCCCATTCGATGCTTGAGCATGTTCAGAAGAAGGATACAGGTGAGGTTGGTCAGGTCATTAGTGATTTAATGAAAAAATTTAATGAGATGGATCCCGATGATTTGAGACCGGAAAAGCAGAACGTAATTAAACGGATTTTTGGAAAGCTGCGCAGCTCCGTGCAGGAGATTGTATCGAAATATCAGAAAACCGGCGCACAGATTGACCGGATTAGTGTGAAACTGGAAAATAATAAAGATGGACTTTTATCGGATATCGCTATGCTGGAAAAATTGTATGAACATAACAAGGAGTATTTTAAAGGGCTGAATGTTTATATTGCAGCAGGCGAACTCAAGCTTGAGGAAGTTCGGGAAAAGGAAATTCCCGCTCTCAGAAAAGCGGCAGAATCTACTGATGATCAAATGAAGTACCAGGAAGTAAATGATCTTATTCAATTTGCAGAGCGCCTGGAGAAGCGTATTCATGACTTGAAGTTAAGTCGGCAAATCACGATTCAGAGCGCGCCGCAAATAAGACTGATCCAAAATACAAACCAAGTGCTAGTGGAAAAAATTCAATCCTCCATTTTAACGGCCATTCCATTATGGAAAAACCAAATCGCAATCGCACTTACGATGTTCCGACAGAAAAATGCCGTTGAAGCTCAGAAGCAGGTGTCCAAAACAACGAATGATCTATTATTGAAAAATTCTGAGATGCTGAAGACCAACACGGTTGAGACAGCCAAACTGAATGAGCAGGGGCTTGTCGACATTGATACGTTAAAGCAGACACAGGACAATTTAGTTTCAACACTTGAAGAAGTATTAGAAATTCAGGATGATGGGCGCCGTAAACGTCTGGAAGCAGAGCAGGAAATTGGCACGATGGAACAAGAGCTGAAGCAGAAGCTGTTACACTTAAAAGATGGAGAGGATTAACCGTTTTTCTATGATTGGATTTTCACTCGGAATACTTCAATTTGGCACAGGATATGACTGATTCCAAGTTATACGCCCTTGATTCTTGGAGGAGGATATTCTCTGTAATTGGAATAATTTCGGCTTTCATTGCGATGAAATCAAGCAAGGAACAGAAACAGGGGTAAGATTAGGATAAATATTGTATGCTTGACGACAGGCTCCTTTCCGAGTGTATGGACAGATTAGTTCTGCATTCGAAGGGAGCTTTTTTAATCGTATTATTAGGTTGTTTTGGAGGAAGCAATGGTGATTTATTTTAAAAAGCTAATGAAGACCAAAAGGTTTATGGAAGATGGAGAAAATGTCCGTCATAAAGTTGATGAAGGACGATACAATGACGATTCAAAGTTAAACTGGCCTTCATATAGGTAATGAAGGCCAATAACCCCAAAAAACATGTAAAAACTGTCCTTCATTCCCCACAGCGAGTCACTTAAACTGAGATGGAGATATCAAACCAAAGATTTTTGACATAACTTGGGTAATAACGGGTACGGGTGCCACCTCAAGTATATTCCTTCATGTATGGTAAACAGTAAAAGTAAAGAAAATACAATTAAATCATCATTGGAGGAGGCATCATGAGTACAAAAGAGACGACCTATAAAGGTACAAACAAAATGATCATCGGTATAGTATTTGGGGTTATCACTTTCTGGCTATTCGCCCAAGCAATGGTAAACATTGTTCCTGCTGTACGAGAAGGATTAGGGGTGAACCTGGGAACGCTAAACATCGCAATCAGCCTTACCTCTCTATTCTCTGGATTGTTTATTGTGGTAGCTGGAGGTTTAGCAGATCGAATAGGCAGGAAAAAAATCACTTATCTTGGTCTGATTCTTAGTGTTATTGGTTCCTTATTGCTTGTACTTGCACAGGGAGCGATCCTGTTAATTGTCGGACGTGTATTGCAGGGGATATCAGCAGCATGTATCATGCCTGCAACCATTGCTTTGATGAAAGCCTATTTTGAGGGTGAAGAACGTCAGCGTGCTTTAAGTTATTGGTCCATAGGTTCCTGGGGTGGATCTGGTGTGACGTCATTTGCTGGTGGTGCAATTGCCACTTACCTGGGATGGAAATGGATTTTCATCTTTTCCATTATATTTGCTTTACTTTCCATGCTTTTGCTAAGAGAAGTACCCGAAAGTAAAGCCGAGACATCTGGAGAATTTAAATTTGACTATGGCGGATTAATCATTTTTATTATCACAATGGTTGCTATAAACATTGTGATAACACAAGGGGCTGCATTTGGCTGGACAAGTTTGTTAACCATCGTCTTAGCTGTTATTGCAATTATTGGGGTTATCGTTTTCGTTCGTTATGAACGAGGAGTAGAAACAACTCCACTTATTGACTTTAAGTTATTTAAAAATAAACCCTATACAGGGGCAACGATTTCAAATTTCCTTCTAAATGCTGTGGCAGGTACCCTTATCGTTGCTAATACGTATGTTCAAGTGGGGCGTGGCTTCACTGCTTTCCAGTCAGGTATGCTGTCGATTGGTTATTTGGTAGCCGTTCTATCCCTAATTCGTGTGGGCGAAAAGATTATGCAGCGAGTAGGTGCGAGGAACCCAATGATTTGGGGTACAATCGCAACATTGATAGGAGTTGCCATTATGGGCTTAACCTTCTTGCCAGGTCTGATATACACCATTGTGGTTTTTATTGGCTTTATTTTATTTGGTTTAGGCCTTGGTATGTATGCCACACCATCTACAGATACAGCTGTAGCCGGAGCACCGGATAGTAAAGTTGGAGAAGCTTCTGGAATTTATAAAATGGCGAGTTCATTAGGCAATGCATTTGGTATTGCTATATCGGCAACAGTTTATAGTGCCGTAGTAGCATTCAGCAGCGTCGATGTTGCGGCCACCGCAGGAATCATAACCAATGTTGTCTTTGCTGTTCTATCCTTGATTTCAATTATGGCACTGGTTCCCAAAGATGTAGGAGAATCCGAAAGCTAAAAATTAAAACGAAAGGAGTCCCATTAAATGAGAGAGAAGCTAATGGAAAAGCTTCATTCACGTAAAGATGAAATGATAGAAATCCGCCGTTATTTGCATGAAAACCCGGAGCTTTCTTTTAAAGAGGAAAAGACCGCTAAGTATATTGCAGATTTCTATAAAGATAAAGATGTCGATATCGAAACGAATGTAGGGAATGGACATGGAATTATTGTAACCATTCATGGCGGGAAACCAGGAAAAACGTTCGGACTTCGTGCAGACTTTGATGCACTGCCTATTACCGAAGAAGCAGATGTTCCGTTTAAATCTAAGAATGAAGGGGTTATGCATGCATGTGGACATGATGCTCACACGGCATATCTCCTTATTCTTGCCGATTGTCTGATTCAATTAAAGGATGACATCAAAGGCACAATAAAGATTATTCATCAGCATGCCGAAGAAGTTCCCCCTGGTGGTGCAAAAAGCATTGTTGAAACAGGAAAACTCGACGATTTAGAAGCCATTTTTGGAATCCATGTTCTTCCGCTGGGGCCTGCTGGAACAGTCGGATACCATAGTGGTTATTCCTTTAATGGCAGAACGTATTTTAAGTTAATTATAAAAGGAAAGGGCGGGCACGGCTCCTCCCCCGATAAGGCTAATGATTCCATTGTTGCCGGCAGTTATTTTGTTACAGCTGCACAGACCATTGTCAGCCGCAGAGTGAACCCTATGAAGGCAGGTGTAGTTACAGTTGGATCATTTGATGGTAAAGGAAGCTTTAATGTTATCAAGGATAGTGTTGAAATTGAAGGAGATATTCGTTATTCCGATAAAGAAGTCCAAGATGTCATCGAAAAAGAATTTCATCGAATTGTGAAGGGAATAGAAGAATTATTTGGTGTCAGCTGTGAATTAACTTATAAACCCGACTATCCACCACTTTATAATGATCCGGAATTGACTGATTTTGTGGCAGAAACATTGGAAAACGCTGATGATAAAGAGATAAAGAAGGTAGAAGAATTCCCTAAAATGGCTCCTTCTGATGACTTCGCCTATTATTTAGAAAAAATCCCTGGTTCCTACTTCTATATTGCCTGTACACCAAAAGGGGTAGAAGATCCATACTTCAATCATCATCCGAAGTTTGATATTGATGAAGATGCCATACTTGTAGCAGCAAAGGCAGTTGGACATGTCACCTGCAGCTATCTTGAAGGCTGAATAATATGGGGTGTTCCAAATATACTGTTTTTAATTGAGACAGAAGTGGAAAATTACGACCTTGGAAGGAGGTGCTTGTCCATATTTTTCGACAAAATCCGGGTGGTGACAGGCACCTCCAAAGGTGCGCACCTACCTCGTGATTCTCCGCATGCCCTCTGAAATAAGGTCAACGATCAGGACGAGAATAAGATAACAGAATAGGAATAAGGTGACCTCGGTATAATGGAACCAGCTCATACTCAGCTTAAATTGGTGACCCAGGCCACCGGCACCTACGAATCCGACGACAACGGTAGTACGAATGATAACCTCCCAGCGATAGACGATATACGTGATAAACTTGGAAAAGACAGTTGGAAAAAGCCCATATAAAAAGATTTGAGACTTTTTCGCCCCGGAAGATGCCAAGCTTCGTACAGGTCGTAAATCGATATCTTCAATGGTTTCCGCACACAGCTTGCCAAGGATACCGAAATTGTGTAAGGCAAGCGCAATTGCACCGGGTAAGATCCCAGGTTTAAAAATAAAGATAATCATCATTGCCCAAATCAATTCCGGGATAGCTCTTGAGAAAATATAAGCTAACCGAATGATTCCATAAACAATCCAGCCATACCAGGTCTTCTTAAGAGTCAACCTACCATTTGCAGCAGTCCTGGCGGCAGGAATCACAGTGAGAATCATTCCAGTGGTGGCAAAACCAACGGCCATAACACTCATTACTAAAGTGTCCCAGGATAGCTTAGCGGCCATTTCCCAACTTTCCAAGCTTGTGAAAGCAGGGTTTTCGGCATTTACCCCAAGCATATTTTGAAAAAACTCAAGTGTGTATTGTCGGTTTTTTTCTGAGAACAGTCCAAAGAAATCCGCATCTTCAATTGTGAAAATAAATGACCAGGAAGCAATCAAAAGCAATAAAGCGACAAAAAAGGAGCCACGGACAAATCCAATTTTAAATTTTCTATGTTTCATGCGACCAGCCTCTTTCGTATCATCTGGCTCCAAACGTCAACAATGACCACAATTCCAATTAGAAAGAACAGAAACGTCCAGACTTCATCATATTTTAAATCCTGCAAAGACAGCTGAATTTGAAATCCAAGTCCGCCAAGACCCACAAAGCTCATGATGGCAGAGGAGCGGATAGCACATTCAAATCTGTAAAAAACATAGCTCATCAAATCAGGGGCTGCAAAAGGAATATATCCATAGATGAGTTGCTGCATTCTCGTCGCACCACTTGACCGTAACGCATTCAATGGCTGGCTGGAAACTTCATTTAACATATCCGCAAAAATTCGCCCTAATATTCCTCCATAGGGAATGGCGATGGCAAAAATGGCTGCAAAAGGAGTTAACCCTGATGCTGCAACAAAAAGCCAGGCCCAGACGAGTTCATGAATGGCGCGCATAAAGCCAAGTAAACCACGAAAAATACTTTTGGATAAAAAGCGGCCGATTCCTTTTTTCGAGGTCAGAATACCAGATGCCAGAACTCCCAAAATAACGCCTAGAATAAGGGCTAATGTCATCCCCGCCACTGCATATGCCAGTGTGCGCCAGGTTGAAATGAGAGCGAGCTGCAAAATTTCCGGAGATAAATCAGGCTGTAAAAGTCCCTGAAGCATTTGTGCGAATGTTGAAAGCCCTCCGGAATGAAAAATGTTTTTGCCCCAGTCAACGGAAAACAGGCTCCCGATAAAAACCATGAGCATCAAGAAGGTTAATATATTTTTTCTATGAAAGTGGAGGAGTTTGGTCTGCATGTTCGTTCAGCTCCGTTAATTGGTAAAGATTCGTAAGGTCTGCATCTGACACATCCGCTGCCCGCTGATCAAAATAGACTTTCCCTTCTCTAAGTGCGATAATCCGGTCAAAATAGTTTCTCGCCAATTCAACAGAGTGAAGGCTTGCTACAAGGGTCTGATTTTTTTCTTTTACAAATTGGGCTAAAATCCTGATAATATCTTCTGCTCGCGCAGGGTCCAAGGATGAAACAGGTTCATCAGCCAGAATGATTTCAGGATGTTGAACGAGCAGACGGGCTAAGGCAACCCTCTGCTGTTCACCCCCGGATAATTTCGAGGTTCGATCATACATTTTAGCAGCTAATCCTACTCGTTGCAGTGCTTGTAAGGCGATATCTTTCTCCTGTGGAAAGAAAAATGACCAAAATGACTTCCAAAATCCCCAGTCCGTGAATCGACCCACAAGAACATTGTGTATGACAGGAAGGGAACCTACTAAATCGAACTGCTGACGGATGATTCCCACCTTTTTGGCCAGCACTTTGGGATTCCGGTATTCACTCGTTCGTTTTTCAGCGATTCTGATCGTTCCATGGTCAGGTGTTTCGATGGTGGACAGCATATTGAGCAGTGTCGTTTTTCCAGCACCGCTTGGGCCAATAATCGCAGTTACTTCTCCTTGTTTAATATCTAAAGAAAGAGGAGATATGGCTTTCATCTCCCCGTAAATCTTTTCTACGTTTTCCAATGTAAAAGCATCAGTCGATTCCATTTCTGTCACCTACTATTTAATAATCCCGAGACTTTTAGCAACGTCTTCAATGGCTTTATAGTTTTCGTTTTTTGTTTTAATAAATTGATCAGTATGGAAAAGCTCCAGAATATCCTTTTGTTTCTCCCCCATATTCAGCAGAGCGTCTTGTACTTTCTGCTTTGTACCCTCTCCAAAGGTGTCATTGACGTTGTTAATCGTCCAGTTATAGTCATAATAAGCGGGTGTGGTATAAAATACGTCGACTTTATCTGTATCAACTTTTCCTTCCTCAACCGCACTCTTCCAAACGAGTTCATTTAACGCACCGGTTTCAAATGAACCTGCTTCCACGAGCTGGTAGGTGGCATCGTGTGAACCGGAATAATTCGGCTCGCCCGCAAAATCTTCTTCAGGGTTAATTCCTGCCTCTGTTAAAAAGTGCCGGGGCATTAAGTGACCGGATGTAGAGCTTTCGCTTCCGAATGTAAAGCTTTTTCCTTCCAGGTCCTTCAGGCTTTCAACATCCAGCCCTGCTTGTTTTATAAAAACAGAATGAAACTCTTGATCACTCGGTCTCTGGGCAATGGCCTCAGCACCTTCCACCTGACTTCTGGCCTGCACCCCTGTTAAACCACCAAACCATCCGAGCTGAATTTCTCCACGGTTAAAGGCCGTAACAAGTGCCGCATAGTCCTGAGAAGGAACATATTCCACATTTAGTCCCGTCTGTTCACTTAAATAGGTAGCAAAATCATTAAAGCGTCGATTTAAATTCGAAACATCCTGATCTGGTATGGCGCCTATTTTAAATGTTTGTGTATCATTTTTCGCTTCGTCTGATGGACCAGTTTCATTTTGCTGTGTATTCCCGCATGCTGATAATGTGACAGCGAACAGGGCGATCAATAATAATGAATAAACTTTACGCATGGAAAAACCTCCTATAAGAAAAACTTATATGTTATAAAATAATTTCTTATGTACTGTTAACATTATAAAGTTAAATTTTAAATTCGTGAAGTTATTTGTTAACATTCGAGTCATACCATAGCAGCCATAGAAGTGTATAATAGGGGAAGAGAATTTTTGAGAAATGGGGAAGAGTCAGGTGAATCTTAATCAACTTAAAGCGTTTGTGAAAGTGGTTCAGGTTAAAAGTTATCAGGAAGCAGCAGAGACCCTGGGAGTATCTCAGCCGGCCATTACCCAGAGAATCAAGGTGTTGGAGGATTATTTTCAAACAAAGTTGTTAACAAGGAGTCATGAAGGCTTTTCACTGACGCCACAAGGAGAGACGTTCTATCAGATAAGTCAGGAAATTCTTGAGAAGTGGAGTCGGCTTGAGTACTACTATCTGGGCAATGAGCCGACAGGGAATTTAGTGATTGGTGCAAGCACAATCCCCTCTGAATACCTGCTCCCGTCACTATTAAAGCAGTTTCGGATCAAATTCCCTGCTGTTCGTTTTCGTATGCAAGTGTCCGGGTCTGCTGAGATTGAGAAACTGCTTAAGAACCGAAGTGTGGATCTTATTGTGACAGGACAACCTGAACATGAGGAAGATATTGATTCTATACCTGTTTTTGATGATGAATTAAAAGTCATTACGCAGCCAGGTGAAGAAGTAAGTAAACTGGAAATAAATGATTTATTTCGTTTTGACTGGATTCTTCGTGAAGCCCATTCGAATACAAGACAGGCTTTTGAAAAAGCACTGTTGAAGCAAAACCATACCATTGAGGAACTCCATGTTGTTGGGGAGATGGGAAGTACCGAAGCGGTGATTGCGGCTGTGGAAGCAGGACTTGGGATATCAGTCGTCTCTTCACTGGCGGCCAATCGAGCACAAAAATACGGTAGAGTAAGGGCCATTTCAATTAAAGACCTTGATATTTCAAGAAAATTTTATGTGTCGTATTTAAAAGAGAATCAAAATGCCTTAACAATTGCCGCTTTTCTGGATTTTATTACGCAATATGATTTGATTGCAGGGACGGAAAGGACGTTACAAAGTGAATGATTTTTCAATTCGTCTTCAGGAAATTAACTCCCTAAGCCCAAGGATGAATCAGGGGCTTCAACTGATTATGGTCATAAGTGGGCAAGTGACGGTTGAGACGAATAGCCGTTATTATTCCCTGCAAGAGAAAGATCTGTTAGTGATTAACCGTAATCAGCTTTATCAAGTTATGGGGAACAACGATAATAGAGTACTGATTGTCAGCATAACAGATCAATATATGAATCAGTATTATTCTGCCTATTTGAACAGCCGATTTGAATGCTTTTCAAAGGAATTGGATATGGGGCGTGAAAAGCTGGTAAACAAAATTCGAAAATTACTCGCTGAGACCTTGATTGCCTATTATCGAAAAGATGAAGGCTACCAAATCGCGATTCAGTCTTATATCAGTAATATTTTGCTTATTTTAATCAGACGGTTTAAGCAAAAAGCCGGCAGTTTGGAAAAAGTCAGTATGAATGATCAGCGGCTGCAGCAAATTATTCACTTTATGGAGGAAAATTATCATCAGCCGATAACCCTTAGAAGTACGGCAGAAAAATTTTATTTATCTCCAGGTTATTTATCCCGTTATTTCAAACAAATGATGAATACCGGATTTCAGCGGTTTCTGATGGAGATTCGATTGGAGCATGCAGTCAAGGATTTGCTTTATACATCCAAACCAATTGGTAAAATTGCTATGAATAATGGCTTTCCGAATGCAAAATCTTTCACAAAAGAATTTAAAGAGGAATATAAGGAAACACCGAAAGCCTATCGGGAAAAATATCAAAAAGATCAAGTGGATTCCGTAAAAGTATATCATCCAGCAGATGAACCAAAAACGTTACACTCACGGGATATTATAAGAAAGTTGCAGACTTTTCTTAGTGATGAATCCTCAGAATCGTTAAACAGTACACAGTGGCGCTCCGAGGAATTAACCATTAATGCTTCCCAGGTGAGTCCTGCAAAGAAAGTTGTCCGCCCAAAGCATAATCTTTCTGTAGGAGAATTGCGCGAGGTACTGAAGGAAGGCGTAAGGTCACAGTTGTTAATGGTAAAAGAAGACTTAGGTCTCCATTATGTCGGGGTGCGCCGGTTAATCCATGGATCTACCATTATACCACCAGTAGAAACGGACGAAATCATTGCAACAACCTCCCCTTACTACAATGCTGATTTTGCACTTAACTTTTTACAGACGCATGGACTTTCTCTGTTTGTACGAGTGGATTATCAGGAAATTACGGAGGATGAAGAGAATTATTTTAAGGAATTGGATCTGTTTCTGAAGCACTGTCTTAATGTATATGGCAGAACATTTATGGAATCCTGGTATTTTATGTTTTACGAATCGTATGTGACGGCTGTTAGTCATCATGAGATGAAACGGATATATCAAAGACTGTACGATACGTTAAAGAATCGTATTCCGTCTGTTCATGTGGGAATATTTTTACCTTTTTCGTTTAAAAAGGAGTGGACAAGTAACCATCACAGCTGGGTTCTGGAATGTGATGTACCTGTTGATTTCTTTGGATATGAAGCCAACCAGAATGAGGTCGTTGATTTTGAGGAACTCAGTGATGAACAATTTGCTTTAGCGGAAGATTTTATTAAAGAAAAAACAGAAAGGGTTAAAGCATACTTGAGGAAGTATCGTAAGGAGAAACCGCTTCATCTTGTCAGCTGGAACACCCTTTCTGGCAACACCAGGTTCACAAATGGTACCTTCTTTAGGGGAGCACTGGTGTTTAAGAACGCATTGGATATCGGGAATAAGGTGGAAACGCTCGGTTTTTGGATTAATACGGAGCAGCATGAAAAAATGGGGAAGAACAGGGGAATCCGGTTGGAGGGGATGGAGCTCTATCATTATTTCAGCGGAAAAAGACCAGCCTATTTTGCACTGCAATTTTTAAAGCATCTGAAGGGGAATATCATTGCAGTCGGAGAAGACTATGTTATGACGAAAAATGAATGGGGCTATCAGCTTGTCCTCATGAATTGTAACCATGTCAATCCTTATTATTCAACGGAAGAAAATATACTGAAGCAGTTAAACAAGGAGCTTCATGTCACCATATCCAATCTTGAACCCGGGCAATACCAGATTCGCAAACGTATTTTTGATCAGGATCATGGTGCATTGTACAAAAAGTGGTGGGATTTAAACAGTAAGTATGGAATGGATCAAGAGGTCATTGACTACATTATTCAGACCAGCCAGCCGTCTTTAGAGTTATTCGATGAGACATTTGATCAGGAATGGTCTTTATATTCCTATTTAACACTTAATGCCATCCATTTCTTTGATATTCGAAAGGTGGTCACCTAATTAGCATGGATTGGGGATTCAATAGAGTCGTGATAGGTTACCCGTTTGATGTAAAAAAATGACGTCATATTTTTTACTTGCAGAAATTTGGATGAAAAAAATAGAGATTACAGTCCGGTAATAAGGAGAATATAAACTTATGGGCCGGGCTGTATTTTTTTATAATAAAACTGTGATCACGATAAGAAATCATAAACGGTTTATGACAAGGATTACATTCACTAATGTAATGAGAAGAGCTTAGCGAAGAAAACAAAACATACTCCAAATAAATGGGAGGACTTCATATGGATTCCGAAAATTATAAAGGTACAAATAAGTTAATTACAGGTATTGTATTTGGTGTTATAACATTCTGGTTATTTGCTCAGGCTATGGTAAACATTGTACCGACAGTTCAGAAGGATTTAGGTGTTGATTTAGGAGTACTGAACATATCGATTAGCTTAACCTCACTATTTTCTGGTCTGTTTATTGTTGTTGCCGGTGGATTAGCAGATAGAATAGGCAGAAAGAAAATGACCTATACTGGTTTAATATTAAGTGTGATTGGCTCACTATTTCTGGTATTAGCACAGGGAGCACCGCTGCTTATTATTGGAAGGGTTCTTCAAGGCCTATCTGCTGCTGCCATTATGCCAGCCACCATTGCTTTAATGAAAGCATATTTTGAAGGTCCAGAAAGGCAAAGAGCCCTTAGTTATTGGTCCATAGGTTCATGGGGAGGATCAGGACTTACCTCATTTTTCGGTGGTACGATAGCGACGTATATGGGCTGGAAATGGATTTTTATTTTATCCATTGTCTTCGCATTACTTGCCATGTGGCTGATTAGGGAAGTCCCTGAGAGCAAGGCTAAGACTACTGGGAAGTTTACCTTTGATTTTGGCGGACTTGGCATTTTCATCGTAACGATGGTGGCGATTAACGTATTGATTACACAGGGATCTAATTTTGGCTGGACGAGTCCTATATCCTTAACATTGGCCCTGGTATCGATTCTTGGAGTTATTGTGTTTGTCAAATATGAAGGAAAACGACACAGCGCGCTTATTGATTTCAAACTGTTTAAAAATAAACAATATACAGGTGCAACGATTTCAAACTTCCTGTTGAACGCTGTTGCAGGTACATTAATCGTAGCGAATACGTATGTACAGGTCGGTCGTGGGTTCAGCTCATTTCAATCAGGTATGCTTTCTATCGGTTATTTAGTAGCTGTCCTGGGAATGATTCGTGTCGGAGAAAAATTAATGCAAAAAACTGGTGAGAAAAAGCCAATGGTGTGGGGTTCCGGTATTACGTTAATCGGTGTGGCCATGATGGGCTTGACCTTTATTCCAGGTGTACTTTACACAGTCATTGTTTTTGTCGGATTTATTTTATTCGGGCTTGGTCTTGGAATGTATGCCACGCCATCTACCGATACGGCGGTTACAGCAGCCCCTGATGATAAAGTGGGAGAAGCATCCGGTATCTATAAAATGGCCAGTTCATTAGGGAACGCATTCGGTATTGCTATTTCAGCAACCGTATATAGTACGATAACGGCAATAAGTACTGTAGATGTTGCTGCTACAGCGGGAATTGTTACGAATGTTATCTTTGCTGCCATTTCATTAATCTCTGTCATTGTCCTAATTCCAGGCAAAGACAAAAACAAAGCTGAACAACTAAAAGAACAAACAGCCTAAATTCGGGTGGTGACAGGCACCAATCGACAAAATTCGGGTGGTGACAGGCACCACCCAGAAAGGAGCTTCGATATGAAGGATCAGTTAATGAAAATGCTGGAGGAACGGGAAGATGAGATGATTGAAATCCGCCGTTATTTACACGAGCATCCCGAGCTATCCTTTGAAGAAGAGAAGACAGCAGAATACATTGCCAATTTTTATAAAGGTAAGGATGTAGACATCGAAACAAACGTGGGGAATGGTCATGGCATCATTGTAACGATTAAAGGTAATCAGCCAGGAAAAACTATTGGTCTTCGTGCTGATTTTGATGCACTGCCGATTAAAGAGGAGACAGATGTTCCGTTCAAATCAAAAAACGATGGTGTTATGCATGCATGTGGCCATGACGGTCACACGGCCTATTTGTTAATTCTCGCTGATTGTCTTATCCAATTAAAGGATCAAATCAAAGGTACGATCAAGATTATCCATCAGCATGCGGAGGAACAGCCTCCAGGCGGGGCAAAAAGCATAGTGGATTCAGGCAAGCTGGACGACCTGGACTCCATCTTTGGTATTCATCTTTTACCAATGGCCGAAGCAGGCACAGTAGGCTACCATAGTGGCTATTCCTTTAATGGACGTACTTATTTTAAATTGAAGATTCAGGCAAGTGGAGGGCATGGATCCTCCCCTCATAAAGCGAATGATGCCATTGTCGCAGGTTCTCATTTTGTTACCGCCGCACAAACGATTGTCAGTCGCAGGGTAGACCCGCTTGCTGCTGGGGTCGTAACCATCGGCTCATTTGACGGGAAGGGCAGCTTTAACGTGATCAAAGACAGCGTAGAACTTGAAGGCGATATCCGTTATTCCAATGATGAAACTCAGGAAGTGATTAATAAAGAATTTCACCGGATTGTAAACGGGCTGGAAGAACTATTTGGTGTTACATGTGAGCTTACGTATACACCGGATTATCCACCACTATACAACGATCCGGAATTAACCCAATTTGTAGCTGATACTTTGGAAGCAGCTGATGATCAAAAGATTAAAGAAGTAAAGGAATTTCCAAAAATGTCACCATCCGATGACTTTGCCTATTATCTTGAAAAAATTCCTGGCTCTTACTTCTATATTGGCTGCACGCCTAAAGGGGTTAAGAATCCTTACTTTAACCACCACCCTAAATTTGATATTGACGAGGACGCATTAATCGTTGCAGCAAAATCGGTTGGGCGTGTGGCATGCAGTTATTTGGATGTTGAGTAAGAGGAAAAAGAAGGGGGCAGGATTTGATGTCCCCCAACAAGATATTGATCAGCTAAAAAGCTGGCATGGAGTCGATTTTATATCAGACTCATGCCAGCTTTTTTCTTTAAACAGTCAAAATAATAGGAAAATATGGATGTGTCATTAAGTAGTTCTACAATTTTTTTCACGGGCCTGTATCTACTAATAGAATATCTCTTATCTAAGCAGTTGCAAATTTTTATTATTTTTAAAGGGATTTTTTACCTTTTGCACAAATAGAATAACTAACAGATTGAAACTAAACAATCTTTATAAAAGAAGTGCACGATGGGATTCATGAAATTAAAAAATTTCTGGTAATAAGAATCGTTTGATTAAGCGTAATCGGATTTATATTTTATTTCTTTTACGGAACACCCTGGGACTTGATTTCATATAAAGATAAGTTTGAGACCTATCTGGAACAAAAATATCATCAAGATTTTGTCATTGATGAAATCTCCGATGATTTTCTGAATGGAGGAACCTATCATAATTATGCATCTAATGAAACGAGCTCAGAGGTAACTTTCATCTAGGTTAAAACTTCAAATCAGCGCTGAAATTGGTGATGCGTATCATTATGAATTGTGGAGGTATTTTTGAAGATTGTTCGTTTGTTCCTGAAGATGTGTCTTTAATACATAACCTCTTATAGCAGGGAGGGATATTTTGGAGTTTATCATAAACCTCATCGAATACTTATTCTCGAGTAAGAAGACCTTGGTGTACACCGCCATGAGACAGCAAGATTATTATAAAGTCGTTTCAAAGCTGGAGGCGGATCAGATTAAATTTAGAGTGTCTGTGACAGGCAATGCCAATGCATCGCCTGGTACTCCATACAGTGATTTAGGAAGAGTTTTTAAAATTTATGTAAGGAAAGAGGATGAAGGGCAAGCGTTAAGTTCAATCAACGCAAAAAGGTAAAAAATTTTATTGGAGGAGATGTGAATGAAACCCGTTCGCCGCTGGTCTGCTGCAGTAGTTCTTATTTTTTTGACAGTCCTCTTTTTGAACAAAGGACTGGACTTATGGTCTCTTGGATCAAATGTGGATGGACACGGAATTGGTTTATATTTATTAGGATTCGAAATTAACGACCGGGTACCGGAAGAAAGCATACCTTCCTATGCAACTGGATTTTTTATATTGAGTGGCATTGCATTCGTGATTTCAACAGTTCTTGTGGGAATGAATCTTAAGATGAAGTTGCAAGATTAGCATAGGAGGGAAAAGAAAAATTACACCTCAGCCTTTCTGTATCAGCTATAGGATTAGTTAGACTTTGGATCATCATTCGGTGAAGGTCTTTTTTGTGTCTAGAGGAGTTGATCCCGGACGTTTTAATTCGAGAATAATAAAGACAATTCCATTCAGGTGCGAAGATGATATATAGTGGTAATGAGAGCTAAAACAACCTTGATTTAATCGGGTTGAGGTACTCTTATTGCTGATGAAAGATTTCATTCAAACTGAATAGAAAATATCCTCATAGAATGAGTAATTACCCCCAATATATAATTTAGGAGATGAAAAAATGGAAATGTCTGATGAACCAAAAAATCAATCATTAAAGAATCATGAATGGGTCATGCTCATTATCCTGACAATCAGTTCCTTTTTTGTCGTGTTGGATTTTGCCTCCATATTTATTCCTTTACCGTCCATTATGGAGGAGTTCCATGGTGCAATTAATGAGGGAGCCTGGATAATTGTTGGTTTTATCCTGGCATTCTCATTGTTCTTACTGATCAGTTCTTCGCTGGCAGAAAACTATGGCAATCGCAAACTTTTTATATTAGGAATTATAGTATTTACGTTATCTTCCGTAGCAAGCGCACTGGCACCTACTATGGGCTTTCTTATTTGTGCCAGAGTCGTTATGGGTATCGGAGCAGCATTGGTGGAATATTCAGTTTATGCACTGATTAAATCAAACATTTCCTTTAGTAAACAGGAATTTGCTTTCACAGTACAGGGAACAGCCTTTATCACAGGAGCTTTGTTAGCACCTGTCATTAGCGGAGCGATTACAACTTTACTGTCCTGGGAATTCATCTTTTGGCTGAACGTGATTGCAGGTGCCATTGTTTTTCTTTTAGCTTTAAAATGGATTCCTTCTTCATTTGGAAAGGACGAAGCAAGGGGAATAGATATATCTGGTTTCTTATTATGTGGAGCGAGTCTTTTTATTTTGTTCTTTACAATCATTGAAGGACCCCGACTGCATTGGAATATAGGCTTTCTATTAATCGCTGTGATTTTTTCAGCTTTTCTTTTTATTTTGTTTATCAAAGTTGAAAAACGCGTTCAGAATCCTATGATCGATCTAACGCTATTTAAGGACAGACTCTTCCGTATCGGCAATATCCTTCGAGGTACCAGTGAATTCACCAGTATGGGGATATATTTTGTCATTTCTCATTTCCTCCAGGTACAGCTTGGGTATTCGGCATTATTTACAGGGGTCTTATTGATGGCGGTCATCGTGGGTGGGTTGCTTGCAGGGGCCGTCACCGAACCTCTTTCGAAGCGGATGAATGGCCGCTGGTTGATCGTCCCTGGATATTTGTTGGTGGCAGGAGGTACATTTTGGTTTGCGAATGTGACCACTGATACGGAATGGCTGTTTTTCCTGATCCCGCTGGCTGTAGCAGGTGCTGGTTTTACGGCTCAGGAAGGTCCGACATTAGATGCCCGTGACAAAAATATCCCTTCCCATAGAAAAAGTTCTGCGTGGCGACTTTCTTACTCCATCTTTTTACTCGGTATTGGGCTGGGTGTAGCGGTGGTATCATCCATATGGCAAAGCCAATTTTTATCCGGCATTAAACAGAATCTGTCTGAAGCTGAACTCCCTGCACATGTAATCGGAAAAATCCTGCCAACACTTGTGAACGGCGGAGTAAGTGGAAATCCGGCAGCAGATATTGCAGGTTCTAGTGAAGCCAGGGAAATTATACAGATGACCTTTTCCAATGCCGTGAATGCTTCCCTGCTAAGTTGTGTGGTTATAGCCGTTTTAGGTGCTGGAGTAGCCTTGTTGTTCTCAGATAAGAAGAACTAGATTTCAACAAAGGCTTAAAAAAAATATATAGAATAAGAGGGAAGTGAAATTTTTATCTATAGAAAAAACACCTCCATTAAGGGCTAACTACTGACTGAATGGAGGTGTTTATTTAAAAAATGAGGTGCAGCTTCCATACCGATAATTCGACAAGATTCGGGTGGTGACAGGCACCAAAAAATCTCCGGCATTACGAATAATCATCTCTTCAATTTTATGCTCATCATTTAAATTGGCCTGACCCTCTAGAACTTCTACCTCTGATTGTTCGCTGCCCTCTTTCTGGTAATCGATCTGAACAGAGAAATCATAAATGTCTTCTTCGGATTTTGTTTTTTCATATGTGGCCTTTTTAAGCTCCAGTTTGTAATCACTAAGATGTGCTTGTAACAGAAAAGTCGTGCCATAAGTCCCGGTGTATTCGAGGTACGCATTTTCTGTAAAATAATCTTTAAATAGCTTCTCTGTGTATGGACCTATCGCCTTCACCTTTTCCTCTACGTCACTCTCCCATATTTGTTTCAACTCATCGTCAGGTCCTGTAAAAGTATTCTCTAAAACAGCTTCAATGGTTTGTATATTTTCATCCTGTGTTTTCGTTTTTTCTGTGTCTTCACTGCAGCCGGCAATATACAAGACTAGTAAAGCAAAGAACATAGTCACGAAAAATTTACCCGAACGTTTTTTCATAAAAAAACCTCCTTAAAATTTCATACGTTTAAGGAGGCTTACAGGTTTCAAGTATAGGAGTGATCATTCCTTATCGGTAACAACGATACCCGCCTGCTCCAACATCTCCCAGTTTGCCACTTTGTCCTTGTCAACAATTACCTGTTCAAGGGACTTTGAGCTTGCTAGTCCCCGTAAATCCAGACCGCTTTTTACTTCCGTTATTTCGATGACTTCCAGATTAGGCATTTTGGAAATGATACCTAATCTTTTTTCGGAAGAGATAAGCTGTGTTGATCCATCAATGACGAGTTTTTTCAGATTACTCAGTTCGATAATGGTATCAATAGGAACCGCGATTCCTTTTAAATGTAACGTTTCCAGGCGTGACATTTGCCGTATATAAGTAAAATCTTTTTGCAGTAATTCCTCGAATATATCGGAGTCCGAGGGTTCAAGTGTTAGGCTTTTAATGTCTTTAAGTTTTTGCTCGTCAATTTTTTCTGGTTGAACCTCCATGGACCTTGCGATGGATTTTACAAGCAGACTGGATGCATCAAGAGGATACAAAGCGTTGCGAACAAACCTATTATTTTTATAGACCATTCCATTGGATTTATAGGTAATGTTAGCGAGCTCTTTGTTCTGATCTAAATAGTGAATGGCCGCGTAATTGGCTTTATCCTGCTTCCAGGCAATCTTGAAATGCACACCTATATCTCCTGATAAAAAAGGGGCTTTCCTTACTTCCATTTGTTTGTGCTTCGTTTTGTCTGTCCCAAGGAAGTGATATTCTGTTATTTCCTCACCGCTCGCTTTATCAGTATAGGTTATTCCTTCCCCAAAAACGTTTTCTGCTTCTGTTTTTGTCATGGAGAGAGAAAATTTGGCTTCGATTTCTGAAATTTTATTGGATACTTCTTCAAATGGTACTCTTTCTCCAACCACTGATTTGGTATCGATATCCGAGTCCGTCTGATTAAAATGGATGAAGTTGGAACCTATCAATATCAAACCTAACACTAGAAAAGCGGACGCCAATTTGGGGAAGAGATGCTTCTGCTTTTTTATTTTCTTTTTGTTACTTGCTCTTTCTCCTTCCATCCATTGATAGAACCGGTCCTTATTTTCCTGTGTCACTGTTTTGGAAGGACCAATATAGTCCTCAAAACGTTGCTTTAATTTTTTATGATTCAAGGAAATCACCTCCAAGCTTGGATTTAAGCTTCTTTTTTCCTCTCATGAATCGGGTTTTTACCGTCGATTCATTAATATCCAGAAACTCACTGATCTCTTTTAATTGGTAAGAGTGGTAAAAACGTAAAACAAAAATCTCTCTGTATTTGACCGGTAACGATAGAATCGCCTTAACTACATTTGTTTCAACTTCCCTTTTTATCAACTGCTCTTCCGGTGTATCAAATATTTTTTCTGGAGCCATTTGATCATCATAGGATGTGAAAAATCTATGAATCGGGGAACGTAAATAATCCTTGGATTTGTTGATAGCAATTCGATATAACCAGGTTTTCAGTTTCGAATTATGCTGGAAGCCATCTAAATTTTTATAAACACTAATGAGGAATTCCTGAAAAATATCATCGGTTTGTGCATCATTTTTAACATATGTATAAATGAGAGCTTTAATATTTTCACCATAATGATTAAAAATAAGTTCCATAACATCTTCTTTGTTTTCAGATGTAATTTCTCTGTCATGGTCATGAAAATCTTTGTGCAAACTCATCACCTCGTCTCCTTTTCCATCCTCTTTAACCATTAGACGTCTGAGTTTCTAGAAAGGTCCCATTTTAAATGAATATTTTAACACAAATAACCAATCTGTCTGATCAGTTATTAATCTTTAAATGCTCGCACGAATACTGCTAATTAGAAGGACTTTACAGGCAAATGCTGAAGTACTTATTAATAAACATAAGTTTCAAAAAGGAGCGGATTTAGTATGCCTTTAACAGCTTCAAAGTATATCGAAGTCGACCCTGGCGTTGAGCTTTTTGTTTATGATGTTGGAGAAGGGGATCCGATTGTTTTTGTTCCGGGCTTCACCTTTACAGCGGAAGTTTTTCATCATCAGGTCGAACACTTTTCAAAGACCCATAGAGTCATTGTCGTGGACCCAAGAAGTCATGGCCGTTCTACGATTACGGTCCATGGTAATGATTATGTCACCCATGGAACAGATTTAGGGAAGGTGCTGGAACAACTGGATATCAGGGATGTAACCCTTGTTGGCTGGTCCTTTGGCTGTTTTACGGTATGGGAATATGGGAAGCAGTTTGGCTATGACGCAGTGAAAAAGATGGTACTGATTGATATGCCGCCGAAGTCTCTGTCGGTGAAAGATGAGGACTGGGTGGAAGGCT
Organism: Virgibacillus sp. MSP4-1; assembly: GCF_010092505.1. NCBI lineage: Bacteria > Bacillati > Bacillota > Bacilli > Caryophanales > Bacillaceae > Virgibacillus > Virgibacillus sp. MSP4-1. Next base: position 56,631 of record NZ_CP048021.1, read on the forward strand.
CCCTCGACGATATTGCCGGAATTTACACATCGTCACTGCGAAGCCCTCAGGGACATAGGGCTTTTATCAAGGATTACATCACTCAGGTTATGGTTCAAAGAGAGTTGTCAGATGAGGAGCTTGCCTGGCTTGCAGGAGAATCCTTAAAAACTCCTTATTACATTGCGGCAAATCTGTTTGCATCCGGCATGTTCTCTGACTACCGGGAGGAGGCAGCACAAGCCAGTCAGAACGTACCTACTTTAACTGTACTGGCGGAGCATTGGGCGGATACTGCAAAGGCCACCATGAAAGAGATGACACCGGAAAGTACGCTTGAAGTCCTGGGTGGTCATATGATGTTCTGGGAGTACGGAGAGCGGTTTAACGAGATCTTTGAAGAGTTTATAAACAGGAGTTAGGTAACGGGCTACTAACGATGATGCAGCAAAGAAGCGAACGCGTGGTAAATCCAATTCAATGGAGTGAATAATTTTGACAAGGCTTCACAAAATCGTTCTAATCGTTTCCACTCTTTTAATACTCATCCTTATTTCACCACTGATCTATGTGGAAGTAAATAAAAAAATCTATGAAAACAGAGTCACCGATTATCTTGTTGAAGAACAGGGTTATGAAAAGGAGGATATAGCATCCGTTAAGGGTGTCTGGGGGGTTAAAATGCCTAATTTTTATACAACTGTTATTTTTGAAAATGAACCCTACGTTGAGTATACCTACTTTGCCCACAATGGAGTCGGGCAATTTGACTATGAAGTTATTGACGGGGAGCATAAGGAAATCAACGTGGAGGATCTGAAAAATTATGAGTAAAAGACCCTTTTCATGTTCACTTTTAGGGGGTGCTGACACAGTTAAAAAGGCTAGTCATGATTTCATTAAATAATCATGACTAGCCTCAAAAACTCATCTATTCTCCCAGGTATTCCATGACATCCTTAATGGTTTCCTGTGAGGCAATCAAACCTCGGTTCGTCCAGTTGCTTTGGTCGTTGAGTATATAGACATTTCCGTTTTCGGCAGCTGGGGTGCTCTGCCATACTGCACTGTTTTTCAGGGTAGTGATTCCCTGTTCACCTTCTGCAGCAAGAAGAAAGACATGATCGGCTTTTAACTCGGACAGTTTTTCCAGGGAAATAGGATTCCATTTAGTCTGAGCATCCCCCAGATTTTTGACCAGTTCAGGCGGGGTAATTCCCAGTTCGGAATACAGAACTTCAGCGCTGTGACGATTTTTTTCAAAAAGGAAGAATTGATTTCCAGTTGCCCATATAACGGCCACGGTTTCATCTCCAACAGTTTGGGAAAGCTGATCTTTAGCCTCTTTTACTTTATCGTTATATTGATTTAGGACCTCTGTTGCTTTGTCCTCTTTGTTAAGAATTTCCCCAAATACTTCCAACTGTTTACGCCAGCTATTGGTTGTTTCTTCTTTCATAACAAAAGTAGGAGCAATTTTTTTGTAGTCTTCATAGGAGCCTTCATAGCTGTCAATTCCATGTTCCAAAATGATCAAATCAGGCTGATGCTTTAAAACCTGTTCTACAGGCATATTCCATTCAATTTTGGGTGCATCCTTCAAATCTTCTTCCAAGTAATTTTGTACTTGATTTCCAATTGCCCATTTTGCAACGGGAGTCACTCCTAATGCAAGGAGGGTATCTTCATGGTAGGGTGCGATAATTCGTTCAGCATCACTGGGAAGGGTAACTTCTCCCATTTTACTGTCAACAGTGATTTGGTTGTTTCCATCAGTATCATTTTTACTTTCTTCTGTGTTACTTTCGCTGCATCCAGCAACAATGAGAATCGAGGTTAACAAAATTATACTCAACATCAAACGAATTTTGTTAAATTTATACATATGTATTCTCCTCTATGATATAATTTCATTCATGACAATGATAATCATTATCGATTAAAAAGTCAATTGACATTGGACAACAATTGCAAAAATTTTAAAATTATTTTACGTTAGATTTATGACAAATGGCAGAAGTATAGGAGAATATGATGTTATCGATTATCCACCGTTCAGGTATTTTAAAAGTTGTTATCAATATTGTAATCATTTTTGCTTTAATGTTTTCCGTTGGTATGTCTGTAGCTTTAGGGGCTGTGGATATCCAATTGTCTACGGTCTGGGAGGCTCTGTTTGATTTTGATAAAGATATTACCTCCCATCAGGTCATCCGGGAGCTTCGACTTCCCAGGGCATTGGCAGCCGCGATGGTGGGAGCTTTCTTATCGGTATCAGGTGCCATGATGCAGGGAATGACCAGAAACCCATTGGCTTCCCCGTCCGTAATGGGAGTCACGCACGGTGCATCCTTTGTCCTTGTGCTGATGCTGGCCTTTTTTCCGGCTGTATCAAACCTTGGATTAACGTTTGCATCCTTTATAGGAGCAGGACTGGCTGTCACGCTCATATTTATGGCCGGTTCCTTATCAGCAGGGGGACTTACTCCCGTAAAACTAGCTTTAGCCGGGGTCGCCATTGGTACAATGCTGAGTTCCTTATCATCGGTAATTGCTCTACATTTCCAGCTCGAAAAACAACTCGGCTTTTGGCTCGCCGGGGGATTGGCTGATGCGAATTGGACTTCTGTTAAAGTTTTAATGATATCCGGTCTTATAGGCATGTTTATTGCCTTAAGTATTTCCAAATCAATTACAGTCCTGAACCTTGGTGAAGATATTGCAACAGGGCTTGGACAGAATCATTTTATAATCAAGGTTTTTGGGATCATAACGGTTTTACTTTTAACCGGGGCCGCCGTATCCGTAGCAGGAGTGGTCGGCTTTGTCGGATTAATTGTCCCGCATATCACCCGGTTTATTATTGGCACGGATTATGGCTGGATTGTACCGACATCAGCTTTAGCAGGTGCACTCTTACTGGTATTAGCGGATATTGGAGCCCGTTTAATTAATGCACCCTTTGAAACCCCGGTAGGAGCCCTTACATCTCTTATTGGAGTTCCTTTTTTCTTGTATCTTGCCCGTGGCAGTAGTGGGGAGGGAAAATCATGAATGTATCCAGCCAAAAGAAGAACAAACGCTTCCCCAGCTTAGTACTTTTACTTAGTTCACTTATTTTGATTATGTTTTTTGTAACTTTAAGTACGGGAGTCATCCCGATTTCGCCAATGGAAGTCATTCAGACCCTGCTTCTTCAGGGGACGGATCAGCAGGAACTTGTCTTATTTGATTTTCGATTACCTAGAATTGTTCTGGCTATTCTCATTGGAGCCGGGTTGTCCGTATCCGGGGTGATTCTCCAGGCTGTGACACATAATGAACTTGCTGAACCAGGTATTCTTGGTATTAATACGGGGGCAGGACTAGCTGTCGTGTTATTTATTTACTTTTTCCAGGATACATTGGGGGCAAATATGTCTACTTTTGTCATGCCATTATTTGCTTTGATTGGTGCGTTACTTGCCGCACTGCTGATCTATGTAATAGCCTGGAAAAATGGGGTCAGTCCGATCCGCCTTGTTTTAGTAGGGATTGGCGTAAATGCTGGGTTCAGTGCTGCACTCATCATTTTCCAGCTGCAAATGGATCCTCAGAATTTCAGGCAGGCAACCGTCTGGCTATCGGGGGATATTTGGAATCCCGGCTGGATGTCTGTATTAGCCCTGCTTCCATGGATTTTGATCCTGAGTTCCTACGCTCTTTACAAATCGAGTGTTTTGAATGTCTTACATATGGGAGATGATGTAGCTGCGGGGCTTGGTGCGAAGGTTGAAAAAGAAAGACGAATTCTGCTCATCATTGCGGTTGGGTTGGCAGGTGCCAGTGTAGCAGCTGGAGGGGCCATTGCTTTTCTCGGATTAATAGTTCCTCATATTGTACGAAAATTAATCGGCCCTCTACATCAATACATTATTCCTGTTTCTACTTTGATGGGGGCGTTATTGTTAATGACAGCAGACGCCATCGGAAGGAATATATTAACTCCGACTCAGGTTCCAGTAGGTATTGTTGTATCCATTCTAAGTGCACCATATTTTGTTTATCTTTTAATGAAATCGAAGTAATAGAGGAGGATCACGGTGGAAAATCAACCGAACGACCTATATGATGTAACCATAATAGGAGGAGGACCTGCAGGACTATTTTCGGCCTTCTACAGTGGCATGCGCGAAATGAAGACAAAAGTAATCGAATACTTACCCTTTTTAGGTGGGAAGGTTCCCTATTTTTATCCTGAAAAGATTATTCGGGATATTGGCGGAATTCCTCAAATATCAGGTGAAACATTAACAGAGCAATTGGTTGAACAGGCCATGACATTTCATCCTTCCGTTGTTTTAGGTGAGCAGTGTAATGAACTCGAGCAGTTGGGTGATGGAACGTTTGTTTTAACAAGTGATAATGGGAACAGGCACTATACACGGACGGTGATTCTTGCAACCGGCTTTGGGGCTTTGAAATCGGTGAAACTTGATGTATCAAATGCACATGAATTTGAAGGCCATAATCTACGCTATTCTCCTAAACGTTTACATCAGTATAAAGGCAAGCATGTGCTGATTTCCGGTGGAGGAAACTCTGCTGTTGATTGGGCGAATGAGTTAGAAGCGATTGCGGAACAAGTAACGCTGGTCTATCGAAAGAACGATTTTTCCGGAATTGAGAGCAATATTTCTAAAATGAAGGATTCATCGGTTCATGTAAAAACCCCATATTTAATCAATGGTTTAAAAGGTGATGGGGGAGAGGTTACACAGGCTGAGCTTAAGAATGTGGAAACAGGAGAGACAGAGGTTTTATCTGTTGATGAGATTATTGTTAATCATGGCTTTGAAATTAATCTGGGTAAAATTGGCCAATGGGGGTTGAAGATGGAAGATGGAGGCTTTCGGGTAAATGGTAAAATGGAAACTTCCATTCCAGGTGTTTTTGCCGTAGGAGATATTGCAGACTACGAAAACAAACTCCCATTAATTGCAGGTGGATTTAATGAGGGACCTATTGCGGTGAACAATGCAAAGAAACACATTCATCCGGATAAAGAACTCAGTCATTTGTATTCTACTCAGGTAGGTGCCTGTCACCACCCGAATTTTGTCGAATAATATAGAGGAGGTTGGTTTCATGCAATCATTAGAAGGGAAGAAGGCTTTAATTACGGGAGGAAGCAGGGGAATTGGTCGTGCCACGGCTTTAGAGCTTGCCAGAGAAGGTGTGAAGCTCGGCTTAATTGCACGATCTGAAGATAGCTTTACCCAGATACGAAATGAGTTAAATGAAATGGGGGCAACCTATGTCACTGCCGTAGCAGATATTTCACAGGAGACTGCAGTTCAGCAGGCGGTCAAAGAGATCACGGATCAGCTTGGCACCATCGATATATTGATTAATAATGCCGGAATTGGGAGCTATGGACCTTTTATGGATATACCGACCGAGACGTGGGAAAATCTGATGAATGTTAATGTCCTGGGAATGGTTCATGTGACAAAAGCGGTTCTGCCGGGCATGATTGATCAGAAACAAGGGGATATAATGAACATTTCTTCCATGTCGGGACTTAAGGGTACGAAAGGCTCGAGTGCGTATAGTGCCTCAAAATTTGCCGTCATCGGGATGAGTGAAGCGTTAATGCAGGAGGTCCGTCCGCATAACATCCGGGTAAGCGTCTTTACCCCAAGCCTTGTAGAAACCGATCTTACCAGAGGAGATGGAGAAAGAAATCCGGAAAAATTCACACAGCCTGAGGATTTGGCTGAATATATGACCAGCATTCTGAAGCTTGAGCAAAGATCGTTTATCAAAACATCTGCTATATGGGCGACAAATCCTTTTTAACAATAAAAAAACTTTTAACAAGCCCCTGAGTTCAGAGGAAACTCAGGGGCTCGTTTATATACCTGTATCTTCACCATGATTTGGTAAAATTTAATGGCGGATTAATGGTTACGAAAAGATGAACTATTCATTCCAGACTTTTTCAAGTGCTTTTTCAAAGGTCTCCAGGGGTTGTGCACCTGAGAGGGAATACTTCTGATTGATGACAAAAAACGGTACTCCATTGGCTCCGATTTGACGGGCCATTTGTTCATCCGCTCTAACATCATCGGCATAGGCCGTTTCGTCATTCAGTACTTCTAAGGTCTTTTCCCGATCCATCCCCGTTTTTTCAGCGATATCTGCAATGGTGTCGATATCCCCTACATTTTTATTTTCTGTAAAATAACTGTACAGAAGGCTTTCCGTGAGTTCTTTCTCTTTGCCCTGTGTCTGGGCATATTTAGCCAGACGATGAGCATCAAAAGTATTCGTCGGCCTCATATTGTCATAGTTATATTCGAGCCCGATATCAGCGGCCTGTTCAATAATTCCCTTGTTCATTTCCTTGACCTGCTCAATGCTGGAACCAAATTTTGCGGCCAGGGATTCGTAAATACTTTCATCGGTATAGGCTGGTGCATTTGGATCGAGTTCAAAGCTTTTAAACTCCACTTCCACTTCATCTTTATGCGGGAATTGCTCCAGTGCCAATTCCAGACGTCTTTTGCCGATATAGCAAAATGGGCAGACAAAATCAGACCATACTTCAATTTTCATGGCTAACACCTCAATCATTTGTTTTGTCCCATTGTAGCATAGGGAAGATATGCTCTAAAAAGACTTGCCTGGATTCCTGATTCCTGTTCTTCTGATAGTCTACAAAGATTATCCATAAAGAATATTTTGTAAGCCATTGGACATTTTATAATAGAGTCCAATTTTAAAAGTTAAGGTGAATTCCATGCTATCCAAAAGACATTTATTATTTAATATCGCTATTATCGTCTTGCCCTGGCAATCCCTGATATTTTTGGGACGGCGTAACGTGAAGCGGTTCTTTATTTCGGGAATGGTCATTGTCATCATTGAACTTATTAATCATAAAGTCGGACAGAAACGAAATTGGTGGGCTTTTTATGACAGGAAAAAATCATTTATGACAAATGAACTTCCTTTTAGTATTGGTCCCTATATGCCGATTGCTATGTGGATATTAAGATTTTCGTTCGGGAACTTTAAAAAGTTTTTACTGACAAATGCAGTATCTGACGGCACTTTTGCTTACATAGGTATGAAACTGCTTCAGAAAATCAAGATTATCAGGCTAAACCGACTGAATCAACTCCAGTTCTTTGTTTATCTCTATTATAAAGCGTTTATTCTTTATGGGGTTCAATATTTGGTGGAGAACAGGAGGGGAAAGAGTAAAGCTGATACATAACTTTATGAGGGGCATCTATTCAACGGTATTTCCGAGTTGTTCTGTCCTTTAATCCGTCTTTCTAAAAGAGTCGTTTTCCACCAGAAATGATCATAAAATAAACGATTTGGAACAGTTTGCCCTTAATCGTAAGGATTCTGAAACTGTAAGAAGCAGTTTTTTTGCTTATAATGGGCTTTAAAGATAGAATTTCCATAACTTCTTTCTTGGCATTGTACCCCACATAATGGTACTGTATGAACGTAACCAAAGGAGAGAAAGTGAATGGAAATAATAAATGTAAATGAAAAACAGCACGTGGAAGCCCCTCCGCTAACACTGGCGATCGGCAATTTTGATGGTGTACATAAGGGGCATCAGGTAATTCTTCAAAAAGCAAGAGAACAGAGGAAGGACGGAGAAACCTTAGCTGTAATGGGTTTTGCAGATCACCCGCTTAGGGTGTTAAAAAATGATCAGGAATTTGATAAGAAAATTACCCCGGAACAGGAGAAGCTTCATTTGCTTGAACGATTTGGGGTAGAAAGATATTATCGTTTAAAAATAATGAAGGATGACATTAAAACAACCTTTTGGGAATTTGTTTTTAAGCAATTATCAAAGCTAAAGGTTAATCGAATTGTCATAGGTGAGGATACTGATTATGACGAGGCCTCCCATACAGAGTTCCTGAACGTTTGCGATCGGCAGGGAATTGAAGTAACTGTGGTCCCAAAAGTGAAGGTGAATGGGACAAACATCAGCAGCAGGACAATTCGGGATTATATTAAAGAAGGACTGATGGATCCTGTTCATGCCTTGCTGGGACGTCCATTCAAGGTAACAGGTACGGTCGTTCATGGGGAAAAAATGGGTCGGAAACTTGGCTTTCCTACTCTGAATCTTGGTGAGGTCGATTCTTATGTTGTTCCAAAGCCCGGTGTTTATTTGGGGATTGTCGGGATTCATAAAAATGGGGTTATTTCGGAGTACTGGAATACACTCATAAGCGCGGGATATCGACCTGCTGTAAATGGACAGAGATATCTGATTGAAGCCCACCTGCTCAATTTCTCCGGAGATCTATACGGCAAAACTGTCTCCGTTTCATTTTTACGTTTCATGAGAGAAGAATTAAATTTTGATAACCTGGATGCCCTGGTAGAGCAAATGGAGCAGGACAAGATAGAAGGACAAAATTTGATGGGTTCTTCTTCTTAAGGTGCCTGTCACCACCCGAATTTTGTCGAATACTGATGATAAAAAAGACAGGTTCATAATCCCGGCTGTGTGCGGGATTGTGAACCTGTCTTTTCCCATTGTGCTCCTGTTTCATTTGATTCCATTTCCAGCTTGTACTCATCTGATTGAAAGTACCTGTCATCAAATTGACTCAAGAGCAGCAGTAAGCCAAATATTAATGTGAATGCGAGAGCAAACAGCGAAATAGTTCCGCCTACTACGGCGAACAGGATTTTTTTCCAGCCGAGATTATTGATCTTTTCAATCATTTCCCACACTCCTGTTAGCGCGACACGTTATTCTCCTTAATATTATAACAAGATTCAGATTAAATCGACTAAATATGGAAATTGTATAGTTTGGAAGTGAAGGACAGGCATCATTTACCCGGATCATTGGAAATCATTCAGGCATGGATCTCCACTCTTAGTAATAACCAGCGCTGTTCTTGTACAGAATAAATATGAGATTATTCGACAAAAAACGGGTGGTGCCAGGCACCACACCAAAGGCACCACACCAAGGAGGAGAATATAGAATGCCTATTCAAAATGACCATGAGATACAGCAGCTGCATGAAAGATCCGAGGAATTGGAACATGCTGCTCGTCAGGCAATGAATGATGCTGATCCAGAAGCTATGAAACAAATACAAAAACAGCTTCAGAATGTTCAGAACAAGATTCAGGAAGCACGCGGGAGGGCGATTAACGGTAATGGAGGTTCTGGTGAGCCGTTATTTGATGCACAAATGCGTGTGGAGGAAAGTCAGCATCAAATGGAAAGAGCCATCAACAACATTAATGCTCAGCAGAACGACGTACAACCATAAAGAAAATTCGACAACATTCGGGTGGTGACAGGCACCACCCCTTTATTGAAAAACGATAAATAATGTATTAAAATATACCTGACCATAAATGAGTGAGGTGCTTTTATGAAACGTGGTTCAACTCTCTTTTTAAAAATAGCTGTCATCCTTATTGGAATGCCGGTTCTTGCTTTGTGCATATGGTTGCTTCCACAAATAGCAGCTGAAGCTTTTGAACAGGCAGCAAAGGGTGCAGAACTTGGCTATATTGTTATTACTATACTGACTATTATGTATCTATCGGCTATACCGTTCTATTTTGCACTTTATCAGGCTTTTAATCTTTTAAACTATATTGACCGGAACCAGGCCTTTTCAGATTTATCAGTAAGGGCATTGAAAAATATTAAATACTGCGCCGTTATCATCAGTGGTCTGTATGTGGTTGCCCTCCCATTCATCTATATTATAGCGGAGTGGGATGATGCGCCGGGTCTTATCTTAATCGGACTGGTTATTGCTGGTGCTTCCATTGTTATTGCAGTCTTTGCTGCGGTTCTCCAGAAACTTCTTCAAGAGGCCATTCGTATAAAATCCGAGAATGATTTAACGGTCTGAGGTGAATAAAATGGCAATTATCATTAATATTGACGTAATGCTTGCGAAACGAAAAATGAGTGTAACAGAACTTTCGGAAAGAGTTGGAATCACGATGGCAAACCTTTCTATACTAAAAAACGGGAAGGCAAAAGCAATCAGGCTCTCAACATTAGATTCTATCTGTAAAGCCTTAGATTGCCAGCCCGGAGATCTCTTAGAATACAGAGAAGAAGAAAAAGATTAGTATAGATAATTAAACAAGGAACTATTCTCTTAATAGAGGAGAATAGTTCTTTTTATCACGTATTAACTACCCTAATAAACTCCACTCAATTCTTGAGAGGTAACCAACAGGATTATGTGGGGGATAAACCGCCAGTAAATCCCTGATAAGTTCAACTAACCATCCTTGGGGGTGGAGAGCCCCCAAGGATGGAAGTTTCCCTTTATTGAATATAAAGAAGTTAAAAGCTGTAAAGGAGAGAAAGTATAATGAACTACGAAATTGTAACCTTACCAGCCTATAGGGCAATTGGTTTAAAGTGGGAAGGGACATTTTCTGAAATCGTGCCAAATTTGAAAAATACGATTTCTCTTATGAAAGGACGTGCAGGTGAGCTGGACCATAAGGTGAATCCTGATGTTCAGTTAGGTCTGTCCTATCATGTCATTGAAAATGGCTTTGTACATTACTCGGTTTTTGAGGTGAGTGAGGCACAGGAAGTTCCTGATGAGATGCTGGAAATAAGAATTCCTGAGTGGACATATATGAAGGCTGGTCATAAAAAAGGAGAGGACATTGCGCAGACGTACTCTGCATTACATCAATGGCTGTTTGACAGTGAATATAGGGCTTATAGAGAGCCAGGTGTCGATTACTATGATCCATATATGCCGATTAAACATGAATATTACCCCGCTGATCAGAATCCGGACGATCCTCATTTTGATATTTATATTCCGATTACAAAAAAATGATTAGTCATACATAAATTTAATCAACAATGGGGTTTTCTTCATTTCCTATTGTTGGTTCGTTGAGCAGAGAATCGAATAGCCCCCCTGCATCCGCTCAATGTCAAATGGTTAACTTTGACCTGATCCAAAATTCCTAAAATTTCCGCAAACGGAATGGATACCCCCATGAAAGAACATCAATTTTCCTGGGTAAATCGATTTGTTTTTGAAAGATTGAATGAATTTAGAGGAATTTGTCCTTCCATTAAAAAACAATAACTGTGAACGCTAATTCAGGATTAACAAAAATTGATGTGAAAAAATGGGGGAGGAATTGAATGCTAGTCCGAAAAACTATGAAGTATAAGCTCACTGTTTTATTTGCAATCCTTATCGCAATTTTCGTATACCAGCAGGAAAGCTTTGCATCTGGGAAGGAAAGTGTATCCGTTCAATCACCCGATGGAAGCGTAGAGGTAGACCTGAATCTATCAGAAAATGGAACGCCTCATTATAAGGTTACGTTTAATGGTGAGACGATTGTGAAGCCTTCATCACTTGGCTTTAAATTTAAGAATCAGGAATCATTAGACAACCATTTAAAAATCGTAAAAACGAATATAAAGGAATTTAACAACACGTGGGAGCCGGTCTGGGGAGAAAAGTCAAAGATTAAAAACCATTACAAGCAACAGACTGTTTATTTAAAGGAAACGAAAGCACCTTATCGTAAAATGAATCTGATTTTCCGAGTATATAATGATGGAATCGGCTTTCGCTATGTAATACCTGAACAGGAAAATGTAAATCCTGATCTGCAAATCACATCAGAGGGTACTGAATTTCACTTTGCGAGTGATAACACGTCCTGGTGGATCCCAAATGATTGGGACAGCTATGAATATAACTATAATCAAACACCTTTAAGTGAAGTAGAGGAAGTGAGTACACCCTTTACAATGAAAACACCTCAAGGAATTCATCTATCCCTACACGAAGCAGCTCTAATTGATTATTCCGGCATGGCACTGAAAAAAGCGGAGGGTGAATCCACAAAGCTGGTAAGCCAACTGGCACCATGGCCGGACAGTAATGTAAAGGTTAAGAAGGATTCGCTTCCCGTTGAAACACCATGGAGAACCATCCAGATTGGAGAAGATGCCGGAGACCTCGTAGAATCCGATTTAATTTTAAATTTAAATGAACCGAATACTATTGATAACACTGAGTGGATTAAGCCCATGAAATATGTAGGGGTCTGGTGGGAAATGATCAGCGGTAAATCAACATGGGCATCAGGACCGGACCATGGAGCTACGACTGAAAATGCAAAACGTTATATCGATTTTGCTTCAGAGTACTTAGACACTGAAAATCAAAATATCGGTTTACTCGTTGAAGGTTGGAATAAAGGATGGGATGGAAACTGGATGGAAAACGGCGATCTATTCAGTTTTACGGAATCCTACCCTGATTATGATCTGGAGGAGGTTGTTCAGTACGCCCAGGAACGTGGAGTATCTTATATTATGCATAATGAAACTTCCGGAGATATATTAAACTATGAAAGTCAAATGGACGAAGCTTATGATTATTACCAAGAGCTTGGAATTCATGCCATTAAAAGTGGGTATGTAGCTGATTACGGCATTCATAATCCAGCTGGACAGCACCATCACGGTCAATATATGGTGAATCATTATTTAGACACTATCAAAAAAGCAGCTGAACACGAAATTATGATCAATTCCCATGAACCAATCAAAGGAACAGGCCTGTACCGTACCTATCCGAACTGGGTAAGTCGTGAAGGGGTCAGCGGGATGGAATATAGTGCGTTTAGTGATGATACCAACCCTCCGGAACATGAAACGATTTTACCCTTTACGAGAATGATGTCAGGACCAGTAGACTATACACCGGGCATTTTCGATGTGAATATCTCACACGCCGATACACGTGTACACTCTACTCGTGCAAAGCAATTAGCTCTTTATGTCATTCTTACAAGTGGAACACAGATGGCTGCAGACTTCCCGGAAAATTATAAGGATGAAAATGGAGAGATTTTACCTGAATTTAAATTTATTCGGGATGTGCCCGTTACCTGGGACGACATTATGGTTCCACATGCCGAAATTGGCGAATATACCTCGATTGTCCGCCGTAGTGGAGAAGAATGGTATATTGGCAGTGTAACGGATGAAAAGGATAGAGATTTGGAAATTGAATTGGACTTTTTAGAAAAAGGGACAAAATATGTAGCAGAAATTTATTCAGATGGTCAGGATGCCAACCTAGATACCAACCCAACCTCTGTATCGATGAAAAAGGTCATTGTTAAGGAAAATGATACTTTAATCGCATCGCTTGAAGGAGGCGGTGGACAGGCAGTACGCCTTTATCCAGCCTCAAAGGAAGATATTGCTAAGCTGCCGAATTATAAAGAAGGGAAAGTGAAGGCTTCTTACGTTGACATACCAAAGTCCATCCAGTCCAATGATGAGCTGGCCGTTAAAGTTAATGTTGAAAACAGAGGCAGTGTAATAAGCGGAAAAACTCTGAACCTTCAAGTCGAGGGGGAAACGGTAGCTGATAAGCATGTGCGAGTGGCCCCGGGAGAAAAGAAGGAAGTTCTCTTAACCTATAATAAGTTATTTGATCCCCGTACTTATCGTATTCACGTAAGCGATCTTCCTGCTAAAAAGATCATTGTAAAAGAAAAGGAGCCAACATTTGACTATAGTAATTTGGAAGCTTCTGTTGAACAAGGGAAGATCCATGCTACAGCGAGTGTGACGAACTACGGAAGCTATGCCGGAGAAGTTGAGGTTCCGTTAACCATTGATGGAGAGGTAGTGGATACGAAACAGATTGAGGTATCTGCAGAAGCTGGGGGAGCGACCGAGGAGATCGGTTTCACCTATGATCCGGAAGCAGAGACTGGCCTGTATAAGGTCTCGGTAGGTGATTTGAAACCAAAAGCAGTTGCTCTTCCACAGATAGAACTCATTGGGGAATGGCTGTTCAAACAGGGAGATGATATGGCCTGGAAAGAGCCCGACCTGGATGAAAGCAGCTGGCAGACTGTTCAATTGCCTTCAAAATGGGAGGATCATTCCAATTATTATGAAGACTATGTTTATGGATGGTATAGAAAATCCATTTATATACCGGAAGAGTGGGAAGGATACTCATTAAAAATGAAACTCGGCCGAATCGATGATGTCGATGCTACGTACTTCAATGGAGAAAAAATAGGCCAATCCGGAACCTTCCCTACCGGAGAGGGTGAAGAAGGAATGATTTCTGCGTGGGATTGGGACCGTGAATATGTCATTCCTTCAGAAAAAATCAATTATGGAGCGGAGAACGTCATCAGTACTCGTGTGTTTGATGCACGCTGGGACGGGGGCTTATATACGGGTCCTCTAGGTCCGATTGAACTGGTGGAGGAGTAGAACGAAAAAAGGTAAGCGTCTATAAAAGAGACGCTTACCTTTTTCGTCTGATTATACTACATATATACTAATGAATTGCTGCAGGGGTGGGATGCCAACTTGACCGTCCTGGCTGTTTATCCGATTTAAAAGGCTATATTTTAAACACAAAAATTGATGTACATCAATTTTACTGAGCCCATTTAATTATATTCTGATAGTATGCAGCTGGTGATGAAATAGTTTCCATGGCGGCTGAAAAAATAAAAAAGGGAGATGGCCAGGAGTATGAACGAAGCTGTAGATGATTTAAACTTTAAGCGGGCTAGAGAACGTAATACAGTGACAGCTGTTGAGGCTGCTTTACAAAATCAGGCAACTTTTGTAACAGATTTCTCCAACCGTGATGTGATTGGATATTGTTTTCAGGATGAATGGATTTGCATTTATATTTTTTATATTAGAGAAGGAAAAATGACAGATAGAGAATTTTCAATTTTTCAGACCAAGGCAGACAGTGAGGCTGTTTTTTGTCATTATATCAGGCAGTTTTATACTAATCATCCAGTTTCATTACCGAATGAGGTGCTTCTCCCGAACGTTGTATATACGAATGGACTGAACATTCCTGTTAAAATGATTCAGCCACAGCGAGGAACAATGAAACAATTGGTACAGCTGGCATGTAAAAATGCATATATGAAGTTGCAATGGAATTTTTCATTAATAGAATTGGGCAAATAGGTTTGATACGGTGAAAGAAAGCAGAAATATCGGAATTCCCTTGGCAAAGCTATTATAGATTGTGGCAGGGGCTGAATAGCTGATTAATGATGAGAGTTGTATACATTTTATTTTTGTATAAATATAATCTTATTGCAGACAAATAATCTGGAATTGGCATTTTTTTAAGCATAAGGATGGTACGATTTACTTGATAATTTTCCAAAAAAGCCTCCCATATTTTCAGTCCTTTCGGGGTAATATAGGGGCTGAATGAGACCTTCCTGCAGTACTAAATTGAGTATCCCTATAACAAGGAGTGACTTCATGTATTTTTACAGCTATGAATTGAAAACTGAAGAAAATGGTTATGAGGTTATTCTGTACATCAGGCCCCAGCATTCCTTAGTAGAGTTTGCGAACGAATTTGGTATAACAGAAAATACGGAAAAGGATCTGAACCGGCTGGCGATCAGCTATGTCAAAAGAAAATTCCCCAATCTACGGGTGAAAGCTATTAAAATTATTCTTGGGGGAGTACTGGTCACATCGATTATGCTTGGCGGAGCCATGTCACCGGCATTTGCTGCAGAAGTTCCGTCATCAGAAACGATGCCTGAAGAGGCGGGGGAAACGGCTGAGGGTACCACACAGGATATCTCCATGGATGATCCCGGACTTGTTCCAGGTGATTTTTTTTACTTCGTGGAAACCATAGCAGAGAAGGTACAGTTGGCTTTAACGTTTGAAGATACAGCTAAAGCTGAGTTAATTTCGAAATTTGCTAATGAACGAATTGCGGAGGCAAACTCTTTATTTGATGCCGGTGATACGGATGGAGCCATTCAATTGTTGAACCAGGCATTGGGGAATCAGGAACTTGCCTTAGATTATGTAGCAGATGATGAGTTGGCTGACGGCACTGCACAAGAAGAGGAGGCTCCAGATGCCGGAATGAATACTGGTATTATGCCTTCTGAGGATGATTCTGAACAACCAGAGAATGAAACAGTACGGGAGGAAACCGAAACAGAAGACCCAGTTGCTGAATTACGGTATGAGCTGGAATCTCATTTCAGCAGGAACATGACAGCATTGTTACTCGCCATGGAAAAGGTTGAGAACCCAACCGCTAAAGCTGCTCTTGCTAAAAATGTGGAAAAGACTTATGCACGAATGGAAAAGAGAGCAGGTAAAGCAAAGGCAATAGAAAATGGTATCGCTAATAAAGTTCCCGTGAATGAAGCTTTAGAAATTTTACGGGATGATATACAAAAGGATGAGCAGGCTCTTAATCGTGACATGGAAAAGGTGGAAAAGCAAGCAAGGGAGGAACCAGTGAAACCGGCAGCTAAAACACCATCTTTAAAAGAAAAAGCTTCGGAAAAAGCAGGAAAGGGGATAGAAAAGGGGCATCAGCCGGAAGATAAGGGGAAGAAAGGACAGGCAAAAGTGGAACGGGTTATACAAGAAAGAGGGAATAAAAAGAAAGAACCTGCTTCCATTTCTCCTGTTCCTGCTTCCGCCCCAGAAGAATTGCGGAGAAATGAAATAGCAAACCCGAATTTCCATCCAAAGCAAAATCGGGAAGTAAACCCTATCCCGAATCCGGAAAATGGAACAAAAACTGATTCAGGAAAGAGCATGAGAAGTGATATAAACACTGATTTTCATCCTTCTGTCCATCCAAAAAGTAATAAAGAAAAAGGAAATCAGGGAAGAGGCTCGGGAAAGAATCCATAGTCCCCCGGAACAGGATAGATATTGACGTATCGAACTTGCTGATATCTATCCTTTTTTATATCAATCAATCCCATATCGTAAATGTCTCCATCTCAAGGGATTTTTTGTTACATTCAGGACAAGCCAATTCTGAAAACTCCAGGTTATCCACGATTTCAGCCTTTCCTTTACAGCGGCTGCAATGTTGATTTGTATTGAACACTTGCTGATGACCATAGCAGATTTTCATGAGGGGACGCACGTAAAGATGATGGCACTGCTGACACTGAAGGAGACGACGGTCAAATTCCACATGATGAATGGGAAGATCCCCAATGGCCTTTTTTACCTGAACTTTCGTTTTTGGATGAAGAATGTCAAACTGGTTCTCGCCAGCATAATATTCATCACCGCCTACCCCCAGCATAAACTCCTTGCTGAAGCTACAGGATTTGCAAACTATTCCATATCCAACTCCCATTAAAATGTGTCCTCCTTTTTTATCACGTAATATAGATGTGAGAAATGCCTGACGCAAACCGATTGATAAAATGATTAATCAGCCTGATACCGATGATGGTAATACTTCTCATTTGACATTATACCATGTGGGGTATAAGATAATTCCAGTATATTAAATCTATGAGGAGAGAATCATGAGCATTGCCATCCTAGTTATCATCATATCATGGTTTTTCTATCGCAGACATGTTCCTGTCCGAGGGGTAGGGAAGCTTCAGCTTGATTCCTGTAACCAGGAGGATGTTGCGATTGTAGATACCCGTGACTACCAAATATCATCAAGGGACAGGATTGATGAAGCCTGCTGTGTACCAGTGGCATATTTGAAACGGCATTATCAGGAAATTCCGAAACAAAGCGTTATTATTGTCGCATCAGATAGAATCGAAAAAAACTTAAGTGCTCGTATACTGAGAAAAAAAGGAATGCGGGTTATTGGATATTCATTAGTAAATAATGAGTAATAGACGGCAGGAGGACAGATTGTCTCACTGCAGAAAAAAATATGGAAGGAGAGGGTGCCCATGGCCAAACAGGTTACTCCTGAAGAATTAGACAGACGCATCAAAAAAGGTGAAGAGGTCTATGTCATTGATGTCCGTGAAAGTAATGAAGCAGCAACAGGAAAAATTCCAGGGGCCAAAAATATTCCGCTGGGTCAGTTAGCCGTACGTAAAACAGAATTAGACTCAGAGAAGGAATACGTGGTCGTTTGCCAGTCCGGAAATCGCAGTAAAGCCGCCTGTGGAATTTTGGGTGCATTAGGATATAAAGTTGAAGATATGACAGGTGGTATGAACAACTGGCAAGGAGAGACTGAATAAAGCCTTTTATGATTTTTCCGTTAATCATTGAAAAAGGAGTCATGTTAATATGAAGCAAATATGGAGAAGCCTTTGACCATCACAAAAACTTATGTTCCTGGCAGGAATAGTGTCTGTCGTTGTATCCTTGATTACCAGAGTCACCAACTAACCTGGCGAATGTAAAGGGTTAAGTGGTGAAACATATGTATGAGGAAGAAAAAGTTGATGCTTTTGTCAGATGATGATTCGTTTATCAGCCTAAAAGGAGGATGTTTATGTTTCATTATACGGTGGAAACGGACAGAACGATGGATGATGCCATTGCCGTATTGGAGGAAACATTGAAGGAAGAAAAATTTGGAGTACTCTGGCAATTTGATATCAGAGAAAAGCTTCAGGAAAAAGGACTGGATTACAATCAGCCGTACAAGGTGCTGGAAGTATGTAACCCTTTTGAAGCTGAACGAGTTTTGTCACAGAATCAAATGGTGGGTTATTTTCTTCCATGTAAGATTGTTGTGTATGAGGAAGAGGGAAGGACAAACATTGGCCTGCCCAGACCAACTTCACTTATTCAATTAGCTAATGATGATTCCCTTAAAGAATTGGCTGGGGATATAGAAAGACGGTTAATCAGCTGCATCGACAAGAGCGTGGAAGCTTCCTCGTGATTGAAAAGAACGAAGAGGATCTGTGATAAATCCTTTTCGTTCTTTTTTTGTCTTATATATAATAACGGACCGGGAACTTTCATTAAATTTTCACAAACCTTTTTTATAATACCTTTACCTGTATATATATAAACGGAGGGATATAAATGAAGAAGGCAATCATTGTTGTAGTCCTGGTTGGAATGTTTACCTGGGCTGTTTATGATTTTACAAAATCAGCGGAAAATGCAAATCCGCCAACTGATGAGGCAACTTCAGCAAGTGAAGGTAATGAAAAGGATGGTTATAAAATTGTAAGTCAACCTGATTCTTCTGCAACACAAGCTGATGCCCCAAAGGAGACACGTGAAATAGGCTTAAACGTAGGAAATATAGCGCCTGATTTTGAACTGAAGACATTGGATGGAGAAACTGTACAGTTATCTGATTTTCGTGGACAGCGAGTGATGCTGAATTTCTGGGCTTCCTGGTGCCCGCCATGCCGTGCAGAAATGCCGGACATGGAAAAATTCTATCAGAACAAGGATGTAAAAATTTTAGCTGTGAACTTAACCCAGACAGAAAGTGGAATTCAGGATGTTAGAGATTTTGTGAAAGAATTTGATTTATCATTTCCAATTCTGCTCGATAAGGAAAGCAATGTCGCTTCCACCTATCAGATTCAGCCCATTCCTACTTCCTATATGATTAATTCTGAAGGTGTGATATCGTTTAAAACGTTAGGTGCCTTAAATTATGATCTTATGGTCCAGGAATTCGAAAAAATGAGATAAGACCAGGGACTGTATCGCGCGTGAGGTGATTTGTAGTGAAGCAAACCATTCTGGTGATTGAAGATGATCACATGATACGAGAATTAATTTCAATATATTTAAAGAAAGCAGGATATGAGATTGTAGAAGCGGCAGACGGGGAAGAAGCAAAGGAAGCCTTTCTTACTCATCATCCCTGTTTACTGATTCTTGATTTAATGCTTCCGAAAATAAGTGGGGAAGAACTGTGTACATGGGTAAGAGAGCAGGAGCGCAATGAAGTTTCGATCATTATGCTGTCCGCTAAAGCCAGAACAAATGATAAGATTAAAGGGCTGAAACTTGGTGCAGATGACTATTTGACAAAGCCTTTTGATCCAGATGAGTTAGTCGCACACGTGGAGGCCGTTTTACGAAGGACAGGTCAGTTCTGTCAAAAAATCACCTATGGCGGCTTGTGTATTAAACCTAGAAAGGGCGAAGTGATGCTGTATGATGAGTCGCTTAAGCTTACGAAGCATGAATTTCAACTGCTCTATCATTTTATGGAGAATCCGAATGTTGTTCTAACGCGAGAAAACCTGATTCAGCAATTATACCCGCATGCTGATAAAACCGTGATGGACCGGACGATTGATGCTCATATAAAAAAATTAAGGGAGAAAATTGAGGAAGATCCTTCTTCTCCAAAGCGGATTTGTACGGTAAGAGGAATGGGGTATAAATTTGTTCATGAATAAATGGAAAATAATCAGGTTTCCCAGACGTTTATTAGGAAGACTGACGCTCATAAATATTACCGTGGTCACAGCCTTCATTTTCTTGACCAGCTGGGCGACTTATCATACCGCCTGTTTCCTTGTAGACGGTATCGGTACAATGAACCAAATGACACAAAAGCAATTTGAGTCCACTCTATTACAGTATCTCTGGATTTTCAGCTTTTCGACAATTATTC
This sequence comes from Virgibacillus sp. MSP4-1, assembly GCF_010092505.1. Taxonomy (NCBI): domain Bacteria; kingdom Bacillati; phylum Bacillota; class Bacilli; order Caryophanales; family Bacillaceae; genus Virgibacillus; species Virgibacillus sp. MSP4-1. The sequence continues at coordinate 77,057 of NZ_CP048021.1, forward strand.
TCGGGAGCATGATTCAATTTTTTCTGACAAAAAAATTGACAGGTCCCCTAAGAAAATTAATAGATTCTACGAAAACTATGAAAGAAGGTCGATATCCAAGTCCTATTCAAACGAGATCACAAGATGAAACAGGACAGCTTATTGACCACTTTAATGACATGGTTGAGCAATTAAAGAAAAATGAACAGCAGCGCAAAAAAATGATCTCTGATTTATCTCATGAACTAAGGACACCATTGGCTAATTTAAACGGGTATTTAAATGCCTTACATAATGGTGTGATTGAAGGCAGTCCCAAGCTGTATAAGGCCCTTTATGAAGAGTCCAACCGCCTGAGTGGAATGCTGGAGCAGCTGGATAGATTAAAGGAATGGGATGATATCAGCGGGCAAACCTTTTCTGAACGGAAAATGATTGATATGAAAAGCATCATTAAACAGACAGTGGAAATGTTTCACTGGTCGGCCGAAAAAAAGGGTATACCCGTTAAGCATCAACTCGATGCTGGTGTAGTCCAAGTTAACCAGGAGGGCATTGCACAGGTTTTGAATAATTTACTGGATAATGCCATTCGTTACCATCAGGGTAGAGGCCCCATTATTGTTCGGGGAATACGCTCTGAACGTGAGTACTATGTTTCCTTTACGGGTCCTGGAGAAGTCATCCCGGAACGAGAGCAGTCTCTCATTTTTGAACGGTTTTATCGCACGGATCCCTCCAGATCACGGGAATCAGGCGGGACAGGCCTTGGGTTAGCTATTTCAAAAGAAATCATAGAGCACCATCGCGGCCAAATAGGGGTGCATTCAGAAGATCATCTTCATTCATTTTGGTTCACTCTTCCACTTGTGAAAGAGTCATGAAATTTTAAAAAGTAATAAGAAGCCATGTCTAAAATTTCGAAAATGGGCCTATTGGATGATGTCACGTTTGTCGGTTAGAGGTATATTTATGGATAAATGGAATGGAGTAGTGTCCGTACATTTCATTTATCATGAAAGGCAAATCTAACTGAAAAGAAGGGGCGCAAAGTTACAGGCCTAAGGTGTACAAACTATGGTGGCTGGGCTGCTGAAGATAATAAGCACGGCTGATTGATGGTGCTGATTTTCTTCAAAAATGATAAGGAGGATTTATAATGAATAATCAGTTATTTCTAAACGGGAAATCTCGTCATTTACTAGTAGCATTGCTTATCGCGACTTTATTTGTTTTTGCATTTGGAACCAGTGCTGCACATGCCCAGGAAGGAGAAGAAACAGATACAACAGAAAATGAAACAACCAAGGATACAGAAGAGACTGGGGATACTCCTTCCTCTGAAGAAAATACTTCCACAAAGGAAGATGAATCTCAAGAAGAGGATTCTGAGACAAGTGAGGAGACGGACACAAGTGCAGAAGAAGATTCCTCATTACTGCCTGGCGATCTCTTCTATTTTACGAAGAAAATGATGGAAAATATTCGTCTGGCATTAACGTTTGATGATGTAGAAAAAGCAGAATTATTAGCCACGTATGCAGATGAGCGTATCAATGAAGCTGAAGCTCTCTTTGCAAAGGGTGAAAAGGAACTGGCTGAAAAGACTCTTGAAGAAGCATTAGCTAAGCAGGAAGAAGCTATGACTAAGTATGAGGAAAGTCAGTCAGAAGAAGAGAATAATACAGATGAAAATGTAGAACAAGTAGATGATGAAGCAGAAGAAGAAGGCAATGAAACCGAAGAAGGTACAAAAGAGGAACCGACGGAAGAAAATAGTGAGGAAACAACACAGGATTCAGTAGATTCCATTCGTTCAGAGCTTGAAGAGAAGTTCTCTGCAAATATTGAAGCTTTAACTGCTGCACTAGAAAAAGTAAGCAACCCGCGAGCAAAAGCAGCGTTACAAAAAAATATTGCCAAAGCACAGAAAAAGCTTGAGTGGAAAGTGGACAAAGAATTGGCTAAATTGGGCTTAGACAGTGAGGACGAGGAAACTGAAGAAGGAACGACATCTGATGAAGAATCAGAAGGAACCGACTCTGAGGAAACTACTGAAGAAGTTGAACAGGTAGCCTTGAAATCAGAAGACACTGAGGAAGCTGAAGAGGATGAGGCTGCAGAAGAAGATCAGGAAGAAACAGAAGATAAAAACGAGACAGCTCTGGAAAAGAAAGAAAGAGCTCAAGAAAAAGCGAAGGAAAAGCGTGAACGAGCTCAAGAGAAGGCAGAAGAAAAGCGTGAGCGGGCTCAGGAGAAAGCAGAAGAGAAGCGTGAGAAAGCCCATGAACGCGCCGAAAAGAAAAATAATGGAAAAGGAAATCATCCTGGGAAGGGAAATAACGGAAAGAATAACTAATCAAGGTAAGAGGCCAAATCACTCTAGTGGTTTGGCTTTTTTATGCTGTTTTATTCAAAGCCCGCGCCTGCCTTTATGCAAATGGAGACAAAATTCCTCAAGGATATGGATAAGCAAGGGGAAGTGATGGATGTTTATACAGAGCTGGTTGATAAAAGAGCGAAATAGACTGATAAACACATGCACCAGATGGATAAAACCCACCATCTGATAGATAAAATCATCATTCTGTTGGATTCATTTAATCGCGAGTAACAAAGTCCCTTATTCGCTTTTCTCAAATCCTGAAATATGTCCGTCTACCCCTCTACCCCCCTGATCCACCCCAAGAAACGACGGGAAACCTAGATTGAATCATTTAATCAAAATTTATTGAAAAATTCAGGTGATTTTGTGATGAAATGGACGTTGCTTAAATCGTCATACTCCCCTAAGGTTAATAAAGTATTTGAAATCGAAACGCTTCAAATACATACTATATAACGACTAAGGAGTATCAAAAAAACATGTGTGGAATTTTTGCAATGACAGGAAGAATGACTGAATCTTTAATGACTGAAGTGTTAAACAGTATGCGTCATCGTGGACCTGATGAAGGAAGCGATGTAAAACTGGAGAATTTTCACTTAGGTCATCAACGCCTGTCTATTATTGGTTTAGAAGATGGAATCCAGCCTATTAAAAATGAAAATGCATCGAAATGGCTTGTATGTAATGGAGAGATTTATAATTATCTTCAGCTTAAAGAAGAGCTTAGAGAGAATGCTGCCTTTTTAACAGAATCCGACAGTGAAGTGGTGCTTAAAATGTATGAGCAGGAAGGTGTCAGAGGGGTTGAGAAACTGGACGGGATGTTTGCCTTTTTTATAGCAGATGAGGCGAACGATACCTTTTTGGCAGCCCGTGATACCCTTGGGATAAAGCCTCTGTATTATGGAAAAGACGACAAGGGTCAATTCGTGTTTTCCTCTGAATTGAAGACCTTATATCTTGTCACGGATGAAGTACGCGAATTCCCAGCCGGGCATTATTATACTCCTGAAACAGGTTTTGTCTGCTATCGTAAAATAGCAGAGCCGAAGCAGAGCGAAATGCTTTCGGATCAATCGTTGGAGGTCATGACAAACAAGATTCAAGATCAGCTTACGAATGCCGTGCAAAAGCGTCTACTGGCAGATGTTGAGGTAGGTGTACTATTAAGTGGCGGACTGGACAGCAGCCTGATTTCCGCAATTGCCGCAAAGCTTCATCAAGGAGAGAAACCAGTGAAGTCCTTCTGTGTGGGTTCTGAAAATAGTGAGGATTTAATGCGCGCCCGTGAAGTGGCAGAAGCGATTGGAACCGAGCATTATGAGTATGTATACACGAAAGAAGAATTATTGGAGGTACTGCCAAAAGTAATTTATCATTTGGAATCCTTTGAGCCATCCCTTGTTCGGAGTGCCCTGCCTAACTACTTTGTGTCCCAGCTAGCCGCAGAACATGTAAAAGTAATCCTGTCCGGTGAAGGGGCGGATGAGCTTTTCGCCGGTTATGACTACTTGAAGGATTTTCAGAATGATCAAGGTTTAAATCAAGAGATTATCCGGATTATAAATTCCCTCCACAATATAAACTTACAGAGGGCAGATCGTATGAGTATGGCTCATTCCCTTGAACTCAGGGTGCCATTCTTAGACCTGGATTTAATAAAGGATGCTTTATCCATACCGGCTCAATCAAAGCTTCATACCGACGAGCATATGGAAAAATGGATTCTTAGAAAGTCCTTTGACGGTCTGCTTCCTGAATCGATTTTATGGCGGAAGAAAGAGGAGTTTTCAGCAGGAAGCGGGGCTTTGGATATCTTGGAGGAACATGCGAATAAAGTCATTTCAGACCATGAATTCCAAGCATTAAGTGCTGAAGCACCTATTGAACTGCGCAGCAAACAGGAATGCCTTTATTTCAAAATCTATAAGGAAATTTTCCCGGAAAAATCAGCGTTGGAAGTTATGGGACGCTGGGCAACAGCTTAAAAGAATTTTCAGAAAAAGTGCAGGAGCTCCTGCACTTTTTTAATAGGAAAAAAGGTCACGCTTTTCATACCTTCGTCGGAATAAACAGGAATAAAGTCATGTTGTTATTTTTTTCTTTCATGGTATAACATAGTTGGAAGATTTTATGAAAATGATGGCAGAAGAGGGGTTTTATGGTGGGGAAGACAAACAAAATAGGGTTTTTGGGTTTATCTCTTTTGATGGTCATGTTTTTAATGGCGTGTGGCCATCATTCAGAAGAAGATGCCAGTGCCGGTAAAGACGAAGAGAAACAGTCGGAGAAGCAGGATACTGAACAGAATGAGGAACAGAAAAAGAAGGAAGACAAAGAGGGAAAGTCTGAAGAGGATGAGGAATCCGGGGATGTATCCTTTGAAGTTCAGCAATCAGCCCCGGAGGACCAAGGGGAAATGGAAGTTTGGCTTGAGGGTGACTTCACCATTAAGGATAAGGTAGTTACCGTCAATGGAACGACAAATTTAATGCCTGATTCTGAGCTTTACCTTGATTTTGATTGGCAAGATGGCTCTATTATCGGTGGATATACCCGGACACGAGTGAATGGTAATGGCGTTTTTAAACTGGAGAAGGAACTCCCCAATGATGTAGAAGGAATCATACACACGGAATTAAGCTTTGATATGTCAAAACAGGATGAAGAAATTCAGGAGCACTATGGCGATAAACTCGCCGGGCACTTTTTGCGGTATGAGACAGGAACAGAAGAAGAAACATACAGAAAAGCTTCTTTCCAGAAAACGATTGAATTAGATGGTAAAGAGCAGTCTTTCTCTATCGAGGAGCCAGGATGGAAGATCCCTGAAAACTCCGGGAATCCCGAGGTTGAGCTCGAACCTTCTATCGAAAAGAAAGGAAAATATGTGGTGGTGACGCTGGAAAGCAATTTGATTGGCGGCGCCTATGTTCGGGCCGATACAGAAATTCCAAATTACATTACATCAGGATACTACGATGATGGCTATACCAATCCGGATGGTTCTGCTACGTTTTACATCCCGGACCCTGAGCGGGAAATGGATGATATCAGTGAGTATGAAATGATGATCAGTATGGACCCGACACATCATAATAATGGTGCCCATGTAAAGAATGCGTATGGAAAGAAAGGTGAAAAGCTGAGCGGTGAGTACCTTCGCAATGATCATGAGGATAAACAGACTATTGAACAAACGTTAACCGTTACAACAGAATAAGCGGTAAAGAAGGACAGAAGGACATCCGATTTTGGATTTCCTCTCTGTCCTTTTTGTATCGAACTCAAAACATATTCTCAGCTTTTCAGCCGTTTTCTATAATATTTCCAGTACCATTTTTCAAACTCACGTGCTGGCAGTGCACGACTGTAAAAAAATCCTTGGCCATATATTCCTCTTCTCATCAGCAGTTCTAGCTGTTCAGCTGTTTCCACACCTTCGACAACCACTTTTGCTTTTAACACTTTTCCAATTTTTATGATGGTTTTCAACAAGGAATGAACACGTTTGTTTTCTAAAGCATCATTTAAAAAACGCTGATCAATTTTTAATTCATCCATTTCAATGTCTTTAATCATACTTAAGGAAGAATAGCCGACACCAAAATCATCTATGGAAATGCCAATGCCAAGCTGGCGCAGTTCATCGATATTGTCTTTGGCATCATCATAGAATAATAGGGCTGACTCCGTAATTTCCAGGGTTAAAAGTTCCGGGGTCATCTGTTCATCCAATAAAATTTCCTTTAGACGGGGAATAAAACTTGGATTCATAATTTGCTTTGTCGAGATGTTCACAGATATCGGGAATGGCTCCAGTCCATGAGTGCGAAATTCTTTAGAATGTCTGCAGGCTTCCCGAATGACCCATTCCCCAATAGGGATGATAAGCCCAGTTTCCTCCGCAATGGGAATAAATTCACCGGGACTGATATAGCCGAGGTCATTTTCCCATCGCAGCAGCGCCTCAGCTCCGGCGAGTGCACTGGTGGATAAATCAATCTGGGGCTGGTAATGGACAGCTAGTTCACCGTTCTCGATGGCTTTATGCAGGCGTGTTTCCAGCATAATTTTCCGTTTCATTTTCTGGTTTAATTCGTCATCGTAAAACTTATAGTTATTTTTACCGCTTTCCTTTGCCAGGTACATAGCGAAATCTGCTTTCTCAATTAATGATTCTGCCTGCTCCTCGGCGACCGGACACATGGTGATGCCAATACTTGGGGTGGAGAAGATTTCGTTCCCATTTACAATAAATGGATGATTCATCTGATTGATAATACGCTCGGCAATTTCCTTCACTTCCTGCTCGTCTGCGTCCTCAATGAGAACTAAAAATTCATCCCCGCCCTGTCTTGAAACGATATCGTTTTTTCGAATACAGGACTGCAATCGATCTGACATTTGAATGAGGAGTCCATCACCTACACGATGTCCCAAAGTGTCATTGACCCGTTTGAAATTATCAAAATCAATAAACATAATACCGATTGAAATATTATTTTTTCTTGATGATACAAGAGTTGCTTCCAAATAGTTCTGGAACCAGTTTCGATTCGGCAGACCTGTTAACGAATCGTTATAGGCCATTTTGTTCATGACTTCTTCGGTTTCCTTTTCGCTCGTTACATCAAACACGACTCCATCTACTCTTACAACCTCTCCGGCATGATTGAAAACAGGTGTTCCACGATCTTCAATCCAGCGTGTCTGCTTGTCAGGTCGGATAATTCGGTAGACGACCTTTGTTTTTCTGCCTCTCTTCTGCTTTTGCAGGGCGTCTGTTAAAACTTCGGAATCATCAGGGTGAATCGACTCGAACCAGATCTGTGGATTTTGTTCAAATTCTTGACGTGTCACTCCATAAATATTGGCATTTCCCTCAGATACGGTTATTTCACCTGTTTTAAGGTTCCTCGTCCATAACGTAATATCATTATTATCAAAAATTTCCCGGATATTTTTCTCATTTTTCTTCATCTTCCCCGCCAGATAACCAATCAAAATGGAAGTCACAAAGGCCATGGAGTTAATAAATAAGGCTCTGATTAATTGGTTTGGGGTAAGGGAACTAAACGTCTGAAAATCAACGCTAATCCGTAGCGTCAGTATGATAAGAAGAGAGAAGATGCCACCGAATAAACCTAAGTGATAGGAAAACAAGGATACGGATATCAGGTTCATTAACCAAAAAATACCTGTATTTAGATGAGGAGAATAAAACTCAACTCCAAGTGCCAACAGGAAAATAATCGTACTAATCATCCATACATAGTATGGAAGTTGTTTAAGGTTGTATATGCTCATTGAAGTCACCTGCTACTACGTATGTATTCTTTAATCTTTTCTAAATAGTAATCCGACTCTATTAAACCATTTTTGCACCTAAATAAAAAGTCCTAATCGATATTGGAAAACAATCCTGTATTATATAAACAGGAAATTGAGTTCGGTGAGCTTCCCCATTTACCAGTAAATACCTGACTGCCCCCCATCTTATATGAGGCTTTTTTCATGTATAATAGAAAAATAGACATCGTGAAAAGGGGAGAATTTTTTTGAAAAAAAGACGCTGGATAAAAATAGGGATAAGTCTGCTTATTACCCTGTTAATCATAAATGTTATGGCCAGTATTTATTTTTATAATCTGGCCATTGATCGTGATTTCCCCAAAGATTTTCTAAATGGAAATGATGATTTAGAGGTGTCCGGGGAAGCGATGGAGGTTATGCTTGATGGAGGCTGGCGCGATTGGGTAGCCAATCAGAATTTTGACAGCTGGAAAATGGAATCCTTTGATGGACTCAAGCTTCAGGGCTACTTTTTGGAGGCAAAGGAACCTTCAAATAAAACTGTTGTATTTGCCCATGGCTATTTGGGAAATGGTAGTCAGATGGGATTGTTTGGCCAGTATTACTATGAGGAATTAGGGTACAATATGTTTACCGCTGACATGCGTGGTCACGGAAACAGTGAAGGAGATTACATAGGCTTTGGCTGGCATGACCGGCTGGACTATGTCGACTGGGTTCATAGAGTGATAGAGGAGTTAGGCACGGATACAGAAATTGTATTGCATGGGGTATCAATGGGAGCGGCAGCCGTATTAATGGCAAGTGGCGAAGAATTGCCGGACAACGTAAAGGCTATTGTAGCTGACAGTCCTTACACGAGTGTGTATGACTTATTTGATTATCAAATGGAGCGGATGTTTCATCTTCCGGATATTCCTGTGTTACCAAGTACAAGCCTTGTGACAAATTTACGGGCCGATTATTCTTTAAAGGAGGCTTCTGCCCTGAAACAGGTTCAGAAAGCAGATGTGCCGATTTTATACATCCATGGTAATGACGATGCCTTCGTTCCAACCCGAATGTCCAGAAAGCTGTATGAGAATACAAAGAGTAAGGCTGAGTTTGTCACATTTGACGGGTCCAGTCATGGAGAGGCTTTTGTCATTCATAAAGAAGAATACGTTGCTGAGTTAAACGATTTTCTGAATAAGTATGTAGATGGCTGATTCTATTTTACCAGAGGAATCTATGTTAAAATTTATATAAAAAATGTGATATCATTTGTCAAATAAGACATATCATGATAGTTTTTAAGTACATATGTGTTTTTTGCATAGTACTGTCAAGTTTTATACAGAAGAAAGCGTTTTTTGAAAGACGCCTTAGAATGAAAATGATGAAAAATGGAGGGAATTTTTCGTGAATATTATTGTAGCTGGCGGAGATGGCTTCTGTGGGTGGCCAACTGCCCTTTACTTATCAAAAAAGGGACATGACGTATCCATTTTAGACAACGGTGTAAGAAGAAAAATTGATGATGAACTTCATTCCAACTCTGTCACACCCATCTCTTCCCTGGAAGAAAGAGTGGACAAGTGGAAGGAGCTGACAGGTAAAGAAATTCGTACATATATCGGAGACCTTAACCATTATGATTTTCTCCGGGAAGTATTGAAAAAAGAACAGCCCGATGCGTTCGTTCATTTTGCTGAACAGCGCTCTGCTCCTTATTCCATGATTGACCGTGAACATGCGGTTTATACACAGACAAACAATGTGGTAGGCAACTTAAATGTTTTATATGGAATTCGTGAAATTGTACCCGATTGTCACCTGATTAAATTAGGAACCATGGGTGAATACGGTACACCGAACATTGCTATTGAAGAAGGTTTCATTGAGATTGAACATAAAGGTCGCAAGGATGTTCTTCCATATCCGAAACAGCCAGGTTCCTTCTATCACCTTTCAAAGGTACATGACAGTCATAACATTATGTTTGCCTGCAAAATCTGGGGAATTCGTGCGACAGATTTGAACCAGGGAATTGTGTATGGCCTTGAGACGGATGAAACAAAGATGGATCCGCTACTAACCAATCGACTGGATTACGACGATGTATATGGTACAGCCTTAAATCGCTTCATTATTCAGTCTACCATTGGTCACGACTTAACCGTTTATGGACAGGGTGGACAAACCCGTGGATTCCTGAATATTAAGGATACTGTACGCTGCATTGAAATTGCTGCGGAAAATCCGGCTGATAAAGGCGAATTCCGTGTATTTAACCAGTTTACGGAGGAATTTTCTGTATTGGATCTTGCCAAACTAGTACAAAAGGTTGCGAAAGAAGAAGGGTTCGACACAGATATCGCTCATCTGGAAAATCCACGTGTAGAATTGGAAGAGCATTTCTTCCAGGCTGAAAATACGAAGCTGAAGGATCTTGGGTTAGAGCCACATTTACTTACAGAAGACGTTGTGCGTGACATCCTGAAGGCAGTTGTTGATCACAAGGATCGTGTGATCAAAGAGAATGTGCTTCCTCAAGTATCCTGGAAATAATAACAAGGAAGTGTCTTTCATGAAAATTGCCATTGTGACGGAGACGTTTCTCCCTTCTACAGATGGAATTGTAACGAGGTTGACCGCCTGTATACGTTACTTTTTGCAGGAAGGACATGATGTACGCATTATTGCACCCGATCTCGGTGTGTATGAATTTGAAGGAGCAAAAGTTGAAGGGGTTCCAGCGCGGACCCTTCCTTTTTATCGTTCCAAGAAGTTTTCCCTGCCTACCCGGAAGGTTAAGAAGCTTTTGGCAGATTATGATCCTGATGTTGTCCATGTAGTGAACCCGGCATTGGTCGGTTATTCAGGAATTAAGTATGCAAGGCAGCTGGGCTACCCACTAGTTGCGTCCTACCACACTAATATTGCCCAATATCTGGATTATTACAGACTCTCTCCATTTAAAGGTCTTATCTGGTGGTATTTCCGTAAGCTTCATAATCAGGCAGATTTAAATCTTTGTACATCGAAAACCGTCCAGGATGAACTGATTGACCTTGATTTTTACAATGTTCATGTGTGGAAACGCGGGGTCGATACGGAAATGTTTCAGCCTAAACGTTATGATGAGGAGATGCGAGAGCGTTTAACAAATGGACAAAAGGATAAAATATTATTACTGTTTGTTGGTCGACTGGCTGCTGAAAAGGAAATTGAAAAGATAAAAACGGTTTTAGATGAATCTGATGACTTTGTTCTGGCGGTAGTAGGGGACGGCCCGCATCGCGAAACACTTGAAAACCATTTTGAGGGAACAAACACGGTCTTCACCGGGTTTTTACACGGAGAAGAACTGGCGAAAGCTTTTGCTTCTTCAGATGTATTTGTCTTCCCCTCCACAACTGAGACACTTGGGCTTGTTATTATGGAAGCCATGGCTTCAGGACTGCCGCTTGTTGCTGCCAAAAGTGGGCCGACATGTGAGCAAATTGAAGATGGTAAAACAGGTTTATTATATGAACCGGAGAAGTCCATGAACTTTAAGGAGACCGTTCTGCAGTTCAAGGATGAAACGCTGCGTAAACGCCTGGCTCTATCTGCCCATGAGGAAATTAAGGAACTTGGATGGACAGGCGCTGCCGATCAAGTGTTACAATTTTACAAGGAAGTAGCAGGAGTCAATGAAAAGCTGAAGCAGGAGCAATCATAAAATAAGTCATTGAACATCTGATAGAGGGATTCCATGGGAAATCATAAAAAGAAAAAAGGCCCTTTTCAATTTATGCAATTTAGTGTTATTGGGGTAGCAAATGCAGCTATTGACATAGGAGTGCTAAATCTCTTACTGTTATTTTTTCATACAGAAGATCAGGGACTGTTATTGTTTTATAATACAATAGCTTATACACTGGCTGTAGCTAACAGTTATTTTTGGAATGCAAGCTTTACCTTTCGGCGTTCAGCAGAAGGGAGCAATTGGCAACGCCTGACCTTTATTGGACAAGGGATCGTAAGTTTAGGTGTTAATAACTTTGTCTTTTTTATTGGTAATTTATTATTGGCATTTATAGGTATACCAAACTGGCTGCGCTATAATATTGCAAAGGGATTAGCCATGTTTCTCTCATTCCTCGCAAGCTTTTTTATGATAAAATATTTGGTTTTTAGAGATTTTGGAGCAAAGAAAGTGAAAGAATAATATCATTATAATGGAGAAAGCCCAAATCATAGATGGCGTGATTTGGGCTTTCTTGCCTATCGTAGCCTTGCACAACTATGGATTGTTTTAGAACCAAATTGATGCCCACATCCCAAATGAAAAGAGCAGGCCAAATACCCAGTGATGTATGGCTGCAATCTTCATTCCTTCAATTTCCTCCACCCTTTTGGCGCCAGGGCGGTAGGACAAGACAAGTTTCCCTGCAACAGGTATGGCCAGAAAACTGATGGCGGTGATCACCGGAAGAACACCGGACAAAATGCTCCCTAACACCCATAAATAAATGATGGTTAACATAAGGATTAACAGGTAAGAAGCCCTGACCCGTCCCAGCCTTTGGGCTAATGTACAGCGAAAGGTTTCGTCCTTCTTCATATCCCGAATATTATTGGATAAAATCATGGCTGATATCAGAACAGCAAAAGTTATGGACACCCATAGGACAGAAAGATTCAGACTATGACCCTGGACAACATAGGCCAGACAGGTTGTAACAGGTCCGAGAAACAGAGCGGCTGTGATTTCCCCCAAACCAATGGAGGATAGCGAATGAGATCCGGCAGAATAATAATATCCTGCTACAATTCCGATGGCCCCGACAACAGCTATCCATGGACTGCTTTGATAGGCTAACCAGGCCCCCATTCCAATCGCAATCAAAATACAAGTTAAGGCCATATATGGGAGCAACTGGTGCTTTGGTCCTGTTTTTTCGCTGTCATCCTTTGAAGGCATTATCCATTTTTCTGTATCCTGGCCATTTTTAAAATCAAAGTAATCATTCAATATGTTGACAGATGACTGGACGAACAGAGAAGCCAAAAGCATCACTAAAAATATATCTAAACGCACAGATCCGGTAGCTGCTGCCAGGGCTGTGCCAGCTATAACAGGACTAATGGTCCCTGATAACGTTAATGGGCGAAAAAGCTGGACCCAGGAGTAGCGGTACTGAAACATTTCCTTCTGATCAGGTAAAACTTTTGTTTCCGATACAAACATTCTGAACACTCCCTTTTTTTCCACGTATTGCATGCGAACGATTTTTCTGCGGATAACCGTAAAATTAAATCGTCAATAATGCTCTATAACATCATCATTAAGGTCAAAAGAGTGAAAAATCCGATTACTTCCACACCTTCAAGAAGAGCGGTCATAAACATGGCTCTTTCAAGAGGAGTTTTGTATCCTTTTTCAGCAATTTTCCAAATGGTATCATTATTAAGCATCTGCATCGTCTGTTTATATCCCACAAAAATCCCCCAGGCTAACGTGAACAGGCCGACCACTAATGCTGTTAGCCAAATGTTCCCATAGGTTGTACTCCATAAGGTGTTCCAGGTTCGGACAGGGCCAAGGACAGTTCCGAGCAAAATGCCTGTCAGTACAACTCCGGAACCGGCCAGTGTCAGCCATAGGTGGGTTTTCTTCATCAGTACAAAAAGAAATTGACGCTGATTAGGGATGCTTAAGGACTGTATGGCAGGATAAATTCCCCAGCCAACGAATAATATCCCCCCCACCCAAATGATGGCAAGGAAAATGTGAATCGAGAGTACTGTCTGATGTATGATCCACATTTTGAATCACCTTCTTTCTATACATAGGAAGGAATTCCTCTATACTTTGATTATATAAAGACTTGAAATGAAAGGATGTGACCTGCGTCAATTTTTATCAAATTCTTTATTTTAGCGGGAGAAAGATAGGACTTTCCGCAATATTTTGTTCACCATTTCACAAATTAGACAAAGGTTTGTTACAGAAATGTGAAATGGTGAACAAAGTCATTTGCAAAATGAAAATTCGTGTTATGATATAAGTGTAATAAGGAAACAGCAAATGCGGAAAGGCCATGGCACCGCAGTTGTTACCTTATAACAAGATAATATGTGAAATACTGAACAAAATATAAGGAGTGGATTTATATGTTTAATCATTTTCTTCGTAATAACAAATATGTAGCAGGTGTGTTAGCTTTTCTCAGAATATATATTGGGTATCAATTCCTTACAGCAGGCTTTGGAAAAATAACGGGTGGTGGATTTGATGCAAGTGGATTTATAAAAGGTGCGATTGCAAGTGCTGGTGGGGAGCATCCAGCTGTTCAGGGCTGGTGGGCTGCATTCCTTGAAAACGTTGCGTTACCAAATGCTGAAGTATTCACGTTCCTGGTTATGTGGGGAGAGCTTTTAGTAGGTCTGGCCCTGATTCTTGGGATTTTCACGAACTTTGCAGGTCTAATGGGATTGACAATGAATTTCGCGTTTCTATTCAGTGGCACCGTTAGCACAAATGCCCAAATGGTATTAATAACAATATTCATTGTTGTGGCAGGTTACAATGCAGGACGTTTCGGTCTGGACCGCTGGGTAATGCCATTCTTAAACAATCACAATTTAACATTCAAGAGTCGTAAGAAACATAAAGAAGAAGTAGCTGTTGCATAAACAGATGGACAAGACGATCGTTTAAAAGACGCGGCCACAGCCGCGTCTTTTAAGGTTTAAGGGAAGATAAACAAATTGATTACATATTGTCCATGATTAATCACCATGGATGAATACTAAGAAGAAAAGCATGGCTATTTCGGGGATGAAATGGACATGCTTTTGTATTTATCGGCAGAAAGAGATAAGGAACCATAAATTCCTCTGTATACGTTTGAATTTTCAGAAATATATGATATAGTGTTTATAAGTGGAAATTTGAGAAGTATCTGTTATACATACTGACTGGTTAGTATACTGTATTGTAAATCAGTTTTTTTATTTCAAGTAAATGAAAGCGTTACCAAAAGGAGGAGATATTTTGAGTTTAATTCAGGATTTATTTCAATTGGACGGAAAGGTTGCCATTGTTACAGGCGGGGGTCGTGGTCTTGGGAGACAGATTGCTTTGGCCTATGTCGATGCCGGAGCTAAAGTTGTGATCTGTTCCCGAAAGCTTGAAAATTGCGAGACCACAGCTAAAGAAATTGAGGAAAAGGGTGGAGAGGTTTTAGCGCTGCAATGTGACGTTCGAGAGCCTGATCAGGTTCAATATGTTGTGGATCAGACGATTGAGAAGTTTGGTAAGATTGATATCCTCGTAAACAACAGCGGGGCTTCGTGGGGAGCACCCGTATTAGAAATGCCGCTCGATGCCTGGTACAAGGTCATGAATGTGAATGTGACAGGTACCTTCCTGATGTCACAGGCGGTTGGCAAGCATATGGTTGAACAGGAAAGCGGGAAAATTATCAATCTATCATCGATTGCAGGTTTGCGAGGGGTGGATCCACGTGTGATGGATGCCGTGGGCTATAATGCCAGTAAGGGAGCCATTATTACAATGACAAAGGATTTAGCTGCAAAATGGGGCCCTCATAATATTCATGTTAATTGTATTGCACCAGGATTTATTCCTACAAAAATGTCTAAAGGTGTACTTGAGCAGGGGGGAGGAGTTGTTTCAGAATTAACGCCTTTACGTCGCTTAGGAGAGGAGGAAGAAATTCAGGGGATTGCACTATTCCTGGCTTCAAAAGCATCCAGTTATATTACTGGGGAGACCATTTCCATTGATGGTGGGATGAGTGCTACTTAAAAAATGTGAGGAGGAATAAATATGGAAAAAGTCTGGCAAAACCATTATCCGGACCATATCAATAGTGAGCTTGAGATTCCCGATATGACAGCTGTGGATATGCTGCACCAGACGGTTAAAAAATACGGGGATTATAAAGCCATGCATTTTTACGGAAGAGAGTTTACTTACAAAGAGCTCGGACAGCAGGCAGGAGCATTTGCGTCCAAACTACAGGATGAGGGTCTCAAAAAAGGAGACAGGGCGGCGATTATGCTCCCGAACTGCCCTCAATATGTAATAAGCTACTATGGAATTCTGCAGGCAGGTGGTACGGTTACCCAGGTGAATCCAATGCTGGCGGGGCCTGAACTTGAGCATATACTAAAGGACTCCGGTGCTGAAACGATTGTTATTTATAAGCCACTTCTTCCTGTTCTCAATCAGATTATGGATCAGACAAACATAAGGAAGGTTATCCAGGTTACGCTTGGTGAGGAGACCTCAGACGATGATTTGGCAGTTGAATTCACTGATTATTTAAAGCAGGTAACCCACCCGCCAAAAGCTGTTGAAATCGATCCGAAAGAAGATATTGCGGTTCTGCAATATACGGGTGGTACCACAGGTCGTTCGAAAGGAGCCATGCTCACTCACCGAAACATTATCACCAATACGCTTCAAGCCTATGAGTTTTTTAAGGATGAGATTGAATTTGGCAAAGAACGCTATCTTACAGTCATCCCTCTGTTCCATGTTTTTGGTATGACATCAGGTATGAACCTCTCTATTTATACAGCGGCAATGAATATTTTACTTCCTAAGTTTGAATTAGAACAAGTCCTGCAAACGATTAAAGACCTCAAACCAACATCTTTTCCAGGTGTACCAACCATGTATGTAGCCATCAACAGCCACCCGAAAGCAGAGGAGTATGGGATTGACAGTATAAAAATCTGTAATAGTGGAAGTGCTCCGATGCCAGGGGAGCTCATGCGTTCCTTTGAGAACAAGACCGGTGCAAAAATTTTGGAAGGCTATGGCCTGTCTGAAGCATCGCCAATCACACATTGTAACCCGATGTTTTCGGATAGAAAGCCGGGAAGTATCGGTATTGGGGTACCGTCCACGGAATATAAAATAGTGGATTTAAGCGATGGTACAAAAGAAGTCCCATATGGGGAAACAGGCGAGCTGATTATCAAAGGACCCCAGGTAATGAAGGGATATTGGAATATGCCGGAGGAGACATCAGAAACGTTGCGTGATGGCTGGCTTTATACGGGAGATATCGCCCGCATGGATGAACATGGATACACTTATATAGTGGATCGGAAGAAGGATATGATTATTGCGAGTGGATACAATGTTTATCCTCGGGATGTTGAAGAAGTGCTGTATGAGCATCCGGCGGTTCAGGAAGCTGTGGTTGTAGGTGTTCCGGATGAATATCGTGGAGAAACCGTTAAGGCTGTTGTTGTCCTGAACGAAGGGGAGAACAGTTCAGAGGAAGACTTAATCAGCTTTTGTCGGGAAAACCTGGCAGCCTATAAAATTCCGCGTATGATTGATTTCAGAGATGAACTGCCAAAAACCAATGTCGGAAAAATCCTCCGTCGTAAAGTTCGTGAAGAGCTGGTGTAACCCTCTTTAAAATGAAAGCGCTTTATTTTTGGGAGGGTTGAAAGTGAGAAATCAAATCATTCAAGCCTGTGTAGAAGCTTTTGAGAAAAAAGGATTCAGTGAAACCTCTATTCAGGAGATTGTTGACCGCTTAGGGGTAACTAAGGGAACTTTTTATTATTATTTTGCCAGTAAGGAACAGGCTTTAATGACGATTCATCGCAGGTACATTGATGAATTGCTCATACAGCAAAAAGAGTTGGTGAGGCGAGCTGATGTAAGCTATACAGAAAAGCTTTACGGTCTCATTCGGGTACTTATTACCAATATTACTCCGTTAGGAAACAGTGCCCGGGTTTTTCATCGTGAATATCGTCATCTGAATGAAACTCATATGAAGGAAGTACGGGAAAAACGAAATCAGGTTCGCATGATTGTGGAAGGAGTAATTCGTGATGGTATTGAGGCCGGGGAATTTCGGCAGGATCTGAGAGCAGATATTGTAACCCTTGGCATTCTGGGTATATGTAACTGGAGCTATCAGTGGTTTCAGTCGGACGGAATGTTCACCGACTTAGAAGTAGCAGACATTTTCATCGATATGATTAGCAGAGGAATAGAATACAATTAGCTTTTTCTGTTCAATCGAGTGGATTACATTAAGCTTAGCCGGCAAATGGAAGGAAAGGGAGGATGAACAATTTGAAGCATGAATGCAGGGTGAAAGCAAGGGCATTTGAAACAGATGCCTTAGGTCACGTCAGTAATATTAGCTATTTTATTTATCTGGAAGAGGCACGAATTGAAATGTTCAGAGATTTAGGTGAGCCTATGAATATGGATTCATGGCCCTTTATTTTAGCATCAACGAGCTGTGATTTTAAGCAGCAGGCCTATTTTGATGAGATTATGACCATTCAAACTTCTGTTAATAAAATGGGCAACTCCAGCTTTCATTTAAAACACGAGTTTGTGAATGACAGGGGGTTGATTGCAGAGGGAAAGGCCATTATGGTGTATTTTGATTTCCATCAGCAAAAGACAGTCCCTATTCCGGATACTGTAAGACAGAAGCTTGAGCCTTACATGGAAGAGAAGGCCATTGGAGAGAAGAAGGGATAATACTGCTACGCTAAAAGCTTACATTATCATTATCCAGAGTTTTGGTTATACGAAAAAGCTGGAAGGATCGTCTTTGGAAAGGAGACGATCCTTTTTACATATTGTTCAGCAATTTCTCTCTATAATGGAAGGAGGAGTCTGTAAGCATTTGTAAAAGAGGTCCCTGTAAATTTTGTTATCCATGATACAATAGATGAAAAGCTAAGATATGGAGAGGATATTATGCTGACTGATTATCATGTACATATGGCGGAAACCGGAGAATTTACAACCGATTACTTGAAGGAGTATTTACAGAAAGCAAAGGAGAAGGGAATTGAAGAATTAGGGATATCTGAACATGCTTATTTTTTTCATGAGACGAGTAATATTATTTCCAACCCCTGGATTGACAACCGGCGAGGATTAAATTTTACAGATTATCAGCAGTTCTTTGATCAGGCCAGAGCAGAAGGGCTGAACATAAAAATGGGAATTGAAATGGATTATACACCCGGGAAGGAAAAGGAGATGGAGGCCTTTATTAATGCCCATCCCTTTGACTATGTAATCGGTTCAGTTCACTGGATTGGCGACTGGGGAATTGACCTTGCGATTCATCGGGAAGAATATGAAAAGCGGGATATTTATGAAGCCTATGAGCAGTACTTTGATCAAATCGTTACACTAGCTGAATCCGGGCTATTTGACTTTGTTGGGCACATCGATCTAATTAAAATTTTCTCTTATAAGCCAGACGATCAGAATTTTGTTGAAAAGCAGTATGACCGGGCTGTGGAAGCTTTAGCCAAATCAGGAACATGTATCGAAATCAGTTCGGCCGGGCTCCGTAAGCCTGTAGGAGAAATCTACCCGGATCCTATTTTACTGCAAAAATGCCATGATGCCGGTGTTGGTATTGTGACCTGCTCCGACGCTCATGCACCCAAGCATGTGGGGTACGCCTTTGATCAGTCCCTTGAATTGGCCCAATCGGTCGGGTATAAGGAAATTCAGACGTTTAACCAGCGGAAGAGAGAGACGTATGCTTTGGGTTAATGGAGCTGTAGAAAAAATCTGGTAATAAGAAAGAGGCTGGGACATAACTAATTGCTTGTCCAAAAACCTAATTATTAATAGCCTAGCGGAGGAAATGTACGTAGACTCCTGGTCGGTTAAAAGCGGCACGTCCTGTGCCAACACCGACACTTGAACGTCCTGTTCGTCGTGGGAGGAAGGCCTAGGTGAGACCCTGCAAAGAAAAGTGAAGGCGACCGTTTAGGCCCGACAGCATAAGCAGAATTCATGAAGTGACACGCTTTCTGTCACGTAGTGGATGCTGCTTATGACTGCTTGGGCCTGGGAGCCGTAACTGGACAAGCGCGATAGCGCGAGGAGGCTCACCAGCCGCCCCGGCAAAGAAGACACTACGAAAACGACCAAAGGGAGTTTGAGTAGATGTCGCACTTGTGCCCTTGGGTGAAAGCGAAGTATATTTCCGTAGCGGTAGGTACTAAACCATGCATAATTCGGATTGGGATTTATTTTTAGCAAAAACACTTTTGTCCCGGCTTCTTTCTTTATAGATTTAGGTTTTGGGATTATAGCCTGGTAATTGTGATTGAGTTGTACATCCTAAATATCATTCCATCCTATAAATCAATCGGCTTCACCTGGTGAATATCGGATACTTCCTGTAACTTTTGGAGGACATCTTGATCTATTTGTCGATCAACCGTTAGCATCATAATAGCGTCTCCACCGATGTCGGAACGTCCGACCTGCATGGTTGCAATGTTGACGTCAAACTGAGCAAGCAAACTTCCGACACGTCCGATGGCACCTGGCTGGTCGGTGTGACGAATGAGCAAAAGGTGACCTTGTGGAACGACGTCTACGCTGTAAGCATCTACTTTGACAATTCGTGTGCCAAGACCGTTCAATAAGGTTCCTGCCACTTTGGAAGCTCCGGATTTTGTACGGGTTTCAACGGTAAGCAGATTGGTAAACCCTTTGGTGGATGTGGTTTTCTGTTCATTGATGGTAATGCCTTTTTTCTCTGCAAAATAAGGGGCATTCACATCATTTACGTGATCACCAAGGTGGCGTTTTAAAATGCCTTTTAGCGTGTTGCGGGTTAATGGTGTCACATCCAGGTCTGCTAAATCGCCGGAATAGTAGATACTGACTTCTTCAATCGGTTCCTGGGCAAGATGAGCGCTGAAAGTTCCCAGTTTTTCTGACAGATTAAAATAGGGTTCAATTCTTTTCATGACCTCCGCAGGCAAGGATGGAAGATTTACAGGGTTTTTGGCTGCTCCGCCGTTTAGAATCTGAATCACATCACGGCTGACATCGATGGCTACGTTTTCCTGGGCTTCCACCGTACTTGCCCCTAGATGCGGGGTAGCTACTACTTCAGGGAGCTCTACTAATTTATAATTCTGAATCGGCTCTTCCTCGAATACATCGAGGGCAGCCCCGGCGACTTTTTTCTCTAAAATAGCATTGTAAAGGGCATCCTCATCAATAATGCCTCCTCGGGCGCAATTGACGATTCGTACACCTGGTTTCATTTGGTTAAAGGCATCCCGATTAATTAAATGTCGGGTTGCGGGCATTAAAGGTGTGTGTACCGTAATGAAGTCGGCCTGCTGAAGCACTTCTTCCAACGTTCCACACTGTATGCCCATTTTTTCTGCCTTTTCTTCCGTTAAATAAGGATCATAGGCAATGACATTTAACCGCTGCCCTTTGGCCCGATAGGCTACCTCGGCTCCTATGCGTCCAAGACCTACAACGCCCAGGTTTTTCCCCTTCAATTCCACACCTACGTATGCTTTTCGATTCCATTCATGCTGCTTTAGAGAATGATAAGCTTGAGGAATTCTTCGTGCCAATGACATAAGCATGGCCATGGTATGTTCAGCGGCAGAATTTGTATTCCCATCTGGTGCGTTTACTACAATTACCCCATGTTCAGTAGCGGCATCCAGGTCGATGTTGTCAACTCCAACACCAGCACGGCCAATCGCCTTCAGATTTTTTGCTCTTTCTATGATGTCTTTGGTTACCTTCGTCTGGCTTCGTACAAGTAATGCATCATATCTTTCAATGGTCTCCAGCAGCTCGTCATGAGACAGCCCGGTATGAATGTCGATTTTCAGATGTTCTTCCTGCTTAAGAGACTGAATTCCTTCTTCACTTAATGGGTCACTGACTAAAATATGGAACGTCATTTTAATTCCTCCTGTTTTCAAGTTCTGTATACACGGTTTGGGCCGCGGCTACACCTTTTCCAAGCTCGATCTGTTTTCCGGTTTTAGATAAGCCAAGTTCTAATAAGCTAATGGTTTGTAAAACATCGGCAGGAGAGGAATACCCCATATGACCGATACGAAAAATTTTCCCTTTCAGGTGCTGTTGCCCTCCCGCGATGGATAATCCGAATTCTTTTTTTAAAATACTCCGGAGCATTTCCGGGTCAAAATCATCAGGCTGTATGGCTGTCACTGTGGGTGATGCATCCCGGTCCAGTGTTAGCAGAGGAAGACCAAGCGCACGACAAGCAGCCCGTGTCATACTCTTCATAGTTTCATGTCGCTTTACAACGTTGTCCATGCCTTCTTCTTCTATAAGATTCAGTACCTGATCCAGTCCAAATAATAAGGATAAGGCCGGAGTAAAAGGAGTTGAATCTGTGAGTAATTTATCATGATAGGTCGTTAAATCTAAATAGAAACGGGGCTGCGGATTTTCCTTCATCCTCCTCATTGCTCTTTCACTGACGGCAATCAAGGTCAGTCCTGCCGGCAGCATCATGGCTTTTTGGGAACCTGTAACAAGAACATCAATCCCCCAGTCATCCATTTTACTTTCGACACCGCCAATACAGGATACGCCGTCGACAACAAACAGCGCATTTGACGTTCTGTGTACGACTTCCCCAATTTGTCTGACAGGATTGAATACGCCTGTTGAAGTTTCACAAAAGGTGGAAAACACAACGTTTATATTTGGATGCTGCTTCAGGTATTCTTCAATTTCAGCCGGATCTGCGGCACTTCCCCAGGATACTTCGATGACATGAGTTTGATACTCATAGCTGTTGCATATTTTTTTGAATCGGTCCCCAAACGCGCCGGTAGCAATGACGAGAACTTCATCACCAGGTTTGGCACTGTTTACAACCGCAGCCTCAAGACCGGCAGTACCACTTCCGGCAACCATCATGACCTCCTGTTCGGTTCCAAAGACGGGCTTCAGCCTTGGGCGCAGTTTCTGAATTAATTCCTTTGCTTCACGTCCACGGTGACCAATCATCGGCTGAGTCATTGCATGTTGCACACTAGGTGGAATTGGCGTAGGGCCGGGGATTCGTAAAAATGCTTGATCCTTTAACATGTGTAAACACTCCTTTATGGGATTGGGCTTTTTTCCATGGTTCCATATAAAAAACCTTTCACCCCTTGGTTAGAAGGGGCGAAAGGTTTTCTTCCGCGGTACCACCCTTATTCACTGCTTCGAAACACTCCTGAAGCAGTCTTCATTGGTCCTCATGCGTAACGTGCATGTACCGGGCAGACCTACTGGCGATTCAGTCTGCCAACTCCGAAGGGCTATCCATCACTCTCACCACTGGTTTGCACCACCCACCAGCTCTCTGACGTATGAGCAATCATGGACTTGTCTTCTTCACCGTATTAACTTATAACCGTATTAAATGAATTTTAATCTATCATAGCAGACTTATAACGAATGTCAACTGGTAAATTTGCTTTAGTACTTTAAAGCATGTGGGGACAGTCCCTCTTTTTTATGTTAAAATAATAAGAGTTGGATAACATATATTTCCTATTGGAGGTAAACATGGAATCAAGTACAGTACTAGAATTAAAAAATGTAACCAAAAAGCTTGGAAACAAAAATGTAGTTGATGATTTATCTTTTTCCATCCAATCAGGCGAAGTGTTTGGATTGCTTGGTCCGAATGGGGCGGGAAAAACAACAACCATTCGGATGATTGCCGGCTTAATTTCAAAATCAAATGGAAAAGTATTCATTAATGGGGTAGACGCTGACGAGAATTTCAAACAGGTCATGTCTGAAATGGGCGCGATTGTCGAAAATCCGGAAATGTATAAATTTTTAACAGGTTATCAGAATTTGCTTCATTTTGCCAGAATGGCCCAGGTTTCCATTACAAAAGAACGTATCCAGGAGGTTATTAAGTTAGTAGATTTGGAGAAAAACATTCATCGGAAGGTCAAAACTTATTCGCTCGGTATGAGGCAGAGGCTTGGGGTTGCTCAGGCGATTCTGCACAAGCCTTCTCTGCTCATTTTTGATGAGCCTACTAATGGATTGGACCCTCAGGGAATTTACGAATTTCGTACTTATTTAAAAAAGCTGACAGAACAGGGAGTTGCCGTGATGGTATCAAGCCATTTGTTAGCTGAAATGCAGCAGATGTGCGATCGTGTCGCCATTATTCAGGAAGGCAAGCTTATTGATATCAGTTCTGTTCATGAGTTAAGGGAGGACCATGATGCAGACACACTGGTCCAATTCGAAGTCGATCAGCCTGAACTGGCAAAGGAAAAACTAACGGATTTTGAATTTGACATTGTTGACGGATATCTGCAATGCGCCACACAACGCAGGGATATACCGTCTATTAATAGCAAATTGGTACAAGCCAATATTCAGGTTTTTGGAATTTCCAGTAAGAACCCTTCACTTGAAGAGAAGTTTTTGGCCATAACGAAGGGAGGAGAGGAAGCATGATGAAATTGTTCTCCCTTGTTCATAATGAAAATATAAAGGTGTTTAAACGCATTCGAACGTGGATTATGTTTGGTATTATGGCTTTCGCTGTTCTTCTGATGGCTTTCTTAATGCACCAGGGCGGACAGAATCAGGATTGGGAGCAGCGTGCGCAGGATGAAATTCAAAGGTATGAAGATCAGATTGAGGCAATAAATGAATCCATGCAGCAAGCTGAAAATCAGGACAATTCCGACCAGGCACAACAGGTTATGCCTAACGCCGAGGAGGAAATCTCCAGTATTCAGGGGCAAATTGACAGACTTGAGTCCCATCTGGAGGAAGGAAAAAACCCTTATGAACGGAATGTATGGACTTTTATGTCTGATTCGACAGGCTTAATTGCCCTTATATCCTTATTTGTGGTGATTGTCGCAGCAGATATTGTCGCAAGTGAATTTTCCTGGGGAACGATAAAAATGCTAATGATTCGCCCTTTTACCCGGGGAGAAATTTTATTATCCAAATTTATAACAGTAGTTCTTTTTCAAATGATTATTCTGGCGCTTCTGTTTATAACTTCCTGGCTTATCGGCGGAATGTATTTTGGCTTTGCACCAATTGATTATGAAAGTATAACTTTTACAAATTCAGGGCAGATGGAAGCGGAAACGGTTAGTATTGAAATATTAAAAATTTACGGAGTGGAATTTATCAGGTTATTAGTGATTGCATCGCTGGCCTTTATGATCTCCACTATTATGAGAAGTAACACGTTTGCGATTGGTATTGGCGTTTTTATTTTGCTTTCGGGAAATATTATAACCGGTTTGTTAAGGCAGTACGAATGGGGGAAATATGTGCTGTTTCCGAACTTAAATTTGACTCAATATATCCATAATTTGTCCCCGCCATTTGAAGGAATGACACTTCCTTTTTCGATAGGGGTAAATGCAGTTTATTTTGTCATTTTCATGGTACTTACCTGGTATATATTTAAAAAACGGGATATTGCCGGGTAAAAAGTGTGGAAGAGCCAGGCTCCGAATGGAAGCCTGGCTTTTTAGTTTGAGACTGAGGCCTGCAAAAATGTTTAGAGAGGTTCGAATGTTTTACAATCTGTTTCTTTCTGATGATTGGCTTCTTTCCCGCTGTGGCTTACGACGTAAATGGCTTCAGCTGTACATTTGTTGCCTTCTGCCCAATATTTACAGTTTTTCACTTCGCATAATACGTCCTGAGCCAAGCCTTCCACCCCCTGTATTTATAAGGATACCTCTCTTCCGAAAAAATCATTCAGGTTCAGGAAGGATGATTTTGACGAGGTTGGAGAGGGTTATTGAATTACCGGTGGGCTGTTTGGATCAACACGGAGGATTTAGCTGAAATCGAAATGGAAAAGACGAAAATTTAAAAATCACGAACTTGTTTATCATAAAATCATAAAATGTGAATAAAATTTTTAAAAACTGTTGAACCATTGTCCATTCCCTGTTATAATTTCAAATATCAGTTCAACAACGAATGTTTTCGACAAAATTTGCGGGTGTAGTTTAGTGGTAAAACCTCAGCCTTCCAAGCTGATGTCGTGGGTTCGATTCCCATCACCCGCTCCAGCAATTATCATACATGTTACCAACGCAGTGTTTCGTTTGGCTCGCCACGAAGCATTGCGTTTTTTAATGGAATTATCTATATTGACCTTCTGTGGAAGCGGAATGGTGTCTTCATTGATGCTGATTTGCTGCGTTTGTAAAGTGAATCAGTCTTTTTTTGCTTTTATCGGTCGGTTTTATGATTTTATCCGTCAGCAGGAGGGAAAACCGAGTCAGTATCGACGCTCAATCAATCGGTTGATTTTGCATCGATCGGTTCTGACGGGAGATCGGTCAGATCAGGATGTTTATCAGCCGAATTTGGAGTTTTATCCGTCACTTCGAGCAAAAATCAAGTCAGTTCCGGCCGTCTATCCATCAGTTGACTTTTTATCGGTCAAAATTAGCTGAGAATCGGTCGATTATCCCGGTTTATCAATCCATTCCCGAGTATAATCGGTCAGAAATTCGGTGTATCAGTCTGGCCGTCAAATTCTCCCAGGACCTGTCCCCCTCCAGTTAAACCAGCCTTGTCTGACTTGAATTTCCGCCATTTGCCTTGTATCCTTGGATTGTTAAGCAAAAAAGTTCGAATTTTAGTGGATGAGGTGTTTGAATTTTATGCAAAAGCTGCGATCTCAACTGCGAAATATTGATGGAAAAAGCTATAAAGGGTATAAATCCTTGCAGGGAAACTATCAATTTCAGTCATATAAACTGGCGATTGACTATGTTCAGGGGGATCCGTTTGCTTCCCCGTCAAAAATCAGATTGATTATTCCTGATAAGGATTTTCCAATCAAAAAAGAGTGGATTCAGAGTAAACAGCGGAAAATATACACTGAGGATGTGATTGCCCGCCATATTGCCCGGGCGATTCGGAAAAATCAGGCCACCGTACGGGGTTCCGGGAAAAGCGGACTTTTAAGCATTGATGCGCCCGGACAGGAAATTCTGGAGCGGACGGCTGTTACCACAGATGGGTCTCACACAACCATTTGTCTTTCAGTAGGTTTGCCCGCAAATGGGCGTCGTATTAATGGCCGGGAAGCCGAGAAATTATTTTTCCAAATCATTCCGGACATTTTAAAGCAATCGGTATTTTCGATTAAAAACCACGATATTGAGGCTGTTGTCCAATTGGCGGATCAGCAGGAAGTGATTCGTGAAAAGATGAAAGAGAATAATTGGATTGCCTTTGTTGCGGATGGGGCGATTTTGCCTCGTGAAAGCGGCATTAGCAATCGCCCGTTGAAGAAGGCTGTACCGTTTCAGAGTCCTGAGGAAAATCGGGTTTCCATTGAATTGCCCCATCGTGATGAACCATTAACAGGAATGGCCCTGAAGCAGGGGATTACGGTCATTGTTGGTGGTGGCTATCATGGAAAAAGTACGCTGCTTACAGCCATTGAACGTGGCGTTTATCATCATATCAAGGGAGATGGGCGTGAATATGTTCTGACCGATTCAAATGCAGTGAAGGTTAGAGCTGAGGATGGTCGTAAGGTAACCAATGTGAACATCTCACCTTTTATTAATAACCTTCCTCATGGTGAAGATACGATGGACTTCAGCACGGAAAATGCCAGTGGAAGTACATCACAGGCGACAAATGTGATGGAGGCTCTTGAAGCAGGGGCTTCCACTCTCTTAATTGATGAGGATACGAGTGCAACCAATTTCATGATTCGTGATCAGCGGATGCAGGAGCTGGTTGTGAAGGAAAAAGAGCCAATTACACCGTTTATTGATAAAATCAGTCAGCTCCGGGATGAGCTTAACGTTTCTACCGTTCTCGTGATGGGTGGTTCCGGGGACTATTTTGATGCTGCGGATCAGGTGATTATGCTTGATGAGTATATCCCGCATAATGTGACCCAAAAAGCGAAGGGCATTGCAAGTCAGTTTCCAAGTGAACGAAAGCATGAAGATGAGTCATTTGGAACGATTTCAGACCGGGTCTTATTACCTGAAAGTTTAGATAGTCGTAAAGGGAAAAAGTCCAAAGTACAGGCAAAAGGTCTTGATAAAATTTTAATGGGTAAGGTAGATATTGATCTCCAGCAAGTTGAACAGCTGGTAGACGTCTCCCAGACCCGTATGATTGCACAGATTCTGCATCACTTAGAACAAAAAGGCTGGCTGAAACAGAAAAAATCATTGAGTGAGCTGCTGGATGAAATTGAAAAGCAAATGGACACAAGAGGACTTCCTTCATTTACCCCAAGACCTAATGAACATCCAGGAGAGCTCGCAAGACCAAGAAGATTTGAAATAGCCGCCACACTCAATCGATTACGTACAGCCAAGGGACTGTCCCCACATGCTTTAAAGCGCTAAAGGGAAAGGAGGGGAATGGTTTGTTTGATGAATTGAAACAGGATGTGATTGAACAGAGCAGGGTGATTGGGATTGATAAAATCGGCTTTGCTTCGGTTGATGTATTTTCCATCCTTAAGGAACGTCTGAAGCAGCAGCAGGAAAATCAATACCAGTCCGGCTTTGAAAAGGGCACCATTGAGGAGAGAACCACCCCTCGTAACTTAATGCCTGAAGCCCAGTCGATCATTTCGATTGCGCTGGCCTATCCTTCCAAACTGGAGAACGCTCCCCGCAGCACGAAAGGAGATCGGCGCGGACAGTTCTGCCGGGCCTCATGGGGAACGGACTATCACGATATTTTAAGGGACCGGCTTGAACAGCTGGGGCAGTTTTTAAAAGAAAAACATCCAGATGCCGAGTATAAAATTATGGTGGATACCGGGGAGTTGGCCGATAAAGAGGTTGCTGCACGGGCAGGACTCGGGTTTACCGGGAAAAATACAGTTCTGATTACCCCTGAATTTGGTTCCTACGTTTATCTAGGTGAAATAATCACGAACATTCCGTTTGAGCCGGATCAACCCCTGGAAGAGGACTGTGGCGATTGCAACCTCTGTGTAGATACCTGTCCCACGGGAGCCTTGATTCAGGGTGGACAGCTGAATGCTCAGAAATGTATCGCCTTTTTAACACAGACAAAGGATTATCTGCCTGACGAATACCGGGCTAAAATTGGGAACCGCCTATATGGATGTGATACGTGTCAGGTCGTCTGCCCGAAAAATAAGGGGAAGAACTTCCACTTCCATAAAGAAATGGAACCGGACCCTGAGGTGGTTAAACCTCGTCTTAAACCACTATTACGTATTTCAAATCGGGAGTTTAAAGAAACATTTGGACCGATGGCAGGCTCATGGCGGGGGAAAAAGCCCATTCAACGTAATGCCATTATCGCTTTGGCAAATTATAAGGATCAGACAGCGGTTGATGAACTCATTCATGTCATGAAGCATGACCCACGGCCAATGATTCGTGGTACCGCAGCCTGGGCTTTAGGAAAAATAGGCTCTGAGGCTGGAAGGTTAGCCATTCAGGAAGCTCAGGAAAAAGAATCCGATGAATCGGCATTAGCCGAAATGGAAAAAGGGCTGGACTATTTCGCATCCCCGCAAAGCTGAGAATAAATGATGGCCGCATGTGCACATGCGGCCATTTTTAAAATTTTCTTAAATGAGAATAGAAGCTGTTTGTCGAATCCTTTAAATGATATTTATTTTTTCCATTAAGCTCTTACAAATTTAAAGGGGGGATATGATGAACAAACAATTCCTGTTTTATGATGAAATCCAAACGAATCTGGGTCCTGTCACATTGATGATGAAGGATGAGTCATTGCTGGCGATACAGTACGGGAAGCTCAATCAGTTGAGGGAGCCTTTTCAGAAGTGGCTCGGCAGGCATTTTGACCAGCCTGTTTTTGAACGTAACCCAGCAAAGCTTTTGGAGGTAACACAGCAGCTTGAAGAGTATTTCAATGGAACACGCACACAATTTGAACTTTCCTATGAAATATACGGTACTCCATTCCAAAAACAAATCTGGCAGGCTTTGAGTGAAATTCCGTATGGAGAAGTTCGTACATATAAAGAAATAGCCCAGCTTGTTCAATCCCCTAAAGCACAGCGAGCGGTAGGCGGTGCTGTTAATCGGAATCCTCTGCCCATTTTCCTTCCCTGCCATAGAGTCGTGGGCAGTAATGGGACCATGACAGGATATGCAGGCGGACTCGGGAAAAAGGAATTTTTGCTTCATTTGGAAGGATGTTCAGTCGAATCACAGTAGTCTTATTCAGGTTTCATGCTTCTCCTTTTCGTTACATACATTGAAACGGAAGGGAGGCTTTTTTTGTGGTCGATTCTTTTCTTCAAAATGAGTGGGAGCAAATTATTCGGGAAAACAAGGATTTCGAATGGTGGAGAAAAAAAATAGAGGCTTTCAGAAGGAGGGGAGTTCAAGTCCTGCAGGTTACAGGTGAGGGACGTCCCTATCATCAGATGAACCGGAATCATCGCCGTGAAATTCAATATCATCTCCATTTGTCTTATTTACTTAAGCAACATGGCAAAACATATCTGGAAGAAGAAATCATTCCTGGAAGTCTCCATTTTAATGGTGAAGCATTAGCCCGACACGAAATTAGTCAGGCCGCAACCGATCATCATATGGAGCCAATCGTTCCTTCTTTTGAATCGGATCCGAAATCAGAACAGCGATACTTTTCCTATGACCGCAGAGCCGCTGTCCGCTATGCGGAGCGCTGGTGGAATGACTATAATCCGGACTATCAAAAGTTTGAGGTGGATTGTACGAATTACATCTCCCAGTGTCTGCGTGCTGGAGGGGCCCCGATGTGGGGGTCACCCAATCGTTCAAGGGGCTGGTGGTACACAGGGAACAACTGGAGCTACAGCTGGTCGGTTGCCCATGCTTTTCGCTGGTATTTAAGCGGTTCAAATCAGGGATTAACGGCAACAGAGATGGAAAATGCCACGGATCTTATGCCTGGTGATGTCATTTGCTACGATTTTGAGGGGGATGGGAAATGGAACCACACAACCATTGTTGTAGCCAAAGACGGCAATGGGGAGCCCCTCGTGAATGCCCATACAGCCAATAGCCGTAATCGGTACTGGCGTTATGAAGACTCGCCCGCCTGGACGCCGAAATGTCAGTACAAGTTTTTCCGTATAGGGGAGTAACCTATGATATAATAGCTACTGTATGAAGCAATAACAGAGGTGATAAATGTTGGGAATACATGTCGTCTTATATCAGCCAGAAATCCCAGCTAATACAGGGAATATTTCACGTACCTGCCTGGGCACGAATACCACTTTACATCTGATCCGACCTCTTGGATTTTCAACAGATGATAAGATGGTTCGTCGTGCAGGGCTGGACTATTGGTACAATGTTGATATCAAGTACTATGATTCCATTGATGAGCTATATAACAAGTATCCGGATGGAACCTATTATTATATAGAAAACTTTGGAACGAAATACTATACTGATTTTGATTACAGCAACCAGGATGAGGATATTTTTTTTGTTTTTGGTAAAGAATCTTCCGGGATTCCCAAAGATCTGCTTGAGGGAAAAGAGGATCACTGTCTTCGTATTCATATGAATGATCAGATACGCTCCCTCAATCTCTCAAATACAGCAGCCATTATTATTTTTGAGGCTCTCCGTCAGCAGGGATTTCCGAATATGAACTAAAAAAAGCCGCCATCCAATAAGGTGGGTGGCGACTGACAATCCTTTTAATTTTTGGAATCATAGCCAGCTGTGAAAATAGAAGTAAGGAAAGCAACAGCGACTCCTAAGATAAGTACAATCTTCATGAAGATTCCTCCTTTTTAGCATCGACATCTCGTATGTAAATGTAAGCTATTTCTTATTATACCAAATTATACGTGTTTTTAAATATCCTTTCTTAACCTGCAAAGAACATTCATGATTTGATCACAAAATTCCTTTTATTAGAAACTGAAAATGTACACCATGTTTACCATTTTACATAAATTTTATAAGTGGAGGTGTTCCTAATGAATGTTGTCGTGATTGGAGCAGGAGCAGTAGGGGGCTATTTTGGCGGAAAGCTTGCCAAAAATGG
The DNA here is from genome assembly GCF_010092505.1 of Virgibacillus sp. MSP4-1. NCBI lineage: Bacteria > Bacillati > Bacillota > Bacilli > Caryophanales > Bacillaceae > Virgibacillus > Virgibacillus sp. MSP4-1. Next base: position 108,610 of record NZ_CP048021.1, read on the forward strand.
GGAATCTGTTTATTTTTTAGTCCGCTCCAAAAGGTATGAACAGCTGACACAGCGGGGGTTGAACATTAAAAGTGTTCATGGTGACTTTTCCTTTAAGCCTAATCTCATAAGGGAGCCAGAGGAAATAGCCAATCCTGATTTAGTCATAATCGGGTTAAAGAATTATCATCTTGAAGGTGCAATGCCGCAAATTGAAAAACTTGTTGAGCAGGGGGCTAAATTACTGCCATTATTAAATGGAGTGGAGCATCTGGACGTACTTACTGAAAAGTTCGGCAGAGAAAAGGTGCTGGGTGGACTTTGTTACATAGAATCAACGTTAAATGACAAAGGGGATATTATTCAGAAAAGTCCCATTCAGGAAATTATTTTTGGCCCTTTAATAGCACAGGATCCTGCATTCCTCAAGAAAATTGAGAGGATGATGATGGATGCTGAGTTACAAGTGACGTATACGGATGATATCTTGGAAGAAGTGTGGAAAAAGTTTATTTTTATCACCTCGTTAAGCGGGATCACATCAGCTGTTCGGGCACCAATTGGAGTAGCCCTTGATGATGAGGTGACACAGAAATTTTTACGAAGTCTTATAACAGAAGTTTATGAAATTTCCCGAGTAAGAAAAATTGGATTACCAGACGATACCGTTGATACTGTGCTGGAAAAGTTAGAAATAATCTCGCCGGAATTAACCTCATCCATGCATAGGGATTTGCAAAAAGGACTCCCGATGGAATTAGATAGTATGCATGGATATCTGTTAGAACAGGGAGAAAAGTATCAATTAAATCTCCCTTGTTTAAGAGCTGTTTATGCATTACTGCACCCCTATAAAAACGGTCGGAATTGAGTTGCTGCGGCAGCTCTTTTTTTATACACCCTCCTCCTTAATCACCTTCCCCCCTATTCTATGAGAGGCCAAAAGCGGACCTGTTCACGTATTTGGCTTTTGTGTGCGAGGCTAACGATCCCTTCTGCTTTTTCCATATCTCTTGACATTCTTTTCTGCAGGTTTTATACTTTAGTTCGAATTAAAGATAAATGAATTAATAACAATTGAATGTGAGAGATGGATAGAAGAGATAGAAGCTTTGATATAAATAGATTTTTAATAAATGGAAATAATAGTTTGGAATTCATTATGGAATGGAGCGGGCGTTATGGCAAAGGCTACAAAGGGAGTTCATCATATTACGGCAATTGCCGGTGATCCTCAGGAAAATATGGATTTCTATGCAGGAATTTTAGGCTTAAGGTTTGTGAAAAAAACAGTTAATTTCGATGATCCTGGAACCTATCACTTTTATTTTGGTGATGAAAATGGATCACCTGGAACGATTATGACATTTTTTCCGGTACAGGATGCCCTTAAAGGCAGAGTTGGCAGTGGCCAGGTGGGAGTGACATCATTCGTTGTGCCACTTGATTCTCTGTCTTTTTGGGAAAAACGGCTAGCTAAATTTGATATCGATGTAAAGAAATCAGATCGGTTTGGAGAGCGTTCTTTGGAATTTGAAGATGTTCATGGTCTTCGTTTAGAACTTGTAGAGCGTGAGAAAGGTCCAGTGAACGATTGGAGTTTTGGCGAAGTGACTCCGGATGTTGCCATTAAGGGATTTGGAGGGGCCACACTTTATTCCCGTGAGCCTGGGAAAACGGCAGAACTGTTAACTGAATTAATGGGGCTGGAAAAGACAGGTGAGGAAGAAGATATCATTCGCCTGCAAGCTTATGGTGATATAGGGAATGTGATTGATATAAAACAATCAGCGGTTATTAGAGGTTTGCAAGGAGCAGGGACCATCCATCATATTGCTTTTCGGACGGATGATGACGATGACCAGCTGGAATGGCAGTCCCTTTTGCAGGAAAATGGCTATCAGGTAACCCCTGTCCAGGATCGTAATTATTTTAATTCTGTGTATTTTCGTGAGCATGGTCATATTTTATTTGAAATAGCCACTGATTCTCCTGGATTTATGATTGATGAGGGCAAGGAACAGTTAGGGGAATCCTTGCGCCTGCCTGAATGGTATGAACCTCATCGGGAACGTATTGAGAATATTTTATTACCAGTAGATGTCCGAGAGCTTGATTAATGAAGAGGAGGATTACTTTTGAAACATATTTTTAATAAAGGATCAAATCCAGAGAAACCAACTTTTTTACTACTTCACGGAACCGGTGGAACCGAGCAGGATTTATTACCGCTGGCCGGTATGATTGACGATGATGCATCGGTGCTGAGTGTACGCGGGAATGTTTCCGAGAATGGAATGCCAAGATTTTTCCGTCGATTAGCGGAAGGTGTATTTGATGAGGAGGATCTTATCAATCGTACAAAAGAGCTGCATGAGTTTTTAGATGAAGCCGCTGAAAAATATAATTTTGATCGAAATAATGTTGTAGCTATAGGCTATTCCAATGGTGCGAATATTGCCGGCAGTCTACTATTCCATTATCAACATTCGTTAAGAGGTGCTATGCTGCATCATCCAATGGTGCCGAGAAAAGGTATTGAACTGCCGGATTTAACTGAGGTTCCTGTGTTTATTGGGGCTGGGAGTAATGATCCCATTTGTTCTCCCGAAGAATCCAATGAGCTTCAGTCTCTTTTAGAAAAGGCAGGGGCTGATGTGGAACTGCACTGGGAGGATTATGGACACCAGTTGACCAGGGGTGAAGTGGAAAAAGCAGCAGAGTGGTATAGAAAACACTTTAATTAATCCAGTATAAAAAAATTTTGGTCTAATTTAAGGAGGTGGTTCCGGAAATTAGATTAAATCTGAAAGAAAGGTGTTTAAATGATGGGATTTTTCAGCAGACTATTTAATAAATCAGAACAAAAGGAGTCGAGTCAAATGGCAGATGTAAATTTAGCAGTTATTTATTACAGTTCAACCGGAATTAATTATCAGATGGCTAAATGGGCTGAAGAAGCAGGAAAAGAGGCAGGTGCAAACGTAAAAGTTGTCAAAGTTCCTGAGCTTGCTCCTGAGGAAGCGATTGCGTCCAACCCGGCCTGGAAGGAGCACTATGAGGCTACAAAGGACGTACCAGAAGCAACTTCAGATGATATCGAGTGGGCAGATGCTATGCTATTTAGTATGCCTACACGATTTGGTAACCTTCCTGCTCAAATGAAGCAATTCCTTGATAGTCAAGGTGGTCTATGGGCAAATGGTAAAACGGTGAATAAAGTTGTAAGTGGGATGACTTCTGCACAAAATCCACATGGTGGCCAGGAAGCAACTGTCCAGTCCCTTTATACATCTATGGCACACTGGGGAGCGATTATTGTACCTCCAGGATATTCTGATCAATCCATTTTTGCTGGTGGCGGAAACCCTTATGGTACAAGTGCTACACAAGGTGAAGACGGTAAAATCGCTGGAGACGGAGTAGAAGGCGCTGTTAAGCATCAGGCGAAGCGACTTGTAGATGTGGCTACCCTGGTGAAAAACGGCCAGTAATAACCTATACTTAATTAAAAAAGAGCTGACCCCATGGGTTAGCTCTTTTTTACGGCCATAAATTCCTGATAAGTTCAACTAACCATCAGTGGAGAGTGAAGAACCCTGCTGATGGAAGTTTCACTTTATAATTCATGATTTGCTCGTCCTCGACATATATTTGTAAAAATCGTACAAAACATCGTAAATGGACTTCACTAAATAGGAGGGCGATGCATGAGCATCTTAAACAAAATTGAGGAGCATCGGAAAGAAGAGGAAGAGCTTCAATGGGAAGGTACGTTTAAGGAATACCTGGAACTTTTAAAAGAAAAGCCTTATTTAGCACAGTCTGCACATTCAAGAATTTATCAGATGATCAAAGAGGCAGGCATTGAAGAAAAGGATGGGCATAACGAATACAAGTTTTTTAGTGATGAGCTTTTTGGACTGGAGGAAGCGCTGGAAAAGCTGGTCGAGGAATACTTCCATCCGGCTGCAGAACGGCTGGATGTCCGTAAGCGGATTTTATTATTAATGGGACCGGTAAGCGGCGGAAAGTCAACTATCGTTTCATTGCTTAAAAGAGGCCTGGAGCGTTTTTCCTATACGGATTACGGTGCTGTATATGCCATTAAAGGCTGTCCCATGCATGAAGATCCTTTGCACCTGATTCCTCAGCATTTACGGGATGATTTTTATGAGGAATACGGCATACGGATTGAGGGGAATTTATCTCCGCTCAACATGATGCGACTTGAAGAGGAATATGGAGGCCGGATTGAGGATGTGAAGGTGGAACGGGTCTTTTTATCTGAAAATAAACGCCGGGGTATTGGTACCTTCAGCCCGTCTGACCCGAAATCACAGGATATTGCAGACTTAACGGGTTCCATTGATTTCTCGACCATCGCTGAGTACGGGTCTGAATCAGATCCCCGTGCCTATCGTTTCGATGGGGAGTTAAATGTGGCCAACCGCGGTTTAATGGAGTTTCAGGAAATCTTAAAGTGTGATGAGAAGTTCCTATGGCACCTGTTATCTCTTACTCAGGAAGGGAACTTTAAGGCTGGACGCTTTGCTTTAATCAGTGCTGATGAACTGATTGTTGCCCATACGAATGAAGCAGAGTACCGTTCATTTATAGCAAATAAAAAGAATGAAGCTTTACATTCCCGGATGATTGTCATGCCGGTCCCATATAATCTGAAAGTCAGTGATGAAGAGCGAATTTATCAGAAAATGGTGAAGGAAAGTGATATGAAGAATGTCCATATTGCGCCACATACTTTAAAAATTACGGCCATTTTCACCATCCTGACACGGTTAAAGGAGTCAAACCGGCAGGACATTGATCTCCTAAAGAAGCTTTATTTATATGATGGGCAAAATGTAGAAGGTTTCAGCGAAGTGGATATTGATGAGTTTAAAAAGGAATTCCCGGATGAAGGAATGGAAGGCATTGATCCCCGTTTTATTATGAATCGGATTTCTTCTGCCATCATCAGAAAGGATACCAATTCCATTAATGCCCTGGATGTGCTGCGTTCATTAAAAGAGGGATTAGACGATCATCCTTCGATTACGAAAGAAGACAAAGAGCGTTATTTATCTTTTATTTCGGTTGCCCGAAAGGAATACGATGAGATTGCGAAAAATGAAGTGCAAAAGGCATTCGTCTACTCTTATGAAGAATCTGCGAAAACGCTGATGGATAATTATCTTGATAATGTTGAGGCCTATTGTAACAAAACGAAAATTAAAGATCCTCTGACTGGCGAAGAAATGCCGCCGGATGAAAAGCTGATGCGTTCTATTGAGGAGCAAATTGGTGTTTCTGAAAATGCCAAGCGCGGTTTCCGTGAAGAGATTTTAATCCGTATTTCAGCTTATGCCCGTAAAGGTAAACGTTTTGATTATCAGTCTCATGAAAGGCTGCGTGAAGCCATCCAAAAGAAATTGTTTGCTGATTTAAAGGATGTCGTCAAGATTACCACTTCAACCAAAACTCCTGATGAGCAGCAGTTGAAGAAAATCAATGAGGTGATTGCGACCCTTATTGATGAATATGGATATGATTCAACGTCGGCCAATGAATTGTTGCGCTATGTCGGCAGTCTTTTAAATCGCTAAGAAAAGCCGTTTCAATGGTGAATCCATTGGAACGGTTTTTTTATTTCAAGAATCAGTTTTTAATAGCGGGAATAAAACCCGGGACATAACCATAAGTATGTACAAACATTAAAGGTTCCGGAGTTTACTTAGGTCTAAAGACTTATTTATCTCTTGCATTCCTTTTTTCTCAAGACGAAACAAGCCTATATGTCATTTTAAGGGGCCTTCTGGAAAAAGTGTTTACAAAATATTAAGGGGGAGAATTTGAAATGAAAAAATTGGCTGTATTTTTAGTGGTAATGCTATCACTCGTAATGATGACAGCTTGTGGTACAGGTGATTCTTCAAGTAACGGAGATGGTGACTCAGGTAGTGGTTCAAATGGTGATTCAAAAGTTTATCAGGTTGCAACAGATGCCAACTTCCAGCCATTTGAATATAAGAATCCTGAAACAGGAGAAATGGAAGGGTTTGATATTGAATTACTCAATGCGATTGCAGAGGAAGCTGGATTTGAAGTCAACTATAACACCATGGAGTTTGATGGATTATTGGGTTCCATGCGTACTGGCAAGCATGACATTGGGATAGCTGGTATCTCCATTACTGAAGACCGCAAAGAGGAAATAGATTTCTCGGATAAATATTATGACTCTGGTTTAATTTTGGCTGTTCCTAAGGATTCTGAACTTGAATCCATAGAGGATATTGATGGCCACGCAGTAGGGGCACGTCAGGGATCCACAAGTGAAGACTATCTTAAAGAGAATACGAATGCAGATGTAAATTCGTTCCCTGAAATTGTTACAGCCTATCAGGATTTACAGGCTGGACGTCTGGATGCAGTGCTTTATGATTTACCGAATGTTCAATATTACATCAATCAAAATGCATCCGACGAATTGAAAACAGTAGGAGATGTTCTGCAGGGACAGCCTTATGGCATCGCTTTTCCAAAAGGATCTGACCTGGTTGAACCTGTTAACGAAGCATTAGCGACGATTAAGGAAAACGGGACCTATGCAGAAATCTATAAGAAATGGTTTGGTACGGAGCCGCCACAGGAATAAACATCTTTGATAAACCATATTGTATAGACCAATCAAGCGTAACAAGCACAGCTTGTTACGCTGTTTTTTAAATTAAGGGGGAGATTTTTAGAATGATAGATGCTATTATGGATACACCGTATATAAAATCCTTACCCTTTCTCTGGGAAGGTTTGCAATTCACTGTAGCCATTACTCTTATCGGGCTTTTTCTGGGTATGATATTAGGAGCTTTGGCCGGACTGGGGAAGCTATCCAAAATAAAGTTTATTCGAACTTTCTGGACGGTTTATATTGAAATAATCCGGGGAACGCCGATTATGGCACAGGCTTTATTTATCTATTTTGGTCTGGCAGAGTTGCAGCTGAATTCCTTTGCTACAGGTGTTATTGCTATTGCATTAAACGCGGGTGCCTACATTGGGGAAATTGTCCGCGGTGCAGTATATTCCATTGATAGTGGACAGACAGAGGCTGGGCGTTCTTTAGGGTTAACGGAGAGACAGACGATGCGCTATATTGTCTGGCCACAGGCGTTTAAGCGTATGATTCCTCCATTGGGAAATCAGTTTGTTATCAGCCTAAAGGATACATCGGTATTTTCCGTTATCGCTGTTCCTGATTTAATTTATCAGGGTCGGCAGTACTATAACGCTACCTTTGAGCAGTTTGAAACGCTTGTCATGGTCTGTATATTTTATCTTATTATAACGATTCCTGCCGCTCTTTATTTACGAAGAATAGAAAGGAAGATGGATGTCTAAATGATAACAGTAAAAGATTTGCATAAAGCGTTCGGTGATTTGGAAGTTTTAAAGGGAATTGATGCCCAGGTTGAAGAGAGTGAAGTGGTCTGTGTGATTGGCCCTTCAGGATCCGGGAAAAGTACCTTCTTGCGTTGTCTCAACCTCCTGGAGGATATTACCTCAGGTACAGTAACGATGGATGGAGATGAACTTACTGCAGCTGGTACCGATATAAATGCGCTTCGAACAAAAGTGGGGATGGTTTTCCAGCATTTCAATCTGTTTCCGCATAAAACAGTGCTGGAAAATGTGACGCTGGGCCCCATTAAGGTAAAAGGATTATCTGAAAAAGAGGCAGAAGAAACCGGACGGGTCCTGCTTGAAAAAGTTGGATTATCTGACAAAGCCCATGATTATCCGGACAGTCTTTCCGGCGGTCAAAAACAGCGTGTAGCCATCGCCCGTGCTCTTGCCATGGAGCCAAAAGTAATGCTTTTTGATGAGCCTACATCTGCTCTTGACCCTGAACTGGTAGGGGATGTCCTGCAGGTTATGAAGGATTTGGCAAAGGAAGGTATGACGATGGTCGTCGTTACCCATGAGATGGGCTTTGCCCGTGAGGTTGGAGATCGGGTCATCTTTATGGATGAAGGCATCATCCAGGAGGAAGGAAATCCGGAAGATATTTTTGATAACCCGCAAAACCCTCGTACACAGTCTTTCTTGAGTAAAATTTTATAATCACAAATAAATAGGGGTTTTATATAATAGCGTAAGCGGAGTGTATTCGATAATAAAAGAGTACATTTCGCTTTTTCTTTATTAATATATGTATGTTTGTTAATATGAACATATAATCATATATAGAGAGGTGAAAATAATGGGGCACAATCATGATCACGGACATGATCATCACCATAATGCAAATAAAAAAGCTTTACTGATCAGTTTTTGTCTGATTGCCGCCTTTATGATTGTAGAACTTATTGGTGGCTTTCTTACAAATAGCTTAGCGCTTATTTCTGATGCCGGGCATATGTTAAGCGATGCTGCATCCCTTGGACTGAGTCTTGTCGCTTTTAAGATAGGAGAAAAAGCTGCGAATACCAGCAAAACATACGGATATAAACGTTTTGAAATTTTAGCCGCTTTTATTAATGGTATTACCTTGCTGGCTATTTCCTTATATATATTCTGGGAAGCGTACCACCGCTTTTTGGCCCCCCCTAATGTAGGATCGGGAATGCTGATTATTGCCTTTATTGGTCTTGTTGTCAATATCGCAGTTGCCTGGATTCTTATGAAGGGAGACACAGAAGAGAATCTGAATTTACGCAGTGCCTTTTTACACGTTTTGGGTGATTTGCTTGGTTCAGTTGGGGCCATTGTTGCCGGTCTACTGATTATGTTCTTTAACTGGAATATAGCAGACCCTATAGCAAGTGTTATTGTTGCATTACTGGTCCTGATCAGCGGCTGGAGAGTGACCAGAGATTCCGTTCATGTGTTGATGGAAGGAAAGCCATCCCATATTGAAATGGATGTTGTTGAGGAAACACTGTGTAATATATCAGGCGTTAAAGAAGTACATGATTTGCACGTATGGGCCATCACTTCAGATTTTCCAACTTTAACCTGTCATTTAATAGTTAAGGATGATGTGAATCGCGATTCGATTTTAGAAAAGGCATCAAATCTCCTGCATGATAAATTTGAACTGCATCATACGACGATACAGATAGAAGGAGCCGATGCCAAATTCCATAAAAAAGAAGATAATTGTAATTAAAGAGGCGATAAATATGGAAAAAAACAAAAATGAGGGTTATAAAGAGCTGGATGAGGATACACTTTTTATTGTTTCTCAAACATTTAAAGCATTATCCGATCCAACAAGACTGCGGATTTTATACTTGTTATTTCAAAAGGAATATTCCGTTAATCAGATTGCAGATACGCTCAAGCTTAAGCAATCCAATGTTTCACATCAGCTTCGGTATTTAAAAGGCCTGCGATTAGTAAAGTTTCGCAGAGAGGGAACAACCATTTATTATTCCCATGATGACGAGCATGTGATGAAGATGCTCGACCAGACAATCCATCATGCTTTACACCAATAAATGATGTCTTACACGTAAAAATGCTCACTCATTCCATAAACTTTCGAAAAACTTGAAATTTCTTTACTCACAGACTTTTCTGTACAGGATTTTTTTTATATACTAAATGAGTATGGTACATGATTAGGACCTTGCACCTGGCTCAGCAAATTCATGTAATATAAATGAATGAGTTGAGTCAGAAGCGGTGTAATCCTATAATAAAAAGAGTAATGTATACGTTTACGAAATTCTAATGGGGGTAGTGAAAAGTGTCAAACAAAGGGTCAGAAAGTATTTGGGATCAGTTTCACGGCCCAAACATGGGTTACGTTGAAGAGCAATATGAACAATTTTTGGAAGACCCTGATTTGGTAGATCCGTCATTAAAGGATATCTTTCGTGAATATGGAGCACCTGAATGGATATCCCCTGGCGGAACCACACAACCAGGAGAAGCACAGGAATTATCAGATGGTGACGTACAAAAAATCTCTGCGACTATGAAGCTAGTAGAGGCCATTCGTCGCCATGGACATTTAGAAGCGAATATTTATCCAGTAGGCAGGAAAAAAGATCGCTATTCTCCACTTGTTGATCCAAAAAATTATGGTTTGTCGGATGAAGATTTACGTTCCATTCCGGCAAGATGGGTATGGAAAAATGCACCATCCAATGTAAACAATGCTTTGGATGTTGTTAAGACGTTAAAATCGCGGTATGCTGGCAAAATTTCTTTTGAATTTTATCATGTACATGATGATCAGGAACGAGAGTGGCTTCAGCAAAATGTTGAAACCGGCAATTTCAATGTTACTCTTAATCCTGAAGAAAAAAAGGAATTGCTGCAAAATATAGCTGAAGTAGAAGGGTTTGAGCAATTTCTTGGAAAAACATTTGTAGGGCAAAAGCGCTTTTCTATAGAAGGTTTGGACGTTATGGTTCCAATGCTGAACCGTCTCGTTCATGAAGCAAACAATGATTCCGTTGAGCATGTACTTATGGGAATGGCCCACCGCGGTCGTTTAAATGTGTTAGCCCATGTTCTTGGGAAACCATACGATTTAATTTTTTCCGAATTCCATTCCTCACCTGATAAAGAACTGATTCCATCTGAAGGTTCAACAGGGATCAACTATGGATGGACAGGTGATGTGAAATACCATTTTGGTGCTGATCGTGATATTAAAGGGAAGAATGAAAAAAGCACACATGTAACGCTTGCGCATAATCCATCTCATTTGGAATTTGTAAACCCTATTGTGGAAGGGTATACACGTGCAGCACAGGACGACCGCACACATAGTGGCTATGCTGAGCCTGATCTGAATAAGGCATTTACCATTTCCATACATGGAGATGCAGCCTTTATCGGTGAAGGTGTGGTTGCTGAAACATTAAATCTTTCCCGTTTAAGGGGCTATCACACAGGTGGAACGATTCATATTATTGCTAATAATCTCGTCGGCTTTACGACCAATAATACTGATGGACGTTCCACAACTTATGCAAGTGATTTGGCAAAAGGATTTGAAATCCCGGTCGTTCATGTCAATGCAGACGATCCAGAAGCTTGTTTAACAGCTGTTAATCTCGTCTACGAATATCGTAAAAAGTTTCATAAAGATATTTTAATTGACTTAGTTGGCTATCGTCGCTATGGACATAACGAAATGGATGAACCAAGATCCACCCAGCCGTATTTATATCAGAATATTGATGAGCATGAATCAGCACTTCACGTTTATGCCCAAAGTCTGGTTGAAGAAGGTGTAATTTCAGAAGATGAGTTTAAGCAACTGAAGAAAGATGTTTCCAAAAAGTTTAAGTCCATTTATGAAAGTATGAAAGAGGACGAACAGGATGAGCCTGAAGAGGCCGCGGTACCTGAGGCTCTCACCAATGGACTCGAAGAAATTGAAACAGCTGTCCCTTTGGAAACATTAGAAGAACTTAATGAGAACTTGCTTAAACGTCCGGAAGGATTTAACGTCTTTAAAAAGTTAGAGCGAATTCTTAAGAAGCGCGCAAAAGGATTTGAGGAAGGGAAAATTGACTGGTCATTAGGGGAAGCATTGGCCTTTGCCACGATTTTAAAAGACGGAACCCCGATTCGTATTACTGGTCAGGATACTGAACGAGGAACATTTGCTCATCGTCACGCGGTTCTGCATGATGTTGAAACAGAGGAAACGTACAGTCCATTTCATGATTTAGCAGGTGTTCATGCATCTTTTGATGTTTATAACAGCCCTCTGTCCGAAATAGGTGTGCTTGGGTTTGAGTACGGATACAGTGTTCAGTCCCCGGAAACGTTAGTGTTCTGGGAAGCACAGTTTGGCGATTTTGCCAATACCGGTCAGGTGATTCTTGATCAATTTATTGCTGCCGGACGTGCAAAATGGGGACAAAAATCAAATATGGTGCTGCTCCTTCCGCATGGGTATGAAGGACAGGGACCAGAGCATTCCAGTGCACGCTTGGAACGATTCTTACAGTTATCTGCTGAAAATAACTTTACGGTTGCGAATGTAACGTCATCAGCACAATTTTTCCACTTGCTGCGGAGGCAGGCTGCCATTGGAGGAAAAGATTCGGCACGTCCATTAGTTGTCATGACACCTAAGAGTCTTTTAAGAAATCCAAGAGTTGCTGCAGCACCAAGTGAGTTTACAGAAGGGAAGTTCAACCCGGTTGTTGAACAGAAAAACCTTGGCACGAAGAAGACAAAAGTAAAGCGTGTCGTGCTGGGCAGTGGCAAAATTATGGTCGACCTGGATGAAGCTCTTGATGAAAGAAGAGGGGAAGATTTCGATTGGCTTCATGTATTACGTGTTGAACAAATCTATCCATTCCCTGCAGAACAGATCAAGGGAATTTTAGCCCGTTATAAAAATGCAGAGGAAATTGTATGGGTTCAGGAAGAGCCTAGAAATGCCGGCAGCTGGGACTTCGTTAAGGAGGAGCTGCAGAAATTGGTGAAGGACAGTCAGACAGTGAAATATATTGGCCGTCCTAGACGTTCAGCGCCTTCCGTAGGTGAACCTAATATTCATAAAGCAGAACAGAGTAAGATTATAAACCAGACGCTAAAGCTTTCTAAAGGAGGAGATTCCCAGTGAAAGAGATAACAATTCCTGAACTAGCTGAATCCATCACAGAAGGTACGATTTCAGAGTGGCTTGTAAAAGAAGGGGATAAAGTCGAAAAAGGTGATCCAGTTGTAGAACTGGAAACAGATAAAGTAAATGTTGAAGTGAACACCGAATTTGAGGGTGTTTTAACAGAAATCGTTGCCGGTGAGGGAGAAGATGTTGAAATCGGCGATGTGATTGCCAAAGTAGACGAAAATGGAACAGCAGGTGGTGGAGCGTCAGCTGGGGAAACGAAGCCGGAAGAAAAAGAAAAAGAAACAGAAGCACCTGCAGAAGAGAAAAAGGCAGAGTCAGAACCAGCCCCTGCTGCTAAAGAAGAGCCGGCTGCAGCCAGTGATGAACAAGACCCTAACACGGCGCCTGTGGCTTCACCAGCAACAAGAAAACGTGCCCGTGAGCTAGGTATTGATTTAAATGAGCTCTATCCTAAAGATCCATTAGGCCGTGTACGTGTAGAGGACGTAGAACAGGCTGCAAGAGAAAAAGTGGAGAGCAGTAAAAAAGCAAAGGATTCCGGTAAGTCTAACAAAGACGCGGAGAAAACAGAATTTGATAAACCTGTTGAGCGTGTCCGGATGTCCCGTCGTCGTCAAACCATTGCCAAGCGTCTTGTAGATGTTCAGCATACGTCTGCTATGCTCACAACCTTTAATGAAGTTGATATGACCGCTGTAATGAACCTTCGTAAAGAACGCAAGGAAGCATTTCAGGAAAAGCATGGTGTGAAGCTTGGATTCATGTCCTTCTTTACTAAAGCAGTTGTTGGTGCACTTAAAGAATTCCCGCTCCTGAATGCAGAAATTCAAGGGGACGAAATTGTTAAGAAGAATTTTTATGATATTGGTATGGCCGTATCTACAGAAGATGGTCTGGTGGTACCGGTTGTAAGGGATGCCGATCGTCTGGACTTTGCCGGTATTGAGAATAAAGTCGGTGAGTTGGCGAAAAAAGCCCGGGATAAAAAGCTTGCCGTAGATGACATGCAAGGTGGAACCTTTACGATTACAAATGGAGGTACATTTGGATCCTTACTATCCACGCCAATCCTGAACTCACCACAGGTTGGTATTCTCGGTATGCATAAAATTCAAAAACGTCCAATGGTTATGCCGGACGACAGCATCGAGGTTCGCCCTATGATGTATCTTGCCCTATCCTACGATCACCGTATTGTAGATGGTCGTGAAGCCGTCCAATTCCTTGTAAGAATAAAAGAGATGCTGGAAGATCCGTATAGTCTCTTGCTGGAAGGATAATAGAATAGGATTTTTTAAAAGACATCCAATCTAGAATTGGGTGTCTTTTGAATTTAGATGGAGAGGATGAAGGCTAAAATTATAGGAGGAAACTTTAGATGTGGTCTTCATAAGTGTGATGAAGGCCAACTCAGAACGTATTTTTTTGAATATGTCCCTCAATCCATTGATGAAGGCCAAAACGCAATAGCCCAGTCGTGGAAATGTCCTTCATCTGATCCATGAAGGACAAATCAATCTCATAAAGCAGAAGAATAGTCCATCATCCCCATGTAATCAACGAATGTAAAGACAATGGCCCTCATCAACCACACTATATTTTCGAAAAATTCAATTTTTAGTGAAGAGAAGTCCAATTCCTGCATAAGATAACATTAATAAATCTTATGGGGGGAAATTCATGAGTGATGATAAGAGAAGCTTTGTGATATCAGAAGAAGATTGGTCTCTCCATAAAAAGGGATATGATGATCAGCAAAGGCACCAGGAAAAAGTCAGAGAAGCCATAAAAAACCGGTTGCCGGATCTCGTGACGGAAGAAAGTGTGATTATGTCTAAAGGTAAAGATGTCGTGAAGATCCCTGTACGTTCTTTAAATGAATATAAAATCAGGTATAACTTTGATAAAAATAAACATGCCGGCCAAGGGCAGGGAGACAGCAAAGTAGGAGATGTTGTAGCTAAGGACGGAAAGCCTGAGCAAGGGCAGGCAGGTAATGGTCAACAGCCAGGGGATCAGCCCGGTGAAGATTATTATGAAACCGAAGTATCCTTTGAAGAACTGGAAGAGGCTTTCTTTCAGCATCTGGAGCTGCCTAATCTGGAAGAAAAAGAGAAAGATGACATTGTAACCACAGATACGGAATTTAGAGATCTTCGTAAAACAGGTCTCACCGGAAATATTGATAAGAAGAGAAGTCTAAAAGAGGCGCTGAAGCGAAATGCCCAGGAAGGAGAGGCATCCTTTTCACCCATTTACCCTGATGATCTTCGCTTTAAAACCTGGGAGGATATCGAAAAGCCAGACTCAAAAGCTGTTATCATAGCCCTGATGGATACTTCAGGCAGCATGGGGATGTGGGAGAAATATATGGCGAGGAGTTTTTTCTTCTGGACGACACGTTTTCTTCGCAGAAATTATGATACAGTTGATATTGAATTTATTGCCCATCATACAGAAGCTAAAGTAGTTTCAGAGGATGAGTTTTTTTCAAAAGGAGAAAGTGGGGGAACCATTTGTTCTTCAGCCTATCGCAAAGCTTTGGAGGTTATAGAAGATCGATATAGCCCATCACGTTATAATATTTATCCTATTCATTTTTCTGATGGAGATAACTTAACTTCTGATAATCGAAACTGTGTGAGCCTTGTTGAAGAGTTGATGGAGAAGTCCAGCATGTTCTGTTATGGAGAAGTGAATCAGTATAACCGGCATTCTACATTGATGTCTGCTTATCACAAATTTGAAGATCCGAAGTTTAAACACTATGTTTTGAAGAGAAGGGCAGATGTGTTCCATGCCATGAAGGAGTTTTTCAGAAAAGAAGTAACAGAAGCGGGCTAGGGGATGGGAGGCTTTCCCGTCCTCTTTTCTGTATAAAAATACTTATTTTCTTCGTTATAGAAGGCGATTTAGAAGAAGGCTGCATGAATGATATGTTAAAATAACAGTAAATGAACGGGAAAGGAGTCTGACTGTGAAAAAGGGACTAATG
The DNA here is from genome assembly GCF_010092505.1 of Virgibacillus sp. MSP4-1. Classification (NCBI taxonomy): domain Bacteria; kingdom Bacillati; phylum Bacillota; class Bacilli; order Caryophanales; family Bacillaceae; genus Virgibacillus; species Virgibacillus sp. MSP4-1. The sequence continues at coordinate 124,197 of NZ_CP048021.1, forward strand.
GTAACCCTCATTTTCTTTATGACTACTCTGCTGACAGGGTGTAATTTGTTTGATGAAGTGAATGACTCCCTCGATTATGCGAATGAAGCAACAGAATATATTCATACACTAAGTGACTTTAATTCGGACTTGCCACAACTTATGGAAGAGGCAGCAAATAATCCTGAAGTTGAGAAGCAGCTGAATGAACGCTTGAATAATATAGAAGAGCAGATTAATGAATTTACACAGCTTGATCCACCAGCTGTCGCTGAAGATCTTCATCAACAATTCGTTAAGCATAGTGAAAACTTAAATCAAACCATTCAGAAGGTCACCGAACAAGGGGATGTTGCGATTGAACAGCTGGAAAATTCCCAGATTGTGGATACCGTTCGTGATATCACGGGTTTATTAAACCAACTTGAAAACTTAGGCTTATAAAAGTTTCCGTAGCTTTTCAGTATAAGAAAACTCATGTATAATACATTTAGACTTACGCATATATTATAAAAAGGCCGTTGGTGATTCACCAACGGCCGTACAATAGCCCAATTGGGGGCGACTCACACGTTAGAGCGTCAAAGTGGTAACTACCCTAACTTGCTTGCCAGGCTTACAGGGTGGTTACTTTTTTATTTCAGACAGTATCGTCGCGACGAATGTTCCAAAAGAAATCATTAACATCAGCGATTCGAATACTGTTATAAGCATCACCCCCTTGAGCAGGAGCAGGCGATGGCGGTGGTGGATCTGGAGCTTTTAAATATAAATACCTTTGGGAATCCCCTGGATATTCAATGTGTAATATCCAGTTTTTTGTGCATTAAGCGCGTAATCATGGGTGACAATTAAATTCAACTTTCAACCACTTTTTTGTTTAATTTACAAAAATCGGCATAAACTAAGCGTGACCTTTAAGAAAGGAGTGTTACCTGTGAATGTAAAAAGGGTTCTCGTCGCTTTTGGCATTATGCTACTTTTATTCACAGTGCAAAACGTGAATGTTTCAGCACAGACGGATACATACACGGTTCAACCGGGAGATACCTTATGGAAAATATCAGTAAGGTATGAAGTCGGGCTCTCAGAAATTATTAATGCCAATCCCCAATTCAGTAACCCTGATTTGATTTATCCAGGAGATAAAGTTTCTATCCCGTTAGGAGAAGGTACTCAATCGGTTGAAGAGGAAGTAGCCAGAATCACAAATGATTATCGTTCCCAAAATGGTCTAAGTCCTTTGAAATTTGATTGGGAACTGGCAAGGGTTGCCCGATATAAGTCCGAAGATATGAGGGATAAGGGGTATTTTTCCCATACTTCTCCAACGTATGGCTCTCCATTTACGATGATGCAGAATTTCGGAATCTCCTACACAAGGGCAGCAGAAAATATTGCAGCCGGACAGCGAACCGCACAGGAAGTTGTGCGATCATGGATGAACAGTCCCGGTCATCGGAAAAATATACTGGATCCCAATGTAACCCATATAGGTGTAGGCTATGCCAAGGGCGGAAGCTATGGACATTACTGGACTCAGATGTTTATAAAGAAATAACACTTTATAAGAAAAAAGTCCTTGTTTCAAAACAAGGACTTTTTTCTTATTTTATGCAAAACTAAAATAGCTTTATTGGTTCGTAATGACAATGGTTTTGGCAAAAAGGAATTGTATTTGCATTTATTTTCCTTTAAAAAAATTGTGGAAACATGTATGGGCTTTCCGTTATAATGTTTAAATGTGTGAAGATTTTCAGTAAATCGCTTTCAATCGTTTGAATTTCAAGACAGTAGTGAATCATTATAAGAGGATTTTTCGACAAGAAAGTCTTACTGTATGAAAGTCTTCCTGTATTCAAACAATAAAACCAGCAGGATCAAGGAGGTATAAATTGTGGATGTTGTAGGAATCTTATTTGGTATTTTAGCTATTTTAATAGTCATAGGAATCGCCTTTTTAATGTCTAACGAAAGGACAAAGATTAATTTCAAAGGTATTCTGGTTATGATTTTGTCGCAGCTGATCATTACCTACTTTTTATTCAAGACTGATATTGGTCAGGATATCATTTTAGCTATATCCAGTGGCTTTAATAAGCTGATTGAATTTGGTATGGCAGGTGTTAACTTTATTGCTGGAGGATTAGGCGGCTTTGAGAATGCATTTTTCTTTAATGTTCTGTTGATTATTGTCTTTTTCTCTACGTTATTAGCGGTATTAACTCACCTGAAAATCCTGCCATTAATTATTAAGTATCTTGGCTGGGGGATTTCCAAAATCACTGGTCTGCCAAAAGTTGAGTCGTTTAACGCTGTGAACAGTATCTTTTTTGGACAGTCAGAGGCATTGCTGGCCATTAAATCACAGTTTCATCATTTAGATAGCAATCGTTTATATATTGTAAGTGCATCAGCCATGGGATCTGTTTCGGCTTCCATTGTAGGAGCCTATATGCAGATGATTCCGGCAGAATATGTGTTAGTGGCTCTTCCTTTGAATATGTTCAGTGCCCTGATTGTTTCTTCTATCATCGCTCCTGTAGAGGTAAAGGATGAGAACGATGAAGTTGATATTAAAGATGTATCAGAAGCCAAAAGCTTTTTCGAAGCGATGGGGAATGGTGCATTAGATGGTGGACGTATTGCTCTGATTGTTGCAGCAATGTTAATTGCCTTTATTGCTGCATTGGAATTCGTAAACTGGATTATTCAATTTGCCTTTGCTGGCGTAACGCTGCAGCAAATCCTTGGCTATATTATAGCTCCTCTTGGAATTCTGATGGGTATTGCGCCAAGTGAGGTTATAGAAGCAGGAAGTATTATGGGTACAAAAATTGTCACGAATGAATTCGTTGCAATGGACCAATTTACCAATATTATGGGTGGCATGAGCGAGAAAACGGTCGGCATTGTATCTGTATTCCTGACAAGCTTTGCGAACTTCTCATCCATCGGTATTATCGCAGGTACTGTTCAGGGAATTGATCCTGAAAAAGGAAAAACAGTTTCTAAATATGGAATGAAGCTATTGATTGGTGCGACTCTTGCTTCCATTTTATCTGCAACTATTGCCGGACTAATTATCTCTCTTCCATTTTAAAATGCAGAGCTCTGAATAGGTCTCTAACAGGAATCTTAATGATTTCCTCTTTTTCAAGTATAAGTTTATGTGAATTTGGTAAGAGGTTTAAATAACCCCCATTCCCTGCATGAAAAGCATCTGGGATTTGGGGGTTATTTTTTATCTTCCCACGTATGGAAGTTTCCCTTTATCACGCACTAACTGGCCGTAATATCCCCCTTCAAGTTTTGAGGGTACACTCACAAGGATAAGTGGGGATAAACGGCCAGTAAATTCCTGATAAGTTCAACTAACCATTAGTGGGGGATGAACCCCCACTAATGGAAGTTTCCCTTTATAAGAGATTTCTTTTACGATAGAATGAGTGATAAGAATGGTTTACAATCGTTTGAATTGTACACATAGAAAGGACGACAGCATCAAATGAAAAATCAATCAATCGTTTTTACCGGGGGCGGAACAGCTGGTCATGTAGTCGTCAATTTAGCGCTGATTCCAGAGTTTATAAAGGATGGCTGGGATGTTCATTACATTGGCTCGCATCAGGGAATAGAACGGGAGCTTATAAGTGGTATGGACGGAATTACGTACCACGCTATTTCCACGGGAAAACTCCGTCGATACTTTGATAAGGAAAATTTTAAAGATCCGTTTCGGGTGTTAAAAGGAACCTGGCAATCATTGCGAATTTTGTCGAAAGTGAAGCCGCATACAGTTTTTTCAAAGGGTGGGTTTGTTTCGGTACCGGTTGTAACCGCCGCCAAACTAAAAGGGGTGCCTGCGATTATCCACGAATCAGATTACACGCCTGGACTTGCGAATAAGCTTGCTTTCCCATTTGCCAGAAAAGTGCTGGCCACTTTTCCGGAAACGATGAAATATTTACCGGAAAAGAAAGCAGAATGGGTCGGAGCGATTATTCGTGAGGAATTGTTTGAGGGGGATGAAGCAAAGGGTCTGCGGCAATGTGATTTCGTTAAGGATAAACCGGTTATTCTTATCATGGGAGGAAGTTCCGGATCCCAGAAATTAAACGACATTATCCGCAAGCATCTGGACACCTTATTAGATAAATTTCAAATCATCCACATCTGCGGGAAAGGAAAAGTGGATCCTTCCATTCATCGCTTTGGCTATGAGCAGTTTGAGTATGTACAGGATGAATTGAAAGACCTGATGGCTGCCGCTGATTTAGTGGTCTCGAGAGCTGGCTCCAATTCTATTTATGAATTTTTGGCTCTTAAGAAGCCGATGCTTCTCATTCCCTTATCAAGGCAAGCAAGCAGAGGGGATCAGATTTTAAATGCGAATTCTTTTAGAAAACAAGGGTTTGCCCGCGTCATTGAGGAAGAGGAATTACATGAAGAACGGTTCTTGAATGAGCTCCAACAATTGTGGATAGAAAGGGAAACGATTATCGATAAAATGATGGCTTATAAAAGCGAAGAAACGAAGGAAAAGGTTATACAAATGCTTAAGCACATCCAGTAAACAGATTTCCAGGGAGGAGATAAAATGACAGCTATTTATTGCCATTACTGCAGCAGAGAGATTCGGGACCAGGATGAGCTGGTAACGGCATCAAAGTGGTTTCGGTTGAAGGCTTTTCATTACCAATGTTATCAGGACTTAGAGCAGGAAGCGGTATTGGTAAGCAATGTCTGGGTTCCTGTAAACGGAATGTCAGGAAATATCTCCTCAGGTTTGATGCTGCTATTATCGATTTGGATGCTGACGGCAAATACGTGGGGATTCATAGGGGATGCTATCGGGGTTATTGCTCTGTATCAGGTGATTTTACGTATTCTGTCCTTATTGATTATTGAAAATCGGCTCCCTAAATATGTTGAAAATAAAAAACCCCTGGATAGAGGATAATATAGGACGTGGAGTTTGCGTTTCTTTTCTGAAAAAATTATGATCTAGTTAGAGGCTAAGAAAGGAGATGTTGGTATGAGTTTAACCAGTACTTCAACATTACATAATGGTGTTAAAATTCCATGGGTAGGTTTAGGTGTTTATAAAGTGGATAAGGGTGAAGTAGCTCTGGATACCGTTAAATCAGCTCTTGACCTTGGTTATCGCAGTATTGATACAGCATCTTTTTATGAAAATGAAAAAGAAGTCGGTCAGGCGATTCGTGACAGTGGATTGAGTCGTGAAGAAATTTTTGTTACGAGTAAAGTATGGAACACTGAACAGGGGTATGAAGAAACCTTGAAAGCCTTTGATAATAGCCTGAATAAGCTTGGCTTGGACTATCTGGATCTGTATTTAATACACTGGCCTGTACCAGGCAAATTCAAGGATACATGGCGAGCGCTTGAAGAGATCTATGAGCAGGGGAAAGTCCGTGCAATTGGAGTCAGTAACTTCCAAATTCACCATCTGGAAGACTTAATGAAAGATGCCAAAATTAAACCTATGGTCGATCAGGTCGAGTTTCACCCGCAGTTGTATCAAAAGGATCTATTAGACTTCTGCAGCGAAAATGACATTCAACTGGAGGCTTGGGGACCTTTAGGCAGAAGTCGTTATCTGGATGATCCTGTTTTGAACGAGATTGCAGAAAAATACGGAAAAAGTCCCGCACAAGTAATGCTTCGCTGGCATCACCAGCACGAAATTGTCATTATACCAAAATCGACGAAGCCCCATCGCCAAAAAGAAAATGCGGATTTATTTGACTTTGAGCTATCGGAAGAAGACATGAAAAACATTGATGAGTTAAACCAGGATAAGCGAACAGGGAAGCATCCTGATGAGTTTCCTTATTGAAACTAAAGACATCAGCTCCAATTAAGGGCTGATGTCTTTTTATGTAGAAATTTCCCGGGAAATATACAAGGCTAGTAGCCGTTGACAACAAGATCAAGTTTTCCGGTATGAGGATCAATGACCAAACCATGCACAGGTATCGTTTCCGGAATCAGTGGATGATGGTTTAGAATATCGACACTATTTTTTACATTATCCTCTACATTTGTAAAACCTTTTAAGAATTCCTTTGCATCTGTATTTTGATTAGTTTCAAATGCTTCAATCTGCTCCCTGGATATTCCTCTGGTCTCTAATTTCTTAACTAAATCATCCGGGTTAACCTTCCCCATACCGCAATCATGATGACCAATCACCATTACCTCATCGGCGTTTAAGGCATGAATACCGACTAAAATACTTTTCACCGCACCGTCTGTAGGGGATGAGACCATAGCTCCGGCATTTTTGACCAGCTTCACATCTCCATTTTTGATATTAAGTGCCTGGGGGAGAAGTTCGACCAGTCTGGTGTCCATGCAGCTTAAAATCACCACTTTTTTATCAGGCAGCCCATCTGTTTCATAAGGCTCATATTGCCTGTCCTGAACAAAACGGTCATTAAATTCAAGAATTTGATCTAATAACATAGTAAATCCTCCTTATCGATTTCATCCTTATTAAGGTACTATGAAAAACCATAGCTTTAAAGTCATATAGTTAAAATACCCCCAAAGCACTCATTGAAAACCCCCGATTATACTATTATATACAATAAAACCAGGAGTAAAATGAGTTTTTGTGATCATTAGTTTTACTAAATATGAAATGCTGGTAAGGAAAATGGGAATAGTAAGAAAAGAGTATAAAGATAAAGGAAGCATATATACGATGAAAATGCAGCTGATTGAAGCTTATATTCCTAAAAAGCATTATGAAGAGACTAATCGGGCTTTGCAGGAGTTTCCCCATCTTTCTTACAGGACATTTAAAGAGGATGAGAACATGATGCTCGTTCGTATCGTCACGGAAAGCGGCCATGTTGAAGATATTTTAAACTATCTGGAAAATGAAACAAATGTGGACGAAGGCTTTGAAACGATATTACTACCGGTCCAAACCTATATCTCGAAGCAGACGTTAGAAGATAAGAATAACGAAAAAGAACATGAGGAAGAGGAAGATTCAAAGCTGGTCAGAGCAAGTCGTCAGGAATTGCTTCAAACGATTGAAAAGAATAGTTCAGTTACTCTGAACTATACCTTGCTCATTATTCTATCGGCGATTGTGGCCACAGTGGGATTTATAAAAGATAGTGAAGCTGTTGTGATTGGAGCAATGGTCATTGCGCCGATGATTGGACCGATAATTTCAGTAGCCTTTTCTGCTATACTTGGGGATTATCCAAGAGTCGGCCGCGCATCTTTGACCTTTATACTAGGTTTTGCAATCGTTATTGGCATTTCGATAGGGTTCAGTTACCTGTTTGAAATGGGGACGGAAAACAATCAATACATTGCCCGAACGGAGGTAACCTTGTCGGATTTTTTTCTTGCACTTGCCTCTGGTGCAGCAGGTGCATTATCCATTTTGAACCGTCTTTCTGGTAATCTTGTGGGGGTAATGGTAGCAGTTGCTCTGCTTCCACCAACCATTGCTATTGGTATATCCATCGGGCAGGCTTTGTGGATGGATACGCTTGGTTCCTTGTTGCTCGTGACCGTAAACACAACTTGTATTCTGCTGTCAGCGATTACCATATTTTCAATCAGCGGGATTCGTCCTGTCCGATGGCGTGAGGTGCAGAAGGCAAATGTGTCCAGAACATTTTCGTTTGTTTTTGTCGGAACGATTGTAGGAATTCTCGTTCTGGTTATCCTGGTTGGTCAAGGGATAAAATTTGAATAACCCCCTGATCTCAGAAGATTCAGCAGAATGGATTTTCTGACAATAAGATGAACTGGTTATTTAGGAAGGTCAAATTCTGTTACAATAATAGAATCAAGATACTTATTACAAAAAGAGGTGTAGCTGCATGACATTGAAGATAACGAAAGAAGCTGCTAATTGGTACATAGATGAAATGGATTTGGAACAAGGAGACTACCTTCAATATTTTGTTAAGCTTTATGGAGGAATTCCTACTATATTTCCAAGTTACTTTTTAGGTGTAGCTGAAGGCATAGACGGAGAAATCGCCATACAGGAAGATGTGGAGGGCATTCATTTTTTCATCAACAACCAGGATAAATGGTTACTGGACAATCATGATTTAACGATAAAACTGGATGATGAGGAGCCTGAATTTATATTTGAAGAACAATAATTTTACACCTTTCAAACTTTTGTTTGAAAGGTGTTTTTTAATGAGCCGGGAAAACAGGAAATACATGAACAAGACTTTCTTAACCTCCATCTTTCTTCCTATTTTTATTAATAATGGAAATTTCTTTCTTTTTTAGTATTGACTTAACTTTTTGAAAACTATATAATTTATTAGCAATTAAAATTTTCAGGAAAAGGAGGTCACGAGAGATGATTAGGAAAAGGACTATGGATGTCTGCCATTTAAGTGTGCGACAACAGCGCTATGATTTTAGTACTTTACAAACTCAATATAACCGTGAAACCGTGACCTCTTTATTATCGTGTATAAAGAGATAGGATATTTTTTGTCTTTTTTGGATGTACAGGATGGGGAAATAATATCAGGTCACGGAAGGTCCGTGATTTTTTTATGCAGCTTATTTTAAAGTGAGCAGAAACAAAATATTCGGAAGATGTCAGGATTCTGAATATTTATCTGCGCATACGTCACGGCGTATGCGCATTTTTTATTTTTAAATATCTGTTTTATTTATCACGATAATGGGTTTCATGCAGGAAGGAAGTGGAGAAATGCTTAAGTTTCGATTACAGTTATTTATGAAACGAGAAGGAGGCCGACTGATGATTCAATTATCCTTTCAATTTTTAGGCAAGGAACGGAAGAGGATCGAAAGCGGATAGCGGAAATAACTAAACTTTTTAGCCATTAACAACGAAGGGATGAATGAAATGTTTAGTGTATTTAAGAAATTATCCTGGTATTTTAAAGAACAGTGGCTCCGGTACACAGTTGCTATTATAGCCCTAATGATGGTGAATCTGCTTGAATTATTGCCGCCTAAAATTATTGGGCTTGCCATTGATGAAATTCAGTATCAGACCTTAACTAATGGACGCTTAGCTGAATTAGTTCTATGGTTAATGGGAGTCATCCTAATGAGTTATTTGCTATCATTTTTTTGGGATTATACGTTGTTCGGCCGTTCCATATTGCTGGAAAGAAGGCTTCGGTCCAATTTAATGGGTCATTTTTTGAGAATGACCCCACGATTTTTTGGTCATTATCGCACCGGAGATCTCATGGCCAGGTCAACCAACGATTTGAAGGCGATTATGATGACCGCCGGCTATGGAATTTTAACGCTGGTCGACTCAACCGTTTTTATGAGTTTTATTATTGTGATGATGTTTTTTACTATCAGTGCCAAGCTAACCTTGGCTGCGCTGATTCCTTTGCCGATTATGGCGTACATCATCCATAAATATGGAAGGCAGATTCATACCCGATTCAGAAAAGCTCAGCAATCCTTCAGTGATTTGAATAACTATACGCTGGAATCTGTAAAAGGGGTTCGTGTAACAAGGGCCTTTGTGCAGGAACGGGAGGACGAAAAGCGTTTTGCCGACATGACGGAGGATGTTTATCAGAAAAATGCGGATGTAGCTAAAGTGGACGCCTTTTTTGAACCGACCATTAATGTTCTTGTAGGTCTGTCCTACACGATCGGAATTGGTTATGGAGCTGTTATGGTGTTTGATCAGCAAATTTCTTTTGGTGATCTGGTCAGTTTTAACGTGTATTTAGGAATGCTGATTTGGCCTATGATTGCAGTGGGTGATTTGATTAATGTTATGCAGAGGGGAAATGCTTCCATTGATCGTGTGGAAAATATCCTGGATCAGAAGCCGGATGTCCATGATCCTCCCAAGCCAAAGGTTATCGATATACCTGAAAGAATTGAATTCAAAGATGTTTCCTTTCAATATCCGGATACAGAGAGTCAACAAATCCGTAATATGAACCTGACAATCAAGCGCGGACAGACCATTGGTATTGTTGGAAAAACAGGCTCTGGAAAAACAACATTAATGAAACAGCTTCTCCGTCAATATGAGCCGCCAGAGGGACAAGTGCTGATTAATGGAATTGACATACAGGACTTCAGCCTGGACCAGACAAGGGCATGGATAGGCTACGTGCCACAGGATCACATGTTATTTTCAAAAACGATCAGGGAGAACCTGTTGTTTGGCAGTGAGCCAAAAACAGATGAGGAAATTTATCAAATGCTCAAGCAGGTAGACTTGAAGGAAGACTTAAACCAATTCCCTCAGGGGCTTGATACCCTTGTAGGGGAAAGCGGGGTCACATTATCAGGTGGCCAAAAGCAGCGGGTCTCCTTAGCACGTGCCTTACTAATGGACCCTGAAATCTTAATTCTGGATGACACACTATCTGCTGTTGATGGGAAAACAGAGGCTACGATTATTTCCCATTTAAAAGACGAACGTAAGGGGAAAACAACCATCATATCAGCTCACCGCTTATCTGCTGTTAAGCATGCTGAAGAGATTATTGTGATGGAACAGGGAAGAATTATAGAACGAGGAACCCATGAGGATCTTATTAAGCAAAACGGCTGGTATAAAACTCAATATGAGATTCAGCAGATGGGGGAGGTGTAAGGAATGAAAGGTTCTACGGAAAAACGACTGTTTCAATATGCAATGACAAGCAAAAAGACGATTACCATTGGGATTATCTGTTTAATCATTTCGGTAGGTCTGGAGCTCACAGGACCATTTATAGCAAAAATCGTTATTGATGAACATATAGTAGGCATTTCAAATCCGGACATGGAGCCTGTCATTAAATGGCTGAGTCTGTATATGGGGCTTCTTCTTTTTGCTGCTTTTTTTCAATACTTTAAAACGTACTTATTACAGGTCTCAGCTAACAAAATTATTCAGAGAATGCGTAATGACGTGTTTGGTCATATCCAGGAATTGCAAATGGACTACTATGTGAATCGTCCAGCAGGAAAAACAGTAGCCCGAGTGACAAACGATACAGAAGCGATAAAAGAACTTTATATGAAGGTTCTTGAGACCTTTGTAGATGGCTTTGTTTATATGGCGGGAATATATGTCGCATTATTCCTGCTGGATGTCCGATTGGCTGCCATCTGCCTGATCCTCATTCCACTGATTTATATATGGATGCGTCTCTTTAAGGTTTATGCCGGAAAATATAACCGCGTAATCCGCTCGACTGTCAGTGAAATTAATGCCAATATTAATGAACTGATTCAGGGCATGCCTGTTATCCAGGCCTTTCGTCGTACAAAAACTGCGAAAAAAGAATTTGAAGTATTAAATGAGCGGAATTACCGTTATCAAATAAAAATGAATACATTGACGGCTCTGACATCATTTAACCTTGTTAAAATTTTACGGGGTGTCGCTTTTATGAGTATTATATGGTACTTCGGCAGTCACTCCATGTCAGGAACAGCAATGGTTTCTGCCGGGGTTCTATATGCATTTGTTGATTATATTACAAGGCTGTTTGAACCGGTAAATCAGATTGTCAGCCAGCTGCCGCAATTGGAGCATTCCCGTGTAGCGGGGGCAAGAGTGTTCGAATTAATGGATGTACCGGGAGAAAAAGTTGAAGATAAGCCGATGCCGCCACATTCGGGGGATGTGAGATTTCGCGATGTATCTTTCGCTTATAAAGATGATGAGTATGTATTAAAGAATATTGATTTTTATGTAAAGGCGGGTCAGACGGCTGCATTTGTCGGGCACACCGGTTCAGGGAAAAGTTCGATCATGAATTTATTGTTCCGATTCTATGACCCTCAGCATGGAAGGATTGAAATTGATGGGAACGATACAACGTCATATTCACGGCAGCAGGTCCGTCGCTCAATAGGAATTGTGCTGCAGGATCCGTTCATATTTACCGGTACAATTCTCTCTAATGTAACTTTAGATGACCCTTCCATTAGCAGGCATAGAGCAATAGAGGCTTTAAAGGCTGTAGGGGCTGATACATTTATTGAGAAACTCCCTAATCAGTATGATGAACCAGTCCGGGAGAATGGAAGTGAATTCTCAACTGGACAGAGGCAGTTGCTTTCCTTTGCGAGAGCTTTGGCATTTGATCCGGCAATTTTAATATTGGATGAAGCAACAGCAAATGTTGATACAGAAACAGAAGGCCTGATCCAGGAGGCCATGAAGGTGGTACAAAAAGGGCGAACAACGTTAATTATCGCTCACCGATTATCGACGATTCAGCATGCAGACCAAATTTTTGCACTGGAACGTGGTAAAATAGTAGAGAAGGGAACTCATGAAGAACTCATTCAGCACCGTGGGAAATATTATGAAATGTACCAGATGCAGCATGGAAATCAAATGTTACCGTCAATTTCCTAATCAAAATGGTCATGCAAAGGGGCATTCGCATGGATGATGAGAAACAAAAGCCTGAGACATTAGATGAGAAGGATTTATACGAAGAGTTGGAACCTGAAGAGGTTTATGAGATTTTACAGGAAGAGCGAAAAAAAACCCATCAAAGGGAAAAGCAGGGAGATAAGCCAAAACGTCCATTTCCGAAATGGGCGTTTTGGATCATTGCTGTTTTCATGTTGATTAGTGCATTGCAATTTTTACCAAAGACTTTTTCTTTATCCATTATTGACTTTCTTCAGACATCTGCTAAATTATCTACAATGGATGAAATAGATACGTACCAGGAATCCGTAGTTGTTGTAGAAACCGGAGTAAGCAAAGGTACAGGATTCTCTGTTTCACCAGATGGCTACATTTTAACCAATCATCATGTTATTGATGAAGGTCCTCACTTAAATGTTGGATTTCCCAATGCAGGAGTATTTGAGGCGAATATAGTAAAATCTTATCCTGAAATCGATCTGGCCCTTTTAAAAGTGGATGGAGAAAACCTCCCTTATCTGGAGTTAGCGGCATCCGCATCATGGAAAGCCAAGGATCATATTTATTTTATAGGAAACCCTCTAAATTTTAATGGGATTGCGAATGAAGGGAAGATACTTGGACGAACGTCTTCATCCAGTATTGAAGGGGATGCCATCATGCTGCAGGCCCCTGTATACAACGGCAATAGCGGAAGTCCTGTCCTTACTATGGACGGGCAGGTGATTGGAATTGTTTATGCAACTACAAATAACGCCAATTATGGTAAAGTAGGACTGGCGATACCAATCGAAAAGTTTTATCAGCAGAAAGAATCTCAATACATTCGTAAATAAATGAAAGATTACGGTCATTTAGTAACGGTGTTTGCCGAATAATTTATTAGGTCTGGAGGTGATAAAGGTTGATCGAACGCGTATTCAACAGGAAAAGAAACATCTCCTTGGAAGACCAGGTACTATCTGCTCAAAAAGGAGATGAACAAACACGAAATGACCTTCTTAAAAAGTATCAACCTTTTATCGCCAAGACGGTTTCCCAGGTTTGTAAAAAATATATCGACCCTAAGTCAGACGATGAGTTCAGCATCGGTCTGATTGCCTTTGATCAGGCCATACAGACCTATTCCACTGACAAAGGAAATTCCTTTCTATCTTTTGCCAAGGTTGTTGTGAAACGAAAGGTGATTGACTATTTACGCAGTGAACAACGAAAGCAGACGGATCTGTCTATTGATCAGGACTACGAAGATGAAGAGCAGATGGAAAATCAACTGGAAGTCCAGGTTGCCAGGAATGAATATATTCAGCAATCAGAAGCATGGCAGAGGCGTGAAGAAATATTGGAATTCCAGAATCAGTTAAGGGAGTATAAGATCTCGTTTGATGAATTAACCAGCCACTCACCCAAACATGCAGATGCCCGACAGTCAGCAATTGAAGTTGCTAAGATTATTTTTTCTGAAGAACCTTTAAGGAACTATGTTATTGAAAAGAAACGGTTACCGATGAAGGATCTGGTCGATTATGTTGAAGTAAGTCGAAAAACCCTTGAGCGAAACCGGAAGTATATTCTGGCTATGTTTATCATCCTGTCCGGTGATTACATTTACTTAAAAGATTATTTAAAGGGGGTGGATCTATGAAAAAGGGCCTGGTTGTGCAAAAAAAACGCAGACATGTCATTGTAATGGGGGCTGATGGCAGCTTTCATAAAACACGTACGAAGGAACATTATGAAATTGGAGAAGAAATGGAGTTTAACGATCGCTCTATTCCTTTTTTGGATTCGATCCAAGCACTCGTTAACATCCGTCGAGTATCGGCGGCAGCTATCATTTTATTGCTAATTTTTGTGCCTGTTATGATGATGAATCAGCCCCAGGAAGCCTATGCCTATGTTAATGTAGATATTAACCCGAGTATAGAGCTGGCCGTTAATGAAGACCTTGAAGTAACGGATTTGACCCCAATTAATCAGGAAGCCAGTCAGGTATTGGATCAGTTAAAGGGTTGGAAAGGTCAGTCTGTAGAAATGGTTACGCACATGATTATTAACCAGACACGGACAATGGGATATCTGAGTACTAATCACGATATCTTTATTGGAATCAGCTATCTGCAAGACCATAAAAAGGAAGATCGGGATATCTCTGCAATGATTCGTTCCTATGTCAGTAATCAAAAGGACGGTGAGGTAACATTAAATACATTTGAGGTTCCGGAGCAGATCCATCAGAAAGCTCAGAAAGAAGAGGTATCGATGAATGCACTCTATGCTCAGGAAATTGCCAAAAAGCAGAGTGAAACCTCGAACACATCAGATAGTGAGAATAATCAAAGTGATCCCATGGAATCAGCTAATAACAGTGACGATGAAGAGAATAAGCCCGATAATCAGCAGAACAACCGAGAATCTCAAAGCAATAAAGTCCATCAAAAATTAATTGAAAGGTTTATTGAGGAAAAAGACTTCATTCCTCCTGGTCTTAAGAAGAAAATGGATGATGAGCCCGCGGATAAAGGGACAGATAAGGAGTCAAGAGCTTCTGATTCAGAAATTCATAAGGAAAATGATTCAGAATCCAAGCCAAAGGACGACGGGGAAATCGATTCAGAAGAAAATAAAGATTTCATACCACCAGGTCTTAGGAAAAATGATAAAAAGGTCCCGCCCGGTCATCAAAAAACTCCTCCTGGTTTAGAAAAAAAAGAGAAGAAGAAGCATCGTGGTCCCCCACATCAGCATCGCAATCAGGAGGACCAGGAATGGATTCCACCTGGATTAAGATAACGGGATATAGGTATAAAGGCCTGTCATTTTCATCCGACATCCTTACTACATTTAAGTAGGGATGTTTTTTTATTTTTATTTTTTTAATATTTATCTTCCACTAGTATTATTTGCGTTATATAATAATGGGGAATTTAAAAAAAGGGGAGTGCGAGATGGAACAAACACAATCAAGCAAAAAGAGGGTTATTCTTATTACCTCTATTGTTCTCGTTGTAGTGATTGGCGCTATAGTGGCTTTTGCTTATAATAAAGTTACGCAAAACCCGCTGGTTCAGTATGCCAATGCCGAGAAGAAAACCTTTAATGAGGTGTGGGACTACTATGAGGAGTATTATGGAGATTCACAGAAATTAAATGAACGTTTACTTGAAGAAGCCTATGAGTCTTCATCTGAGTTTACTGCCAGCGTCGAAGTGCCTGCTCAATTGACCATGGTTCAGCCGCAACTGGCTATGGTTCAGCAGCTGATTGATTCTGCAGCTCTATCTACAGATGTTAAGGTGAATCCGGATTCCAATGAAACCTATGCTGGTCTGGATGTTACGATGCAGGGAGAAAGCTTACTGAATGGTCATTTATATCAAAACGAAGAGAATACTTCCCTTCAGGTACCGGATTTGTATGATCAATATTTTACCGTCAACAACAAATCATTAGGAGAGGAACTCGAAAAGCAGGGGATTCAGGACTTCCCTTATGACGAGGTACCTAACTTTGCAGAGATTATGAAAAATTCGATGACACCTGAAGAAGCCAAGGAAATGGCAAAGGAATATTTGGGAGTAATCACTGATCAGCTCTCTGAAGAAAAGGTCAATGTAACGGAGAATGAAGAATATAAGGGTTCTACTTACACCAAACTTGCGGTTCATTTTACAGAGGATGAAGTTCGTCAGATTTTAACGGATATCCTGACCAAAATGAAAGATGACGAACGTTTCAAATACCAGTTTGGTTCGACAAAGCTTCAAAAGGAAGAAGTTGACCGACTGATAGGAGAAGTAGACCATTTAAGTCTGCCAGATGGATTGGATTATGAAGCTTATATGTCAGGGGATACAGTGGCTTACCGTAATCTTTCCTTTAATGCTGCAGATCAGGCTGAAGTAACCGTCAATATGGATACAATTGTGAAAGAAAACAATGAATATGAATTTAACATTGGTGTTGAAGGTGTTCCAAATAATGGAGAGGGAGAATTCCTCGTACAGTATACAGAGGATGGAAAACCTGATGGCGATGCCTATAATGTACATCATGTCTTTAATATAACGGCATCTGATGCAATGCAGGATATCGATGCATCAATTGAGGCTGATTCTGTACTCAAAGAAAATACATGGGAGAGTCAATTTCACTTAGTTGTGAATCAGCCGCAAATGGCGCAGATTCCTGATATCAGCGGTCATATCAATACTAGCAGTACGAACGAAGAAAACGGTGGAAACAGCGATTTTGAATTTGGGCTTGATTTCTCTATGCAGGATCCAAATGCCGGCAACATCACGGGTGGAGTAACGATTAATGGAGAAACGGAATATTCCTTTACGGATGATCTGGAATTTCCAACCGTTGATAAAAATAATTCGGTTAATGTAGTAGAACTGTCCGATTCAGAGTGGCAGCAAATCGGTAGGGAAATACAGAAAAATGCAATGGAGCATTATCAATCCCTAATAGGTGGTGGATTTGGCGGCGGAATGATGCCTGGTAATTTTTAAAAAATTGAATTAAAATGAGAATATTGAATTAGTATCTAAAGGAGCGGGTTGTTTTGATCTGGACATTGTTTCGATATAAATGGAAAAGGATCATGAAGCAACCTGCTCTTCTTTTGTCGATTATGTTTTTTCCTTTTATATTTATCGGCTTCTTTTTATTTTTCATTGCTCAAACGATCGATGAAAGTACAGATAGAATTCACGTTGCCATTGTTGATGAAGATCAGACATTCGAAACGAAAACGTTGGCGAATCAGCTACAAGCGGAGGACGCTCTGTCTGAGGTACTGCGGATGAGATCATTAGATGAGGAACAGGCCAAACAGGAACTTGCTGCTAATAAAATAACAGCTGTCATCTATATACCTGAGGGATTCACTGCTGACCTCAGAACAGGAATAAATACACCTATTCAAGTGACGACAAATAACCAGAATGTGTTCTCATCCAGCATGGTCAAAATGCTTTTAAATAGTGGAGCAAAATATATATCAGCGGCCCAGAGCGGGATAAATACACTGTATGATTTATATATACAGGATTTGCCGCCGGAAGAAGATCCTCAGAGCATGCTGCAGCAGATGATTGTGAATTATACTCTGTTTGCGCTTAATCGCAATGACCTGTTTGAAACTGAACAAGTGGAGTCAGGGGCATCTATAGGATGGGAAAATCATGGGGTTATTGCCTTTTTATTAACCAGTATACTTATTTCTTCATTATTTCTTCAGATTTTTACACACAGAGAAAGTAGTCAGGGATTGGAAGATCGTATGCGAACGCTTGGATCAACTTCCTTCACTTTTATGTGGAGTCAGTATATGTATTATGTCGGGTTTCTATTTGTAAATGTGAGTATACTCAATGGTATCCTTTTTGTTCTGACTGATCTCGACTGGCTTTTTCATGGCTTAACCCTTATCACATGGCTGATCGTCAGCCTTACTGCAGCCCTTCTCCTCTGTTTCCTGGAATGGTACCTGGACAATCAGACTACCCGGACGAATATTTATTTATTACTGGTTTTTGCCGGACTCCTAATAAGTGGTGTGTGGATTCCCGTTATCTATTTGCCTGACTGGATTGAGCAGATTCTTTCCATCTCACCATTTCATCATATATACCAGGCATTTGCAGGAACGATCACTTTTGGTGATAATCCCTTTGACCACTGGGGTTATCTGCTTGCAGGGTGGCTCGTTTTTGCCGTTGTACTTATGACTGGAATATGGAGAAGGGAGCAGAAAAATGGGTACATATCTTATCCTTTTAAATAAGCTAATTCATCAGAATAAATGGCGATTCTTTTTTATCATCGGTTTTCCTTTCTTTTTAGGGTTTATTGTGCTTCCCTTCGTAACAGATACGCTGGATGAAAGTGATATTCCCATCGGCTGGGTGACAAAAGAAGATTCGGAAACTTTAACAACCATTGCTGAAAGAATCCAGGAACACCCCAGAATAACCATTATTCAAATGACGGAAGAGGAAGCCTATCGGGGTGTGAAGCGAAAAGAAATGGAGGCAGCATTTATTCTAAGTGAAAAATTTCAGGAACAAATCAAGGCAGGTAAAATAGATGAGTTGATCACCTGGATTCGTTCAGAAGAGTCTTTTTTTGATTCCTTTGTCAAAGAAAAAGTCGCCTCGGAAGTTATGCGCTTTGCCTTAAGCAGCAAAGCAGCCAATGATGTGATGATGTATAAAGGATTAACAGATAAACAGCATTGGCAATCGGTCTATCAGCATGCAGAGAAGTATTGGGAACCAGAACCCTTATTTCAAATGAAATTTACGCCATACTCATCTTCAGAAGCTGACTCGGCTGATGAGAAGTCTGTTCTGCCCAAAGGATATGCCGCTCTCTTTGGCTTCTGGATGTGGTATGCATGGATGATTTTTGCCGTTTTACTGCTCTCATTATATAAGTGGAAGAAACAGGGGATTTTATCCAGACTACGTATACACCATGGGAGTCTTGTCCCCTTTTACATGCGCTTTTATATTCTCACTGGCGGATTTGTTATATTTCTCTTTCTGGCTGTAAGTTATCTTTCAAGTCGGTCTGTGGAGGCTTACGGGTATTCTTTTACAGGCTTATTATTCCCTTCTGTTATAATTTTGGCTCTCATTTTACTGTTAACCATTAGTGTTACATATATTGTAAAAAAGCCGTCTGTATTTTTGCTCATCTGCATGTTGTTTTCCATGATGTCTTTATTCTTTTCCTTTCTGACATTTGTCTCTAATGAACCAAATACCTGGAGGATTATTTTTCCCCATACATGGCTTTATCAATTAATGTCCTGATAAAGTCAATGGTAACGATTATGAAAAGGTGCGGATGTAATGTGATTGAAATAGAGAAAGTGGATTATTCTATAAAGAAAGAGGCCATTCTAAAGGATGTGTCGGCTACCATCCAGCAGGGAGAATCCATTGGTGTTATAGGTCCCAATGGTGCCGGAAAGTCAACTTTTTTAAAAATTATCGCCTCCATAGTAAAACCTTCCAGTGGTAAAATTTATTATCAAGGAAATGCCTATGAAGAAAATATTAAGGAACTAAGGAAGAATATGGGGTATATTCCACAGGATATTGCTTTATTTGAAGATTTAACTGTATATGAACAAATTGCATTTTGGCAAAAGGCTGCGAAGCAAAAGGTTTCGCGAAACAATGTGAACCAGGTGATGGATGCGCTTCACTTAAATGAAGTGAAGGGGCAAAAAATAAAAGCATTATCCGGTGGATGGAAGCGAAAGATAAATGTAGGAATAGGGCTCCTGCATAAACCTGAAATTATCTTATTAGATGAACCAACGGCGGGTGTCGATCTTGCTGCAAAGGACGATTTGATTCAGTGGCTGAGGCTGTTACATAAGGAAGGAAAAACCCTGTTAATCATTAGCCATGACTGGGATGTCTTAAATCGTCTATGTGATAAGTTAATGATTTTTCAGCAGGGCCGATTGTTGTTTTATGATGAAGTTTCAAGACTGGAGGAATTTGAACAGCAGGCTATGAGGAATAGATCCTCTGAGGAATTGAGGAAAATATTAAGGCTAAGATAGTTGAGACAATAGGAGTGTTTGAACATGAAAGAACAAGTGGCCATTGTTACGGGTGCATCCAGAGGAATTGGAAAGGAAATCGCAAGGCAACTCGCTGAACGGGGAGTTAAACTGTCTATTTTGGGCAGTTCAGAACAAATACATAAAACCAGAAAAGAGTTAATGGATCAGGGACTGGAAAATATTATTTCTTTCAAAGCAGATGTAGCCAAAGAATATGAAGTTGAACACGTAGTCGAAGCAACAAAAAACGCTTATGGACAAGTCGATATGCTAGTCAACAATGCGGGAGTAGGACTGTTTAAACAAGTCGAGGATGTAACCCTTGAAGAGTGGAAGAAGACATTTGAAGTTAATGTGCAAGGTGTGTTTCTATGCACAAAAGCAGTACTTCCTTCTATGAAAAGACAGCAGTCAGGTACGATTATCACAGTATCATCAGATGTTGCAAGATATACCATTCCGAACGGCTCACTCTATACGGCTACAAAATATGCCGTCCAGGGCTTCATGGGTTCTGTTTCCCAGGAAGTACGGGAGCACAGGATTCGTGTGGGGACCGTCAATCCCGGAATGGTGGATACATATTTTGCCGACAGCAGACAGGGTGACCCATCCAAAGAAGACTGGCTCAAAGTACAGGATATTGCTAAGGCAGTTCTATACATGGCCGAGGCACCTGAACATATGCTGATTGATGAATTACACCTTCATCCGTTTGCACAGGATTATCCTCGCTCGTAATTACAGAGCAGGGTGTCTGAAGTCAAAAATGTAAAATAAAGAGAGGGGATATCCCCTCTCCTTAAACATAATAAACAGGTGTATCCTGTGTGATGGCGTGTTCCAGATAATGAATCAGATTCTGATGGGAGCCAACAATTGTTGTTTCATCATACCCATAATGATAGGCATGTAAAAACGTTTCAATCTTTTTCGATAAAAAGTCGTCATCGGTTCTTACCATCAGGACGAGTAAATCATCCCATTGCCCCCATAAAGTAAAATACATCGCTTTATCGTAATCGACCATATTCATCACAAATTCCCCCCGTAAAAAAGGGTTCGGTTTTAGTGTGACACAATAACCAACTTCACTTACATGGCCTTTTTTGGATATGGAACCAATTATGGTTTTGGAAAATCCTTAATCACATAAACTCCGGAAGTGCACAAATAATAAGTCTGTACCATCCAAAAAAGGAGGCCATTCCATTGAATAAAATAAAGTTAATGGGAGCAACTTTGCTGACAGCTGTAACCATTACGGGATGTCAGGGTGGCGATGAAACTGGTCTTGGCAATAATGGAGATAATGGACTTCAGCCAGTAAGATATAACAACACAACTGATATCGCTCCTAACCGCGAGCGTATCAACATGGATGGTCGCGATTTAGGTCCCCAATACAACAATGAAAATAACAGAAACATTGATAATGGCAACCGGGACGATATTAATGGACAATTTAACAATAACGACACACCTCGTAATATGAATAACACCAATGATGGGAATAACAATGATGCAGATGGTCATAATCAATACGATGTAGCAGACCGGGCAGCAGACAGAATCACAGATGAAATCAAGGAAGTCGATCAGGCATACGTGTTTGCAGGCAACGAAAATGCATATGTAGCTGTAGCCTTTAAAGGAGATCAAAACGATGAGGTAACGGATAAACTGAAGAATCGCATCTCCAAGGTTGTAAAAGCAACAGATGAAGATATAGATGACGTATTTGTTTCCGCAAACCCTGAATTCTTTAATCAAGCAGGAGATTATGCAGATCAAATTGAAAATGGGGACCCAATTGAAGGATTGTTTAACGAAATGGGCGATATGTTCCAACGTATTTTCCCGACCGATAATGATCAGTAACAGTAAAAGCGAAGGGCTTAGCCCCTTCGCTTTTTTATTAGAAAAGCGAAGGCGACTGTTCAGGTCATGCGGGATAAGACGAAGACATGGAGTGGCCTGGGTTTTGCCACGGAATGGCTTTGACTTATAACCGCCGTGACCTAGGAGCCGCAGCTGGACAATAGAAAAGTGAAGGCGACCGTTTAGGCCCGACGGCATAAGCAGAATATCCGGAGTGGCCGCTTTTTTTCGCCATGTAGGGTAGTCTGCTTATGACCGCTTGGGCCTGGGAGCCGCAGCTGGACAAAGAAAAGCGAAGGCGACTGTTCAGGTCATAAAAACATTGAAAATTTTGACTCCCTCCTACATATAATGTATCAATCATCGATTAAGGGAGAGGTTTCATGTTAAAGACAGAGTATTCCAAGTTAGAGCGGGCAATCGATGAAATAACAGAAGTCGCGGAAGGATTCGGACTGGACTTTTATCCAATGCGCTATGAAATTTGCCCTACAGATATTATTTATACCTTTGGTGCGTATGGGATGCCCACACGTTTTTCCCATTGGAGTTTTGGAAAGCAGTTTCACAAAATGAAACTGCAGGAAGAACTGGGCTTAAGCAAAATTTATGAATTAGTCATCAACTCTAATCCATGCTATGCATTTTTATTAAATTCAAACAGTTTAATTCAAAATAAATTAATTGTTGCTCATGTTTTAGGTCATAGTGATTTCTTTAAGAACAATTTGCGGTACCATAAAACGGGAGAGGATATGGTTGAAAGTATGGCCGCAACGGCGGACCGCATACAGGCGTATGAAAAACAGTATGGAAAGAAGGAAGTAGAAGCCTTTTTGGATGCGGTATTAGCAATTAATGAGCATATCGATCCTTCTTTACTTAGAACAGAAGGCGAAACAGACGAATCCCCGGAGCCTGTTTTCCAGCCTCGTCAGAGAATTGAAAATGACTATGATGATTTGTTTGGAATTGACCCCAATGAAGATCCTGTTAAAGAAGAAGCGGTAAGCCGTTATAAGAAGATCCCTGAGATGCCGGAAAAGGACCTGCTATTATTTATAGAAGGTCACAGCAGGGAGCTTGAGGATTGGCAGAGGGATATTCTAACGATGATGCGTGAAGAAATGAAATACTTCTGGCCTCAGCTGGAAACGAAAATCATGAACGAAGGATGGGCTTCCTATTGGCATTCCCGAATTTTGCGTGAATTAGATTTATCGAGTGACGAAACCGTTGAATTTGCTAAACTTCATTCAGGGGTTACGGCACCATCCAGTACATCTATAAATCCTTATCGCTTAGGTATAAAAATATTCGAGGATATTGAACAGAGATATAATCATCCAACCGAAGAAATGAAACAGCGGGGTGTGAAACCAGGTTCAGGCCGGGATAAACTATTTGAAGTCCGGGAAATTGAGTCGGATATTTCCTTTATTCGTAACTATTTAACAAAAGAAATTGTGGAAGAAGAGGATCTATACCTTTTTCAAAAGCAGGGAAGAGAGTATAAAGTCGTGGAAAAGGACTGGACAGAGGTCAGGGATCAGTTGATTGCTATGCGGGTAAACGGAGGCTTTCCTTATATTACAGTGGAAGATGGGGACTATTTACGAAATGGTGAACTTTACCTCCTTCATCATTATGAAGGAGTCGAATTGGATCTTAATTACCTGGAAAAAACGATGCCTTATATATATCAGCTATGGGGGCGTACCATACACATGGAAACAATCGTTGACGACCGTATTACTGTATTCAGCTGTGAAGGTGAAAAAGTAAAGAAGCGCTATATATGAAAAAAGCGGAAGGGCCCGTTTCCAGGGCCTTTCCGCTTTTCTTGTCCAGCTGCGGCTCCCAGGTCGCCTCCGCTTTTCCTTGTCCCTAACTGGATTTTCTCCAGTTTTCTTCCTGGTCTTTTGTGGTTTTTCTAATATTTGTGATCCATGCTTTATCCTCATCCATCATTTTTTTGGCTGCATAGATGGTAAAAAACTGAACGATAATAATTGGAATTCCCATCAAGCCGGACAGAACTTCTAATGGAGGCAATCCACCAATTCGCATTAATACCAGGGCGAAAATCGTGACCACGGCTGCAACGATAAGAGGTAAATATTTTGATGGCTCAGACTTACTCATATTCCGCAGACCTGTGTATGATGCGATGGTATAGGTTGTTGAATCAAGGGTTGTGGTCATAAATATAATTGCCACAATCATGAATACGGATATAGTTAAGGATGATAATGGCAGGGAAGATAAAATAGCCGGGATGGCTGCCATTGCATCCTCGGTCACAATATCCAGCACGTTTACTTCACCGGTTAAATACCGATGTACACCCAGTCCGCCCAGTACACCGGTTGCCACCCAGGAAATAAGCATAGGTGCAAAGAAATAAGTCAGAATCATCTCTTTAATCGTTCGGCCCCGGGAAATTTTTGCGGCAAAGACACTGTGCAGCATTGCCCATGTAGCACTGTAAGCAAACCAGAATACGATATTACTTTCAATATATGTCGTTCCTCCTAAATCCAGAGCATTGGTGTAGAAGGACAGGTCTATATAATGAGAGAGTAGAAATCCGACACTTTCGGTAAAATAATTCAGGATAAAAACGCCCGGACCTATAATCATAATAAACAGGGCAAGCGCACCTGCAAGGTAGATATTTAATGTACTTAAACGTTTAATTCCTTTTTCAATCCCCAGATAAGCACTTAAGGAGAACAAGACGACCCATACAATGGTTACCGTTAATGTAAGGCCGTATGACTGTTCAATATTCAATAATGCAGCTAAATTGTATGTGATAATCGGGGCCCCTAGCCCAAGAGTTACAGCTGCTCCGGCCAAAATACTTACGAGAAAGATGATATCCAGAATTTTTCCGCCAAGTCCATCGGTAAACTTATCTCCAAAGATACTCCGGCAGGCTTCTGAAATCCTCATTAACGGCTTTTTTCTTACATGAATGATGTAGCCAATGGCAGGTGCCGCCATTACGAAAATCGCAAATACCTGAACGCTCCACATGAACATACTGTAAGCATTTCCCCACAGCAAGGCTTCTGGAGAGCCTGGATCAACACCCCTAGGTGGATCGTTAGCTACCTGTGTCCATTCAATCATTCCAGTACGCATAATCGTTGAACCAAGCCCCATGGCAATCAGAATAGAAGCATATTCAAATAAAGAAAAACGGGGCTTTTCCATCGGATCTCCTAACACTACATTTCCGTACCTGGAAAAAGCAAAATAGAAACCAGCTGCGGCCAGAATGATGGCATACCAAATGTAACCCGATTTAAACACACGGACAACCTGATCAAAAATCTGATTTAACAGTCTAAGGGATTCGTCTTCATATAAAGCAAAGGGAATAGAAATCAAAACCATAATAACGATTGATGGAATAAAAATTCGATGATCAATGAGCTTAAGGTTTTTGGTGTTCCTGGTCTTTTTATTTTCCATATCCATACCCCCATTACAGTGCTGAGTGATTATCCAAACAGACTCGTATGGGCGTACATTACATTTTAATAATGCTCAGACAGACGAATCTCCCATTAAAAAGAAGGAAAAAATTCACTTATTTTTCTCATGGTCGTTGGGGTTACCTCCTAATTTGACGAACAGCATCCCCTTCATACAAATATGCACGCCCATCATACAAGTCGAAATTTTTCCGCAATTGATATTTTAACATATATTTAAAAAGAACTGCCTTTAATCTGCAGTTAAAAGCCACCACACATATTTTGGAAATAAAAACCAATTATGTGAGGGACTTTCATTACGTTACATATGTTTACATTCTGCTAACATTTCAATTACTTATGGTGAAGCGTCCTGTTTTACTGGTATAATGATTTTTGTCACTGTCTAAATTACGCTAAAAGTAGGTGTTCCTATGGCAAAAATCATCGTATTCATCACCACCTTTGTGACCATGAATACCCTTTTTCTTTTACCTGTTTTTGCTCAGACGAGTCCTTCTGCTCCAGTTATCTCCAGTCAGTCAGCAGTTATGATTGATGCGGATAATGGAAGTATCCTGTATGAAAAAAATAGTACAATTCCTATGTATCCGGCAAGCCTCACCAAAATTGCAACAGCTATTTATGCGATAGAAAATGGAGACTTGGACAACAAGGTAACCGTCAGCGAAAATGCCGTTGATATAGAAGGAACGACTGTTTTTCTGGAAGCAGGGGAGCAGTTGACTTTAAGAAAGCTGATTCAGGGACTTTTAATTAATTCCGGAAATGATGCGGGCATTGCTATTGCCGAGCATTTAAGCGGGAGCGTGAATCAGTTCGCAGAGGATTTAAACAACTATCTGAAAAATAAAATAGGAGTGGAACAGACCCACTTTGAGAATCCCCATGGACTTTTCCACCCTGATCACACGACAACAGCTAAGGACCTCGCCATGATAACAAAGTATGCCTTAAAAAACCGTGAGTTTCGTGACATTTTTGGAACCGTAGAAATGGAATGGCATGGCAAGTCCTGGGATACGACCCTTATTTCTCATCACAAAATGCTTAAAGGAGAAATTCCTTTTGCAGGTGTGGCTGGTGGAAAAACGGGTTATGTTGATCAGTCCGGACATACGCTTGCTACATTGGCCAAACGGGAACATCTTAATTTGATTGTCATTACAATGCAAAGCCCATACAAACGAGAGGCCTATCAGGATACCGCCAGTCTATTAAACTATGGCTTTGATCATTTTGAAACTACCACAATAAAGGGTCTTTCGAAAAAGGATCTTTCGAAGGTTGACTTCAACAACAAGGAGTTTATCATTCCGGAAAACCTTACCTATACCCACCTGAAAAATCAGGACAAGGTTACGAAGAAAATGACAAAAGAGGGGAAACTCGAACTTTATAATCAGAACGGAGAACGAATTAATTCTTATCAGTTAGTGGAGGCAGGTTCAGATCAAGAAGATAAAAAGACCGAGCCTGTAAAAAAAGAGGAAACATCTAAATCTGGCATATACGTCACCAGTTTAATGGCTGGGGTAATCATTGCGGGGTTTATCGGTTTTGTGTATCGGAAAAAACGAATCCAAAAAAATTCATATCGATCATTTATGTAAAAAGATGAACAGGGAAGAGCCGTGCTTTTAGGCTCTTCCCTGTTGATTTTCTGTATAGAGTTATATAACGCATGACTGGCCGCATACCCCACTGATGGAAGTTTCGTATTATTTTACGATTAACACCGGACAATTGGCACGTTTAGCCACTTTATGACTGACACTTCCCAGCACCATTTCCTGAAATGTATTTCGTCCGCGGCTTCCTACAATCACGACATCAAATTCATTTTCATTCGCATAGTCAACAATTACCGGCCCGGGTTCACCGTACAGGACTGTTGTTTTATAGGAAATCCCTGCTTCCTGTAAATCTTGTTCAATAGCTGTTACTTTATCCTCCTGAACGTTTGTAATCCCCACTTTATTCCAATTGCGCAGGGTGTCTGATTTGACCTGATGACTTTCTTTTACGTAGACCACATCGACCAGCGAATCTGAGGAGAGCTTCGCTAAACTTATCGCGTGATTGATGGTACGCAATGCGTGTTCGGATCCGTCTGTGGCTAATAATATCTTTCTGTACAAGATTATTCATCCTTTCTAATGGGAACTCAATTTGCGGCTTAGTTTCGCTCTGAGCTCAGAACTTAATTGATTTAATCCAATGACATAGACATTAATTTTTTTGTGCTCTAAACCGGCTACAATTTTATCCAAAGCTGCGATGGCTGAATCATCCCATAGCCGGGCTTTCGTTAAGTCGAAAATAGCTTCCTGTGCTCCTTCCATATCATAGTCAAACTCATCGACCAGTTCTGAAACGGACGCAAAGAAAATTTCTCCCTGAAACGTGTAATACATACGATTATGTTTGAGTTCCTTTGTTACCTTGACTTTCGAAATCTTCGCTACAAAGAAAATAGCACTCAATAATACACCTGTTAAGACACCGATAGCTAAATTATGAGTTATCACAACCGTTAAAACTGTGACAATCATCACCAGATTATCGGTAAACGGTACGATTTTTAACGTTTTTATGGATCCCCAGTCAAAAGTGCCAATGGAGACCATAATCATTACCCCTACCAGTGCTGCCACAGGAATTTGCGCTACAATATCGCCCATAAATACAATAAGGAAAATTAAGACGAGCCCGGCTGTCAGGGCTGAAAGTCTCCCTCTGCCACCTGAGCTGACATTAATCACGGACTGTCCAATCATGGCACAGCCGGCCATCCCGCCAAAGAATCCTGTCACAATATTGGCGATTCCCTGACCATTCGATTCTCTGTTTTTATCACTCGACGTTCCTGTATATTCATCCACAATACTTGCTGTTAACAGGGATTCCACCAATCCAACGATAGCCAGTGCCAGGGAATAAGGCAAAATAATCATCAATGTTTCCAGAGTAAAAGGAACATCAGGAAAGAAAAAGGTCGGAAAGGCTTTGGTGATCTCCCCCATATCTCCTACAGTGGCAACACTTATGTTCGTTGTCATTACAATGGCAGTAATGACAATGATGGCGATTAAAGGAGAAGGGACAGCCTTTGTCATCATAGGAAATAAATAAATGATACCGAGGGCACCCAGCACCAGGGCATACATCACCCAGTTTGCCCCTTCAAAGTGCTCTAACTGCGCAATAAAAATTAATATAGCCAGAGCATTTACAAACCCGACCATGACCGATCTTGGAATAAATTTCATCAGTCGGGCTAATTTAGATAACCCAAATATAATCTGAATGATACCGGTAAGAATGGTAGCGGCCAATAGGTAATCCAGTCCCCATTCCGCAACTAAATCGACCATAAGAAGTGCCATTGCACCAGTGGCACCGGAAATCATTCCCGGACGTCCTCCTGTAAAAGCAATAACTACAGCAATCATGAAGGAGGCGTATAAACCAACCATCGGATCAACCCCGGCAATAATAGCAAAGGCAATGGCTTCAGGAATTAAGGCAAGAGCAACAACAATACCAGAGATGACATCTCCTTTGATGTTGCCAAACCAGGCTTCTCGTGTTGTTAGAGTTTTTTGCATTATTGAATTTCTCCTTTAGTTATTATCTATGTTTATTTTTGTCAATCCCACATGAATCATGTGAGCGAGTGAAGAATTTAATTGTAATTCCTTTCCATCTATATTTTTGAAATGTTTGTAAACCATAATAAAAAACATGAGAAAGGAGTTTTGGTACATGATGAAAAAAAGGATATATATCATTAGTTTTATCAGCATCCTGTTTCTTCTGTTAGCTGCTTGTAATACACAGGATAACGCTTTAAACAATGGAAATAACGATGACAATATTTCAAGTATTGCAACCGACTCTTCCAGTAAGGATTATCCTCACACAATGCCTATCCGTATTCAGGATGCGAAGTACGAATTTAAACGGGTGGAAATGAGACAGCAGCATAGTGATGGTCAGCAGCAAAGGAAGGACAATCAGCAGACAGAAGAAAAACAACAGCAACAGCAACAGGACAATCAACAGACGCAACAACAGAATCAAAATATACCACAGCAGAATCAGAACAATCAACAGCAAAATCAACAGAATCAGGCAAATGAGCAAAACAATACCAATCAGGCCCAGCAGTCCGGAGATATTAAGGAATTTGAATCGCGTGTAATCGAACTGACGAATCAGGAAAGGAAAAATCAAGGATTGCCTGAATTAAAGGCTGATGCAAATTTAAGTCAGGTGGCACGGAAAAAATCAGCAGATATGCAGACAAAAGGATATTTCTCCCATACCAGCCCCACTTATGGTTCCCCTTTTGACATGATGAGGGATTTTGGGATTGATTACCAGACAGCAGGTGAAAACATCGCAAAGGGTCAGTCAAGCCCTGAGCAGGTTGTAGAGTCCTGGATGAACAGTCAGGGTCATCGGGAAAATATCCTAAGCAATAAGTTCACACACATTGGTGTAGGCTATATCGAAAATGGCCATTACTGGACACAGATGTTTATAAGTAAATAACGCTTAAGAGAGCGCTGAGTCTGCCAGCGCTCTCTTTTTTAAAAGGCAAATTGATCTTGCGGAAAGAATGCTTGAAGGTTCCTTCATTTAAATACACCGCCAATTCGTTATTTAAAAAATGTCATAATTTTTATTAGATTTAAGCAGAATTGTCATGGTAAACTCATAGTATAGAGATAATCATAATCATTAGAGGGGAGCAATGCCTTAAATGGAAGAGGAAGAAAAAAGGGTTTCGAAATTGTATCGAAGGATCTTGACTTCCGATGAAACACAAGGCCTGATTACTTTTCAACGCCTGGACAGAAACACTCAGGAAAAAGTAAAGAGAAAAATGGTACAAAATGGTTCCAACTCTGCTTATAAAGTATTAAGAAGAATAAATAACTTACAGGAGATTGACTAAGCTCAATCTCTTTTTCATTGTATGACAGACATACTACAGGGGTTTTATGAAATAATAAATCATAGCCATTAATTTCTGAAACTTTGGAGGACCCATTATGCTTATAGCTATTATCCTTTTGATTCTGACTTCATTATTTCTCTCGGGAAGTGAAACAGCATTAACTGCTGTAAACAAAATGAAAGTAAAATCCCGGGCAGAAAATGATGACCTGAAATCAAAAAAGCTTTACAGGCTTATTTCCCATCCTGATGAACTTCTAACCGGTATTTTAATCGGAAATAATATTGCGAACATAGCTCTCCCAACCCTTGTAACCATGCTGGCTCTGGATATTGGAATTAATGTTGGACTTGCCACTGGAATTTTAACGCTCGTTATTATTATTTTCGCAGAAGTCATTCCCAAGTCTATTGCGGCGACATTTTCTGATAAAATTGCTTATATGGTGGCGCCTGTTATCGCCTTAATATTAACCATTCTAAAACCGTTCACATTCGTATTATCTAAATTAACAGGTTTGTTGATTAAAATTTTATCCCGGGGAGAAAAGCAGGAAGCGAGCTTTTCAAGGGAAGAATTTAAAACGATGATGGATATTGCCTCTAACGAAGGAACGCTGGAGAATGAAGAATCTTACCGTATTAAAGGTGTTATAGACTTCTACAGTAAGGATGTTCGTGATGCTTTAAAGACACCAAGAATGGAAATTGTGGGGATTTCATCTGACAGTACCTTTGAAGAAACCAGGGATATTCTTTTAAATCACAATCATACCCGATATCCAGTATATCAGGATACAATGGATAATATTGTGGGGGTTTTTCACTCCAAGCAGTTTTTAAGCTGGGCTCTATCCGAACAAAATGAGACGCTTGCGGACTTCACGGATAATCAGCCCTTATTTGTCGCAGAAACGACATCAATAGAAAAAGTTTTTAAAATGATGCAGAAGAAAAAACGGCACCTGGCGATTGTCATTGATGAGTACGGAGGTACAACCGGAATTATAACTCATGAGGATATCATTGAAGCCATGCTGGGTCAGGAAATTGAGGACGAAACCGATGATGATGAAGAAATTTTAATTGATGAGTTGACCGATTCACATATGATATGCAGTGGTAAACTCGTTATTTCCAGACTGAATGATGTATTTCAGACTCGTATTCCTGAGGAGGAGGATATTCTGGCTGGTTTTCTCTATAAAGAGTTTGGACATATCCCATCGGAGGGTGAGGTGCTTGAATTTCAGCATCTCGAGTTTGAGGTATTAGAAATGGAAGATAATAAAATTCATAAGGTGAAAATAAGTAAACATATCGTTTAAATGGAATTGTAGGGTGAGGAGCGATGGATTTGTATTTTACTTATATACTCAGATGCGGGGATCATTCCCTTTATACAGGATATACAAGCCGGTTAAAGCATCGTTTGAAAATGCATCAGGAAGGGAAGGGGGCAAAATACACCCGGGGAAGAGGGCCTATAAGCCTTGTGTATGCAGAGCCTCATCAGCAGAAATCAGCTGCTATGAAACGTGAATATCAGATCAAACAGATGAAAAAGGAGGATAAGGAAAGACTGATTCAAAGTCAATGTATAATTGTCAGTGTCCCAAGTAGCAACCAGGAGCTTGTTCCAAATGAAAAGGGCACATTCATAGAAAAATAAAACGAGTGCTAACAACCCATTCCGTGACCAATCGTTACGAAATGGGTTGTTTATCACGCATGAACAGGTCGTAATCCCCCTGCTGATGGAAGTTTCACTTTATAGTTTTAGGTCAAGGTTACCTATTCATAACTTATAGTGATCAACCACTATATACAGAACTGTGAGGGAAGGATATGAAATCAAGAAAAGTTCTCACACTTGTTTTACAATGTTTTATAACAGTTATGCAGGCTTTATTGGGATTAAGAATCTTATTTAAACTGGTGAGCGCTTCTGAGGGAACGTTCGTACAATGGGTATATTTTTTAAGCGATCCTTTAGTCATCCCTTTTTCCGGTAGTTTTCCTCCTGCAATGGTATCGGCAATGTTTTATGTTGATACAGCCGCTATTTTAGCTATGATTTTGTACACACTTGTTGGATATCTGTTGCTAAGGATAGTAGCCGGATCCGGAAAAAAGGATAGGAGTAAGTATTTCTCCTGAATGAAGCCTGCTATATGTATGGCCATTCGAGCAGTTGAATTTATTTTTACATTCCGCAAAAAAGATGTATAATAATAAATTATCAAAACAAGTATTGCTAAAAAACTTTTCTATAAATGGGGGATAAATATGACACTACCAAAAGCACTAACAATTGCCGGTTCTGATAGTAGTGGCGGAGCAGGAATTCAGGCGGATTTAAAAACATTCCAGGAGCATGGCGTATATGGAATGTCTGCATTGACGGTTATTGTGGCTATGAATCCACATAATCACTGGTCTCATGATACGTATCCAATCAATGCGGATACAGTACGTGCGCAGCTTGCAACCATTTTGGAGGGGGTAGGCGTCGATGTTATGAAGACAGGAATGCTCCCGACCGTGGAAATTATTGAAATAGCAGCCAAGGCTATTAAAGAGCACAACCTCAATCAGGCTGTCATTGATCCTGTTATGGTATGCAAAGGGGCAGATGAAGTCATTTATCCTGAACTTGCTGAGGCCCTTAGAGATGTGTTAACCCCTGTAGCGAAGATTGTAACCCCTAACTTATGGGAGGCTGGTCAGTTAAGCGGAATGGGGGCATTAACGACCGTAGAACAAATGAAGGAAGCAGCAGCAAAAATTCATGACTTAGGTGCAGAAAATGTATTGATTAAAGGTGGAAATAAACTGGAACATGAGAATGCGCTAGATGTTTTCTATGATGGTAAGGACCATGAAATTTTAGAAAGCGAAAAAATCGACACACCATATACACATGGAGCAGGATGTACCTATTCCTCCGCTATTACAGCACAGTTGGCAAAGGGAGCTAGTGTGAAAGAGGCAGTCTATGGAGCGAAAAGGTTTATTACAGCAGCGATCCGCCACTCCTTTAAATTAAATCAGTATGTGGGCCCTGTGAATCACGGTGCTCAGCGCTTCCATGGTGAATAGAATCAGAACAGCCCTGCTTAAAGAAGAGCAGGGCTTTTTTTTGATTGTCTAGAAAATAATAAAATACAGACTATGTGGATAAAAAATCATGAGAGGCCACGTCCGGCTCAGTCCAGTCCGTACGTCGCTAAACGGGCGCTTCCGCCTTTGTTCTAAAAACAGCGGTTTCATAGTTTTAATGGAACGGTTATAATTGGGTTAAGGGGTGAAGGAAAATGAAACAATATGAGCTATGCCCTAAATTTGAAAAAGCGATGAATTTACTAAATAAACGGTGGACAGGTCTCATTATTTATCAGCTTTTATTTGGGTCTCAACGATTTTCTGAAATTGAATCAGCGCTTCCTGTAAGTGGCAGACTTCTATCTGAAAGATTAAAAGAACTGGAAGAAGAGGGAGTTGTGGCTCGAAAGGCCTATGCTGAAGTCCCTGTTCGCGTGGAATATACGTTAACGGAAAAGGGGCGGGAACTGGAACCAGTCATCAAAGCCATTCAAGATTGGTCTGGTAAGTGGATAAGTCATAATGACACAAAAGAAGCGAATTATAGTTAAAAAGGATCCAATTATTTGGATCTTTTTTACCATGTAATAAACCAGAATTTTCTAGTTTTGAGTTTATGGAAATGGTAAAATAAACAAGGAAATTCATAAAAAGTTGGGGGAGAAGGAAGCTGTGAAACCTAAGTCGCATTTGCCTTTCCGGCTTAATCTTTTATTTTTTGCGATATTTTTGCTGTTCTCGTTTTTGGTTGTACAATTAGGCATTGTGCAGATTTTAACTGGGGAAGAGGCGCAGGAGGTTCTTGATGAAACAGAGAATACGGTCACTAATATTCCTGTTCCGAGAGGAAAAATGTATGATCGGGATGGGAATATATTAGTTGATAATAAATCCCGATATGCCATCACGTACACACCACCTAAAAATGTTCAGCCTAGGAGGAAATTGGAGATTGCTCAAACCCTCTCAAAGTATATAGAGATGGAGGATCGGCAAATCACAGAGAGAGATATGAAGGACTTTTGGATTCTGACCCATCGTGAGGAGGCCTATGCCCGTTTATCCAAAGGTGAAAAGCAGCGTATGGATGATGAAGTGCAGTACCAGACCGTTTTAGACCGGATTACCAAATATAATTTGGAAAGCTTATCCGAAAAAGAATTAGAGGTTGCTGCGATTAAACGTGAGCTTGATGAAGCCATCGAGCTGACCCCGCATATTGTTAAGAATAAGGGTGTGACCAAGGAGGAATATGCTACGGTAGCTGAACACATCAATGAAATGCCTGGCATAAATGTTTCAACAGACTGGGTTCGGACATTTCCTCAAGGCGAAACATTTGGAAATTTTATCGGAAGGATTTCTAATCACGAAGACGGTATCCCAAGAGATAATGTAGATTATTATCTGACCAGAAATTATAATCGTAATGAGCGTGTTGGCGAAAGTTTTCTGGAACAGCAGTATGAGGAGTTCCTTGCTGGACAGAAGGAGCAGTACCGTCATATCACAGACCAAAATAATCAAGTGATTCGGTCGGAATTAATCCAGAAAGGAAAACAAGGGAAGGACCTCGTTTTATCTGTGGATATGGGACTGCAAAAACAAGTGGATCAGATAGTAAAAGAAGAGCTTGATAAGATTATTCATAAACCGGCCAATCGTCACTTAAATAAAGGCCTTGTGGTGATGATGAAACCTAAAACAGGCGAAATTCTTACGATGACAGGCATTCGCTATCATCGGGCTACAGACGATAAACCTGCCTACTATGCGGATGAGTCCTATCGTACGGTATATGATGCACATTTACCAGGTTCTGCAGTGAAGGGAGCTTCAGTGTTATCCGGCTTTCAATCAGGAGTAATTACGAAGAATACGGTTTTTGTTGACAGACCTATTAAAATTGCCAGTACGGATACGAAACGTTCCTGGACCGATTTAGGTCCGGTTAACTATTTAACAGCACTTGAGCGATCATCAAACGTCTTTATGTTCTTTATTGCCATGCGAATGGGAGGAGATTATTCCTACGTACCGAACGCTAAACTTAGTTTTAATAAAGAGGCATTTACGGAAATGCGAAATTATTTTAAACAATTTGGGCTAGGGGTTGAAACCGGGATTGATCTCCCATATGAAGCAACTGGTCTTGAAGGAGATAAGGAAACGGGTGGACTTCTCATGGACTATTCAATTGGACAATATGAGCCTTTTACTACAATGCAATTGGCGCAATATGTTTCTACGATTGCAAACGATGGATACCGTGTTAAGCCGCATTTAGTCAATGAAATCCGCTATCCAGGTACTGAAGAACAGTTAGGACCGATCTATAAGACCATAGGCCCTGACATTATAAATAAATTAGAAATGGATGATGAATATATACAGGCCGTCCAAAACGGTTTTTACCGGGTATTCAATGGTAGTAATGGTACAGCTGCACGCACCTTCAGAAATCTTCCTTATGTTGCGGCGGGTAAAACAGGAACAGCAGAGAAGCCGCTTTTTGATGAAGATGGGAATCGGGTGGCTAATACAGAAAACTTAACATTGGTGGGTTATGCACCATATGATGATCCTGAAGTTGCTTTTGCCGTTGTTGTTCCTCAGGTTGGTAAGAGTTCCGGTGAAGGAATTAACAGGAATATAGGAAAAAGGATATTAGATGCCTATTTTCAACAACAAAACAACGAAGAGTAACAGGCAAGGTACCTGATTAGTCAGGTGCCTTTGTTCATTTATTACGAATTAACCGGCCGTAATACCTCAACTGTTCAACTTTATCAAAATTTGTCAAAAAATTTCTAAAATGGTGTTGAAACGGAGATAGAAGTTATTGTAAGATAAGGTTAATATCAGCTTAGGTGTTTTTCTGTCTTTTGATGTAAAAAAAATACATTTAGAAGGTATAAAGAATCACATGTAAATAATGTATTTGAAAAAGGGGTGTTCGTATGTTTAAACATCTGTCCGATCAAGCTCTTGAAGAGGCTCATAAAAATGCAGTAGGGCTAAAACTGGATAAAGATTTCATAGCGATTCTTGAAAGAGAAATGAAAAACCGCGGTTTATCCTGTGAAAGAAATTCAGCCAGGACGACTTATTTCAAGCAACCGTTGATCCCATAATATCCCCGCACATTGCTTCTGACAAACGATATCTACGCCAGTGAACGAAAATTCCATTCCATTATATTGGTATTATAATCGTATGAGGATGGAACAGCAGTTGCAAATGACTACTGGTTCATCTTTTTTTGTGAATAAAAAATCATGAGAGGTGATGTCCGGCTCCAGCGTCCATCAGACCAAACTCCCCTGATGTAAACCTTCATATAAACTGCATAATTACCTCCAGGTTTGAAAATAGTAAAAGTGGAGGTGAAATTGTGAGACACTTATTGGCGATTGGAATGAAGTTTGTCGTTATTTGTACAGTCATATTATCGCTTTACACTGTTTTCCAGAATACAGGCCTGCTTAGTCTGTTTGGAATTAGTGTGTTACTAGTCGGTCTGGGGTATTTGCTCGGTGATTTATTAATTCTGAGAAGATTTGGGAACCTTACAGCAACGTTATCCGACTTTGCATTATCTTTTCTGGTCTTATTTTTCTATGGTATGATTAATGATATTCCGACATGGGAGTCAGGTAATATGGCATTATTCAGTGCTTTTTTTATCACAATGTCGGAAGGATTATTCCATTTTTATATGCAAAACCATGTTTTTGGTGAAACGGAGTACACGGATGTCAGCCGAAAGACAGGGCGAATAAATTCCCGGCAAATGCAGACCGAAACCTCAGATGAAGTGTTTCCTTACGATGTGAGGAGAAAAAAACGACGGAAAAAACGAAAATAACAAAAGACCAGGATTTGAAGCAGAATCTAAAACCAAAACTTCTTCAAACATCCTGGTCTTCTTTTCGGTTTTAATTTTGTTTTGCAAACTCCCTGCGTTGTTTCAAATCTGGTAAAATCTTATAAATAATCATCATGCCAAGTAATCCGCATGCCAATATAAGAAGCGACATGATTTCTTTAGTAAAAATGGCACCGAGAGAAACAAAAACAGAACTAAGCATCATGGATCCATTAAAGACCATACCGTAAACAGCCATATAGGAGCTTCGTTTTTCATCACTTGGAATGCTTGCCATGTAATCCGACTGTATAGGGACCCGCATTAATTCTCCAATTGTAGCGACAATCATAAATATAAACAGCAGCCATATATTGTTGACGTAGCTGATCCCGACATATCCAACGGTAAAGACAAGAATGGATGAAAGAAAAGCTTTGTCCTCTTTTAGCGTTGTCACCCATTTTGTAATAAATACGGTGAGCAGCACAACAATAATCGTATTTTCAGACTTCAGAAATCCAACCATTTCCACACCTGTTACATCCATAAATAGCAAAGATTGCTCAGGCATATCCTCATTTAATCGAACCCCAATGTAGTTTTCCATTTGATTTTCGATGGACTGAATAAAAAGCCCTGCCAGGACAAAATAAAGAAACACCTTATCAAAAGCCACTTCTTTGTAGCTTTTGGCAATATTTCTTAAAACACGTTTTTCTCTCGTCTGCTCCTGTCCCTCCCTGGTCTCTTTAATGAAAAAGATGACTAAGACATTGGAAATAATCCCCGTGACCGAAAGAATCATCAAAAGCTCATATAAATAATGATCAAACATAAGGGCTCCGACAATACCACCAATAGCAAATGCAAGGTTAAAACTCCAGTATAATAATGCATAAACCCCTTTACGCTGATCAGGTTTGGTAATATCAATAATCATCGCATCGGCTGCCGGACCATCAAGCCCAAAGGAGGCCATGATTAAGAGGGTCATTATAAAGGTTATTTCGGGCGAAACCAGGATGGGGGAATTTGCTATCGCCATGACAATGAAAGCGAACATACGTATAATTCCTGCAACAACCATTAATTTTTTTCTGCCCATCCGATCTGAGTAGTAGCCGCCATATAAGCCCGTTATAAGTCCGATGAATACATTAAGTAATAGAAGGATACCGGTGATTTTTGCGCCAAAGTGCTCGGCAAAATAGATAGCCATAAATGGAAATATAGCGCCGGACACGATATCCGTGAAAAATATCTGGATAATTCGAACTTTTATATTAGGATGATAGTCTCTGAATCTGTTCATAGGTTCCCTCCGTTCCTGGTGATCGTTATATAATAGCGATATAGCTGTCAGGCTTTCCTAATCATAAACGAAACAGAAAGATATGAACACGGTCTTCAGGATGAAAATTTTTGTTTATCCCTCCGATGAGAGGTGGATGTGGATTCATACCTTGGACTTGTTTCCAGAAATATTAAGATTATGTAAATATTCTAAGTCGAAATTGAAAGGTTCATAGATGATTCGGTAAGATTAAGGCAGTAAAATATATGAGACAGACTGTTTTTACGAGCATTGTCTGTCTACAGTTTTTTAAAAGAAACAGATACGGAAATCGATGAAGGAGGAGCATAAGTGAATATAGGCAGATATTTGGAGATACTTGCAGTTTCGTTTCGATTGGGTCTTACCTCGTTTGGAGGACCTGTCGCCCACCTTGGTTATTTTCAGGATGAATATGTAAAACGCAGGAAATGGCTGGATGACCGGACGTATGCGGATTTAATTGCTCTTTGTCAGTTTCTTCCTGGC
Organism: Virgibacillus sp. MSP4-1; assembly: GCF_010092505.1. Lineage (NCBI taxonomy): Bacteria > Bacillati > Bacillota > Bacilli > Caryophanales > Bacillaceae > Virgibacillus > Virgibacillus sp. MSP4-1. The sequence continues at coordinate 163,344 of NZ_CP048021.1, forward strand.
CCTGCCAGCAGTCAGGTGGGAATTTCAATTGGAATGGTCCGGGGAGGAGTGCTTGGCGGCCTATTAGCCTGGATTGGGTTTACCCTTCCTTCTGTAGTCGCACTTATTGTATTTGCATTATATGTTCAGCAGGTAGATACAGGTGGATCCGTCTGGATTGAAGGGTTAAAGCTGGTTGCAGTTGCGGTTGTTGCTCATGCGATTTTAAATATGGGAAAGAAACTTACCCCTGACCAGCCGAGAATAGCAATGGCGGTATTAGCGGCGATTGCAGTGCTCTTTTATCAAACGGCTCTCGCACAAATTTCGGTTATTGTGTTAGCAGGTATTTTCGGATACCTGTTGTTTAAGCATTCAGACCTTCCTGAAGGTGCTGATATTCATTTAAATTTAAGGAAAAGCATAGGCATGATAAGTCTGATTCTTTTCTTTGGTTTATTACTCTTCTTACCTGTCATGACAAGTTTCTTTCCTAATATATATGTTCAGCTCGTTGATATCTTTTACCGCATAGGATCGATCGTCTTTGGAGGGGGACATGTGGTTTTACCCCTGTTAGAAAGAGAAGTTGTACCCCCGGGACTGATTTCAGAAGAAGTGTTTTTAGCAGGTTACGGTGCAGCACAGGCAGTTCCAGGACCTTTATTTACCTTTTCAAGTTTTATAGGGACCAGTATTGAAGGAATATCAGGTGGTCTTGTGGCTGTCCTTGCCATGTTCTTTCCTTCCTTTTTGCTTCTTATCGGTGTTTTGCCATTTTGGAATACCATCAGGAAAAAGAAATCTATTCGGGCGGCCCTGCTGGGAGTGAATGCAGCCGTTGTAGGAATATTAATTGCTGCGCTGTATGATCCAATTTGGACCAGTGCTGTCGATCAAACGAAGGACTTTGCCGTGGTTTTAGCTTCTTTTGCCTTTCTTTATTTTTGGAAGGTACCTGCGTGGCTGATTGTTATTTTTACGGTTCTCTTTAACGTAGTGTTATCTGGATTACTATAGGGGTGATGGAATGAGAGTGAAAGGGTTTAACCATATCACAATCAATATTTCAGATTTGCAGCGTTCCCTTCAGTTTTATCAAAATGTATTAGGTATGGATTTGGTTCATAGAGGCCGGACTGATGCTTATTTAGAGTGGGGAGACGCATGGGTATGTCTTCTGGAGAATAAAAACTTACTGCGATCTAAAAAAAAGAAACTCGGGGTCGATCATTTTGCATTTTCTATTGATGAAGAGGATTTTTTTGCTGCGGTTCATCAATTAGAACATCATCACGTAAATATAGTAAGAGGTCCGGTCAAGCGAGGAAAAGGATGGACGATTAATTTTCTGGATCCGGATGGAGTTGAAATGGAACTTCATACGTCTGATTTACAGGAACGAATGATGGTTTGGGAGTAAGGAGGTAAAAGATGCGACTGGTTTCCATTTGTCCAAGTAATACAGAAATTGTAGAGTATTTAGGCCTGACTGATCATCTGGCGGGTGTAGATGATTTTTCGGACTGGCCGGAAGCGGTTCAGCATTTGCCGAAGCTTGGGCCTGATTTAGACATTGACATGGATAAGGTTGAAGCATTAAATCCAGACTTGGTATTGGCCTCTTTAAGTGTTCCGGGAATGGAAAAAAATGTAGAGGAGCTGAAACGAAGAAATCTTCCACACATTGTTTTAGATCCTGATTCATTGGAAGAGATCGGGGAAAATCTGCTTTTTGCCGGCCGTTACTTAGGGGTTTCATCTAAGGCGAAGGATATCTATCAATTGTACAGAAACCGAATAGAGGAATACTGTGCTTTGGCGAATCAAATCACAAATAAAAAAAGAGTATACTGGGAATGGTGGCCAAAGCCTGTTTTTACCCCCGGTAGGATGAATTGGCTCACGGAAATCAGCGAATTAGCAGGTGCCTGCAATGTTTTTGCTTCAGAAGATCAGGCGAGTGTACAAACGGATTGGGAGAAGGTTAAACAACGGGATCCTGATACGATTATAATGGTCTGGGTAGGTGTCATAACGGAGAAGATGAACCCTGAACTTGTTCGCCGGCGCCCTGGATGGAAGCAAATGAAGGCTGTGAAACATAACGAAATTCTGGTGTTAGATGAAAGTCTATTTTGCCGGCCATCCCCGCGTTTGATAGAAGGGCTGGAAAAGCTTGCTTCCCGGTTACATCCGGAAATTTTCCCGGTATATACCGGAAAAGATCCGCTGCTAAAATCATGAACAATTCCCGGTATACTCTTCTCAATTATTTGAAAATCATTTATAATAGATACAATTTTTAAATAACTGTTATGGTTGGGGGATTTTTACATATGCAAGCAAACTCTGCTGAAAATACGACTAAAATGTCTTCTGAATTAAGTGCTGCTATTAAATCAGGTCTTGCAAAAGGATTTCCCATCTGCTTAGGGTATATACCAATCGCCATTGCCTATGGAGTGCTTGCTGCCCAATCGATGACCCTTTTTCAACTGACAGCTATGAGTGTCCTTGTCTTTGCAGGAGCCTCACAGTTTATGGGGGCCAAGATGATTGGGGCGGGAAACGGTCTTGTAGAAATCGTTGTCGCCACTTTTGTTCTGAACTTCCGTCATTTTGTCATGAGTTTATCCTTTATGAATAAAGCCCGGCCTGTCCCTTTCAGTTGGAAGGTGCCATTGTCACTTGGGTTAACAGATGAAACATTTGCAGTTTCCTCTTTACATGGAAAGGAAGCCAAAAAGCCATATGGTAAGGTGTTTTTTGCCACATTAATGCTATTGGCATATTCAGCATGGGTTGGAGGTTCATTCGTAGGAGGTTTATTAGGGGAACTCATTCCTGAGCAACTAAGTCAGAGTATGAATATCGCCCTTTATGCGATGTTTATAGGCCTGCTTGTCCCTTCTGTGAAAAAGGAATGGAGAGTGGGACTGATTGCTATTATAAGTATGATCATCAATTATGCTCTCATTACTTTGAATATGGCAGAGGGATGGGCGATTGTACTGTCGACGATTATGGGCGGTTCACTCGGGATTTTTCTGCTTAAAGGAGATGACGATAAGTGATCTGGGCCATTATTATCGGAATGTCAATCGTAACTATTGTACCAAGAATTATTCCTGTATTTTTGGTGGACAAAGCTTCTTACCCGAGCTGGATTAATCGCTGGCTTGATGCTATTCCGTATGCCGCTTTAGGCGCCCTTATTTTCCCGGGTATTATGACTGTAATTCCGGATCAGCCTGTTATTGGCCTTATCGGTGGGATTATTGCCATAGTCATTGCATTTTTTGAAGTCAATGTGATCTTTGCGGTTATTGGCGCGATTATAACAGTGTACTTACTAACAATGTGATCCTCCGCTTTTCTATTTGTTTGGCATATTCATTTTTGGTATGAGAGTTTTGGGGTTAATGCATTTCTTCTGATTGGTCCTCATTCCTATTATGAAGGCCATTTCAACTCGTCTTTTTCTGGAGAGGCCAGGATAAAATTTTTTCTGTAAAGGTAAAAAGGTAAATCCGAATTGGCAAAACTAATTCGCATGGTCATAAAACGAATAAAAGGATACCTTAGCGGAGGAAATATACGTAGACTCCTGGTCGGCTAAAAACGGGACGTCCTGCGCCAACGCCGACACTAGAACGTCCTGTTCGTCGCGGGAGGAAGGCCTAGGTGAGACCCCGCAGTGCGATAGCGCGAGGAGGCTCACCAGCCGCCCGCGGAAAGCGAAGTATATTTCCGGAGCGGTGTTTCTTGCACATTGCTTCGATTAAACCACCAGAACTGATTATAGTCGCCTCCGCTTTTCTTATAATCACATTCTTTCTGTTCCTTTCATAGTTTATAGGGACACTTTACTATAGAGGGGAATGGATGGTATGTACAGACAAAATGATAATGGCTTTAACCAATTTGATGGATTTTTTGATATGTTTCAGCAGCAGTCCCCGGGTCAGGGGTCGCCATTTGGTCAAGGTCCTTTTCAGGGACCGGGTCAGGGGCCGCCGTTTGGACAGGGGCCTGGCCAGGGTGCAGGACCACCCTTTGGTCAGGGTCAGGGCCAATTGCCTCAAGTACCTCCTTCTCTGCCAGATTTGTCTCAGGAAGGATTTTCCGGTCAGTTTGGCTCAGGTTATCAAGGACAGTTTGGGGGCGGTCCCTCAGTTCAAGCCGTTGACCCTGGCTCTTTTCAGGGCTGCTTAAGAAGATTGACACTGGTGCGTATGACAAATGGCCGAAGATTCTGGTTTTATCCAACCTATATCGGAAGAACGTCGGTAGCTGGTTACAGGTGGTTCCCGCGTCGAAATCAGTGGGCTTACACAGGATTTGATACAGATCGTGTTGAATCCTTTCAATGCTATTAAAAGTCATTCCAGCTGTAGATTTGTTCTGCAGCTGGATTCATTTAAATGGGGGATTGAAATGTATACTGTGCGAAAGGCTTCCCTTCATGATGCAGCCGGTATTGCTCATGTTCATGTTGATAGCTGGAGAAGTACATATAAAGATCTTGTCCGCAAACAGGACCTGGATCAGGAAACGTCGTATGAAAATCGAAAAGTATTTTGGGAAACCATTTTGAAAAAGCATTATAAAAATCAGATCCTTTACGTTGGGGTTAATGATCAGAATCAGGTGGTCGGTTTTATTTCAGGGGGTGCTGAACGATCAAAGAAGTTTGACTATGACGGGGAGATTTATGCCGTCTATATACTGGAGCCATATCAGGGGTTCGGACTTGGGAAAGCACTGTTGAATGCTTTTATGAAGGAAGCCTTGCAGCTCGGTTATCAATCGGTATTAGTTTGGGTATTAACAGCTAACCCATCAGGTAAATTTTATGAATACTTTGGGGCTAAGCCCATTGAAGCTGAGGAAATAACAATTGGTGAAGGTACATATGAGGAAACAGCTTTTGGCTGGCCGCAGATTCATAAAAATCCATCTGTCTAGTGGGACTGGTTCTGAAAAGGTGAAACCCATAGCATGGTCTATTTCATGCTATGGGTTGTTTATTATGGTGCAGGAAGTGTGTGATTAACGAACGAAGCAGAGGGGACGTCCGCTCCCTGCTCCCAGTGACTAATTACAATTTCCTCACTTATAAGGTTCAATATGGATATGGGTATGCTGAATATGAAAGGCCTCAGCTAAGTATTCTTCAACCTGATCTGTTATTTGGTGGCTTTCTTCGACTGTTAATTCAGGGTGAACTAAAATCGTCGCATCAACCAGAATCTGATTTCCATGTAATCGTGCTTTGATATCCTTCACTTCCTGAACACCTTCAACTCTGGCCATCCCTCTTTTAATTTGTTTAATTTCCTTACTGTCGAAACCATCTGTAAGAGTAAGGGATGCATCTTTAAAAATATCAAAGGCTGTTTTACAGATGATAAGACCAACAATTATACCAGCTATAGGATCCATCCAGGATAAACCAAAGTGACTTCCGATAATCCCTCCGAAGGCACCAATACTTACCAGGGCATCTGACAGGTTGTCCTGTGATTGGGCATATAAGGAACTGCTTTTAATCTTGTTTGCCAAATATAAATTATACCGATAAACACCAAACATAATAGTCGCACTAAATAGCGCTGTATAACCAGCAAGCATATTAGGGGTTTCCAGCTCATGTTCAGAGAGTTTTGTAAATGAATTGAGAACAACTTCGATGCCGACTGTGATCATCACAAAAGCAGCAACTAACGACGCAATAGATTCAGCGCGAAAATGTCCATAGTGGTGGTCCTGGTCCGGGGGCTTTCTGGATATTTTCAGACCTATTAATACTGCGATGGAGGCGACCACGTCTGTAGCATTATTCAGCCCATCAGCCCTTAAAGCCTGGGATCCGGCAATATAAGCAATGATGAGTTTAAGAGAGGATAGAAATAAGTAAGATGATATGCTCAGCCAGGCACCTTTCTCTCCCCGTTTTAAATCGTAATATTCCTGCATGATTCTTTCCTCCGATTAGGGTGCATTCGTAATATATAGCGTAACAAACGAAACAGTAAAGGTCTAGAATGAATTGCCTGCATCCGTATGTACGCCTATATTTTGTTCGAAATTCGTTGAGTTAAACGGTATATCCAATAGGTATGAGGAGAAATCGATTTTACTAAATTTCAGAAGTTTATGACATCCGTTTAAAAGGGAAAAGACTTTTAAACATATTCTATACAATAAGCAAACATTTACCTTTCTTTCTTAATGAAAATAAGCTTTATGGAATAAAAATTCATTTTAGATTATTGAAAATTTTCCGAATTTCTTAGATAATAGTAAAAAGGGAACAAGGGGGGATGTTCCATGAAAAAGCAGAAGCAGTCCTATATCTTAGTGAAATATGAAAGTTGTTCACCACAGCCGTTTAAGGCAAAAAAAGAAATCTCCTATGAAATTAAATTGGCATCACGATTAATTCTGGATGAGTTAACGTTTAGTCATAATAAAGCCGTTATTGAAAAGCAGATCAATTCGGCGATTGATTCAGACAATCGCAGCGAATTTTATGAATTAAGCAAAAAGTACCAGCCGTTTATTAAAGAATAAGCGAACAGGGAATTCTGTTAAATCCTTTGTCATTTTGTATGACAAAGGATTTTTTTAAAGGAGTTTGTCAAAGATTGGCGAATTTAAAGGGTAACAGGATAGAGATGGAGGGTGAAAATGGAAGGGAAAACGTTTAATCAAAGCTATTTTCAACGGAAGCAAAACCGGATATTACTACAGATTATTACATTTGGAGTAGTTTTAGGTCTGGGTGCCGAAATTGTCGTTGGCGCTCCGTTGCTGAACATGATTGCACTTGGGGGAATAGGGGGACTTATTGTTGCACTCATTCTAATATTACATATCAGGCATTGGCTCCCTCATGCTATTCCTTATTTATCAATTACGGGTATATCCATTGTTTCAATGGTCATTATCCATAGTTCCGATTATGTGACCAATATGCTGTTTGTGTTTTTCTTACTTGCGGTTGCTGCGATCGCCCTGTCACTAAGAGTTTTAACAACAGGAGCCGTCATGGGACTTGGAGTACTGGTTTATTTCATCATTCTGAAAGGTGATGTTGTAGGCTTTGATGGTCGGGCGATTGTTATGACATTAGTGTTCTATACTTTAGTCTTTACACTGCTCTATATTCAGGTTCTCATTGCAAAAGAACTGTTGAAGGGTGTAGAGGACTCCCTGGATCAATCCAATAAGCTGCTCGCTGACCGTGAACAGCAAAACAAACAGATTAGAAAAACAGCCAAAACCGTACACCAGTCAATACGGAATATTAATGAAAGCAGCCAGAAACAGTCTCAGGCCATGCGTGAAATGAATCAGTCCTTTAAGGAAGTTGGAGGCGCCTCAGAGTCACAGGTTGAGTCAGTATCCAATATTACTTCTTTGACAAGCGAATCAAATACAAAGGTATCTCAAATGCTGAAGTCATTCGAATTCCTCGGTCAGACAGGGGAGGAGGTTTTGTCCTCCTCCAATGCTGGTGAAGCATCTCTTAAGAAGCTGGGTGAAACGATGGAAGGATTTCAGCAATCGTTTGAGACGATGCAGCAGAATATGAATGTCCTGGCGGAAAAAATAAGGGAAGCAACAGGGTTCACCAGTCAGATACAGGATATAGCAGAACAGACGAATCTGTTAGCCCTAAATGCGAGCATAGAAGCGGCCAGGGCCGGTGATGCAGGCAAAGGTTTTGCAGTGGTAGCAGATGAAATCCGTAAACTTGCAGAAGTGTCCAATACGACAGCTAAGCAAATTGACGAAACATTAAAAGCTGTTGAAGGAGACGCCAATCAGACCCATCATCATGTGAAAGTTAATGATGACAAGTTGATGGAAAGTCTCTCCATAACAAGGGATGTGACCGATTCATTGATTGAAATCGGGAAAAACATTCACGTATTTATTGATCAGTTGCGTGAGTTTGGAAAGGAAGCGAAAATTATCCAGGATTCCTCAGATGGGATTGATCAATCGGTCAATGAATTAGCTTCCTTAATTGAAGAATCAACAGCGACGATGGAACAGATGCAGACGACCGTTCAGGAGCATTTAGAACGCCAGGAACATCTATTGAGTGCTGTGGAACAGACAAGCCAAGCGATGTCCAAACTGGAGGAGTACCAGCAGAGTTAATCTAAGCACCAATCAAATTCAGGCTATACGACTCTATATCAAAATGTTATATTTGAAATAAATCGACAACATTTTGGTTAGAGGGGAAATAAGATGAGAATTAAGTATTCAACAGCCGTTATTATGCTGGCTTTGATGACTCTTACTGCTTGTCAGAACCAGGAAGTGAGTCAGGATCAGGAAAATCAGTCAGCAAATACAGAACAGAAGCAGCAGGAAAATCAAAATGAAGAGAAGAGTTCTGAGGATGAACAGGATAAAGATACAGAAAAAAAGAAAGGGAAGTCCGATGAGCAAGCTTCAGAGGACTCTGACTTGAATGAAGGTAGTAAAGGATCCAATCAGGAAACAGAGGATAAAAAGAATGGCCATGATAAAAATGAAAAGCCGGATGAAAATGGGATTGTTACTATTTCAGATCCAACGGCAATTGACCTGGTAGTCAATAAACAAAGGAAGTTACCGGATGGTTTTGTGCCACCAGATCTGGTTGAGCCAGATGTTCGTTTTTCATTTGACGAATGGAGAGAGAAAAGACAGATGCGGCAAGTGGCAGCGGGGCCATTAGAAAAATTGTTTAAAGGTGCCAAACAGGCAGGCGTCAATCTGTTTGCCGTTTCTGGGTATCGTTCCTATCAGCGGCAGGAAACGATTTATAATTATAATGTGGAAACAAAAGGATTAGAGCATGCCAATAAATATTCCGCTAAGCCGGGTCATAGTGAACACCAGACGGGATTAACGATGGATGTTTCCTCTCCGGCAGTGTCTTATGATTTAGTGGAAGGGTTCAGAGATACTGCTGCAGGAGACTGGCTTGCCAAACATGCTCACGAATACGGCTTTATTATTCGATATCCAAAAGGTCAAGCAGACATTACCGGTTACAGCTATGAACCTTGGCATATACGTTATGTTGGAAAGGAACTTGCCAAAGATATTTACGAGCAGCAAGTCACTCTTGAGGAATTCTTTGGATTACAGCCTGGTCCAGAGACCGATAAAAAGTAAAGATATCAATTATAAATCCAAATCTAAAGCTGCAAATTTTAGATTTGGATTTTTTATAAATATTTAAAATTCAGGATACTTATATAACATTTTCTGCTATGCTAATGACAACAGTATGGGGGTGTGAAGTGTGAAAAAGAAAAAGGTCATTCGAAGCTGGATGCTCTATGACTGGGCAAATTCAGCTTTTGCGACAACGATGATGGCTGCAATCTTGCCTGTATTTTATTCTGACTACTATGCATCGAATCTGTCGGATCAGACAGCTACAAGCTACTGGGCGTATACACAGTCTATAGCTGTTCTGATTGTGGCTATCCTGGCCCCTGTTTTAGGAGCTATTAGTGACTATTCACAGGCAAAGAAGAAATTTTTACGTTTTTTTGCTTATATGGGAATCCTTGCTAGTATCTTGTTTGCAGTTGTAGGTGAAGGACAGTACTTATTTGCTTCCGTGTTAATGGTTATTGCCTCAGTAGGGTTCTCAGGGGGAAATGTGTTTTATGACGCATTTTTGCCGGAAATTGCTGACAAAGAAGAGATTGATAAGGTCTCCACCTCTGGGTTTGCTTTTGGTTACATAGGTGGAGGAGTTTTACTTGCGGTCAATATCCTAATGATTCAAAAGTATGAATGGTTTGGCTTTCCGGATATAGCTGCAGCTACCAAAACAGCCTTAATATCCGTGGGAGTCTGGTGGTTTGTCTTCTCTATTCCCTTATTTAAAAACCTGAAGGAGGAGAAGAGACAAAAACGAAAAAGGGATGAGTCTTTTATCGTAATAGGCTTTCGTCGTGTCGGACATACATTTCGTTCTCTGCGTCATTTTAAGCAATTATTTATATTTCTAATCGCTTTTTGGCTGTTCAATGATGGAATATCGACCATCATTCGAATGGCGACCATTTATGGCAGAGAGATTGGAATTGGACAAAGTGATTTAATTGTTGCTTTGTTAATTACACAATTTGTCGGCATTCCCTGTACCTTTCTTTTTGGCTGGTTTTCGAAAAAAATCCATCCTAAAAAAGCCCTCACCCTTGCCTTGCTGGTTTATGTAGCGATTGTTATATTGGGCTATTTTATGACCTCTGCAATGCATTTCTATCTACTGGCCCTTTGTGTCGGATTCGTTCAGGGCGGTGCGCAGGCCCTTAGTCGTTCTATATTTGGAAGAATGGTCCCCCGGCAAAAGGAAGCCGAATTTTATGGGTTTTATGGGATTTCCTCCAAATTTGCAGCGATTGTAGGCCCCTTTGTATTTGGGCTTGTAGGACAACTGACAGGCTCCAGTCGCCTTGGTATTTTAGCTTTGTTAGTATTCTTTATAGTCGGCATTCTTTTACTGCAAATGGTTAATATCGAAAAAGGAGAGCGTGAGGCTCAGGAAGCATCTTCATAACAAGAAATCCGCGACATTCATCGGTCGCGGATTTTTGCTCTTATAATATTGGATGGCTATAGCGGTTTACTAATTGTTGAATGACCGGTTTCCCTGTATCGTAGGATATATTATCAATAAGTTCAGCTACTGTTTGTTCATTTTGAAGTGTAGGATGCTCCCAGTACTTAATAATGGCAAATAAGGTTTCCAGTCCTTCCTTTTTCCCTTTCTTATATAAGTCGATAAAACTTTCAGTACTAGGTTCTTTTGTTGCCGGATGGTACCAGGTGGAATGCTCCTCATTGAGGTAATCCCTAACTTTCTTGATTGGCTGATGAGAAAAAGGAGAAATCATGGAACCCAAAATCCTGTTTTTCCAGCTGTATGGATCAAACAGGACTTTTAATGCCCGTTTCATATCCCGATAGGCAAGCTGGATAAAATCATCCGGGAGTTTATCTGTGTTTTCGGAAAAATGATGCCTGATGGTGTTTTGTAAAAGTCTGCTTACTTCCTTATTAAGGGTTGGACCTACATCTATTTCTTTATAAACGGGAACCTTCCATGTATCAAGATTTCGGTATTTTCGCATCATCAAAGTATCAATAATCACTTCAAGCTCCTGATGCTTATTCTTTTCATAGCCTGCGCGATAATGTATATAAGGGTGTGTATTCCTGTCTAATATATGGTGTGAAACAAAGCCCAGAATGTAAGCTTTGGTTGAATTTGATTTAGAAATACCCGACTGGAGAATATCCATTAGAAATGGACCGCAGTTTTCAGTATGCAAAAGCTTTCCCATATCATTTATTTCCCCATTATGTTTCCATGGCCAAAAGTTGTGATAGAAAAATGGATCTGGACCCTGGGCACCTAAGTTCATATAGCCCTGTACGTCTTGAAGATGGACTGGATCATTCAAGGAAACCATAATATCCTCACAAAACATAATATGTGTCCATATGTTAGGCATATGATGACCCGCCTTCCTATCTGTATTTCCCCGCTTCCGTTACTTATGATCTGAAAGCGTGCGAATGTAATGTTGCAGAAATAAAAACAAACTTACTTTCTGACTGTGCTGGTATTTACATGTATATTATAAAGGACATATCGTAAAAAAGGAGAGGTTTATCTGACATTTTTTTGTCTACAAGTAGGCAATTTTCAAAACATTTGGTATGGTAAAAGAGTAAACGAGATAATAAAGGGGTATAAGGAGGAGAACTGCATGGACTATCGCATTGAAAAAGATACCATAGGAGAAATGAAGGTTCCAGCAAACAAGTATTGGGGTGCCCAGACACAACGAAGTAAACAGAACTTTCCAATCGGCGGCGAAAAAATGCCAACAGAAATTGTAAGTGCTTTCGCCATTTTGAAGAAAAGTGCAGCGAAGGCAAATGAAGAGTTAGGCCTATTAGAGAAGGAGAAAGCAGATGCGATTACATATGCTGCGGATAAGGTGATTGAAGGAGAACTGGAGGAACATTTCCCACTTGTCGTATGGCAGACAGGAAGTGGCACACAGTCAAATATGAATACCAATGAAGTCATTGCCTATGTAGGGAATCAGTGGCTGGAAGAACAGGGGAGTGAATGGAGGCTTCATCCGAATGATGATGTGAACAAATCCCAAAGCTCAAATGACACCTTCCCAACAGCCATGCATATTGCTGCCGTTTTAAAATTAGAGGATCTGGTACTGCCAGCCCTGAAGAAATTAAAACGCACACTTGAAGATAAATCAAAGGCATATGAGGACCTTGTCAAAATTGGTCGTACTCATTTACAGGATGCCACTCCATTGACTTTAGGACAGGAAATTAGTGGGTGGCATCGAATGCTGGAAAAAACGGAGGATATGATTCAAAACAGTTTATCATCCATCCATGAGCTGGCGATTGGTGGTACAGCAGTAGGTACCGGCCTAAATGCTCATCCGGACTTTTCCGAAAAGGTATGTAGATATATTAATCAGTTTACCAATAAGACATTCATTTCTGCTCCTAATAAATTTCACGCTCTAACAAGTCATGATGAACTGGTATATGCCCATGGTGCATTAAAGGCGTTAGCGGCTGATTTAATGAAGATTGCTAATGATGTACGCTGGCTGGCGAGTGGTCCTCGTTGTGGAATTGGTGAAATTACGATTCCTGCTAATGAACCGGGAAGCTCCATAATGCCTGGAAAGGTTAACCCAACACAGAGTGAGGCTGTAACGATGGTAGCCACTCAGGTGATGGGGAATGATGCTACCATTGGATTTGCTGCCAGTCAGGGGAATTTTGAACTGAACGTCTTCAAACCGGTCATTGCCCATAACTTCCTGCAGTCCAGTCAATTGCTGGCGGACAGTATGGAATCCTTCAATGACCGTTGTGTAGCTGGCCTGGAGCCAAATGAAGAGAAAATAAATGAGTATTTAAAGGATTCTCTCATGCTCGTAACGGCATTAAATCCTCATATCGGCTATGAAAATGCAGCTAAAATAGCTAAAAATGGATTTGAAAAAAATCTGACTCTTAAAGAATCAGCACTGGAATTAGAACTGTTAACCGAAGAACAATTCGATGAATACGTAGACCCAAAAAAAATGACAAAACCAAATGCATAGAAAAGCGGAGGCGACCGGTTAGGCTCGACAGCATAAGCGGAGGCGACCGATCAGGCCTGGAAGCAATTTTGGAAATGACCCGTCAATACGTAAAAAAATTACCAATCAAAATTACTCATATGTTTACCACCTCCTGTCCACAATAATAAGCACAGGAGGTGATAAACAATGGCAAACAACAACAGCAACAATTCAAACCAATTAGTAGTACCTGGAGCTGATCAGGCTATTAACCAAATGAAAACTGAGATTGCTTCAGAATTTGGTGTAAACCTTGGTGCTGATACTACCTCTCGTGCAAACGGTTCTGTTGGTGGTGAAATCACTAAGCGCCTTGTAACGTTTGCTCAACAACAAATGGGTGGCCAATCTGGACAACAATAAATAAGGATGGAATAAACAGAGGAGGGATCCCTGATCTCTCCTCTATACATACAAAGAAACGTATTTGACGGATTCCAATTTTATACGTTTTGGCCTCTTGTTAACTATGTAAAATGGGGTGAGGCATCGTGTACGTTTGTCCAGTCTGTAATGGTCTCTCAAAAATGGAAAAAACCTGTGAAGTTTGCCGGGGACCTATGTTGGACCGGGGACGTATTGTTGATTATTATGATGATTACAGTCCGTATTGGGAGGAAGAAGATGCCAAGATGGTCGATGGCGTATTAGAATCGAAAGCCAACCATTTATGTGTTCATGTTTACCATTGTTTATCATGTGATTCGGAAGTAGAGGTTTCAGTAAAAGAGGTCAAAAGATAAAACGAAAGGTCGGAACCACGATTGTTCCGACCACTTTTTTTGATATTAGCCTTCTTTATGATTCGCGGGTTTGGAGTCCGGAAAATCCTCGTTATTTTCGGGTAATTTACGGGCTGCTTCAATTTGAATACGGTTATGGGTCCGGTTTACCCGTCCACCCGCCATCCCCTCATTAATCATCCGATCAACATCCACATCATATTCTTCCCGGCTATCCTTAAATTGTTTATGACCATTTGGATCAGGCATTATGATTCCCCTTTCCTATATCCTGAGATTTGTTATAAATCATGGGTTACGTACGCTTAGACTTTGTTTTTATGGTACGCTGTATACTCGGTATTTTTTACATCAACATTGATAATCATGAATGCTCTACAGGAAATTTGTTTATACATGAAGATGAGGTGTATTATACTTTACGTATAGTAAGCATTTAAAAGTAGGAGAGAGATAGCTGCATGAATATATGGATAACTTTTTTATTTATGATTATGATTGGTGCTGTAATTGGCGGAATGACAAATTCTCTGGCAATCAGAATGCTTTTTCGACCATATAAGCCTAAATATATTGGCTCTGTAAAAATTCCTTTCACCCCAGGCCTCATCCCGAAACGACAGTCTGAATTGGCCAGACAAATGGGAAATACGGTGGTTAAACATTTATTAACACCAGAGGGTATGAACAGAAAAATCCAAAATCCGCAGTTTTATCAGCAGGTTATAAGCTGGCTTAAGCAGGAAATTGAACATTTGGGAATGAATGATAAGACCGTTCAGGACCTTCTTCAACAGGTCAATCTGGGACTATCGGAAAAGGAATTAAGAAAATCCTCGGCATCATTTATTAAGAAACAAATCAATCAATGGCTCAGAGCAAATGAGCATCAAACATTTCGCACCCTTTTGCCTGCAGACGTTCTTAAAAAGAGTGAGAAATATATCCCTGAATTCAGCACTTATTTAAGAGATAAAGTGGATCAGTATATCAGCAGTGATCAGGGCAGACAAAAAATTGGCCGTATGGCTGAGGGATATCTTGGAGGGTCCGGTTTTTTCGGGAATATGGTATCTTCTTTTCTTGGAGAAGAAGGATTGGCCGATCGTATTCAGCCGGCCATTTCCCAATATTTAAAATCCGAGGACGCTCATCAAATGTTAATAGGTTTAATAAAACAGGAATGGGAAAAACTGCAGGATAAGGACGTTCAAGAAATGGAATCGTATTTTATTACGGATCGCTTGAAGTCGGACATAGCTGACAAGCTGGCAGGGATGGTTCCTCTGAATGAACTGTTACATACACGGGTAAAAACGATTGTTACTCAATATCAGGATGTTATCGAAACCAGAGTTATCCCGCATCTTGTGACAATGCTGCAGAACTATTTGGGAAAAAATATCGAATGGCTGATGAGCAGGCTTCATTTACAGGAACTGGTTAAGGATGAGGTGGAAAACTTTGAGGTCCATCGACTGGAGTCTATGGTTTTAGGGATTTCCAGACGGGAACTAAAAATGATTACTTATTTAGGAGCGGTCCTGGGAGGCGTTATCGGCTTTATACAGGCCATCATTGTCATCGTACTTACATAGTTCAGGCTATACATGAGGATGAATGTTTGTTAAAGTTAAAAAGTATACGATTTTTAGGAGGTTAAGAATGGCGAATTTATATGATGTAGCCTATGATTTAGAAAATGCATTAAGGTCCAGTGATGAATTTCAGGGACTGAAACAAGCTTATGAGGCTGTAATGAGTGATGAGTCTTCTAAAAGAATGTTTGAAGACTTTAGAAATACACAAATGGAACTTCAGCAAAAGCAAATGCAGGGTGAAGATATTACAGATGAAGAAGTAGAAAAAGCAAGAAAAACTGTTGAGCTCGTTCAGCAGGATAATAAAATTTCTTCTCTAATGGAAAAGGAACAGCATCTGAATAATGTGATTAACGATATCAGTCAGATTATCACCAAGCCATTGGAAGAATTATATGGACAGGACGATCAGCAATAATTTAAAAGTCATCCCGGAGTCTGAGCTCCGGGATGTTTTTTGTATGGTCTAGGAAATTATAAAATAAGCGATTTGTGGATAATAAAGACATGAGAGGCCACGTCCGGCTCCAGCGCCCAGCGACTAGCGCGAGACTTCCTCACCTCCGTCCGATAAGTCAACATCTACTCACAAGGATCGTCGTGTTTCCTTTTCCGCGTGTTAACTGGCTGTAAGACCCCTTGCAAGAAATATATGGGGTCAACAGCCAGTAAACACCCGATTTGTTCAACTAACAATCATTGGGGGATGAACCCCCAATGATTGAAGTTTCACTTTATCTCCTCCGGCTCAGTCCAGTCCGTACGTCGCTAAATTAGAAAAGCGGAGGCGATCGGTTAGGTCCGACGGCATAAGCAGAATATCCGGAGTGGCCGCTATTTGGCCATGGAGGGCATTCTGCTTATGACCGCTTGGGCCTGGGAGCCGCAGCTGGACAAACGGGCGCTTCCGCCTTTGTTCTTAACGATGAAATAGGACAAGGTGACCGTTTGGTGATACACAACGGTGGGTATGTTCCTGATAGTCATTTTCCTCTAACATTTGCTGTCCAATCCTCTTTGCTTCTTTATCATCCTGTGCTTCTAATGTTTCATCAAGTAAATTACTTCCATCTTTTTTAAATACGGTTAAATAATAAGTTGCCATCGTACTTCCCTCCTCATATGTCCACTTTCATGAATGACGATTCAGTAATATATATTCTTAAGAAAAAGTAAAAATCCTGCCTCTATCCAATATTATATTGTAAATATTTGAAACCTTATCTATAATAATGTCGTACTGCATAACTAAATGTATGTAAAGAGAGGAGAACGATCATGGCATTGGAATTAAAGGGAGTGACCAGAAAATTTGGCTCTTTTACTGCAGTTGATGATTTATCCCTTGAAATCCCCGAGAGTCAGATTTTTGGGTTTTTAGGAGCAAATGGTGCGGGAAAAACCACTACTTTCCGTATGATATTGGGGCTGTTGCAGCAAACAGAAGGGTCTATCAAATGGAATGGAGATTCTATTCATTATAATAAAAGTCATTTAATTGGTTATTTACCAGAGGAGCGAGGATTATATCCTAAGCAGAAGGTGGAAACACAACTTGTGTATTTAGGCCGGCTGCGGGGGATGGATAAATCCGAGGCTTTGAGACAGCTCGATTACTGGCTGGAACGTTTTAAGGTACCTGAGTACAGAGGGAAAAAGGTTGAGGAGCTATCGAAAGGGAATCAGCAGAAAATCCAATTTATCAGTGCAGTCATACATAACCCAAAACTGCTGATACTGGATGAACCCTTTTCAGGCCTTGACCCTGTAAATGTTGAACTCCTGAAACAGGCTGTCATTGACCTTAAGAAGCAGGGGACTTCGATCGTTTTTTCATCTCATCGAATGGAGCATGTGGAAGAACTCTGTGAACATCTTTGTATTATGCATCACGGCCGTCCGGTTGTTCACGGAGATTTACGGCAGATTAAACGGGACTTTGGTAAGAAAAACGTTCGGGTTCGGGCAGATTTTGATGTATCCTTCATTCAGGATATCCCGGGAGTTGTACGTTACAGGAATCTTACAGAGGGCTGTGAGGTTCAGGTTGAAAATGAACGTGTGTCCCAGAGAATATTTGAATCGATTCAGGATAAAGGGTTTGTACGCACGTTTGACATAGAAGAGCCTTCACTAAATGATATTTTTATTGAGAAAGTGGGTGCTTCCTATGAGTAAGTTCTGGACGATATTAAACTATACATATACCAGTCATTTGAAAAGCAAATCATTTATGATTATCACACTCATATCGCTGTTGTTGATTGCAGGGCTAACGAATTTTCAGAGGATAGCTGGTCTGTTTGAGGATGAAGGAGAAGGAAGTACCGAAAAAATAGCGGTCATTGATGAAACAAATCAGATATACGGTCAGCTTGAGTCCTCGATAACGAATATAGATGCTGGAATTGAAGTTACCGCATTCTCAGGGACAGAAGAAGAAGCTAAAGAAGCTGTAAGAGATCATGAGTTTCTAGGTTATGCCTATGTGTCTTTAAATGATCAGAACCTTCCCGCGGCCTCTTTTTATGCGATGAGTGTTGCAGAAACAAGCCATGCTTTGGACACATTACAGCAAGCTCTGAGTCAAGTGAAAACGGGAATCATTACTCAGCAGGCAGGAATTGATCAGTCAACCGTACAGCAAATTTTTGCCCCTGTAACGATTGAAACCGAATCCTTAAAAACGGAGGCTAAATCTGCTGAGGAAATGAATCAGGCCCGTGGTCTGGTGTACTTCATGATCTTCCTGATTTATTTCGCCGTTCTATTATATGGAAATATGATTGCAAGCGAGGTAGCCGTGGAAAAATCATCAAGAGTCATGGAAATTCTAGTTTCCAGTGTTTCACCTGTTACACAGATGTTTGCGAAAATTATCGGGATTGCCTTACTTGGTTTAACCCAATTCGGCTTAATTATTTTAGTGGGCTACGTTTCGTTAAAGGCGAATCAAAATGAACTGGTAGGAGGGATTTTTGAATATCTAGGTTTAGGAGAAGCTCCTGTCAGCACCATTGTATATGCAGTGGTTTTCTTCCTTTTGGGCTATCTGCTCTATGCTATGCTTGCCGCTATGCTCGGATCCCTGGTCAGCCGGACAGAAGAGGTCAACCAGATTATTACGCCTATGATGTTTCTCATTATTGCAGCCTTTATGATTGCTATGTATGGGTTGAATGATCCGACAGCATCATTTGTAACCGTAACATCGTACATTCCTTTCTTTACACCAATTATTATGTTTGTCCGTGTGGGAATGTTAAATATACCGATTTGGGAGGTTGCCTTATCGATTGGGATTTTAATCCTGACCATCTTTATTTTTGCTAACATCGCTGCAAAAGTATATAAAGGCGGCGTCTTAATGTATGGGGCAACAACATCTTTAAAGGACATCAGAAAAGCTCTTCAATTAACGAAAAAGGATTAATATATCAAAGTCTGATCATAGCATTTTTCATTCACAATCTATGGTTTTCTGCTACAATAAACCTATTGCAGTGATAAGAAATCACAACCAGGAGGAGCTTTTATGAGTTCACTAATAAATATAGCCGTTCGAATATCCATGGTTCTGCACTTTTTATGGTTTATCCTGTTTTTCGCCTATATATTTGGGTTTATTGGTCTGGAAAGTGCATTTTTACACCCGGCTGTCTGGTTAACAGGACCGGTATTTGGAGCCATTATTTCGATGATCGCCATTGTTAAAAAAACGGCACTGGTACCTGC
This sequence comes from Virgibacillus sp. MSP4-1, assembly GCF_010092505.1. NCBI lineage: Bacteria > Bacillati > Bacillota > Bacilli > Caryophanales > Bacillaceae > Virgibacillus > Virgibacillus sp. MSP4-1. Next base: position 182,619 of record NZ_CP048021.1, read on the forward strand.
GATTTTGTCTATGATCTTTTCTGCAGGCACATTTTTGCTCTGGTCGTTAATTTTGGGAATTAATCAATTTTAAAATTTGATGTATTGCCTTGTGCAATACATCTTTTTTTATCACGTATTAATGGGCCGTAATCCCCCACTGATGGAAGTTCCACTTTATAAGTTAATGAAAAAATTAGTGAAGTGGCAATCCGGGAAAGGTGACAAGTGCGCTCAATCTTTATCGAACGTGCATTCGTTTTCTATTTCTGGTAAAATATAGGTAAATATAGAATGACAGGAAGGAGTAACATATAATGCGAAAGCCCCTTCGTTTTTTACATACAGCTGATCTGCATTTAGACAGCCCTTTTAAGGGAATGTCCAATGTACCTGATCGGATGTTTCAGCAAATGACGAGCAGTACCTTTGAGGCCTTTGAACGTATTATTGAAGTGGCAATCAGCCATCAGGCAGACTTTGTATTGATGGTTGGGGATTTATTTGATGAAGAGGCCCGAAGCTTAAAGGCACAGATGAAAATAAAACAGGGGTTGGAAAAATTACATCAGCACCATATCGATGTTTATATAAGCTTTGGTAATCATGATCACTTAGGTGGAAGCTTTTTTCATATGGATTATCCTGATAATACTCATTTTTTTCTAAGTGAAGACGTTACCTCCATCCCTTTTTATAAAGAAGGGGCTCACGTTGCTAATATTTACGGATTCAGCTATGAAAAAAGAGGCGTTTATGAGGAAAAAGCTCAGGAATATACAGTAACCGGCGAATCGGTTTATCATATTGGAATGCTCCACGGAAGTCTTTCGACGAATCAGGAGCATGACCTTTATGCTCCATTTCATCTCAGTGATTTTCGGGACTCTCACATGGATTACTGGGCTCTGGGACATATTCATAAACGGGAAGAGCTCATGTCGTCCCCGCCAGTGGTATATCCGGGAAATATCCAGGGGAGGCATATTAATGAAACAGGGGAAAAGGGCTGTTATATCATAGATTTAGCCGACAATCACTGTGAGAAAACCTTTGTCCCCGTCCAGACGTTTCGATTTGAACGAATGGATTTGGATTTCACGCACTGTACGAGTATTGGTGAGATTGAAAGGCATCTGCAGGACCAAAAGGATAGAATTCGGGAAACGATCGGGTCATCAATTATACGTTTTTCGATTAAGCTTGATAACACCGCCATTCCTTCTGTAGACCAGAAAGATGTCCATGAGCTTCAGGAAATCTTAAACGAGATGGAGGAGCTGGAGCAGACGTGGGTGTGGATTGAAAACATCAAAATGCAGAAAACACAGCCATGGAACAAGGAGGAGCTAAAAGAGAATCAGCATTTTATTGGAGAACTCATCCGGATGATCGAACATGATGAAAAAGCCTGGGTTGAATCCCTTTCAGAAATAACCGATCATCGTGAAATGCGAAAACTTTTAGCCCCGATGTCAGACGAAGAGTTGTCGGAAATCAAAGATCAGGCAGAAGAGCTGCTACTGGAAGAATTAATGAAAGAGTGATGAGGATGTGGATTGATAAAATACATATTTATGGATTCGGAAAATGGCAGGATCAGGTATTTGAATTTAATAAACAACTAACTTCTGTACAGGGACCCAATGAATCCGGGAAGACATCTTTAAAGCAGTTTATTTTATATGTGTTATTTGATTTACCTTCATCAAGAAGAAAGAGATATATTCCGAAGCAGGGAAGTACCTACGGCGGACGTCTGTTTTTGAATACGGAGAAACATGGCTATGTCATTGTGGAACGAATGTTGGACAAGCGGAAAAACCAGGCCATTTGCATTTTAGAGGATGGACGTCAGGAAAAGGAAGATTTTCTGACAGCAACGATTTTGAATGGCATGAACCGGCATACATTTGAACAGATATTTTCTTTTAATGACCAGGACCTTCAACGCCTGCATCTTATTAAGGAAGAGGATTTGGGAAATGTTTTATTTGGAATCGGACTGTCTGGTTCTGACAAAATGACCCAGCTGGAGAAGGATTTGTCCAGACAGATGGAGCAGTTATTTAAAAAACGGGGAAAAAAGCCGGTTATTAATGAACAGCTACGTCAGTTAAAGGACGTAAAAGCGAATATCAGGGAGTTAGAGATTGATGAAGACAAATATAATTACTTACAGGAAGAGATCAAACAGCTTGAAGAGACCAAGAACAACAAAGAACAGGAGCTGGAGGATGAGAAGCAGAAAGCAGAATGGCTGGATAAGCATTTACGTGTGAAGGAGGCTATCCAGGAATATCAACAGCTTACCCATAAAATAGACAGTCTTAAAGATGTGGAGACTTTTCCACATAAGGGACTCGAACGACATGGTCAATTAAAAGAGTGGATGCTTCCATTGGAGAGTGAAATCCACAGGTTAGAGAAGCGGATAGAATCCAGGGAAGAGCATATAAGTAATCTGCATGATCAGTTGCTTCAGGAATCAGCCTTTCAGGAGCTTACAAAAATTGATGAGCTTTCGAATGAGTACCAATATGTAAAGAAGCAGATAGCCGATAAGGAAACAGCCTTAAAAGAAATGGAACAGTCGATTCATCACCAGTTTTCCCAGTTAGGCTATCAGCCGGGAGAGATCTCTTTCACTCATTATCATCTATCCGCTTTTTCGGAGGATAAATGGCGTTCTTTAGCTAAGGATCATGAACAGCTTCAGACTGAGAAAGAAAGGCAGAAAATCAAAGAAAAGCGTCTCAAGGATGAGCAACAATCACTGGAGAAAAAAGTGGAAGAACATCAGAACCTGCTATTGCCGAGAGAAGAATACGAGAAATTGAAAGAGCAGGTGAACCAGCATCAGGAAGCTAAATGGAAACAACAATGGGTAAAAGAACAGCAGGAGACGCAACAAGAAGAGCGCAGGACGCTTGAACATACCATCCGGCGATTTCAACGGACGGGAACCTTTTCAGTACTTGTCAGTATACTGATCCTCTTAATCTCAGGGATTCATGCTTTTCTGACGGAGAGTACAGCCGGGTATATCTGGGGAAGCGCCGTCGTCTTAATAGGTATTCTGATTAAAGTGGGAGCCGGAAAAACGGCCCGGGAATTCAAAAAGCGTCTTAACCAAAATGATGCAAGCACAGAAAGTTTTCGTTATGCGGTTATTTCTGAAGATCAGCTCCAGCAGATGAAGCTCCGTATAGATGAGCATGATTACTATTTAGCAGAATGGAAGGACTGGAAAGATAAACTCATGGATCATAACATGGATTTTGAGCAATTGAGGCAGGACCAGGACCTTCTGCGGCAAAAAGATGAGCGAGTAAGAAAAGAAATTCATGAAGAACGTGAGTCTTATCCCTTTTTACAAAATATTGAGGTCGCCTATTGGCCTTCTTTATATTATAAGGTGATAAAGCTTCAGGATGAGGAGAGACAGAGAAAAAAGGTCAAGGACAGCCTGGCCGATATTAGAGGTAAGCTGCATAAACTGGAAAAGCAGGCAAACGAAATGACAGGGCTATGCAGTCACAAAATGACAAAAACAGACGGAATATGGAAGGAATTAGCCCAGCTAAAAGAGAATGAATATAAACAAAGAGATCTTTTGAAACGGTTAAAAGAAGAGAGGGAGCAGGATCAAACGGAACTTAAGGAACTAAAGAATCAATTGGCTCCTTATATAGAAGAGCAAAAGGACCTCTTTGTCAAAGCCCGAGTAACAGATGAAGAATCGTTTCTTGAAAAGGGGACATTAGTGCAAGAAAAACAACAACTGCGCATAAAACAAGAGGAATGGCTCCACCATATTAAGATGGTTTTTGATTCGGAAGCAGAAAAGATTGTGAAGCAGTCCTTTGATTGGGATCATATACAACAGGAATTAGAGGAGAAGCAGAGGAGAATAAAATTACTAGCAGAATCTATCGAAAGAAGCATTCAGGACATTGCTGATTTAAATGCTCAACGTCAGCAGCTGGAAAAGAATGAACAGTTATCCTCCCTGCGTCATCAATTTGCATTTCAAAAAAATAAATTAAGGGAACAGGTAAAGGAATGGATGGTCTATAAAGCAGCTGACTCCTTTCTGAAAAGAACCAAACAGGTTTATCAGAACGAGTATTTACCTGATGTCATTGAAAAAGCTTCGTCGTATTTCAGGAGACTCACAGAAGGCAGGTATCTTCAAATGATTCCGCCTGCTGTTGATGATACGTTTAAAGCGGAGTCAGCTGACCATATACTTTATGATGTATCTGAATTATCTACTGGTACGACGGCACAGGCTTATGTTTCTTTAAGATTAGCTCTTAGTGAAGGGATGAATGACCGTCATGGTGTTCCATTTTTAGTAGATGATGCATTTGTCCATTATGACAATTCCCGAAAACAGGAAATGTTAGCGATTATTCATGAAATCAGTCAGAGACAGCAGATTATTTATTTCACATTTAATCAAAATGACGACCGTGATCAGGGCAATAAGGTAGTAAATCTGGAAAATCCGGAAATTTCATTGCTATAAATTCGCACAACCAATGGAATCGTGGTAAAATATTTTCAGAAATAGGCTTGGCTGAAGGCTTGGAGGGTTTCAAGTTGAGTAAACATGAAACAAATAGAGAAGATTGGGAAAAACATGAAGAAACATTAGAAAAATTTATCCAGGTGATTGCAAAAAATATGAGTTTATACGGGATCACAACATCGGTGGGCCGTTTGTATGGGACTCTTTATTTTTCTAATGAACCTATGACACTGGATAATATGCGTGATGCTTTAAAAATGAGTAAGACCAGCATGTCTACTGGTGTACGTGCTTTGTCCGAAATGAAGATGGTGGAGCCGTCCTTTAAAAAGGGAATGCGTAAAGATTTATATAAATCCGAAGAGGATTGGTATAAGTCCTTTACTTCTCTCTTCGGAAATCGCTGGCGACATCATACTGAAACAAATATTGAGGAAGCTGACGAAACCATACATGAATTGGAAAGACTTAAGCAGCAGACCGATGATGCAGAGCTTAAGAAAACCATTAATTATGATATAGAAAAGCTTGAATATGCTAAAAATTATTATTCCTGGCTTATGAAATTCATTCGTGTGGTTGAAACAGGTGAAATCTTTGAATATGTTCCAAGAGAAAAAAACGACGGAACGAGTGAATAAAAATTATGGATTTTGGGAGAGGGATGGAATTGTTAAAAGAAATTGGCTATGTCGAAGTTGGTCAGCCCTTTGAAGGATTTTTACTGATAAAATCAGCCACAAAAGGTGTTGCCAGTAATGGTAAACCGTTTTTAACGCTAATTTTGCAGGACAGCTCTGGTGAAATAGAAGCTAAACTCTGGGAAGCTACAGAAGAAGATGAAAAGACGTTTACACAAGAGCAAATCGTGAAGGTTGCAGGGGATATCAGCCAGTTTCGGGGAAAACCTCAGCTCAGAATCCAGCAGATTCGTCCTTCCCAGCCGACTGATGGAGTACGGTTGCAGGATTTTCTCGCAAAAGCACCTGTTGAAGTCAACCAGTTGGAAGAACGATTAACAGAAGCAATCTTTGAAATGGAAAATCCGAATATACAGAGAATTGTACGGTACTTTATTAAGAAGTATGAAAAGGAATTATTCCTGTTCCCGGCAGCTGTAAAAAATCATCATGAATATGTTTCAGGACTGGCTCATCATATTTGTTCCATGCTGAATATCGCGAGAGACCTAAAACATCAATATGATGATATTAATCAGGACTTACTTTATGCAGGCATTATTCTGCATGATTTAGGAAAGATTACCGAATTATCAGGTCCGGCAGCTCCGAATTACACTACGGAAGGAAAACTATTAGGCCATATTTCTATTATGGCTGAAGAAATAGGCAAGGCTGCTGAAGAATTAGGTATTGATGGGGAAGAAGTTTTATTATTGAAACATATGATTTTGTCTCATCACAGTAAAGGGGAGTGGGGAAGTCCCAAACCCCCTCTGATAAGAGAAGCAGAGGTCCTTCATTTAATAGATTTAATTGATGCAAAGATGAATATGATGAACCGGGCACTTCAGAAAACTAAACCAGGTGAATTTTCGGAACGAATTTTTGCGTTGGATAATCGGAGCTTTTACCGCCCTGTATTTGAAAAAAAGGATTAGTTCTATTTTTTCTTGTACAGGCATAGGTTTGTACAAAAGGCAGATGAAGAAGGGGAGATTCATGTCATGATGATTGGTCCATTTCCATGGTGGATTGCGGTTATCATTGGTCTGATTATTTTTAGCGGATATATGGCTTTCCGTGCGATTCGTTCTGAAATGAGATTAGAGCAGGAATTTATTGAAAAAGAAGGCAAAGTTTATATGGACCGGATTGAGGAAGAGAGAAAACGTAAGGAAGAGACAAGTCAATCAGGAAAACGCGAGGATGAAGTCCAGTCCATAAGTTGAAAAAGCCTTGCTAAACCATTTATGGTTAGCAAGGCTTTTTTTTGGGCATCTGTTTACTTATTCATTATTCTTGCTTTCTTCGTTATCAGAGCTGTTTTCTTTATTGTCGCCACTTTCACTATTTTGACTATCTCCGTTGTTACCACTTTCTTTATTCAGGTTAAACATGCCCTTATATTCGTCTATTTTGACATCAATTTTTGCATCCGTAATCATTTGTCGCAGGTTTTCCTGTGCCTTTTGTAGTTGTTTCTGATCTGATTGTAATTTCTCTTTGGCCAGTGTATTTTTGATATCCTCTTTCATATCTTTCAGAGGATCAATTTCTTCTTTAACATCACGCTTGTCTGTCACTTTAATTACGTGCCAGCCGTGTGTTGTTTGTACAGGTTCACTGATTTCTCCTGGTTCAAGATCAAATGCAGCATCTTTAAATGGAGCTACATATTGGTCGGTAATTTTAATGAAACCGTAAGATCCGCCTTTCTTAGCAGAGCCCGGGTCCTGGGAATTCTCCTCTGCTAACTTAGCAAAGTCCGCTCCGTTATTGAGCTTGTCAATTAGTTCCTGTGCTTTCTTCTTTTCCTTAACCAGAATATGACTGACTTCCACTTCATATTGCATACGGTTATAACGTTTCTGAACAGCCTCATCTGAAACTTCTATGCCATCAATTAACGCTTGTTCCTGAAGCTTCATTTGTTTTACATATTCACGATAATCCTCTTCGTTCTTAAAATTTTGCTGCTGCAAATACATGGAAAAGGAATCGCCATATTGTTCCTTTTCTTTTTTAATTTGAGCATCGACTTGATCTTTAACATCATATTTTTCTTCAAGAATCTGTGTAATCACCATATTATTTAAAACACTTTGACCTGCTTTTGATTTCAATTCTTCATAAAATTCACTTTTTGTAATGTTACCGGCTTCTGATTCCACTACAACCTCTCCATCTTGAGAGCAAGCTGCAAGGGCTAGTACAAATACAGCCATGATGGATGCAATGGCAAGTTTTTTCATGTTAACACTCCTAATCCTTGTTCATTAATAATTGTCTTTCAACAATATAACATATTTTTTCAGTAATACATAGTTAAAATACCATTTTGAAATGTATCACGTATTATCTGGCCGTAATACTCCACATCAAGTTTAAGGATAGCCTAACGAGACAAAGTTGGGGATCTTCGGCCAGAAAAACATGATTGCTCCACTGATGGAAGTTCCATTTTAATTTATTGTGGGTAAAAATTTTTTATTTTTAGGGAAGTGCCTACTCAAAATGGTAAACAGATACATAGGGTGAAAGTGTAAATATTTAAGGAGGTGCTCATATGGGTTACGGAGGATATGGATACGGTAGCGGTTTTGCGTTAATTGTTGTGTTGTTTATTCTATTGATTATTGTTGGTGCGGCCTGGTACTAAACAAAATTTATCAGGCCCCAACGTAAAGATACTTCATCATCCAGCGATCGAATTACGAAAGTCCAAAGGGGGATAAAAAAAGGGGAAGCCTGATTTGGCTTCCCCTTTTTTATGATGTTTTGTATGAAATAGCGTAAATCTCTGGTGCTTTCCCTGATCAAAAGCTGTCTAATCCCGCATGGTCTGACCAAGGCCCCTCCGCTTATCTATTGTCCAGCTGCGGCTCCCAGGTCCAAGCGGTCATAAGCAGAATACCCTCTATGGCCAAAAGCAGCCATTCCGGATATTCTGCTTATGCCGTCGGGCCTAACCGGTCGCCTCCGCTTGTCTAACCTAAATACAATACTTCTATATAGGAGGAGATAAGCAGGATCGTGATGGAGATGTTTATCGTTTTGAATACTTTATGGGATTTATCATTGGACATTTCGGTTTTTAAGCATAACGAATACGTTAATGAATTGAAAATATATAAAGTAAATAATGCAAATGGTACATAAAATAACAGCATATTTCTCCCTCCCGTGCATACCTATTGTCTAACTGTGGCACCTGGGTAAAAGCTTGTCATTGTGTGAGAGATGCTTTTTCTGTCTGCCTTGTCCGGTGCCTGCACTTTTAAAATCACTTTATCAAAAAATATGATGATTGAACAGATATAATGATAAGGAAATGGAAAAGCACCCTTGACCAGGGTGCTATTTTTGAATCAGTATATCATACCCATCTTTCGCATTTTCAATTTTGCATTTTTTCGGAGCTTTTAAAAACTGCTTACAATAATAAAAGTCCTTTAATGATAATCCGATATTAAAAGCTGTGAACAAGAGTATATAAGGATAATAGTCTGCAAGAACAAACCCGGCAATTAGTGCTGGAATAGTAAGGAAAAGGGTAGGTCCAAGCCACATAAATATAGAAACCTTTTTAGATAAGGAGGACTTTGGTTTAACCATAAGAGCTGGCACGAACCGCAGTACTACGCTCCAGTTAATCTTTGTTCGTTTATAGCAGAGAATTAATGGAATAACATGTGCCATTTGATGAACAGTAGGTAAAGTGAATAAAATAATTAATAAAGGTATAAATCCATGATCTTTTATCAGGGCATCCTGATGATAAATCGAATAAGGTAAAAAGAGAATGATAAATGAGAAGAAGGCAAGAAAGCTTGACATTAAATAAAGTCTGCCTAATCCAAATTCTCTTGAAACGTTAACGGTTTTCCAGCAATTGTTCATTGCGGGTCCCCCCCTTACTACATGCTGTATTTTTTCTGAGTTCTTTATCCTCAAGGAATAATACTCGCTTTTTGAACGAAAATCAATACCTTTTTCATCATAAAAATAAAAATTTTAAGCAGGCATTCATTACATGCAGTAAAAAACAATGGTTATGTAGGAAAACTCACTGAAAACGCGCATTCTGGTTTCTTAAATCATGTAGTGTATAAAGAGGATAACACAACTGAAAATATTCTATGTCTCAACAGAAATAAAGTGTAAACATATGCCCATGTGATGTTATTTCACGGTGTCATTTTGATCTGTTACAGTCTCTTTTACAACATTTTGGATGGAACGATTGAAGATATCCATATATTCATCTCCATAAATATCCCGAATGACTGCAATCAAATCCTGAAATTCCGGAAATTTTCCGTAGAGTTCCTGGAGCTTTAAGGAACCGTTTACAATTCGATTGTTATCAACATTATGAGTATCAAGGATTTCCTCCAACAGCTGATTTCCTTTTTGGGTGAGTTCCACATAGGTATTTCTTTTATCATTCTCTTTCTTTGAAAAGGTCAGCAGCCCGCGCTCTTCCAGCTTTTTTGAAAAGTTAAATGCTGTTGATACGTGCATAACTCCGAATTTGGATATTTCAGAGATGCTTGATCCTTTGAGATGATAGGCAATTAATAAAATATGATGTTCATTTATATTTAAGCCAAATGGTTTCACCCAATCCTGCCAGTCTTTTTCTATTGCTTTCCATAATGCTTTGCTAAGCTGTGTCATTTTATGGCTGTATATCATCGCTTCTTCTATGGAATAACGCTCGCTACTCATTCTATCACTCCCTATTATAATATTGCTTTGGTTCTATTATGCCAGTAATAAGGTGATTAATAAAGTTTATTTTTCGAAATATTTTTTAATCATAATAAAAAGCATCAGATTGTGTCGGAACTAAATCTGATGCCTGCTCCTTTTATTGCAAAAGAGATTCGCTATTCAATTGTACAGCGCGGAATTCATAGCTGCTGATAGGGTTTTGGTTAAGCTGATTTTTCAGGATGAGCCGGTAAAATTCCCGCAATTCCTGATCCTTAACATAAATATATTGATGATCTTGATCCAGCTCAATGGACCCCTTTGTAATTGTCGAGTGATTGGTTTCGATGTCTGCTCTCACATGCTTTTCCAAGTCGTCATCAATATAGAGAATCATTTCTCTGCGGACCGGATTATACCATGCATAACCTTTATTATCTCCGCTGGATGTATGAATCAGATCATAAATTTCCGTTTTAGTATCAATCACAAAGCTTTCGTTTTGATTTGCTGAATGTGTAGCTGTTTCATGCCCCGTCATTTTCCCCCCGGTAAACACCCCGGTTATAAATAATAGGGCACCTATCGATACAGCAAGAATTCCTTTATACCAGGTTTTGAATTCTCTTTTTCGTTGGCGCTGGACTTCTGAAGACAGCTTGTTCCAAATAGATTTCTGCCGGGTTTCAGGAACCTCAACCTCTTCATTAAGAGTATGGGTCCAAAAGGAGAATAATTCCTGGCAATCCTGGCATACATCTAAATGCTCCTGAACTTTAATTTCTTCATTTTTGGGCAGTTCATGCTCAATAAAATCAATGATCTTTTCTTCGGACAAGTGGTTAGGCATCATGGCGATCACCTCTTTGTAAATCCTGTGGTGATAAATAATATTTCTTTAAATTTCTGATTCCATAACGGATCAGGGATTTGACCGTTCCTAACGGGCGATCTAACCTTTCTGCTGTTTCTTTATGAGACAGGGATTCGATATAGTTTAAGTAAATAGCCTGTCGCTGTGCAGGGGGCAGGTGCTGAAGGGCTTCCTTTAATTGTTTTTTGTCGTCATTAGCTAAGGCAATGTCTTCTACACTTTGATCAGTGCTTTCCTTCTGATAGAGTAATTGCTCTTTTAAGATAACTCTGTCTTTTTTACGGATGTAATCAATAGCCCTGCTTTTTGCCCGAACCGCCAGCCAGGATTTAACACTTCCGCGGGAGGGATGATAGCTATTTGCCTTACGATAGTATTCCAGAAATAAATCGTGACATAAATCAGATGTGTCCTCGCGATCTTTCAGGATGGAATAAACAATTTTGTAGATAAACTGGAAATAACGTTCATATAAAACTTTAAAGTCGTCCAGAGACCCCTTCTCAACCGCTTTTAATAATTCCTCATCCGTTTTCTCTTTCTCCAGCATCCATTTCACATCCTATCCACATAGGTTAAATATCTCCTTTAATATTTATAAGAGGCAACTCAAATGTTTGTCAACTCTTTAGTGCTTTAAAGCATGTGGGGACAGTCCCCAAAAATTTAAAAAAGGTAAATCCAATCCCAAAACGGGGACGTATTAATAAAAAATTAATACAAAATAAACAGGGAGGAATATATGATGTTCAAACGTAAGTCTTTTATTTTGCTGACATTATTCACTCTTTTACTATCGATGGTGATGCCGTACAAAGCCACTGCGGCTGAAGGGGTGACCCTGTATACACCTCTGACCGGGCTGTCTCTTACCCCTGGAGAAACTGCAAATTATGAGGTTGAAATCATTAATGAATCAACCCAGGTGAAAAATTTAGAGTTGGCTGTCCGTGATTTGCCGAAAAAATGGAGCTATACGATGACAGCTGACGGCTACGGAGTGGATCATTTATCTGTAAAGCCTAATTCCACGAAGAACTTTCAACTGGATATTGAAGTTCCGCTAAAAGTAGAAAAAGGGTCTTACAATTTTGACGTTACAGCCACTTCTGAAACAGGAGCGGTCACTACTTTACCTATGACCGTTAACATCACAGAACAAGGGGTATTCAAAACAGAATTAACTTCTGATCAGACAAATATGGAAGGAGACTCAGAGTCAACATTTACATACGATGTGGAACTGCTCAATCGTACAGCCAGTGAACAGCGCTACTCCTTAAAAGCTGATGCCCCAAGCGGATGGCAGGTGAATTTTAAAGCGAATGGAAAAGATGTAACGAGCGTCACAGTTGGATCCAATCAAACCTCAAATATTACTGTGGAGGTTGTCCCTTCTAAACAGGCAAGTAAGGGTACCTATGAAATTCCGATTACAGCACAGGCAGGTCAGGCAAATGCGGAGCTTACCCTGGAGTCTGTGATAACCGGTACTTATGGACTCGAGCTGTCAACCCCTGACGGAAGGTTAAGCTCAGACATACAAGCAGGGGATACAGATGTTCTAACACTTGAGGTAAAAAATACTGGTACGAGTAAGCTGGAAAATGTAGAGTTATCAGCTGCGAATATCCCATCGGAATGGAATGTTACCTTTGAACCCGGGACGATCAGTGAAATCCCGGCTGGACAGTCGGTTAAGGTAGATGCAACGGTTAAGGCCAGTGATAAGGCGATTGCCGGGGATTATGTAGTGGAAATGCAAGCATCCACCGCTGAAGCAACCGCAAATTCACAGTTTCGCATGAGTGTGAAGACATCGATGGTATGGGGCTTTGCAGGTCTGGCCATTATTATTGCTGTCGTTGTGGGTATAATCTTCCTCGTCAGAAAATATGGGAGGAGATAAAGATGGAAGAGACTATGATTCAATTAAAAAATATCACCAAGCAATATAAAGAGAATAAGGCAGTTAAACAATTAGATCTTTCCATTCAAAAAGGTGAGGTATTTGGATTATTAGGACCAAATGGTGCAGGTAAATCCACTACGATTTATATGATATTAGGTCTGACCGAGCCTACAGAAGGGGAAGTACACGTGAGTGGCATCCATGCAACAAACAAACCTATAGAAGTCAAGAAAAAGGTAGGCTTTCTTCCGGACAATGTTGGATTTTATGAGGATATGACCGGTATGGAAAATTTAATTCTAACCGGGAAATTAAATGGTTTAAGCCGTTTGGATGCCGAAAAAAAAGCGACTCATTGGCTGGAACAGGTTCGTATGGATCACGCAGCTGGTAAAAAAGTTGGAGAATACTCCCGCGGGATGAGACAGAGATTAGGACTTGCCGACATCCTGATGAAGGATCCGGAAGTGGTTATTATGGATGAGCCCACTCTGGGAATTGACCCAAAAGGGATTAATGAGCTTTTGGAGTTAATCCGGAACCTTAGTGTTGATCATGGGTTAACAATTTTACTCTCCTCTCACCAGCTGCACCAGGTACAGCAGATTTGTGATCGTGTCGGTATCTTTGTAAAAGGCGAACTGCTTTCCTACGGGGATATAGGGGATTTACAAAGGGCATTGTTAGATGAGACATCCTTTTTATATAAAGCAGAAATAAAGGGTCCAAATCATCAGCTTGTTGAAAAGCTAAGTATGGAACCAGGTGTAGAGTCTATTGATTGGGATGAAGAAGCCTATTACATTAGACTCAATAAAGAAGATCAAGGGGAGTTGGCTAAATTTTTCATTTCCAATCAATATGATTTGCTGTCCCTGAAGCGAATGTCTTATGGTCTTGATGATATTTACCAGCGCTATTTTGAGGGAGGTGAAATCAGTGATTGAAGCTATTAAGGATAAGGAGAAGTGGATTCAGCGGATTCAGGATTTTGCCAACAGCTCCCTTTGGATATTGACCCGGAAAGAAATCACCGACCATATTAAAAGCTATCGTTTCAATATATTAATGGCTATTATTTTACTCACTTGTGTGGGGTCCTTGTATACGGCTTTCTCCTCTATTCGGGATGTAGCGTCTAATTTGGAAAATAATCAAAGCCTTTTTCTGTATCTGAGAGTATTCACGATTACAGGAGAAAATGGTACACTGCCATCTTTTGTGACGTTTATCAGTTTCCTTGGCCCTCTGCTTGGGATAAGTCTCGGTTTTGATGCGGTCAATAGTGAGAGAAATAAAAATACATTACTTCGGATTATGTCCCAGCCTATACCACGAGACTATATTATTTTGTCCAAGTTCCTGGGTTCGCTTGCTGTGATTGCTGGATTTATCTTTTCACTGGGACTCTTAGTGATCGGAATTGGAATTCTTTCAATGGGAATTCCCCCAACGTTTGGTGAGGTCGTTCGAATATTAACCTATTTAATTATGATTATCATCTATATCGGGTTTTGGCTATCGCTATCCATTCTTTTTTCAATACGCTTTAAGCAGGCAGCCACATCGGCGCTGGCAGGGATTTCCATTTGGTTGTTTTTCAGTATTTTCTATTCCATTATTGTCAACCTGATTGTGAATGCGTCAGTCCCTGATCAGTTATTTCAGGGAGCGGCTTCTGCGGGTGCCCAGGCTGAAAGTCAGCAGTTGTTAACAACATTGATGAGATTTTCACCGAATTATTTGTTTTCAGAAATTACGACCATCCTGCTTATTCCAAGTTTCAGGACGTTAGGTCCTATCTCTATGGAACAGCTGGCAGGAAGTGTTTCTGCTCCCCTGGGATTAGGACAGAGCTTAACAATTATCTGGCCACAGGTGATTGGGATTTTGTCAGCAGGAATGATTTGTTTTGCCATTGCCTACTTTATCTTTTTATTTCAGGAAATTCGTTCGTAATAGAAGAAACCCGGAATATTCCGGGTTTCTTCTATTATGATAGTTATAGGACCGTTTGTACTGGCCGCTAAATGCGTCGAATGGTCCGCATTAATCATCGACGTTTAATTGACGGAAAGATTCCCTTAGCTGAATGTGGAAATCAATCATTTGACTAAGATAATCCGATAGCTCATTCAGGTCTGAAGTCTTACGGTTTGGATGTTCGTGGATCTCCTGCTGAATCGTTTCAAGGGCGTCCATTTGATGTGCGGATGCATCGAGCCATTTGTTGATATAGTTGTTCATAAAGGTTTTAAATATCTGATGATTTGCTTCATATAAATCCTTGCGCACACCTTTTCTCCATACACGTGTAACCAGATTCGCATCAGACAAACTTCTGATACTCGTGCTCATAGAGGTTTTGCTTTTACCCAGGGCTGCTCCCATTTCATCAAGTGTCTGTGGTTTATTCTTGAGATACAAATAAACGAACAGTCTAGCTTCAAGTGGGGCCATTCCGAACATTTCTATAGTCTTGGCAAATTCAATAATAATTTTATTTGATATGTTCTCTACAGTAGTTACGTTCATACAATCCCCCTATATGTACTGCTATATAAAGGTTACACGAAAATCACCATCATTAAAACCAATAGAAGTGGTAGAAAATTGGCGAAAAACAGAGATACTAAGAGAATAAGTTTGCACATGTTTATACAGAATAAACTGTACATAAAAAACATACAAAATCATCGGTATTTATCATTTGAAATTTATGTACCTTTTGCTTTATAGTATTAAGAGTGATCGATGCAATGCAATGGTAACAATTAAATGTAAATCATTACCAAAAAGAATGAATTTAGTTTGGTAAGATATTCCTGTTAAACTCATAGGAGTGTGTGTGCAGGACAGTCCTTCTCTCTGATAGCAGAAAAAAAGATAGTTTAATAGATTTTTATATAAATAAATTTTTATATAAATAAAATAATCTTTGAAAAGATAATCTATTATATATAATTTTGTGCGGTTCAGAGAGGATCAAAAATAAGTTAAGGAGTTAAGAGAGGTGAAACGATGAGTAAGATTAAAGTAGACCGATTAACAAAAGTTTTCGGTAAACGTCCGAAACAAGCCGTGAAATACCTCGATGAAAACAAATCGAAAGACGAAATTCTCGAGATGACAGGTATGACGGTTGGTGTCAATCAGGCATCGTTTGAAGTTGAGGACGGTGAAGTATTCGTTATTATGGGTTTATCCGGTAGTGGTAAATCTACACTTGTCCGTATGTTGAACAGGCTCATTGAACCAACTTCAGGGGATATATGGCTTGGAGATGAAAATGTTACGGAAATGAACAAAGAACAATTGCGTAACTTACGCAGAAAGAAAATGAGCATGGTTTTCCAAAACTTTGCCCTTCTCCCACATAAAACCATCCAAAAAAACACAGAGTATGGTCTTGAAATTCAGGGTATTGATAAAGAGACTCGTGCCCAAAAAGCACAGGAAGCACTCGAACTTGTTGGTTTAGGAAATTATCTTGATAAATATCCAAATGAACTTTCCGGTGGTATGCAGCAGCGTGTTGGACTTGCAAGAGCACTCGCTAACGATCCTGAAATTCTATTAATGGACGAAGCATTCAGTGCATTGGATCCATTGATTCGTAAAGATATGCAGGATGAGCTGCTGGATCTTCAGCAAAGTATGAGTAAAACGATTATCTTTATTACACACGACTTGGATGAGGCGCTTCGAATAGGTGACCGTATTGCATTGATGAAAGATGGAAGCATCGTTCAAGTTGGTACAGCTGAGGAGATACTGATGGACCCTGCTAACGATTATGTTGAGCGTTTCGTTGAGGATGTTGATTTATCCAAGGTCCTTACAGCTTCACATATTATGAAACGTGCAGAGAGTATCGCTGTGGACAGAGGTCCAAAAGTTGCCTTGAAGCTCATGAGAGAATATGGAATTTCCACTCTATATGTAGTGGATAAGAAGAAAAAATTACTCGGTTATGTAACAGCAGATGATGCAGCAGCAGCAGCGAAAGAACAAAAAGGTCTGGAAGAGATTTTAACTTCCGATATTCCAACAGTGCATCCAGATACCTTGCTTGCTGATGTGTTTGTCCCATTGTCTGATGATAAGGCACCACTGTCTGTTGTCGATGATGAAGGTCGACTTGTGGGAATTATTGTACGTGGATCTGTTATTGGTGCACTGGCTGGAGATAATGAGGCATTAAACGGAGATGGGGGTGTTGGAGCCAATGGATGAGACTCAACTATTTCCTAAACTCCCATTAGCAGAATGGGTTGAATGGTTTGAAGAGCTTTTAAAGACTTATCTATCTGGATTTTTTGATGGAATTACAAGCATTATCGAATTTGTAACAGAGAATTTTGTGCTTTTACTAACATTGATACCACCTTATGTATTAATTATTCTGATTGCATTGTTGGCCTGGTGGGTAGTGAACTATAAACTGGGTATATTTGCTATTATAGGTCTAGGACTTATTAATAACCTGGGTCTCTGGCCTGAATTAATTGATACTATAGCCCTTGTCATTATATCAGTATTGATCTCCATGATTATTGGTATTCCAATTGGGATATGGATGTCACAGAAGAACTCTGTACAGTCCATTATCACGCCGATTCTTGACTTTATGCAGACAATGCCGGCATTTGTTTACTTAATACCGGCAGTTGTTTTCTTCAGCCTTGGTATGGTACCAGGTGTTGTGGCAACGATTATCTTCTCGATGCCACCTACTGTAAGGCTGACAAACCTTGGTATTCGTCAGGTTGATCAAGAGCTTATTGAAGCATCAAACGCTTATGGTTCAACAACCGGACAGAGATTGACGAAGGTACAGATACCGTTGGCTATGCCAACGATTATGGCTGGTATTAACCAGACCATTATGCTATCCCTTTCAATGGTTGTTATTGCTTCCATGGTAGGGGCACCTGGTCTTGGAACCATTGTTTACAGAGCTGTAACACAGGTTGATGTTGGACTAGGATTTGAAGGTGGTTTATCCCTTGTTATTCTTGCGATGTTACTTGATCGTATCTCTCAAGGGGCAAATAAAAAATAAAGGTGTTCACGGGTGACTGCATCTAAATGATGCGGTTCCCCGAACATATATATTATTAAAACTTTAGGAGGAATACATCTTATGTTTAAGAAATTTAAATTTCTTGGTTTAACCGCAGCACTATTATTCGCACTTCTTTTAGCAGCATGTGGTGGCGGTGAAAGCACCGATGATAGCAGCGATAATGCTGATAACGGTGACAACGGTAATTCTGGAGAAACTAGCGGTGTAGAACTTGGTGAGAAAGAATTAGAAATTCCGTATGTTGCATGGGCTGGAGCTCTAGCACGTACTCCATTAGTTCAACAGGTTCTTGAAGAGGTAGGATACACTGTAGAAACTACACAAGTAGAAGCAGGAGCAATGTGGTCAAGTGTTGCTAGTGATGATTCATCATTCATGACAGCTTCATGGCTGCCGGCTACTCACCAATCTTACTGGGAGCAATATAAGGATGATGTAGAAGTTGCTGGTGAATTTGTAGCACAAGCACCACTTGCATTAACTGTTCCATCTTACATGGAAGATGTAAACTCAATTGAAGACCTTAAAGGGAATGAAGAATTAGGTAAAGCAACAGAGTGGCAAATTATAGGTATCGATCCAGGTGCCGGAATTATGCAGAATACACAAACTGCACTTGAAACATATGGTCTGGAAAACTGGACATTGACTTCCAGTTCCGAAGCGGCTATGCTTTCTGAGCTGCAAACTAAGATTGAAAATGAAGAACCAATTATCGTACCACTTTGGAAGCCACATTGGGCATTTGCTGAAATGGATCTGAAAATGTTAGAAGATCCTGAAAAAGTTTATGGCGGTGATGGTGACCGCATCGAAGCTATTGCACATAAGAGCTTCAAGGAAGATTCACCTGCAGCTTACGAAGTCATTCAACGTCTAACTGAAGACTACGACACTGAAATGGAAAATAAACTTCTTGTAGCTATCAATGGTGGAGCTGAACCAGCTGATGCAGCAGCTCAATTCCTTGAAGACAATCCAGATCTTCTTGAAAAATGGACAAAAGATTTAGGAAAATAATAAATACTGAATAACTGTAAAAAGGCTGTCTCTACATTGAGACAGCCTTTTTATCACGTAATAACCGGTCGTCATTCCCCACTGATGGAAATTTTACTTTCTATAGGCGAAGCCAAGTGTAGAGGTTGTGAGCCAGTCAGGATTCACTGATGATTGATTTCCTGTGGGATATGAATGGAATACAGGCTAATGAACTTTTTTCCACATAAAAAAGGTGTATGTCCTATACGAACATACACCGTTATCCTTATTCGTTTTCTTTTTTAGAATCATTCATTTTTTCTTCTAATTCCTTCAGGCTATCCTCTACATTTTTTAAATGCTCCTGGATATTTTCCTGATGTGGTTCAATTGTCTTTTTCCAATTTTCAATGGATTCTTTTACATCATGGGACAGTTCTTTTAGAAGAACCGCACCTTCTTTGGTTGTTTTAGTCAATTGATTTTTCAGATCAAGACCTTCATTACTTAATTCTTCAATTGTTTGTTTAAGCTTTACACTTTGATCTCTCGCTCTTCTGCGTATGTCTTGTCCGGAAGATGGTGTTGTTAGTAGAGTGGTGGATGCACCGATGACACCACCAAAAACGAGGCCAAGTAATATTGATTTTCCTTTTGACATATCATTACCCCCTTAGTAGTAAAAATCGATCGCTGGTGGAAATGAGCGATTTAATCATTTAGTAATCAATCAGTATACAAAACAATAAAAGCGTAATCATTTCCTTATAGTTTTTATTATAACGCTTTTCACTCATAATGTTTAGGAAAAAACGTAAAATTAAGTGAAAAACAAAACTCCAGAGCATGACTGCCTCTGGAGTTTTATCTAAATATTCTTAATGGGATAACCTTAATGATTATTATGCCTTTTGCAATGAGATTGCGGACCGTTTCATGATGGACTGAAGAATTGGATAGACAACGAATATTATAATGGTATTGGCAATTGTTGCCGGGATGACGACTGAGGCAAACAATGCGCCAAAGCCTGCTCCCAGTTCAACACCGAGAATAAATAGTGCAACGGACAAGAATATCGCTCCACTAATCATGGTTCCTATGGCAGTCATGATTGGTGCTGAAATAACTTCTTTCACTCCTTTGGATAACAATACATAAAGTCCAAAGAATACAAAGGCAGTAATTGGTTTATCAATGAGATTTGAAATCTGTCCACCAGGCATTGTCGTTGTTAGTGCGGTTAGCAGTCCTGTAGCTACGGAAAGTACGAGTACATATTGTACCTTAGGAAATAAGAGAATCCCCAGGAACATCATCGCCAGTTGAAGATCAGGCTTCATTCCGAAAAGAACTCCGGGCATTACCAGGTGCAACACCGTACCAATCCCGATAAACAGGGAAAGCAAAATTAAAACACGTGTATCCATTTTCATTTGTAAATCCTCTCCTCATCTAAACTATTCTCAACTAAAGTCTTTCCAATCATATCCTGATGATTGATTGCGAAAGAGTTATGGTTATTATAACAGAATTGTGTTACCAGCTAAAGTAAAAGTTTCAGATATTTTTCAGAAAATTATCAAATGTTTTTTGTAACTTCTTCTGCAATTTGCTGCAGGTCGTATTCATCTGGATGTGTTTCCCATTTCAGGTCAAACCCGTCCTTGTCATCATCATACCTTGGTATTAAATGTATATGTAAATGAAATACGGTCTGACCGGCGAATTCTCCATTGTTTTGCAAAATGTTTAAGCCCTTAGGCTGGTATGTTTTTTTGAGAGCATTCGCTATCCTGGGAATTCTGGAAAATACCTTCTCAGCAACTTCCGAATCTGTCTCAAAAATATTCTCTGTATGTTTTTTTGGAATCACTAAGGTATGCCCCTTGGAAACCTGACTGATATCGAGAAAGGCGTAAACATCATCATCTTCGTAAATTTTTGCTGAGGGAATTTCACCATCTAAAATCTTACAAAAAATACAATCCGCCATCATTATCCTCCTCATACTATTGTTTCCTTTATTGTAATAAAGGGAAAAAAACAATGCAATAAGAATGAAGAAAAGCGGAGGCGACTGTTCAGGTCATGCGGGATAAGCCGAAGACACGGAGCGGCATGGTTTTGGCCGCGAAATGGCTTTGGCTTATATCCGCCCTGACCTAGGAGCCGCAGCTGGACAATAGAAAAGCGGAGGCGACTGTTCAGGTCCGACGACGTGAAAACAAAAAAAGGCAGAGCATCATCTGCTCTGCCTTAAGGAACGGGCTGCATACTGTTGATGAGATGGGGAATACGTCCAGACTATACATAGTCCGGACGCAATTGTCTACAGTAGCTTAACGGGAATCATCAAGTGTGAAAGAAAGTTGCCTTTCACGAACACCCCATTTCGAAAAATGGTTCATTTTAACGTGAAAGAATAATGTCTTTCACCAACACCCCACTTTAAATGGTTTGACGTTCGAGACAATGTTTCACGACTGATTATCTGCCCCGTTCCTCAGTTATTATTGTGTTCAGCATAAACAGGAATTATTCATCTTTTGCAAATCAATATGTTGGTGGTAAAATTTAGATTAGGTATGTGATGGAAGGTGGAGGTAAATCAATGGATCAATTGCTAAAGCTGGAGAATGTTTTTGGAGGATATACACAAAAGAATGTTTTAAAGGGGATATCCTTTGATGTACGCCCGCATGAAATTGTAGGATTAATCGGTCTTAACGGAGCCGGTAAAAGTACATCGATTAAACATATTATAGGCCTCATGGAGCCAAAAAAAGGGACCATATCCATTAATGAACAGACATTTCAGGAAAGCCCTGAAGAATACCGGAAGCAATTTGCTTATATTCCGGAAATGCCTGTTTTATATGAAGAACTGACACTATATGAACATTTGCGTCTGACTGCAATGGCCTATGATATACCAGAGGATGAGTTTGAAAAGAGAATCGAGCCCCTCCTAAAGGAATTTCGGTTAGAGAAAAAATTGAAGTGGTTCCCTGTTCATTTCTCAAAAGGGATGAGACAGAAAGTAATGATTATGTGTGCCTTTCTCATTGAACCAACCCTCTACATTGTCGATGAGCCTTTCGTCGGACTGGATCCATTAGGAATAAAATCCTATCTGCAAATGATGGATAATATGAAAAAGCAGGGAGCAGGTGTGCTGATGTCCACACATATACTCTCCACGGCCGAGCGGTACTGTGACCGTTTTGTAATCCTGCATGATGGAGAGGTCCGGGCAAAGGGGACACTGTCAGAGTTAAGAAAGGAATTTAAAATGCCGGATGCTACCCTGGATGATTTGTATATTCAATTGACGAAGGAAGATCAGCATGTTTAATGCCAAAGAATTATGGAAAAAACGATTAGGGGCTCATCTGAAAGAAACCGGGCGGTATATGCGTCTCATTTTTAATGACCATCTAGCTTTTGCCTTGTTGTTTTTTATTGCCGCTTTTGCTTACTTTTATCAGCAATGGCTTGAGAATTTGCCGGAAAATTTTCCTGTTGCATGGATTATGGGAATTGTCTTAGGTTTGCTGGTCACTCATAGTCCAGTCCGAACCCTGTTGCAGGAAGCAGACACCGTGTTTCTTCTGCCTGCCGAGCATAAGATGGGAAGCTATTTTCGGATGGCATTCTGGTACAGTTTTTTTACTCAGCTTTACTCGTTAGCACTGGGGTATGCAGCATTAAGTCCCCTTTATTTAACGGCTTATTCGGGCAGGGGAGGTGAATGGCTGATTTACCTCGCTGTCATACTGATTATCCTTAAAGTGTGGAATCTGCTTTTAGGCTGGTGGTTATTGAAAGAGCGGGATGTCCAATATCGCTGGATGGATACTATTTTACGTACTGTCCTGAACATATTAATTGTGTGCTTTTTTATCCAGGGGGATGCCATTCTTTACGTCAGTATGATGACGATCATATTTACAGGATACTTCCTGTGGCTGTATCAGGTTTACCGGAAAAAGCAGGGGGTTGCCTGGGACTTACTGATTGAAAAAGAGGAAGCGAGCATGCAGTCCTTTTACAGAATAGCAAATATGTTTACGGATGTACCGCATTTAAAGAAAAAGGCTAAAAAACGACATGCACTTGTCCGTATGCTCATTCAGCCCGTACCTTTCGGGCAGAGGCAGACCTTCACGTATTTATATCGGATAACGTTTGTGAGAA
The DNA here is from genome assembly GCF_010092505.1 of Virgibacillus sp. MSP4-1. Lineage (NCBI taxonomy): Bacteria > Bacillati > Bacillota > Bacilli > Caryophanales > Bacillaceae > Virgibacillus > Virgibacillus sp. MSP4-1. The sequence continues at coordinate 205,590 of NZ_CP048021.1, forward strand.
GCAGTGATTATCTTGGGATGTATGTAAGATTACTTTTCATTGCAGCATTCTTTATATTCTGGATACCGATAATTTGGTTCAAGCTGGTCTTTGCCTTGTTGTTCATCTATTTGAGTGGATTTCAGCTTATTACGCTTTGGAATCACCATAAGACGATTGACTGGCTGGATCTGTACCCTATTCCCAAAGAAGTAAGAAAGCGTTCTTTACAGCAGTTTTTACGGTTTGTCATGCTTATAAAGACATTTATTTTAGGCTTTCTAATGCTTGGGGCTGCATCCTGGCAGGGAATGGTTCTGTTATGGGCTCTGGGTGGATTATTTACTCTCGTATTTGTGAATACATATGTGAAGAGCAGGCTGGAACGAAAACGGACAATATAGATCAAAAATGAGGAATGATCACATGCAGACCTATGAACAACAGGTTCTAAAGGAAGCTTTAAAATGGAAGAGAAAAATGAAGAGAAAGTCTTCGCTGGTACAGAAGGCATCAAAGTCCGTACAAACTAAAATTAATCAAAAAATCCCGGAACAGGCTCATAAAGTCGTTACAGAGAGTATTCGTAAAATGATAGAAGTATCTTTGACCAGTTCCGCATATATTTATAAAGTTGAAGTGAAACCGGAATGGGGGTTCGAAAAAAGGGAACAGGAAATCAAAGAACGTCTGCAGAAGTATCGGAATACGGCTGCGGTTGAAGGTGCTGGAACAGGTGCTGGTGGTATTTTTTTAGGTATGGCGGATTTTCCCATGCTTTTAAGTATAAAGATGAAATTCTTATTTGATGTTGGGCAGCTATACGGGATAAATGTAAACAATTATGAAGAACGAATGTATTTGCTTCATCTATTTATGCTGGCTTTCTCAAGTGATCATAGCCGGGCCCGTGTGTTACACAGAGTCGTTCATTGGGAACAGGAAAAGCATAAATGGGCCGAAATTGACTGGCAGGAACTGCAGCAGGAATATCGGGACACGATTGATTTTGTGAAAATGTTGCAGCTTATTCCCGGTTTTGGTGCTGTGGTTGGAGCGTGGGCGAATTCCCGATTATTAAACCAGTTAGGAGAAACAGCCATGAATGGATATCGACTCAGGCTGCTGGACGAGAATAATAGTTAAATGTTAACGAAACAAACAAGAGCATCCAGGTTATGTAATGAATCCTGTGATGCTCTTGTTTTGTGTTTTTGAAAATCGTTATCATGTATGAACTGGCCTAATACCCCCACTTCAATTTTAAGGGTATCCCAACAGGATTAAGCGGGGGATGGAGACCCCCACGGATGGAAAGTTTCACTTTATGAATGCTTTTCCTGATAGCTTCGATAAGCCTGCATTAAAGTTTTGGCATCCAGTGGAAGGGCCCTTTCATCGAAATCGAATTTTGGATGGTGATGCGGATAATTGTCTACTTCTTTCTGAGCTCCGGTAAAATAAAAGGCACCCGGTTTTTCCAATAAATAATAGGCGAAATCTTCACCGGTCATAGAAGGATCCACTTCCTCCGTATCCTTTATTCCCGGCACGTTTTTTCCTTCCTGGAGAATAAGTTCAGCCTCACCCGGATGATTGACAACAGGTGGATAACCTTTTGCATAATGAAAATCATAGTCTGCTTCATAAGGCAGACAGACACTTTTGATAATGCTCTCCATCTGGTCCATAATCATTTTCTGGACATTGGCATCAAAAGTTCGGACAGTTCCAACCAGTTTAGCTGAGTCTGCAATAATATTAAAGGCCTGGCCCGCTTCAAATGTTCCGACAGTAACGACACCTGTTTTGAGTGGATCAATACGCCGGCTCATAATTTGCTGAAGCTGTGTGACCAGCTGTGAGGCGATGACAATGGCATCCTTTGTCTGATGAGGCTTTGCTCCATGGCCCCCTTTTCCCTTAATGCTAATTTCAAAACGATCGGCACCTGCCATGAAATTTCCTTTAGAGGTATGTAAAATTCCAAGGGGGGTATCTGTCCACAAGTGTGTGCCAAATACAGCATCAACGTTTTCTAATACACCTGCTTCAATCATCGGCTTTGCCCCACCTGGCGCATATTCTTCAGCAGGCTGATGGATGAAAATTATCGTCCCTGGAAGCTGTTCCTGAAAGGGAAGGACAGCCTTTGCCAAACATAACAGAGCAGCTGTATGTCCATCATGACCACAAGCGTGCATGACTCCCGGAATCTTTGATTTATACGGAACTTCATTTTCTTCCTGGATTGGAAGTGCGTCAAAATCAGCACGCAAAGCTACAGTTTTACCTGGTTTCCCGCCCCTTAGAGTGGCTGTGATCCCGTATCCTCCAATATTCGTGCGACAGGGTATACCCAGCTGATTATAAAAATCGGCTATGTACTTTGAGGTTTTTTCCTCATGAAAGGATAGCTCCGGATACTGATGAAGATACCGGCGGATGTTGACCATCTCATCAAATAAGTCATCAACAGCTTGAAAGATTTTGTCCCACATATGAATCTCCTCTCCACATACTTAATCGTGCTGCAGCCGTCCATCATAATCTTCCTGTATTACTTGCTGGGAAGATATAAAGACACTGACACCCCGATTAACTCAATATATAGTTAAATGATAACAAATAAAGGCCTGTCTCCCCAATTTATTCCGTACAGGACAGTTCTGATACATCCTTAAGCCGACGCTCCAATTTCCCATTGTGACCCTCTGTGGGGCCCAGTAATGAAAGGTTCACTTTATCCCTCAAATTTAAAAATTCAGTCCACAGGCGGAGACGGAAACCAACTTCTGCTTGTATCCTGATTATTTAGCAGGGGTATATACTGGTTATATACAACTTCATGTAACTCTGAGCGCTTATCTAGTGTAAAGAAAAAGAAGGAATTTTGTCGTCTTTGTATAATACAATGATTATGGAAAGAAGAGGGTGAATATGAAACCACAAAGCTTAGTTAAAGTTCTTTTATCATTCTTATTGATTGCTGCGGGTATTTTTCTCATTTTGGAGAATATAGGCATTATTTCCGTGGAAATATCCAATATTATTGCAAAAAACTGGCCGATTCTATTAATTGTGATGGGTCTGAAGTGGTTTGTCGACAGTTTTCGGGATAACAAAGGGGGGAGCTGGGCTTTTGGCTCCTTTCTGGCTATTTATGCCTCCCTTGTTGTATTAGGGAATTATGGCGTTCTCGCCTTTGGATTCGGTGATATTTGGGCATTATGGCCCTTACTTTTAATTTATATTGGGCTGCATTTTTTATTTTTTACGAAAAGGAAGGATAAAAAAGGGAATGGAGTAAAGTTCACCATTGATTCAGACCGCGGGAATACTAAAAATAGTCACTCCTTTGTCGGATCCCATAATTTTAACGAGGAAAATTGGACAGTAGAGCCGCTGGAAATGTGGTCAGGAGTAGGCGATTACTATTTTGATTTTACAAAGGCTTATATCCCAAATAGAGATACACCTATTACGATCAAAGGATGGGTAGGGGATGTGCGTATGCTGATGCCGGAGGATGTAGCTTTGAGGATCGACGCAACAGCAAGTGTAGGTGATATTAAAGTGCTGGAGAAAGAAGCAAATGGCGTATCCAAGAATCTCGTTTATCAATCCCCTGACTATGAAGAGGCTGTTCAAAGGCTGACCATCCATCTTCATCTTCAGGTGGGTGATATACGGATTGATCGAGTATAGGGGAGAAGATATATGTTTCACAAACTCAACAATCTGCGTTTTCAGATCGTACGCACACAATTTCAGACCATCTATTTTTCCTTGTTAGTCATTGCCTGTGTGCTATTTTTTACATATTCGGTCATTCATCCATCCTGGCTGACACTGGAAGCCATTTTTTTCAGTATATTATTAATCTGCCTGTTAATGACCCCTGTTGCTATGTACGTAAGCTTTCATTATGCCGGACAGGTCAAGGAAAGAATGGACGGAATCTCGGTTCTTATTACGCAATTGGCGAAAGGAAAATACGGTGCAAGAATCATGAATCAGGATCAAAAGGGTTCAGGAGATGAGATAGATTACATAGCCGATGATTTAAACCGGTTAGCTGAAAAAATGGAAAAACAGGTGAAGTCCCTGCAACGGATGGCTGATGAGAAGAATGACTTTGCCCAGGAGGCACACAAAGTGGCAACTATGGAGGAAAGACAGCGACTGGCAAGAGATTTACATGATGCTGTCAGCCAGCAGCTATTTGCGTTAACCATGATGTCACAGGCTACCATAAAATTGCTCGATAAAAAGCCGGAAAAAGCTAAGGATCAAATAAAGGAAGTTGCCCAAATGGCTCTTCAGGCCCAAACAGAAATGCGGGCGCTACTGCTTCATCTTCGTCCTGTTCACTTATCCGGGGAATCCTTACAGACTGGTATTGTAAAACTGATAGAAGAGCTGAAACTGCGCTGCTCTATTGATTTTCAGGTGAGCTTGGATGACTCCTTACATCTGTCAAAAGCCACCGAAGAGCAGCTCTTTCGAATGGTTCAGGAAATTTTATCCAACATCCTGCGTCATGCTCAGGCAAGTCATGTACTCCTGGAATTGAAACAGCGTGAGGAAAGTGTCACCCTTTATATTCGGGATGATGGGAAGGGGTTTAATGTTAGTGAAAAGACGGAAAATCAAACCTCATATGGGTTGAAGACCTTGAACGAACGGGCCGGCGAGCTTGGAGGTTCCTTTATCATTCGTTCTAAAGAGGGAGAAGGAACATATAGTACGATACGGATACCACTCTAGGGGGAAGAGATGAATGGAAAACCAAATAAAAGTATTAATTGTGGATGATCATGAGGTTGTTCGAAAAGGAATTTCAACTTATTTAATGACAGAAGATGACATAGAAGTCACAGGAGAAGCAACCAGTGGAAATGAGGGCTGTGCTTTAGCGAAGAAGGAACGCCCGGACGTTGTTCTGATGGATTTAATCATGAATGATGGGAATGGAATTGAGGCAACCAGAGAGATTATGTCCTTTCATCCGGAATGTAAAATTATTATTCTAACAAGCTATTACGATGATGAAAAAGTGTTTCCGGCGTTGGAAGCAGGTGCATTCAGTTATATGCTGAAAACCTCCTCAGCAGAAGAAATTGTCGATGCGATTAAAAAGGCCTGCAAAGGTGAAAATGTTATTGAAGCTAAGATTGCGGGTAAGATGATGAATCGTTTCAGAGCGCCCCATACTCTCCCACATGAAGATCTCACAGAGAGGGAGAAGGAAGTCCTGATCTGTATTGGACAGGGTTTAACCAATCAGGAAATCAGTGATCAGCTCTTTATTGGAATTAAAACCGTGAAAACTCATGTAAGCAATGTTCTAAGTAAACTGGAGGTTCAAGACCGTACCCAGGCAGCGGTATATGCACACAGAAACGGTCTGATGAACGATTAAGATCACTCACTACATATAGATTTTCCTCTGATGTTCTATCAATTATGTTATGATAAAATAGAATTTAAGATTTGACTGGAATTTTTCGGTGAGGAGATATACATATGACGTATAGTAAGACTGAGGAAAATCTGCTGTTAATCATTTGGGGAACAGCCTTTATCGCTACTTGTGGAAGTCTGTTTTATTCGGAAATTATGCAATTTGAACCCTGCAAATTATGCTGGTTCCAACGAATTTTAATGTATCCACTAGTCGTGATTATTGGCACAGCCATTATCAAAAAGAATGCCCAGATCGCGTTGCCGGGATTTATCTTGAGTATTATAGGCGCACCACTTGCTCTCTATCACTATATCATTCAGAAGGTAAATAGTGCGGGTGCTGCTGATTTTTGTGGACAGGGGGCTTCCTGCACAGCAGAGTATGTTAATTATTTCGGTTTTGTTACGATACCGTTGCTGTCATTGATTGCCTTTACAGCAATATTAATCTTATTTATGATCAGTTTTATAAAGAGAAGGGGATGAAAACGTGAAAAAAATATTCATTATCGGTGGAATCATTGTCGTTTTATTCGGGGCACTTATCGCTGTTGTACAATATCAGAATAATGATTTATATGGAAATCAGATAAAGCCTGATGAACTTCAGCAATCTCTGGACAACGGGGAAGACAAGACTATTTATTTCTATAGTCCGGAATGTCCGCATTGTAAAAAAGCCACTCCAATTGTTGTTCCGCTAACGGAGGATTTGGGAATTAACATGGAAAAGGTCAACGTTCTTGAATATGAGGAAGCTTTGCGCCAATTCAAAATTGAGTATACCCCAACCATTGTCCGCTATGAAGATGGAGAGGAAGTCAAACGCTTTGTCGGAGCAGCTGAGGAAGAAAAATACAGAACTTTTTTTGAGCAGAATGTATTAGATGAATAAGTGGTACTGAAAAGCCCGTGGCTATAGCTGAACAATAGAGCCACGGGCTTTTTCTTATGGTTCGGTTGAAACCATGGAATAGGCGGTTACATAGGACGGACCTGCACTGTAAGAGGGCTGCTCCTGCTTTTGATCAGCATTCCCTTTATGGGCTTTCGCAAAGGATTGGGAGTTTTTCCAGTTTTGAAAGCTCTTTTCGTCCTCCCATTGAGTCAATATAACATAAGTATTGCCATGAACAGGTCTTAAAACACGGATGGCCTGGAATCCTGGCATTTCTTCAATTTTTCCCTGTCTGTTCAGAAAACGATCCTCAAATATCGGACGTCCTTCGTCAGTGACAGGAATGTTATTCATCACTACATAGCCTGCTTCCCGCATTTCTCCAACGTAATCAACCGTCTCGTACGTTCGTTCCTCTGCAAATAAATCATCGTTATTCCCTTCATAGTAGGCCAGCCCATTTTCGCCATTCTGCATGATGTGAATTCGGGCTTCCGGATGGTCCTGCTTGATTTTTTCTAAAAAATCCACGGTACCATTGGTCATAAGGACTTGCATATCCATTCTCCTTTCAAATGCTTCCTATTATCAATCTGCCCATAGACTTATCAAGGCAGACATTTGATTATAATTTACGACAATTTTATCGTATAATAGGAGTGATAACGGAAATCTCGACATCTTTTTGAGGTGCTAATTGTGTTAAAAAGAACCCGGATAAAGGAATTATGGAAACAGCAGCATTCTGCTGTGAAATGGGCACTGATTCTTGGTTCAGGTACGATTCTGCTGAGTATTATTGGCTTTTCCCTTATTTTACTAGGAGGGAAGTGGGTTGTCGATGATAAAGGATTTGTCTTTTCAGAAGCCACGGTCATTCAAACAGAAAGTGGCGAAGAAGTAGCAACTCTTTACAGTGAGAATCGTACATATGTACCGATTGATCAGATTCCCGATTATGTTCAGAATGCTTTTATTGCAATTGAAGATCAGCGGTTTTACAAGCATGCAGGGGTTGATCTTATTTCTGTAGGAAGAGCGGTTTTTCGCGATCTAATTGCTTTTGAAAAAGTAGAAGGAGCCAGTACGATAACCCAGCAGCTGGTGAAAAACCTCTTCTTAACCAATGATAAATCGTGGATGCGAAAAACCAAAGAAGTGATGGGTGCTATTTATCTGGAGAGGAATATGAGCAAAAATAAGATCCTCGAGTATTACTTGAATGAAATTTACTTTGGACACGGAGTATATGGAATTCAGGAAGCATCCCGATTTTATTTTAATAAAAATGTACAGGATTTAACCGTTTCAGAAGGGGCAATGCTGGCTGCTATTCCTAAATCACCTACGTATTTTTCGCCGGTTAATTATCCGGAAAATGCAACGGAAAGAAGAAACCTGGTTTTAGCTTCCATGCAGGAAATGGATATGATAAATGCTAAGGAAATGACGTCATTACAGGGAAAGACGCTTGGAATCGAGCAGGGAAATCCGGATAAGCGACCGTGGATTGAAACCTATGTTGATCTTGTATTAAAAGAAATGGAGAAAAAATTTCACATTAGTCGGTCTCAGGTCTATCGCGGAGGCTATACCATTGTCACAGGTATTGATCCTGACATTCAGCGAATCGCCTATGAACGGTTCCAAATGGAGAAGTATTTTAAGGGTGGTTCGACAAAAGGGATGGAAGGAGCATTTGTACTTCTTGATCAGGAAACAGGGGCGATTACAGCAGCCCTGGGAGGCAGACAGTTTGAACGTGGTGATCTAAATCGAGTATCAGTCAAACGTCAGCCCGGATCAGTCATCAAACCACTCGCTGTATACGGACCTGCCCTTGAAACAGGGAATTATACGCCTTATTCTTTGCTGGTGGATGAAAAGAGAACCTATCAGGAAAACTATACGCCGGAAAATTATAGTGATACATACGAAGGAAAGGTAACGATGTATGAGGCGCTGGTTGAATCCAAAAATGCACCTGCTGTCTGGCTGCTGAATGAAATCGGAATTCCATATGTGAAAGGATACTTTAATGGATTAAATATTTCTCTTCCTGATCAACAGCTAGCCATTGCACTGGGAGGCCTTTCAAGAGGAATGAGTCCTCTGGAGATGGCAAAAGCTTACCGCACCTTTGTTCATCACGGCCAGGCTGTGGAGCCTTACGCTATTATTCAGGTGAAGAAGGATGGGGAAGTGGTTGGAAAAGTAGAAATGCAAGAAAATCAGATTTTTGAGCCACAGACAGCCTGGAATATGACCAAAATGCTTCAGGCCGTTGTGGGTGAAGGAACAGGAAGCAAAGGCGAATATTCGAAAGCACTGGCAGGAAAAACGGGTACAACCCAGCATCCCAGTGTTTCAGGTATGAATAAGGACATCTGGTTTGCGGGCTATACACCAGAATATGTGGGTGCAGTCTGGATGGGATATGACAGGACAGATAAAGAGCATTATGTAAAAAGCGGGAGCAGTGCACCAACCAAGTTAATGAAGGATATATTAACAGATATCGATCAGAAACGTTCCCTGGCAGATGAGTTTAACAGACCGGACAATGTAAGGGAATTGCCGGACCCTGTAAGACTTCCTGTGGTTGATGACCTGCAAGTGGACCGCCGATTTGGTATTTTCTCCGGCGTAACAGCTGAATTGACATGGACACCTTCAGAGGATGAACGGGTCATTTATCGTATTTACGAAAAGAGTGGGAATGGCTCCGCTTTGATAGGGGAAGTTGAAGGCAAGGGAACTTTTGAAGATGAGAATATCAGGATGCTGGAGAAAAAGACGTATTACATTGTGCCCTATAACCCGCTGAGTAAGGAAAGAGGCCAGCCATCCAATGAAGCAGTCATTGATTAAGACAATTTCGTGACAAAACATTCGCTTTAGTGTACAGTCAAAATGTTTTCGTTTACCATAATATATGGGAATGAATAGAGATGAAGGGTGACAGAAGAATGAAGTCATTTAATGATACGATTTTAAAAGCGTATCGGGGGGAGAGTACCTCATACGTACCTTTATGGTTTATGCGTCAAGCAGGGCGATCCCAGCCTGAGTATCGAAAATTAAAAGAAAAATATTCATTATTTGAAATTACTCATCAACCGGAGCTATGTGCCTATGTGACCAGGCTTCCTGTTGAAAATTACAATGTTGATGCAGCCATTTTATACAAAGACATAATGTCCCCACTGCCTCCAATTGGGGTTCAGGTTGAGATTCAGCCTGGTGTGGGACCTGTAATTGATAACCCCGTCCGCTCGAAAACAGATATAGAACGTCTCGGGGAGATTGATCCGGAGCAGGACGTTCCCTATGTCCTGAAAACAATTGAAATCCTCTCAAAAGAGCAGCTGAATGTACCGTTGATTGGCTTTAGTGGTGCACCATTTACGCTAGCCAGTTATATGATTGAGGGCGGACCTTCGAAAAACTATAACAAAACCAAAGCCATGATGTACGGAAATCCGGAAACATGGTTTGCACTGATGGACAAACTGGGCAACTTGATTGTTCGTTATGTGAAAGCGCAAATGAAAGCAGGAGCGAGCGCCATACAGATTTTTGATTCCTGGATTGGTGCTGTCAATGAAGAGGACTACCGGATTTTTATTAAACCGACGATGGAAAGGATATTTTCTGCAATAAAAGAAGAAGGTGTTCCAGGTATCTTATTTGGTGTGGGTACCGGCCATCTTCTTAAGGAATGGAATGATTTGTCAGCTGATGTGATAGGTCTTGACTGGCGAACTTCCATTCAGCAGGCACGAAGCATGGGCATTACAAAAACTCTTCAGGGAAATCTTGACCCGGCCGTCTTACTTGCGGATTGGGATGTGATTGAAGAGAGAGTTAAAAAGATTTTAGATCAGGGAATGAGTCAGTCTGGATATGTGTTTAACCTGGGACACGGAGTATTTCCTGATATTAACCCGGAGACATTGAAAAAATTAACAAGCTTTATCCATGAATATACCAAACAATCATAATAAACGAGGTGTTGAAAATGACGAAGAAAAAAATGGGACTATTAGTGATGGCTTATGGTACACCATACAAAGAAGAAGATGTTGAACGCTATTATACGGATATCCGTCACGGAAGAAAGCCATCTGAGGAAGACCTTCAGGATCTAAAGGATCGATATAAAGCAATTGGAGGTATATCACCACTTGCCCGTATCACCAAGGAACAGGCTACTTCTTTAGAACAGCAATTAAACGAAATGCAGGATGAAGTAGAATTTCATATGTATCTTGGATTAAAGCATATTGAGCCATTTATTGAGGATGCTGTGGAAGAGATGCACAAGGACGGCATTGAAGAAGCTGTAAGTATTGTACTGGCTCCTCATTATTCCACATTCAGTGTAAAATCCTATAATGGTCGTGCCCAGGACAAAGCTGATCAATATGGAATGAAGCTAACCTCAGTAGAAGACTGGTTTGATGAGCCTGGATTTATTGATTTCTGGGTAGAGCAGATCAACAACGTTTATGGCGAGATGACAGCTGAGCAGCGTGACAAGGCTGTATTAATCGTATCTGCACACAGCCTGCCGGAAAAAATACTGAAGGATGGCGATCCATATCCGGATCAGTTAAAGGAAACAGCAAGGTTAATTACAGATAAAGCGGGAATTCAAAATTATGAAATCGGCTGGCAAAGTGAAGGAAACACTCCTGATCCATGGTTAGGCCCGGATGTACAGGATCTGACAAGAGACTTATACGAGCAAAAAGGATACCGTACTTTTGTTTATGCTCCTGTAGGATTTGTGGCCGAACATCTAGAGGTTCTGTATGACAATGACTATGAATGTAAAGTGGTTTGTGAGGAACTGGGTGCTGATTATTTCCGTCCAGAAATGCCAAACAGCCATCCGCAGTTTATTAAAACTTTAGCCAATGTTGTATGGAGCAAGGCTAAAAGTGGGGTTCAAAATGGGTAATAAACAGATTGCAGTCATAGGCGGCGGAATAGCAGGGCTAACCGCTGCCTATTACTTACAAAAAGAAATCAGAACCCATCAGCTTCCTTATGAAGTGAAGCTGATTGAAGCGGGTGAGGAATTAGGCGGAAAAATTAAAACCGAAAAAAAAGATGGCTTTACTATAGAAAGAGGCCCGGATTCCTTTTTGGCAAGAAAGACAAGTGCTGCACGACTGGCAACTGAGGCGGGACTTGAAGATGAACTGATTCGTGTTTCATCCGGCAAGTCGTATATATTGGCCAATGGAGAATTACATAGTATGCCAAAAGGCTCTTTTATGGGGATTCCGACACAAATCAAACCATTTGTAACGTCCAGTTTATTTTCGATTCCAGGTAAACTGAGGGCTGCGGGAGATTTTGTTCTTCCTAAAGGAAAACCCCAGGAAGATCAGGCCCTGGGACACTTTTTCCGCCGGCGTCTTGGAAATGAAGTTGTGGAAAATATGATTGAACCATTACTGTCAGGAATTTATTCCGGGGATGTAGATAAGCTAAGTTTAATGGCAACCTTCCCGAACTTTTATGATATGGAGCAGAAATATGGAAGTCTGATCCGAGGCTTACAGGAGACAACCCCTAAGCCATCTAAAACAGGAGCCCAAAAGAAGCAGGGGATGTTTTTAACTTTGAAAAACGGTCTTTCTTCCCTTGTTACTGCTGTTGAAGAGAAACTGGAGAAAGAGACTGTTCTTAAAGGTGTCGCCGTAAATCAGATTGACAAGAAGAATGGATCATATCAACTGTCCTTAAGCAATGGGAAAGCATGGAGTGCAGACGCTGTCATCATGGCTGCTCCTCATTTAGCGGCTCAGAAAATGTTAAATCAATATGACTTTATGAATGAATGGAAGGAGATGCCTTCTACAAGTGTAGCCAATGTAGCCATGGCTTTTGATGCGGATGATATTGAAGATGATATTGATGGCACAGGTTTTGTAGTATCACGGAATAGTGATTTCCGAATTACCGCCTGCACCTGGACACATAAGAAATGGCCTCATACAACACCTGAAGGAAAAGCACTGGTTCGCTGTTATGTAGGAAGACCAGATGATCAGGAAGTTGTCCATTTCTCCGATGAGGAAATTGAAGAGATCGTATTACGTGATTTAAATAAGCAAATGAAGATTAAAGGGAAGCCTGAAATGAAAGTGGTCACACGCTGGGAAAATGTTATGCCTCAATATACTGTTGGTCATAAACAACGTGTTCAGCGAGTGAAGGAGCAATTGGAACAGCATCTGCCCGGCGTCTTTTTAGCTGGGAGCTCTTATGAAGGCATAGGATTACCCGACTGTATTGATCAGGGCGAGAAAGCTGTAAGAGATGTTCTTGCGTTTTTAAATAACTAATACGATGGTTCAGTCAACTGGAAAAGATCATAGGAAGTTTTACATTATTGGAAAGCCTTTTGAATAGCAAAGGGCTTTTTTTTTGGATGATTAACTGTTATAACACAGAAAAGGAAGACAGCGGTTTCTGTCCTCCTAAAGGGTAGTGATATGTGATGACAATGAATCTGGTTAACGTGCCGGATGATCACAATCGTCACAGATATTCCCGTAACAATCAGCCTTCTCGTGGATTTGGCTCCCGCATTTTACACACTTTTTCGACGGCAGATTTCTGAAAAACTCCATTATACTGGACAAGGTTGATCCCTCCACTGTGTTATATAATAGCTTTAACTATTTATATTGTATTATAACACAAGCACTTTTGCAATATGCTGTTTTATAACAAATTTTAAAAATTTTTTATTTGCCTTATACTGGTATGTGGGAAGGCTTTTTGGAAAGCATGATTTTCACTGGATGGAAACACACATTGATGAAAGATTTCTCATGATTGATTTTTTAACTGCCCATAAGATTCCCACTGATCGAACTTTCAATTTATATTGAGGAGGAAGAGGGATGAGATTTAAGGTAATTGGCTTCTGGGGTGCCTACCCTGAAGCGGAAGGTGCAACCTCGAGCTATTTATTGGAACAGGATGGGTTTTCACTGCTGATTGACTGTGGAAGTGGCACACTGTCCCGTTTGCAAAAGGAAGTGGAGATAACGAATCTGGATGCTCTTATTCTCTCTCATTATCATCATGATCATGTAGCAGATATCGGACCGCTTCAATATGCTTTTTTGGTACAATCTTATCTTCGTGAGGAAAGCAAGGTGCTGCCTGTTTTTGGGCACCTGGGGGATGAGGATTTTTTTACTTCATTAACCCATCAATGCACAAAAGGAATTGCTTACAATCCGGCAGAGACTCTGCATATCGGCCCCTTCACCATTACATTTTTGCAAACCCGGCACCCGGTACCGTGCTATGCCATGCGTTTGACAAATGGACAGCACACGATTGTTTATACTGCAGACACAAGCTACTTTGAAGATCTGGTTCCGTTTTGCCAAAATGCAGATTTACTTATTGCTGAATGCAGCTTTTACGAAGGTATGGACGGAAGTGGGCCGGGGCATATGACAAGTGATGAGTGTGGAAAATTAGCGCAGGCAGCTGGGGTACGGCAGTTATGGTTAAGCCATCTTCCCCATTTTGGCCATGTTGAACAGCTGAAAGTGGAGGCTGGCCGCTACTATTCAGGAAAAATTCAATTGGCACAGGAATCCCTGTCCTTTAGCACTTTAACGTAAGTGGGGACAGTCCCAAAAGTTTAAAAAGTGAAAATTATCACAACCCTTTTCTTTTGCTTTCCGTTTTACAAGTGTTTACAATATTAGACGAGACTAGATAAGGAGTGACCTGTTATGATGTATTTTATTGATAATGAGGGGATTACAGATCCTCAAATTAACCTGGCTATTGAAGAATATGCTCTGAATAACATGAATATTGAGGGCGGCCATACATATTTACTTTTCTATGTGAACGGTCCATCCATTATTATAGGCCGTAATCAGAATACGATTGAAGAGATCAATACAGACTATGTAGAAGAAAAAGGAATTAATGTCGTCCGTCGTCTATCTGGTGGTGGAGCGGTTTATCATGATCTTGAAAATCTGAACTTCAGTTTCTTAGCCAAAGATGATGGGAATAGTTTCAGTAACTTTGCGAAATTTACACAGCCTGTAGTGGATGCCCTTCAAAAGCTGGGTGTAAATGCAGAACTGTCCGGTCGTAATGATATTGAAGTAGACGGACGTAAGATTTCCGGAAACGCGCAGTACTCTACTAAAGGCGTTATGTTTAGCCATGGTACGTTGATGCTGGATTCAGAACTGGAAAACGTCGTCAAAGCACTGAAGGTTAAATCAGAAAAAATTAAATCCAAGGGTATTAAATCCATTCGGAGCCGAGTGGCTAATATTTCTGAATTCCTTGATGAAAAAATATCCATGGATGAATTCAAAAGCCTGATTCTACGCTATATTTTTGATGTGGAAAATGCAGAGGATGTACCTAAATATAAGCTGACAGAAGAAGATTGGAAAAAAATCCATGAGATTTCCGAAAATCGCTACCAGCAATGGGAATGGAACTACGGAAAATCCCCTAAATTTGATATTCAGCAGTCTAAGCGCTTCGAAGGTGCTGGTACCATCGACGTAAGATTAAATGTTAAGAAAGGGGTTATTGAAGAGAGTAAGATCTACGGTGACTTCTTCGGGGTAGGCGATGTGAAGGATATTGAGGAAAAACTGAATGGTACCCGTTATAATCGTGAAGCTCTCACTGAAGCCCTTAGCGATGTAGACATTAAGCATTACTTTGGAAAAATTACTTTAGAAGACTTTGTTGGGTTAGTTTACTAACATAAGGTGAAGAAAAACATGTGTTTCCGTTCGGGAAGCGCATGTTTTTTTATTAACTCTCAAAGAGCATGCCACTCCGGATCTTCTGCTTAAGCCGTCGGACCTAACCGGTCGCCTTCGCTTTTCTTTGTCCAGCTGCGGCTCCCAGGTCCAAGCGGTCATAAGCATAAGCTCCTACGTGGCGGAAAAGCATGCCACTCCGGATCTTCTGCTTAAGCCGTCGGACCTAACCGGTCGCCTTCGCTTTTCTCACTCATGAAAACCTTTTCTTGTCTATCTGTTTTTTCTGAATTATAATGAAAGTAAGTCTTTTTTTTATTTTAAAAAAATGAATGACTATTCATTCACCAACTGATTATTCATTCATTAACCGACTACTTAGGAGGGATCATAATGAACTTAAGTGATCAACTATCCATCACAGCTAAGAATCACTTAAGGGAAACAGCATACGTTTTTCAGGGGGATGAAAAGACGTATCAGGAGTTAGAAGGGGCGGTCACAAAATTTGCCTCGAGTTTAAAAGAGTTGGGGTATGGTAAGGGAGACCACATTGCTCTTGTTTCAGGGAATACTCCACATTTTGTTATTGGATTATATGGCGCAATGCGTACAGGGGCTACTGTTATCCCGATAAATCCGATTTATACTGCGGATGAAATCTCCTACATTATTAATGACGGTGATGTAAAAGGGATTATTACTCTGGATGTACTGCTGGAAAAGTTTGAGCATATGTCTCATTTAATTCCGAATGTCGAGCACTATATTGTAGGTGAGACAAACCCGGAAATGCATTTTAATCAATCACCATTAGCTGAGAAGCTAAAGTCTTTTGCTCAGCTTCTTGAACAGGGGAGTTTAGATCTGGAAAGGCCCGAGCTTGACGATGAAGATACAGCCGTTATTCTGTACACATCGGGTACAACCGGAAAACCCAAGGGAGCTATGCTGACACACAAAAATCTGTATTCAAATGCCAAAGACGTAGCAGATTATTTAAAAATCGGTCCGGACGATCGGATTATTGCTGCACTGCCGATGTTCCATGTATTTTGCCTGACGGTTGCATTAAATGCTCCTTTAATGAATGGAAGCCAGGTATTAATTATGCCGAAGTTCTCTCCTGTAGAGGTATTTAAGGCAGCAAAGGACTATCAGATTACAGTTTTTGCCGGAGTTCCTACCATGTATAATTATCTGCTTCAGCATCCTGAGGCAGATTCGGAAAGCTTCGAAAGCATGAGGCTATGTATTTCCGGAGGTGCTGCGATGCCTGTAGCATTACTGGAGAACTTTGAAAAGAAATTCAAAGTGATGATTTCCGAGGGGTATGGCTTATCGGAAGCATCGCCTGTAACGTGTTTTAACCCATTGGACCGTCCTAGAAAGCCTGGTTCCATCGGACAGAGCATTATTCATGTTGAAAACAGGGTAGTGGATGAATTTGGGGAAGAAGTACCAGTGGGAGAAACGGGTGAGCTTGTAGTTCGCGGTCCTAACGTTATGAAGGGCTACTATAAAATGCCGGAAGAAACCAATGCAGCATTAAAGGATGGCTGGCTATATACTGGTGACATGGCCAAAATGGATGATGAGGGATATTTTTACATTGTTGACCGGAAAAAAGATATGATTCTTGTAGGCGGTTACAATGTCTATCCTCGGGAAGTGGAGGAAGTTTTATACGACCATGATAAAATAGCAGAAGTGGCTGTTATTGGTGTGCCTGATCCCGACTCAGGTGAAGCAGTTACAGCCTTTGCGGTGCTGAAAGATGGGGAGGAAGTCTCTGAAAGTGAGTTAATTACTTATTGTTCGCAGCATTTAGCGAAATATAAAGTACCCGCTAACATTGAATTTTTGGATGAACTGCCAAAAAATACAACCGGAAAGGTCCTGCGCCGGTCTCTTAAAGAAATTGTACAGAACTGATGATATGCAGAATCAGAGGATGCCTTGTTCATCCTCTGATTGATTGCACCATCTATTTCCTTGTTTCATAGAATAGAATAATCCTGATTTGGTTTCCTCGTTTCACCTATTTTTTTCGTATTCAGGGGTTGAAATGTATTTATTTTTTCTTTACACTTTAATACATAAAAGCATAAAAGCGTCAAAGCATTAAAGGGGGAGAAAGCATGAAAAAGCTTGGAATGATTCTATTATTTGGATTACTAGTTTTCGTAGCTGCCTGTGGCGGGGGAGATTCATCTTCAGAAGGAGATGGAAATGCGAGTGGAAGCGCTGATTACACGGTCGGGATTATGCAGCATGTGGAGCATCCATCCCTGGATGCAGCGACAGAAGGGTTTAAAGCAGCTTTAAAAGAATCAGATTTAAATGTAGCTTTTGAAGAGGAAAATGCTCAAGGGGATGCAAAAAATAACCAGTCCATTGCAAGCAAATTTGTCGGGGATGAGGTTGATTTGATTTTTGCCAATGCTACACCAAGTGCGCAAAGTGCGGCAAATGAAACATCTGACATTCCTGTTGTCTTCACTTCTGTTACCGATCCTGAAGGTGCTGGGTTAGTGGAGTCTATGGAAAGTCCTGGAGGGAATGTAACAGGTACATCTGATTTCAATGCAGATGCCATCCCGAACACATTGCAGCTTATTAAGGATATGGGATATGACACCGTAGGAACCATTTATAATGGTGGGGAACAAAACTCTGTTACTCAGGTTGAAATTATGAAGGAATCTGCTGATGAATTAGGGGTTACGATTGAAGAAGCCAATGCAGCAACATCTGCAGACGTAAAACAGGCTGCAGAATCCCTGATTGGAAGTGTAGATGCCATTTATATTATTACCGATAATACAGTAGTTAGTGCACTCGAGTCGGTTATCATGGTAAGTCAGCAGGAAAAATTACCTCTGTTTGTCGGTGAACTGGACTCTGTTGCACGTGGTGGCTTTGCCGCCTATGGATTTGATTATTACGATATCGGCTACAATGCCGGTCAAAAAGCAATAAAAATTCTGAAGGACGGAAAGAATCCGGGTGAAATACCGGCTGAATATCCACAGAACCTGAAGCTTCATATCAATGAAGATGCCGCTGAAAAAATGGGTGTGGAAATTACAGATGAACTGAAAGAACAAGGAAAAATTGTTCAGACACAACAAGAATAAAGGGTGACAGATTATGGTTGAGGCACTATATGGTGCGTTAGAATCCGGCCTGATTTATGCATTAATGGCATTAGGCGTTTATTTAACATTTAGAGTACTTGACTTTCCAGATTTAACCGTTGATGGAAGTTTTGTTACAGGTGGAGCAGTCAGCGCCATCATGATTGTAAACGGTTCTGACCCCTTCCTTGCCACTGTGCTTGGAGGGGTTGCCGGCTTTTTAGCTGGATGTATTACAGGATTACTTCATACAAAGGGAAATATTAATCCGCTGCTTTCCGGGATTTTAATGATGACAGGTTTATATTCTGTTAACTTACGGATTATGGGGCAGGCCAATATTCCTCTGTTAAATGAGTCAACAGTATTTTCTGTTATTGGAAGCTGGTGGACAAATGTAAAGGCAGACGAAATCCTGCTTAAGCCTTTTACAGCTCTGGGGATTGATCATTATGCCCCAGACGGCTTTCTAGTCATTATCAGTATGTTAATTATTGTGATTCTCATAAAATTACTGACGGACTGGCTGCTTCAAACTGAAGCCGGCTTAGCCCTTAGAGCAACGGGAGATAACATCCGTATGGCCCGCAGTCTATCAGCCAATACCAATCGTTATATCGTAATGGGATTGGGGCTATCCAATGGGCTTGTCGGTCTGAGTGGTGCCCTGATTGTACAATATAATGGGTTTAGTGATGTCAATTTAGGTGTAGGTATGATTGTTGTGGGTCTGGCTTCCGTTATTATTGGAGAGGGGCTGTTTGGCACGAAAAAAATTGCCCGTACTACTTTAGCCGTAATATTAGGTGCCATTGCTTACCGAATTATTATTGCTTTGGCATTACGAGTGGATTTTGTAGACGCAAGTGACATGAAGTTGATTACGTCAGTGATTGTGATTGGCGCATTGGTTCTTCCGCATTGGTGGAAGCAGACCAAAGAAAATAACAGGCGTAAGTCTAAGCGTAAAAGGTTAAAAGAAAATTTGGGGGCGAATGAACATGCTTCAACTAAATCAGATTGAAAAAGTCTTCTATGAAGGAACCCCTGATGAGCGAAAAGCGCTCCAAGGTGTGGATTTGACGTTAAACGAAGGAGATTTTGTAACAGTTATCGGGAGTAACGGAGCAGGGAAGTCAACGCTATTAAATATTATTGCCGGAGTGCTTTTCCCTGATTTCGGGGCAGTTTCCATTGACAACAGAGAAGTGACGTTTATTCCTGAACAGAAACGTTCGAAATTTATTGGTCGGGTGTTTCAGGATCCAATGGCAGGCACGGCCCCGAATATGACTATTGAGGAAAACTTAGGACTCGCTTTAGGGCGTACGAAAAAGCGCTCCGTTCTAAGAGGGGTTAATGCCAGGAAACGTGAGGAATTTCAGGAACTGCTGTCATCCATTGATATTGGATTAGAGGACCGGCTCAATACGAAGGTTGGTCTGCTGTCAGGTGGAGAACGTCAGGCCTTATCGTTACTGATGGCAACCTTTACCAAACCTCGTATTCTATTACTTGATGAACATACAGCAGCATTGGACCCTGCCCGCCAGGAACTGATTACAAATATCACAGAGGAATTGGTCAGGAAGCATCAGCTTACTACTTTAATGGTCACCCATCAGATGGACCAAGCCATTGAGCTGGGGAATCGTCTGTTTATGATGGATGAAGGACAAATCATTTTCGATGCAAATGCAGAACAGAAGGCAGGCCTGACTGTAGAAGATTTAATTAATGAATTCCAGAACATCCGGGGCAAAAAATTTGATAATGACCGGGCTGTACTCTCAAGTTAAACAATGCAGAAATGAGGCCGGGAGCTGTACCTAATATATAGTTCGGATTTACTTTTCGCGAACACTCTTTTTGTCCCGGCCTCATTCTTCTGCTTCATTCTTAATTAATCATGCTGGTCATACTATTGTATACTTCTTCCTTATTGAAACCTTCTCCCATTGGAAATTTATCGACTAATTGATTGTCTTCGTTTAATAAATATGCGTAGGAGGTATGGGTGATAAAGTCTGTTCCCACATCATTAAACAGAAAACGGAAGGGCTCTGCTACTTTTTCTGTATCCTCCAGACTGCCTCTCAAAAATGTCCAGCCATCATTCGGCTTAATTCCATAACGTTCCATATAGCCGGATAAAGCCTTTCGCGTATCATTTTCAGGATCAATAGTAATAGAGATAAATTCAATGTTGTTTTTAAACAAGTCATCCTTCTCAAACTGCTTCTTTAGGTGCATCATCCGCTGAGTTGTAAGCGGGCAGACATCAGGACATTTGGCATAAAAGAACTCAACCAATCTTACTTTAGGTTCCATATCCTGAAATGAATAACTTTCCCCGGAAACCGTTTCCATGGTTACATCCTCTGGAAGTTCAATCCCTGCATCCCGCCAGAACTCAATGTACATAATCCCTAATCCTATACCTATAGCAATAATAGCAGCAAACAGAGCATAATACTTTTTCTTCATGAAAATCTCCCCCCAAAAATCAATCAGATAATGTAAAACATCAATCAGCGGGCATCCATTGAGGGCCACTGATTGTATAATTACTATTTAATTCCATGATAAGGTAAATCAAAATCCGTAAGGCGGAGATTGTGTGAAGAAACTTCGACGATTATTCATCTGTTTTGTGAATGTTTTTGGCTAATCTGAAAAAAACTTAAAATGAAATATTAGCGCGGTTGTGCAGAGCAGAAAACGAAAAATCTATCTGTAAAAATTGTTTTTTCTATCCTCTGATCTTTGATTTTTTAAAAAAACCATCCTGAGTGTAATGTATCTATTTTCTTAATATTGTGTTATATTATGGATATTAACAGGAGAAAGGAATGATAAAATGAAGTCTCAGAAACAAAACGAATACGAAATTTCCCCATTTACATTGGCTATTGTTCCCGATTATCAGGATAACGTGGTGAATGGTTCGATAGCACTTGAGGAAAAGAATGAGTACAAGCTGCGTCAATCTCCCCGCAAAATGGTAGATGATGCCTGTAAGTATTTTGGAAGCAGCCTTAGAGGCAGACAGGAAGGCACAAAAGGTGTATGCGGAATTACCCATAAATCCCCGATAGCGATAGACCCTCACAGTGGTATGTTTTTCTTCCCGACTACATCTCCCAATAACCCTACATGCGCATGGATTGCCCATTCTCACATTGCACGTATTCATCCATTGGATAAAGGAAGAACTGTCATTGAATTTAAAACAGGACAGGAGATTATTGTTGCTGTATCGCATGGCTCTATGATGAATCAGATTCAGCGTACAGCTCAGTTTCGTTACAAGCTGACTGAGCGTTTGCATTATAAGCGGAATAGTGATCAAGAGCAGGTAGCTGAACCGTTTATTTAAGTAACAAGACAGGCCCTGCAGATGCAAGGGCCTGTTTCAGCTTATCCTATTAGGCTCCATTTCGTCTGGTTTTCATGGCCCGATACATCAGCTCATATAATAGATTCTGCACTTTTTTCCGTATGGCCGGGTTAAAATAGCGTTTTTCTTCTTCATAGCCATTTCCCAGAAACAGATAAGTGGAGAAGGTATCATTCTTCTGTATAAAGATGACCTGGAGATTTTTCTGCTTCATTTGTTTTTGCAGGTTTTTACGCTCCATACGTGCCTCGTGCTCCATCCGTCTTAACAGTTCTACATAAGGTTCTTTTATTTTAAAATTTCCCGATTCAACGTTCTTAATATCCTGCTCCAATACGACAATGGACATGGTAAGAAATAAAAACCTGGATGCCGTTTTAAACTCTTCCTCATTTAGATATCTCATTTTTCGTTCCCCCACAACCATAATCGAACATTTGTTCCTATGATATATTATATACAATGTTCGACCATTTTAAAACTAAAAAAATTTGGGAACAATAAAAAAAGAAATGCAACTAAAATAAAAAAATTCCGAATTATGTGGGCAAAAAGATCGTTTTTCTTTAAAATGAAAGATATAATAAAAGAATAGGCGACATGTTAGGAGCAGAATGATGATATTTAGTATTGAAAATTTTGATGATATACAGAATATGTTTGAAAATAATACATTTGATGAGTTCATAAAGAAGCTGCTGGAAACGTATGAAAGTTTTGGACCTTTGCCCGGGCTGATACTTCCTATGCTGGAGGCTCTGCTGCCATTTTTGCCATTGTTTGTTTTTGTACTGGCCAATTCTATGGCTTACGGACTTCTGAAAGGTTTTCTTCTATCCTGGATTGGGTCAGTAGTGGGAGCCATTATTGTCTTTCTGATTATTCGAAAGCTGGGAAATACAAGACCTTTAAAATTTATTCAGAAAAACAAACAGGTGAAAAGAGTGATGCATTGGTTTGAACGACATGGCTTTGGTCCGTTATTTTTGCTGCTATGCTTTCCGTTTTCACCCTCATCGGTTATTAATGTCGTTGCAGGTCTATCCAGAATACATTTTCAACAGTTTGTATTAGCGGTTATCATGGGTAAGGCTGTCATGATTTTTACCATTTCGTATGTTGGAGAGAGTATTACATCATTTGCTCAGCAGCCTGTTAAAACGATTATTGTGGGTGTCTGTATTGCCCTTTTCTGGATAATCGGAAAAATCGTTGAACGAAAGCTGCAAAAGAAATCAGAAGAAGAAGAGGAAGTCATTAAACTTAGCGATCAGCAAAACCGTAAGCAGGATGAAGATCCCTCTTCCAAGACTTCAAAACAAGCTTATAAATAGCGCGTTTTTCATCTGCAACAGGTTTCATAAACGGCTATCGCAGTAAAAGGATGAGGCAGCAGTGGTTTCTATCCGTTATGATAGGAGGCTGCATCCAGTGCCTGGTCCTTTTTCAGTGTATGGGTGACGAATGCTAATCCGGCAAATACAGTCACAATCCCCAGCATCATCTCCTGAAAAGGTATAAGGGCTGCACAGACACTCCCGATACTTGCCCCTGTTAAAAGCGTAAAGGAATATACAGAAATCGCCCGCCCTTTAGCTTCACCTGCAAATCGTCCGACTAACAGAATGACCATAGGAATAGTCAGGGAAGTGGAACCAATCATACAAATGGACGCGATGATTAAGGTCCATTCATGCAAATAGACAATTGGGAACAGAAATCCTGCTGACATAAGTAAAAGGCTCGTGACCAGTACAGATACAGGTCCAAAGCGTACCTCCAATCTGCTGGCAAAGAAGGCAGGAAAGATTCCGATAAGCCCAATAAAGCGAAAGGTCTGCAATGAGAACGGGAAGGCTTCATTTCCTGTTGCCAGAAAAATCTCAAATCCTCCATAAAAGAGCATAACGGTAAACAACAGAAAAAATGTAGTGAGATATAATTTTCTAAGAGGCTGCTGCCGAATAAGTGTTACAATATGAAGGAGAAGATGGCTCTGTTCATCATTCCTTTTTTTGGAATTCATTAATGTGATCATAAGTAAGATAAAACAAGTGAAATAGATGCCGCTAAAGGCGTAAAATAGAGTATGGAATGAAAAAGAAAAAACGAAAAAGGCTGATAAAATTTGTCCGAAGATCCCGGCGAACAGAAATCCTGTATTAATTAAGGCAATGGAGATTGTCTGGGTTTTTCCTTCGAAGTTTCTGAAAACATAGCTGAATGCAGCCGGGGCAAAACTCGCAGCTAAAATTCCCTGTACAGCTCTTGCCGCCAAAAAGAAAGAATAGGTGGGGGCAAATGGGATGATAAATGTAAGAATACTTAAGATCAGCATTCCATAGGTGAGAATCTTTTTTTCATCATATTGGTCAGCAAGGATCCCGAAAGTAAGCAGACCCCATGCATAGAAAAAAATAAAAAAGAAGCTGGCCATAGAGGTGGCTTCAAATGAAATGGAATAAGTATCAGCCAGGTAAGCCTGGACAGGAAGCATTGTATAGAGGTTGCTTGCAATAAAAATGCCGGCAACAATAAGTACAGTGCCAGCTGCGCCTGGTTGTTTCAGCATTGGCATCACCCCTGTCATTCTAAAATATAGTAACTAGCCTATGCAGATGATGCAAGATTGGTTAAGGGAAGGGAGGAGTAAAGATGACATTACAATTCATTTTAGGCAGAGCAGGTACGGAAAAGAGCCTGCATACATTGGACAGCATCCAAAAACAGTTGAACGAATCTCCTCAGGGGCCTCCTATTTTATATATTGTGCCGGAACAAATGACCTTTGATCAGGAATATGCTCTGCTCAAACAGAGCGGGATACAGGGCTCCATCAGGGCTCAGGTGTTCAGTTTTTCAAGGCTTGCCTGGAGGGTCTTTCAGGAAACCGGTGGAGGAATTAAGAAATTTATTACTTCAACGGGTGTTCAGATGATGCTCCGGAAAATTACCGAGGAGCGCAAGGGTGACTGGAAGGTATTCCAGAAAGCGATTGAAAAGCAGGGATTCATGGAACAGCTTGAGGGAATGATTACCGAATTCAAGCGTTACCGGGTTTCACCTGATGAATTAGTGGATCTCACAGAGCAGATAAGCGAGTTTAAACATTCCTATCCTGGTGAAAAGACGCTTCAGTATAAGCTGGAGGATCTTGCTTATATTTATGAACAATTGACCGAAGCATTAAAAGAACACTATATGGATAGCGAAGATCAGTTACAGCTGCTGGCAGAAAAAATAGGGGAAGCAGATTTCCTGGAAGGAGCAGATATATACCTGGATGGCTTTTACCGTTTCACACCGCAGGAGCTGTACGTTCTGGAAGCGCTCATGAATAAAGCCAATCAGGTGACCATTTCTCTGACGGTAGATGAAACGCCAACGGGTGAACCTGAAGAGCTGGACTTATTCTACCAGACAAAAAGGACCTATGAAGAAATTCAGGAAATGGCGCGGGAATATCACATTCAGGTAAAACAATCATTCTGGTTACACCCTGAAGAAGAGCGGTTCCTGGATCGCCCATATTTTGCCCATTTAGAGCGTTATTTTGATGAGCATCCGGTTGCCCCTTATCAGGAGCAGGTACCGATAAGGCTCGCTCAGGCTGTTCATCCGAGAGCAGAGGTGGAAGGGGTTGCCCAGGAAATTCTTCATTTAGTCCGTGATGAGGGCTTCCGCTATCGTGAATTAGCCATTCTTATAAGAGATGCTGATATTTACCATGATTTAATTCAAACCATTTTTTCAGATTATGGAATTCCGGTGTTTCTTGATGAAAAACGGACGATGCTGAATCATCCATTAGTGGAACTTATCCGTTCGGCTTTAGATATGATTGAGGGACAGTGGCGTTATGATGCATTGTTTCGTGTGCTGAAAACGGACTTTATCCCATCAACCGATCAGAAGGCTCCGTTATCCCAGGAGAATATTGACGAGCTGGAAAATTACGTTCTGGAATACGGCATTCGTAATCGTAACCGCTGGCTGGAGGAAAATGACTGGATTTATCAGAAGTTCCGCGGCTTTGATTCTAAGAGAAAGACAGATGAAGAGAAAGAAAAAGAAGAGCGGATTAATCGGCTTCGTAAACAGGTAACCGCATCTCTCGCCTCTTTTGATGAACAAATCCGTTCCCGCCGCACTGTGAAAGAACGATGCATGGCTATTTTTCAATGGCTTGAGGATATTGGTGTACCGGAAACATTAGAGGCGTGGCGCAATGATTATGATGAGAAGGGTCAAATTGAACGGGCACGTGAACAGGAGCAGGTGTGGGACGCTGTCGTTCAACTGCTGGATGAAATGGTGGAAATGATTGGGGACGAAGAGATGAGTCTCTCGATTTTCCGGACGACACTTGAAACCGGATTTGAGTCCTTAAGCTTTGCTCACGTTCCGCCGAGCATGGATCATGTAATTGTAGGGGATGTGGATCGGTCCAGAATTTCCAACGTTAAGGGGGCCTTCCTTTTAGGGGTTAATGAAGGTACATGGCCTCTTAAGCCTGGAAGTGAAGGAATGATCTCTGAAGAGGAACGGGATTTACTGTCTGAGCATGGTCTGACATTAGCGGAGAACAGCTCCAGACAATTATTGGACGATCGTTTTTATGTCTACTTAGCGTTTACCACAGCAAGAGATTATCTGTGGGTCAGTTACTCTTTAAGTAATGAAGAAGGAAAGACAAAAACCCCTTCCCAGCTGATCAGCCGAATGAAGGCAATGTTTCCGGAAGCAGAAGAGAAATTGCTTTTGGAAGATGAAGACGAGGAAGATCCGATGCGGTTTTTAACGGTTCCGGAAAAAACCCGGGCTGTTTTAACATCACAGCTGGCGCGATATTTACGGGGCTATCCAATTCAGGATGTATTTTGGGAGGCTTATCATTGGTTTGTGGCCAATCATCCGAAGATCAGCAGCTCCCGCAAGGTCTTCCTGAGTCTGTTTTATGAAAATAAACCTGTGAAGCTCTCAAAGGATACGGCTCAGAAGCTGTATCCTGAACGGGTGAATACCAGTGTGTCCCGTATTGAATCCTTTTATCGCTGTGAATATCAGCATTTTGCTCAGTATGCGTTAGGGCTGCAGGAGCGATCGGTATATAAGCTGGATGCTCCGGATATTGGACAGCTCTTTCACGAAGCGCTGAAGCAAATCACCGATTGGATCATTCAGGAGGGCAGAAGCTACCGGGACTTATCTCCGGATGAGGCGGCAGCCTATGCAAGGCGTGCGGTTCAAAAGCTTTCGCCGATCTTGCAGCATCAGATTCTATTCAGCTCAAACCGATACAAGTATATTTTGCGAAAGCTCGAAAAGGTCATTGGCAGAGCCGCAAATATTCTGGCAGAGCAGGCGAAACGGAGTGAATTTTCACCGGCTGGCATTGAGCTAGGCTTTGGTCCCAAAGAGAAGCTTCCACCTATGAATCTGCCACTTCCGGATGGCTATGAGCTTGTCCTTCGTGGTCGAATTGACCGGGTGGACCGGGCTGATATTGGGGATGACCTGTACTTACGAATTGTTGACTATAAATCAAGTGCCAAAGACTTGAATTTAGAAGAAGTGTATTATGGTTTATCCCTGCAGATGCTTGCCTATTTGGATGTCGTTTTAAGCAATGCGGAACAATGGCTTGGAAAGGGTGCAAATCCTGCCGGTGTGTTATATTTCCATGTTCACGACCCTATCATTTCGGATCCCGCTTCTTTAAATAGAGATACAATAGAAGCAGAAATCTTTAAAGACTTTAAGATGAAAGGGTTACTGCTTGAGGATGAACAGGTTGTCCAGCGAATGGACCTGGACCTTTCTACAGGTTCAAGTCCCGTCGTCCCCGCCGGCCTGAAAAAAGATGGTACCTTCCAGAAGTATTCCAAAACGTTAAACCATGCTCTTTTTGACCGGTTAAGGACCTATGTTAGATCTCTGTTAACACAGGCTGGAACGACGATGACCAGCGGAGAAATCCATTTAAATCCATTCCAGGATGAACAGAAGGTCGCCTGCAGTATGTGCTCATTCCGTTCGGTTTGCCAGTTTGATGCTACCCTTGAAGAGAACAATTATCGCATTCTGAAAAAGCAGGACCAGGATGATATTCTGGCAGAGATGGAACAACGAGAGGAGGACCAGTAGATGAAGTGGACAGAGGATCAGGAACGGGCGATTTATACAGATGGAACGGATATTCTTGTTGCTGCGGCAGCAGGGTCCGGGAAAACGGCTGTATTAGTCGAGCGGATTATTCAAAAGCTGCTCAACCAGGATCATCCGGTCGATATTGATGAGCTATTGGTCGTCACTTTCACAAATGCAGCTGCCCAGGAAATGAAAAACCGGGTAGGGGAGGCGCTTGAATCCGCATTAAAGGAACATCCAAATTCCAACCATTTAAAAAAACAATTATCCTTACTGCAGCGGGCACAGATTTCAACCCTGCACTCGTTCTGCTTAAATATCGTCCGTAAATACAGCTATCAGCTGGATATCGATCCGAATTTCCGGCTGGCAGATGATCTGGAGGCTGACCTTATACGCCAGGAGATTTTAGACGAACTGTTTGAGGAATGGTATGGAAAAGAAGGAGAAGAGCAGGAAAAATTCTTTGCCCTTGTAGACCGGTTTTCCAGTGACCGCAGTGATGTGGAAATTGAGTCGCTCGTTACAAAGCTTTATGATTTTGCCAGACAAAATCCGTCACCTGAAAACTGGCTGATGGATAAAATGGACATGTATCAGGTAACAGAGGATACAACTCTGGAGCATTTTGACTGGATGAAACTGATTAAGTCTGAAATCGAACAGCAATTGAATGCCATGTTCAAGGAAACGGATTTAGCTTTAAAACTCACCAGGGATAACGATGGTCCTTATCACTATGCAGAGGTCATTGATGCTGACCGTGAAAAAATTCAGGAGGCAAAAGCTCGTATTCATGCTCCATGGGAAGAGCTGCAGCAGTTTTTCCAGGAGAACGGAAAATTTCAGGCTCTGTCACGTAAAAAAGTGGATTGTGATGAAGAGAAAAAGAAAAAGGTTCAATCCTATCGTAAGAGCTACAAAAAACGATTTGAGGATCTGCAGAAAAAATGGTTTTCCCGTAGTCGGGAGTCCTATTTGAAGGATCTGCAGGAGCTCTATCCGGTTATGAAGCAATTGGCGGCCTTAGTACTGGACTTTCATCACCGTTTTCAGGCTCGTAAAAAGGAGCAGGCCCTTGTTGACTTTGCTGATTTAGAACACTTTGCCCTGCAGATATTAATGGAGCAATCCGGTGAAGGTCAGATTGAACCCTCTGAAATTGCCAGACAGTATCAGCGACAGTTTCGGGAGATTCTAATCGATGAATATCAGGATACCAACCACGTCCAGGAAATGATTTTGAATATGATTACCGCTGGAGAGGATGCCGGCAAACGGTTTATGGTTGGAGATGTGAAGCAGAGTATTTACCGCTTCCGTCATGCGGAGCCAAGTCTGTTTATTTCCAAATATAAAACATTTGCTGAACAGGACAATGAGAATGTTCGTATTGATTTATCCCGTAACTTCAGAAGCCGCTGGGAGGTCCTATCGGCGACAAACTTTATTTTCCGACAGATTTTAGATGAGGAAGCAGGCGAGATTAATTACGACCGGGAAGCTGAATTAATTTACAGTAATAAAGTCTATGACGAGCTGATTTCCAACGACACAGAGAGTGAGCTATTGCTGGTGGATAATGCAGATTGGGATGAAGCCCCGCCGGAACCGGAGGGAGAAGAGGATTTTCGCGATTTAAAGAAAGCCCAGATTGAAGCACGAGCCTATGCAGAGAAAATTAAGGAATGGATTGGTGCCGGGGAAAGCTCACCCATGCAGGTGGTCGACAAACAGACGGAAAAGCTGCGCAGCATAGAATATCGGGATATCGTCATTTTAATGAGATCCATGTCCTGGGCACCAACCGTTGTTGAAGAATTAAAACAGCAGGGAATTCCGGTTTATGCCGAGCTTTCTTCCGGCTATTTTGAAGCAATTGAAGTCAAAATTATGCTTAGTCTGTTAAAAGTGATCGATAACCCGCAACAGGACATCCCGTTAGCTTCTGTTTTACGTTCACCGATTGTAGGACTGGATGAAGAAGCTCTTGCGCAGATTCGTTTGGCAGCCCCTAAGGATAACTATTACAAAGCGTTAAAAGCCTATGTGAAAACAGGAAATGGAGAAACAGCAGAAGCCGCCCAACAGTTTTTAGACCAGCTTAAAAATTGGCGTCAGCTTTCCAGACAAGGGGCGCTGTCAGAACTGATCTGGCAAATCTACCGGGAAACGGGATACTATGATTTTGTCGGGGGAATCCCGGGCGGAAAACAACGGCAGGCCAATCTCCGTGCCTTATATGACCGTGCGCGCAGCTATGAAAATACATCATTTCGGGGCTTGTTCCGCTTCCTCCGCTTTATTGAACGGATGGAAGAACGAGGAGAAGACCTCGGAGCTGCCCGGGCATTGGGAGAACAGGAAGATGTCGTCCGCATTATGACCATTCACAAAAGTAAAGGCCTGGAATTCCCGGCTGTTATTGTGGGTGCCATGGACAAAATGTTTAATGAACAGGACTTGAAAGCCAAGTATCTGCTTCACAAAGATTACGGAATGGGCATGAAATATATTGATCCCGATAAGCGGATTATGTATACAACATTGCCCTATAATGCCTTAAAAATAGCGATGCGCCGGGAAATGATTGCTGAGGAAATGCGGGTATTATATGTGGCCTTAACACGAGCGAAGGAAAAGCTTGTCATGGTGGGGAATGTAAAGGACTTGGAAAAACGAAAAGAAAAATGGCAAACCATTGCCGAAGAACAGGAATGGGTATTGCCCCCTTATTTCCGCCTGGAGTCTACCAATTACCTGGACTGGGTGGCTCCCGCTTTAATTCGTCATCAGTCGGGCAGTCCATTACGTAATGAGGATGAGTCACCTTCTGCTATCCCTGAAGAGATTTGGCAGGATGAATCAAGCTGGAGAATTACGATTCATCATGCCAGTGAATACGCCAATCCGGAAACCATTACAAAGGATCGTGAGGATCATTTGAAGAAGTCCGTTATGGAATGGGCGCCGTTGGATGATCAGCGAGGCAACTTATATGACGAAGTAGAACGCAGACTAACCTTTTCGTATCCTTATGCGAAAGCAGCCTATCATCGGGCAAAACAGTCGGTAACAGAGTTAAAGCGTCAGCGGGAAATGAAGGATGAATACAGCGGCGATACTCTGGTCCGGAGTTTTCAGCACCAGCGTCCAATCATGAAACGCCCGCGCTTTATGCAGGAAAAGAAAACTTTGACCGCAGCTGAAAAAGGAAGTGCCATGCATACGGTCATGCAGCACCTTCCATTTGATAAAGCATTATCTGAAGAGAAAATCGAAACGTATGTACAAAGCTTTGTTTCCAAAGAGCTTCTGACAGAAGAGGAAGCACAGGCCATTGATCTAAAGGCCATTGCTTATTTTTATCAAACCGAAATTGGCCAAAAATTGATTGAATCCAGTAATGTTGTACGGGAAATTCCCTTTAGTCTTGGCTTGCCGGCAGAAGAAGTGTATGCGGATTGGAAGAATAGTGAAGAGCAAGGGGAAAAGGTTCTACTGCAGGGGGTTATCGACTGCCTGGTTCAGGATGATGACGGCTGGATTCTGTTAGATTATAAAACCGACCAGCTACCAGAGGAGTTAAGCGAAAAGGATAGGGAAAACTATAGAAAGAGATATCGGCTTCAGTTACAGATGTATCGTCAGGCCGTGGAGCAAATCTGGAATCAGCCTGTGAAGGGAGCTTATCTTTACTTCTTTGATCAGGCTCTTCTGCTTGAGGTTGATTAAAGAGCAAATACATTGTATTGAAGCCCAAATCGTTGGTGATTTGGGCTTTATTTTTGGCTTCATAAAAAATAAATTTAACATCCAAATATTGTATTTACAATTTAAACCAATTACGATATTATCATAGTAAATAAATTCAGGTGATAGTGGAAGGATTTGGGGATGGGATCAAACGGAAGCTAAAAGCGGATATGTTCCGACTAGCTTCTATACAGCACATACTTATTGGGGGCGTTAACAATAAAGAGATAGAGATAATCAGTTTTGATTATCTCTATTCTTCTTTATTAATTTAAATATGGTTAACAAAAAATTAATGAAACTAAACGTTCAATATATTATAATCCCTTTTTCCTTCCTTACTGGAGGTTCCTTTCCGTTGCTGCTCCTTTATTCATTTGTTTGCCTTATTGTTGGTATTACTATTACTTTTATGGGCTCGATGTATATGAATAAAATTTTCAAAAATATTGATATAGTTCAACAGTTGAAGAGGTGGTAATGTGTCTCATATTTCCATGAAAAGTGTAAGTAAGTCCTTTAACCGTTCATTTATATTCCAAAATGTTGATTTGACTGTAGATGCAGGACAAATGATAGCCATTATAGGGAAAAGTGGTGTTGGAAAAAGTACACTACTAAACATAATGGCAGGTTTAGAACCATTATCTACAGGTATGTACTATCTTGATAATTTTAAAATGGATGAAAGGAATTTAAATCAACTTTCAAGAATAAGAGGTGAAAAAATTGGCTATGTATCACAATTTAGCCCAATGATTCCTAAACTCACAGTTTTTGAAAATATTTGTATACCGCATTTCTTTAAAAAAAAGGATGAAATAAAATCATATACCGAGAGAATAAAATTTTTAAGTAATAAGTTGGAAATTTATCATCTTCTGGATAAAAGGATAGAAAAGTTATCTGGAGGGGAACTGCAAAGAGTAGGTATTGCACGATCTTTGGACAATAAACCTGAAATTATCATTGCTGATGAACCTACGGGGTCTTTAGATGATGAAACAGCAATAAGTATATTAAATTACTTTCAGGAAATGAAATCATTAGGATTGGTGATTATATTAGCAACTCATAATAATATGGTAGCGGAACAATGTGATAGCATATATCAATTAAAAAGTGAGGGTTTATTTATCACGCAATAAACTGGCCGAAATCCCCTTACTGATGGAATTTTCATCTAATAGTTCTAAAGAAAAAAGCGAAAGAGGCTAAGCAATGCCCTTCCGCTTTTCTATTGTCCAGCTAGGGCTCCTAACCGGTGGCCTTCACTTTTCTATTGTCCAGCTACGGCTCCTAACCGGTCGCCTTCGCTTTTCTACGCATTCCCAACGTTGCCCTGGTCCTGTACGTCTGGGTCGAATGGGTTGGTTGAGCTTAGGCCGTTGTTGGTGACGATGAAGTCGCCTGTGTTAAGGGCACCGGAGCCTGCGTTGGTTTTTGAGGAAGACTTTGGTGCTAAATAGAAGGCATCCCCAAAATTGACGACGCCCCCACCTACACTGTTTATTTTAATGGGTCCAACCATAGAAGGCATTAGACAACACCCGCTTTTTTCGGTTTTATCACGCATTAACTGGCCGTAATACCCCCACTTCAAGTCTTAAGGGTAACCCAACAAGACTAAGTGGGAGGTAAACGGTCAGTAAATTCCTGATAAGTTCAACTAACTATCAGTAGGGAATAGAGAAAACCTCCCACTGATGAAAGTTTCCCTTTATCTGCTGATTGTGAACGTATAGCAAGGAGAACTGGGAATTTTAATGGCTTTTATGCCAATGTGCTTACATGATTATTATATGAACTATACCAGAAATGGTTCTATTCGTTTTCATCAATATCCTGATTTTGTTCCATTCCATCCTCATTTTCATCCGCTAAAATCCGAAAATGCTTTAATCTTGCTTTTGCATCAATCTCTTTTAAGCTTCCTACCTGCATGATGGAAGACCCCGTGATCCCTTCAATATCTATAGAGTGAACATGAATATCGCGGTTTTTGTGGTGGTGATTCTGCTGAATGAAGACTTCTTCACTTATTTCCGGAAAAGGCCGGGAAAAGAAGGGGAAATCGGAAAAAGGGAAATCGCCTGTATCGAAAAACGCACCTTCCTTTTGGACCGCTAATGCCCGAATATAAGGATCGGCTTTTATCGCATCACCGATTTGAATGGAGGATGCGTAGGCAGTTGAATTAATATACATATGCTGTACCTTGGCATTTCGTTTCATCGATTAGTCACTCCTGCCTGCCCCAAATGGAACAATGGAGCCGACAATGTAAGATTCGGGCGGTGTATCAAACATGGAAGAAAGCTTCATTGTTTCATTATCGCCAATTAGAAATACAGATGAGGACGAGACCCCTGTAATGTGGATATGACCTACATCAAGTCCCCAGTTGTGTACGGTGAAATTCATGATGGACCTCCTTTATCATGCTCTCCATTCATAAACTTTTGTATGGAATGAAGCATTTCATTTTTTACATCTTCTGTGATTTGTTCTTTCGTATGCTGATTAAGTAAACCGTTCTGATTTTCGGCATGTGTGCGGATATAATACTGGATTCGCTCTGGCAACTGCTTATACACATCCTGAATAATCATTTTTTCAAATCCTGGCGGAAAGGATTTTTCTGCTTGTTGAGCGAATTGGTTTACTTTAGATGGTAATTCCTGATTCATAAAGGGCTGCAACTGCTGCATAATGTCCCGGACGAGTGGCTGGTCACCGTTGGGAGAACTGGTCTGCTGTTGCTGCTGCTGATTATCTGGGATGGAAAGGTCTTCTGTGGAGGATAAACCTTCAGGGGACAGTCCAATATTTAACGTCCCTTCTAAGGTTTCAATTTTCAGCTGGTCAAATTTGTACTCGATTTTTTCAATATTTGTGGAAGGTTTATCCTTTACAGACTGCAGCTGATTTTCCAAGTCATACACTTGTTTTTCCAGCTGTTTCATTTTCTTATCCAATGTGGCTAAATATTGCTGCCAGTCATAATAGTGCATAAGCCCTTCCCTCCTGAAATGGGCGAATATCTAGAGTATCGTATGCATTTCCAAGATTTTTGTGCATCAGGAAGGAGGAGCCAGTGGAACAAAAGGCTGGTATTCTATTGTTTGACCAGTTGGTTCGGCTTCTTCCGCAGGCTTTTCATACTCCCCTGTATTATATAGATTTGACAGGCCCTGAATCGTTCCGGAGCTTCCAATCTGCAGAACGGACGAATTGGTCACTGAGCCCACTCTCAAAAAGCGAATAGATATATTCTGATAAATCGTACAGCTCATTTATATCACCTCTTAAGCATTACCCATGATGGTCTGATCCAGTGTGTCGGAATCGGTTACATACGTATAGGATTGGTCTAATGAAAGGGTTAGTCCGTCCCCTGTATTAAAGGATCCTCCACCAGCGAAGGTTTTCGCAGAGCTTACCGGAGACATGGCATAGACATCACCAATGTGAAAAATACTGGAGGAGCCGACACTGTTTACTTTTACTGCTCCGACAAATGCAGGCATAACCATCGCCTCCTTTTGTGGTAATGTATGTATATACAAGGTGATTTGTTCGCGGTATCCAATAGATTTGACTGAATAAGGAGAGGAGATTAAATATGCCATCACCTATGAAACGTTCCCAGCGCCTGCCTTGGATTGACGGAGCACGGGGCTTCGCTTTGTTTGGGATATTAATGGTTAATGTTCCTGCTTTTAACGCGCCATTCTTTCTTTATGGCGGGGAAGAACAGTACTGGAGCGGATCTGTAAACCATGGGGTACAAGCTTTTATTGATATCTTCTTTCAAGCGAGCTTCTATCCGTTGTTTTCCCTTCTGTTTGGGTTCGGTCTGCAGATGATGTGGGAACGACTGCAAAATAATAAAGTTCTGGTCAGACGATTGTTTATTTTACTGGCATTTGGGTGCATTCATGCTTTTCTAATCTGGCATGGGGATATTCTGTTAAGCTATGCAGGCGTTGGGTTTTTACTCTTTTTCTTTTTTCATCAACAGCCCCGGGTCCTTTCGAAATGGTTCTTTGGACTGCTTATGGTTCCCGGTGTTTTGTACACCTGGTTTCTGTATATCTCGAGGGAGTATTTAGGATGGGTGAACAGAGAGGCCATTACAAATGCTTTTAATGGTTATACAAGTGATTCCTATATAACCATTGTAACGCAAAATTTTCGGGACTGGATGTATGCAAACAGCGGTTTTCTAGGACTGCTATTTTTAATCATCTCCTTATTACCAATGTTTTTAATCGGAATGCTCCTGATGAAGAAAAGATGGCTGCATGATATGGATACTTTTCAACCCATAGTAAGAAGAATTCTGTATGTGTCTTTAACTATTTTTCTCATATTTAAGGCAGGCCCTTATCTGGCGGGAAATCCGGAATGGCTAAGTTTTATCCAGGATCATATCGGAGGAGCAGCTGCCAGTATTTTCTATCTTACCGCCATTACCCTCTTGTTTCAGCATCAGAAGTGGGGGAGGCGACTCAAATTTTTAACGTATGCAGGTAAAATGTCTCTGACGAATTATCTGAGTCAATCGATCCTATGCTTTCTATTATTCTACGGACCGGGCTTCAATTTATACGGGAAAGTAAGTCCGGTCTGGAGTGTCGCCGTTGTTTTCGCCATTTACAGTTTCCAGGTTTTCTTTAGCAAATGGTGGATGGAACGCTTCTATTTTGGTCCTCTTGAATGGGTTTGGCTGTCCTTAACCTACACGAAAAAGCAGCCCATGCGGAGAAGAAAGGAGACAGCATTTTGACACCTTTTACTGAAAAAGTCATAACGATTATCCAGGATATCCCTGAAGGAAAGGTGATGACATACGGACAAATCGCAGCCCTGGCAGGAAGCCCCAGAGCCGCACGACAGGTCGTCCGCATTCTTCACTCCATGAGCAAAAAATATCAGCTGCCATGGCATCGGGTGATCAATGCCAGAGGTCAGGTTGCGGTAAAAGGGGAAGAAGCATTCTTTGATCAGGTAACGAGTCTGCGTGCTGAAGGTGTGGAAGTAAGTGGAAAAGGGATTATAGACTTAGAAAAATATCAGTCTAAAATTTAATGCTTGGAGGGGAATGAATACCTATGAAAATCTTTCGCGAGCGGTTATCTGATGAGGAACTAAATATTTTAGAAGGAATGATAGGACTGGAATTGAATGGAGTCTTAAGTCCCAAAGTTGATACTAAGTACGGAAGTCAAACATACACACTTGATGATTCAGCCTCTTTTAGTTTTAATCAATTACAGAAGAAGTCCTATGTAATTTTTACTAATCACCATAAGGAAACGGATATGGGGGATGATTATTGGAAGTTATCCGTAGAGGAACATAAACATCCTAAAAATATTGGACATGAGAAAGATGAATATGGCTATGGATACGCACTAACAGGAAATTTTGCGGGTATTCATATTTGGTCAACAATAAATAAGATTGAAATTTACACGGTCGATTTATCGGAATATGAAGAAAAGCTGGAATATGACGCAGTACTTATTTTTTACTTTGAGAATGGGCTGAAAATTGCAATGTCTCACCTTGTGTTTTTAATTGAAATCTCCTCAAATCCTGAAAAAATTAATCAGATGACAGCTAAGTGTTCTGAAAAATTTGTGCTGGAGTAGATGGAAAATAAAAAAAGACGCAAAAATCCTCTAAGTAGTTCCGATAACGTGGAGAAAAAGCTATATAACAGTGGGATTGACACATCAACTTTCGGATGAAAACGTTTTAAATTAGTGTTGTTCTTGTTTCATAACGCCCTCCTAGTTGAAGAAATTTGCTGTCTTTTATTCTTGAGTGTGTCTTCATCACTTTTATATTCTAAAACGTCTCCAGGGTGGCATTCTAATGCTTTGCAAATTGCCTCTAAGGTTGAGAGTCTAATTGCTTTTGACTTTCCATTATTCATTATAGAAAGGTTAGCCATTGTTATTCCAACCTTCTCCTATAGTTCTGTTACGCTCATTTTCCTTTTAGCCAGCATCACATCAATATTCATTATAATGGCCATGGTATCCACCTCAGACTATTAAGTCATTCTCTGATTTTATATTGATGGCTTCTTGTAAAAGTCTTTGAAGAACAGTAACAAAGACTGCAATCACCAATGAAGCAAAAGTGAGCATGAATCCTAAGCTTATAAAACCTGTTATGTCTTCACCTTCACCTGCAATCAATATAACTCCAGATATTATTCCTACTACAATCAAGGCACTGATGGTGATTGCGCAGTATTTTATATACTGCTAAGCTCTAACAGATAAATTAGAGAAGGCTTTGTTATGGTCAATATAGCTTAAAAGTTTTAAAGCCTGATACAAGGCAACGAAAAACGGTGTTATACTGTTATTGTGAAGCTTATTTGTTGTTAATTTAGTTATGGTTTCGTTAAAAGTGTTGTTATAACCATGAAAAAAGCATATCAATTTCTATGTTAATTGATATGCTTACATATGTTATTTACAATATCTCTCCACAAAAACGGAATTGAAACTAAGGATGAATTCTATGATCTTACAAAACTTCTTTTACTTTTTCGATGGCCCAGTCCAGATTCTTTTTATCTATAGTAAGTGGTGGAGCAAAACGAATCACATTGCCATGAGTCTCTTTACATAGCAATCCTTTTTCTTTTAGTTCTTCACAGTACTTACGGGCAGGCTCATGGAGCTCTACACCAATAAACAGACCCTTCCCGCGGATTTCTTTAATGACAGGATTATCGATGCTCTCCAGTTCCTGCTTCAGATGCTTTCCTAATTCATGGGAACGCTCGTCAAGTTTTTCTTCCTCGATAACTTCCAGTGATGCTACAGAAACCGCACAGGCAAGTGGATTTCCCCCAAACGTCGAACCGTGTGAGCCTGGTTTGAATACGCCCAGTATGTCTTCGTTTGCCAGGACGGAAGAGATTGGGAAAACACCTCCACCCAGTGCTTTTCCTAAAATATATACATCAGGTTCTACATCCTCCCAGTCGCAGGCAAACATTTTCCCTGTACGTCCAAGACCTGCCTGAATTTCATCGGCTACGAATAATACATTTTCTTCTTTGCACAAATCATAGGCTTCCTTAAGAAATCCTTCAGGAGGAACAACAATCCCGGCCTCTCCCTGGATAGGCTCGATTAAAAATCCAGCCGTATTTTCCGTAATCGCTTCTTTGAGAGCATCTATGTCTCCATATGGAACGACCTTAATGCCCGGAAGTACCGGCCCAAATCCTCGTTGATACTCCGCTTCAGAAGAAAGAGAAACAGCGGTCATTGTACGGCCATGGAAGTTGCCTTCGCAAGCAATAATTTCTGCTTGATCTTCCTTAATTCCTTTTACATCATAGCCCCAGCGGCGTACAGCTTTTATGGCTGTTTCCACGGCTTCAGCACCGGTATTCATTGGAAGGGCCATGTCTTTATTGGTCAGCTTACAGACCTTTTCCAGCCAGGGTCCAAGCTGATCATTATGAAAGGCACGGGAGGTAAGGGTGACACGATCCGCCTGGTCTTTTAGCGCCTGAATAATTTTTGGATGTCTGTGTCCTTGATTTACTGCAGAATAAGCACTTAACATATCTAAGTAGCGATTCCCCTCTGGATCCTCTACCCAGATTCCTTCTGCTTTAGCCGTGACAATCGGAAGTGGTGAATAGTTAGGTGCTCCATATTTTTCAGTTTGTTCAATGACATTTGTACTGGTGATCGACAAGAAAATCCCTCCAAACAAATATGTGAAATATTTTGAATATAATCATTATAACAGTTTATTCAGGATATTATAATGAATTATCTGAATGAATTAGCAGATTGGACAAAAAGATGATATGATAGACAATGAATGACTTTGTAAGGAGGAGAGAATGTGACACATTTACATATTACAGCGTGGGTTCTGGCCCTCATTCTGTTTGCGATTGTACTGGCTTTTTCCAATCAATCCGGAAAAGAAAAGCCGGCAAAAATTCTGCACATGATTTTGCGTTTGGATTATTTACTTATCCTGTATTCAGGTGGGGATTTATTCGCTAATTATGGAAGCATGAGTGGAGAATTAATCATTAAGGCTATTGCCGGATTATGGGTGATTATTGCCATGGAGGCCATTGCAGTGAGGAAACAAAAAGGCGGGGCGGCAAAATCCTGGTGGACCCAATTTGTCATTGCCTTTATTCTTGCCCTTGTTCTCGGCTTCGGCCGTCTTCCATATGGGGTTTCATTATTTGGGTAAAGTTTAGGTAAAATCTATGTTAACATGAAAAAGGCTTAAATCTCTCAATAAGAGATTTAAGCCTTTTTCATAGTCTTCTGCTTATGCCGTCGGGCCTAACCGGTCGCCTACGCTTTTCTATTGTCCAGCTGCGGCTCCTAACCCGGTCGCCTACGCTTTTCTGCTAATGTGCAGATGTTGCTCCTTCTTTATGTAATTGGAAGAACAGGTTTCGATAGGCGGTTGCGGGGATTTCGCCTTTATTGTATTTATACTGGCAGAAATCCAGCAGGCTGTTTGGTGATTCCGGCCATTCTTTTTTTTCATTATGATACTCTACTATAAGATCTTTCAAACGCATAAATAATTCCTCCCTTTGTTTCATCATGATGTTTCTTTCATCACCTTCAATTCCATATTCTATCACACAAATCGTTGATAAAAGGCGATATAAAAGAATTCATGCGTGGTAATTTCTTCAGTAAGGGAGGAAGTTTCTAACATCTTATAAAATAAGTGTTAAGAGTCATGAAGTAGGGTAGATTATTTGTAAAGATCATTTAAGAAAAATAATGAAATAGTTCCAGGACCTGCATGGGCTCCAATCGCTGATCCAATATCACCTATAAGAATTTTCTCAGGCTGATATTTTTCTTTAATGATTGAGGCAAGCTTTTCGGCTGTTTCCAAATCGTCTCCATGACTAATAGCAATCGTCTGTTGATGGATTTCATTCCCTCGTTCCTCCATCACTTCAAACATACGCTTTAATACTTTAGCCTTTTTAGCTCCGCGTATTTTTTCCAGAGGGACGAGCTGGCCTTCTTCAACATGGAGAAGAGGCTTAATATTTAAAAGTCCTCCGAAAAAAGCAGCAGCTTTACTTACGCGTCCACCGCGCTGTAAGTATTCCAGGTTATCAACTGTAAAGATGTGTTCCATATGACCTGCATGAAACTGGACGGACTTAATGATGTCTTCGGCAGCTTCACCATTTTCAGCCATCTGGGCAGCTTTCAATACAACTAACCCTTGACCAAGAGATGCACATTTGGTGTCTTCAACAAAAACCTCAGCATCAGGGTGTTCTTCAAGGATTTGCTGCTGTGCAATTTTGGCACTTTGAAAGGTTCCGGAAAGCTCTGATGAAAAGCCGACATACACAACAGGCTGGCTTTGTTCAACATAAGTAGAAAACACCTGAAGAAAGTTTTCGGGAGAGGCCTGTGATGTTTTAGGTACTGCACCTTTTTTCATGGCATCATAAACCGTTTTTGACTCAATGTCTTTCACATCACGGTAATCCTGATCATTTACATGGACGGTTAACGGGACCATATCAATATCATAATCTTTATAATAGTCATTTGGTAAATCACAAGCAGAATCTGTAATAATTTTCACGTTCATATTTTCACCCACTATATTTTATGGTATTATTTGTACCTTAGTGTATATTGGAAACGGCCATTCGTCAATGTATATCATACAAATTCATGTTCATTCCATGGCTTTAAAAAAACGGAAGGGTTCACTAGAATAGACGGTAGCTATGAATGCTGGAAAAGAGGTGAAGACGTTGTTTATATTTGAAGCAAAACGTTTTATTATTGTTATTATTGGAGCCTTACTAAATGCTCTTTCCTTAAACTTGTTTTTAATTGAGGCCAATGTTTATGCCAGTGGCTTTACCGGCTTTGCCCAAATCCTATCCAGTGTGTTTAAAGATTTTATCGGAATTGATATTTCAACCGGTATTCTTCTGTTTGTGTTAAACATTCCGGTGACCATACTTGGCTGGTTTAAAGTAGGAAGGGGCTTCACCGTATACAGTGCCATTTCTGTTGCCTGTACGACATTTTTTCTGGAGGTTATCCCGCTTCAGAATCTTGCTGATGATATTCTGCTTAATGCTGTATTTGGAGGGATTCTGGCAGCTATAGGCATAGGAATTACCCTTAAATGGGGTGCCTCGACCGGGGGAATGGACGTCATTGCCATGATTCTTTCCAAAATGAAAGATCGGCCAATAGGTGTGTATTTCCTAATCATGAACGGGTTTATTATTTTAATGGCAGGCTATCTTTATGATCCGGAAAAAGCTCTTTATACATTGGTTACTTTGTATGTCACAACCAGATTTATTGATGCTATTCATACACGTCACGAAAAGCTTACAGCCATGATTATTACGACTAAGGCCGATGAACTTGAAAAGGCCATTCATGCGAAAATGGTGCGTGGAATTACTACACTTCCTGCCAAAGGAGCTTTTACAAAAGAGGATAAAAATATGCTTATCATGGTCATTACGCGTTATGAGCTGTATGACTTGGAAAATATTATTCGTGATGTAGATCCAAATGCGTTTACCAATATTGTTCAGACAACGGGGATCTTTGGATTTTTCAGGAAGGAAGATGAAAAGGTCGTATAAATCTGTAACACTTTTGGATGAAGTTCGTCTATTTGTGTAAGTGACAGTCTTCCAAAAAGGCGGGTTTTTCAGGTGAAAAAATATTTAATCGTGATATCAGGTATTATGCTCCTCGTAATTCTTTTTGGGTGTGGCACATCCGGTTCGGTGGATGAGGATGACCAGACCCAGGCTGACTCTTTACCAGCTGATCAGGATAAACAGAAGAATGAGGGAGACGGGTTAGCGTTGTTAAAAAAATTGGCGTATGATGTAACATCAGAAAAAACGGACAATCAAATAACGTTTCAGATGGAATTGACCAATCCCACGGACGAGCAGGTGAAGATTTCCTTTCCATCGGGCCAGCAATATGAAGTTATCGTAAAATCCAAAAAATCAGATGAGGTTGTTTACCGTTATTCAGAAGGCAGAATGTTTACACAAGCCATCGTTGATGATGAGATTGAGCCTGGAGAAACAAAAACCTGGGAACAGTCATGGGAGTTTAAGGAAGCAGAACCAGGAGATTATACAGCGACGGTTATGCTGCTCCCTGAACCTGTCCATCAGCCTTCTAATGAGAACAATCCATTCGTTAAGAAAGTATCGTTTTCTATTAACGGTAAAAAATAATGGTAAGGGTAAGGAATGAAAAGGAGAGCCACGTACTTTGGCATCTCCTTTTTTTATTTTCTGTCTGCTGCAATGAAACTTTTTTGTGTTAAAATAGGTAAGAATGTTTTGAAAATTTGTTTGAAATAGAAGGTAGGAGATCATACAATGAAGGGCTTAAGACAAAAACTATTCTGGATCATCCCTTTTCTCATCATACTTACCGGTTTTATTTTATTATTTGTAACGAATCTGCAACGTTTTACTGCCCCGCCAGCAGAAGGATGGAGCAGAGGGCTTGAGGTAGCTAAAATGGATGGCTTTCATGATCCGCAGGTTGAGGCGGATAAAAGTGGGATGGATCTTTACTTTCTTCGTGATGGATCGATTCATCACGTGAGCTATGACACTGACTTTTCAAAAAAAGGAGAAGACGTCATCCCTGTTGATCGTGAACGTGTGGATAGCTTTTATGTATATGGGGATCGCGTCTATTATTTTGATGAAGGCTCGATTATAAATGGGAAAACAGGTGAAGGAATAGATGAGGCTGAAATCTTTCACAGAGGTGAGGAGGGTATCATTTATTACTCACAGGGACAAAATGTTTTTCAGTTCAATCTAAAGACGGAAGAGAAAAAGAAAATCTTTTCGGCATCCCATCCATTTGAAGAAATCCAGGTATCAGGGCCTTATGTTCTGGTCTATACTAGCGATTTAAATGAAGGGATCTTATCGATTTTTAAATACCAGGAGCAGGAAAAATCCTATACAGAGTTTACTCAAACTACTGTCGATGTAGGGATGAGTAACAGGATGAATGAAATGGTATTTACTGCCGGGAAGGATAAGCTTCATCTGGCTGTCTCTGCTGAAACGCAAAGCAAGCAGAATAAGGATTTTTATTTTTTCTATAGTTCAGTGGATACAGATCAGCCTGAAATTGAGTTAGTGGAACTTGAACCGAAAGATCCCGTTACTCAAACGCCCTTACAGGAAATTTCACAATTTCAATTAAGGACAGATGAGGAGGGTACACTGGAAGTATTATTTAGAAGTGCCGGTTTTACTTTTACGGATACGAATGATGAACAGGCAATGAATGCTTATCACATGAAGTTAGGTCCGGACCAAAACCTGAAAGTTGAAAGGAGAAGCAATACTTATTCATTAACCTCTCGTCCATTTTTTATCGGGGGAGAAGCCATTGGATGGAAGGACAGAATGGATGGAAGTGAGTATCAGCTGTTGATGTCGTCAAGTCACCCTAATATGATTGAAAAAACAAACCATCGTTCACTGAATGAATACCTAATTGCCTTTGGGATTAGTATTGGTGATCTTTCAACAGCAGCTTTTATTCTTTACTTAGTTTTAATACTGATTCTGATTCCTGTTCTGTACTTTGGAGTGACAGCTCTTTATTATCGATGGAAGGGGAATCGGGATGGCCTTGAGCAGAACCCGAAAGTTTTCTATGGAGGTGTGATTGTATATACGCTGGGAGCTCTTCTGCTTCGAAACCATTTATTCCCGGATAATGCTTATGCCATGGCTCCCGGTTATATATCCTTTCCTGGAAATGATCTGGTTTTTATTCTTGGGTTTTCACTTCTTTCCCTTGTAAGTATTCTACTTGTTAAAAGGGATTGGGGACTTATAGGGAAGTACAGCTATTTTATAGGCTTACAGTTCTTATTTTATGTACTATTCTTAGGCCCTTATTATTTCTAAAAAAGCGGAAGCACTTATCATGTGCTTCCGCTTCTATCATTTCAGACAGACTGCTTGTCCTTTATTGTGGCTTTACTTGCTGAGAGTGGTTCCTGCTGACCTTTAATAGCCATAGTTTTCCAATACTTCTTCAACCTTTGGTGTAAGCTGATCCCATTCTGAGTCAAAGGTTTTGTTGACCGTAAT
Source organism: Virgibacillus sp. MSP4-1 (assembly GCF_010092505.1). NCBI lineage: Bacteria > Bacillati > Bacillota > Bacilli > Caryophanales > Bacillaceae > Virgibacillus > Virgibacillus sp. MSP4-1. Next base: position 250,360 of record NZ_CP048021.1, read on the forward strand.
AAAGTTTTTGTAGCCAAAGACGTTATCTACACCGTCAAGCGTCATTAGCTCATTCAGAATTTCATATTCACTCGTTTGTCCAGGCATGACAGAGATACTGCCTTCACCTGAAAAAATCGCTTCTTTTGCTGTAAATTTCATTGCATTTGGATTTGGAGTACTTTCTACTAATACGCCCATTTTTTATCCCTCCCTGACTTTCTTCCTTTATATTAGCATGAAAACAAAGATAGAAAAAGATAATAAGACAAGGTTCATTAAATTTTTATGTTAAGAATAGGGTAGACCATAGGCATCATTTATAAACGTGGTACCAGTAAAAAGCAGGTTTTTTAAATAGAAATAGCGTAAATAGGGAAATGTTAGGGTTTAAAAATTTGTATAAAGAGGAATGTATGTTTGATGGAGAAGGGGTGAAATAATGGATGCCATTCAAAGCAATATGAAGAAAATAGGGACCAGTGTAGTCGAATGGAGCAGAAACAAGCGGGTGTCATTAATGAACTGGTTATCATCAGCAGAGCTGGAAGAGTTTATAAACATGTATCCCTATCGAACGTATTTCTTCCTGTTCATGACACCACTTTTTTTAGTGGTTCCGATATTTACAATTTTGGGATCATTTAGCCTGATGACAAGTTATTTTCTGGCAGGGGCAGGCTTGTTTGCCTTTTCCATTTGCTCCCTGTTTGTCTTTCTTATTTTTCCTGCGATTATTATCTATATAAAATTTAAAGAACACCATCATAGGCGCACCATTTGGACAGGCAGTGCCGTAATAACAGGGATTCTGATGATTTACTGGGGCTTCCACTATTATCAGTGGTTTCTGCCGGCACTATGAACACAGGCTGACATTATACGTCAGCCTGTTTGATCAATTCCTTAAATCCTTCCAGAATACGACTGGTGATTTCACCGGATTTTCCGTCCCCGACCTTTTGCTGATCAATCTCCGTTATTGGCACCACTTCTGAAGTGGTAGAAGCGAGAAAAGCCTCATCTATACTTTCCAGATCACGAATGCGCAGTTCTTTTTCTTTTAATGGAATCCCAAGCTGATCGCAGACCTGTAAGACTGCTAAGCGGGTAATCCCATTTAAAATGTAGTTGTTGGCAGGGTGGGTGATGACTGTCCCGTCCTTAACAGCAAAAAAGTTGGAGGAGGATCCTTCTGTTATATGGGCTTCATCACGATAAAGCAAGGCTTCAAAGTAGCCATTTTCCTTTGCCTGCTGTTTAGCCATGACATTATAGAGAAGATTGAGGCTTTTAATATCACATCTCAGCCAGCGTTTATCCTCCAATAAAGTCACACTTACGCCATTTTGTTGTGCATCCACAGGGCTTGATACCGGAATCGGGTACGCATAAAGCTGTGGTGGTGTTTGTTTAGGGTATGGATGGCTCCGTGGGGCAATCCCTCTCGTAATTTGAAGGTAAATGGCACCGTTTTTAATTTGGTTTTTTGATACTAACTGATTCAGCAGTGTTCCCAGGTCTTCACTGTCAGTATCGTAGGGAATAGCTGTCTCGGTTAAACTGAACTGAAGACGATCCAAATGCTCCTTCAGCATAAAAAACGCACCATTATATACTCGGATGACTTCATAAACCCCATCCCCGAACGTATACCCCCGATCTTCAATGTCCGTTTTTGCATCATCGCGCTGGATAAATTCCTGATTTTTTAAAACAAACATGTTAAGTCCCCTTCTTCATAGAATGTTATCCATATGATAGGTTGAATTTTCAGAAATGTAAAGAGGAAATTTTACGGATATGGATAGTCCTGTCCTGCAGCATTTCAGATTTGAGGATTCAGGGTTCCTAAAGTGTGATTTTGATACTACAAAACAGGTATGGAATCTTTCCTGATCCATACCTGTTAAGGATATTATACCAGACGTTTTCTTATTTTCGAGCTGATGTAATCGATGATCATAACAACGACGATAATCGAGATGATAATAAGTCCCAGCTGCTCCCAGTCCCTGTTGGCAGCGGTTAGAACGATTAAGGTACCAATACCTCCCGCACCAACGAGCCCAAGTACGGTAGAAGCCCGGATATCGACTTCGAAACGGTAGAGCGCAAAAGATAAAAATTCAGGTAAGACCTGTGGAAAAATAGCATAAAATAAAATCTGAGCTTTGTTTGCCCCATTTGCCTCCATGGCTTCCACTATGTCCATGTCAATGCTCTCAATGACTTCTGCATAGAGCTTACCGAGCATACCAAAGGAGGTTAAGCCAATGGTAAGAACACCTGCAAAAGCCCCGGGTCCTACGGAAATAACAAAGAAAATGGCCAGAATTAATTCCGGGAATGTACGGTCCAGAATTAAGAACCACTTTCCGGCTGTATTCCATATCGGTGATTTCACCATATTTTTAGCCGCCCAGAAGCCAAAAGGAACCGCCAATACAGCTGCAATTAAAGTCCCTGCATAAGCAATAAATACGGTTTCCAGAATTAGTTCTGATACTTTACCTAATTCAGCCCAGTCAGGGTTTGCAAGTCGGGGAACAATTCTCGATAAGTTTTCCGACAATTTATCCATAAAGGACCATTCAATACGATTGGCAACTCCTGAGAAGGCCCAATAGTAGATAATGGCCAAAATGAGAGCGATGATGAGATTGCGAACCCGTTTCTGTGTGTTTTTAGGCTTGGGTGGTAACTTGAATTCTTCTCTATCCATCATACAACTCTCCTTCTCAGCGCGTTACTAATGGTTTCAATCACAATAACGGCCACGAGTAACAGAATTAGTATAGCCATCACTTTTTGATAGGCCATGAAATTCAGCTGTGTATCAATAATCGAACCAATGCCTCCAGCACCTACAAAACCAAGGACAAGGGAGGCACGTACGTTGAGTTCAAATACGTATAATCCATAAGAGATAAAGTTTGGCAGCACCTGAGGAACGACACCATACCAGATCACCTGTATGATATTTCCTCCTGTTGACCTTATGGCTTCCATCTGTCTGGGGTCAATCGTTTCAATTGTTTCACTTAAGAGTTTAGCCAGCAGTCCTAATGAAAAAATCGTTAGGGCTAAAATACCAGGAACAATCCCAACACCGAAAAAACTGACGAATATCGTTGCCAATAGAATATCGGGCATGGTACGTAAAATGTTCATGATGTTACGGAAGGTTTGATAAAGATACTTATTTTTTACAATGGTATTTGCTGATAATAGACTCATTGGAATACAGATAATTACAGAGAATGTTGTTGCAACTACTGCAATTTGAATGGTCTCAATGAGTGGATCAAAGGCTGCCTGAATGTAGCTCCATTCCGGTGGAAACATCCGAAAAAGCTTTTCGATTACGAGATTTAACTCTGAAAAGAATTCTAAAAAATCAGCCTCTGTTTCACGCAGGCTATAAAGATAAATCCCGAAGACAATCGCAAAAATCACGGAAATTTGCATTTTCACCTTTTTAGGGTAGATGGAATACACGTTTTTCTTACTGTCATTCGTTTCTGGCTTATTCTGTTGAAGCTGAGGCATCTTCTTCACTTCCTCTCAAATCTTCTTCCCTAATAGGGCGATTATAGATTTGTTCAAATGTTTTTTCCTCAACTTCACTGACTGGGCCGTCAAATACGATTTCACCATCCCGCATGCCAATAATCCGGTCGGCATATTCCATTGCCATATCGATAAAGTGCAGATTAACAATTGTCGTAATGTTATCCTCTTTATTTACTCTTCTTAAATAGGTCATAACCTGGTGGGAAGTAGGCGGATCAAGACTGGCAACAGGTTCATCGGCCAGAATAATGGATGGTTCCTGAGTTAGAACCCGGGCAATACTGACTCGCTGCTGCTGACCTCCACTTAGTTCATCCGCACGGTTATAAACCTTTTCTTCCATATGAACACGCTTCAGGTTATCGTAGGCTAACTTCTTGTCTTCTTTTGGATAGAGGTTAAAAATACTTCTAAGTGTACCAGTATGACCCAGTCGGCCGCTAATGGTATTTTTGATCACACTGGAACGATTGACCAGGTTATAATTTTGAAATATCATTCCTATGCTTGTCCGTAAATTACGAAGATCTTTACCTTTTTTAGGTATAATATCCTCATTATTTACGAGTAACTCCCCATTGGTTGGTGTTACCATCCGGTTGATGCTGCGAATAAAAGTAGACTTACCGGCTCCCGACAAACCAACAATAACCACAAATTCCCCTTCATTAATTTCAACGTTGATATTTTTTAAACCTTGTGTCCCATTGGGATAGACAAGTGAAACGTCTTTGAATGTAATCATGCGATCTCCCTTTCTTCCTTTAAAAAATAGGGAGAAGCTGGTTTCTTCTCCCTACTTATGGAACATTTCTGTATATTGACGACTTATCTCTTAATCCAGTCCAACGTTTCCGCCTAAGTTATTATAAGTTTCACGAACGATATCATAGTCGGAATCCTCTGCTTCAATAATGGCATCCCAGTTATAAACTTCATTCATAATCTTAATCATTTCTTCATCCTCATTAAAGCTGAGGAAAGCTTCTTCAATTTCCTTGGTAAGTTCGTCATCTAAAGAAGCTGGAACAGTGATTGTATCGTTAGGAATCTCCTCTGTAGTCCCGATCACTTTTAAATCGTCCTTAATGTTTGGATAGTCTTCTTGCATAGTATCCCGAACATCATCAAAGGTTGTAGCAATATCAGCGTCACCATCCAGAACGGCTACTGCACTGTTGTCATGCCCGCCTGATTGCAGTACTCCTCCAAAGAATTCTTCCTGAAGGGCTGTTGTATCTTCAATATCAAACATATTCATCAGCTGTGAAGCCGGGAATAAATACCCTGATGTAGAAGAAGCATCTCCATAAGCCCATGTCATGTCACTCGCATGCTTTTCAAGGTCTTTCAGGTTCTCTACAGGAGAATCAGCTCTTACCAGGTATTGAGCATGGTATGTAGCACTGCCATGACGTTCAGACTTTAATAGCACGTCTACATCATATTCGTTGGAAGCTAAAACATATCCGAATGCTGGAAGGAAACCGATATGTGCTTCATCGTTCCCTAAAGCCTCAACAAGAGCACTATAGCTGGTCATGGTTGTTGCTTCTACTTCCTTACCAATAATTTCCCCTAATTTGTCTGCTAAAGGCTGTGCGGTTTCAGCAATTTCTCCCGAGTCCTGTGAAGGCACAAATCCCATTACCAGTTTATCCGGGTTCAAAGACTCCCCGTCACCATTCCCGCTGGTATCATCAGAACCCCCACATGCAGCAAGTACAAGTACCAGTGCCAAGATGAATCCAAAGCCTAAAATTTTCTTCATCCTAATTGCTCCCCCTTTGTAATATTTGCAAATTTTCAACTTCAAAGATAATTATATAGAATGATTCGTAAGGAAACAACAAAATTTACGATTTTTTTACGAAATTTTTTATAAAAAATGGATAAGAAAACGATGTTATAGAATTAAAAACCAAACATTTATTATTGTTTAACATAAAAATGTCCGGCATAGAGGACTATGCCGGACTGAAATCATTCACTTATTTTAAGTGCTGATCAATTTGCTGCTCCAATTGCTGCAGCTGTTGTTTTTCTTGAGGGTCAGACTCGTTATAAGCAGATTGAATAACGTTACGGGCAACCTGTGCTTCTTTCTGCTTCTGCTGCTGGTTCATTTGTCCATTGGTTAAACGATTAACGGCATTTCTGGCTTGTTCCATTAACCGGTTTGCCATCGTTACACTCCCCCCAACGTCTGGTTATCGGCTTCATCACGTTTTCTTTCAGCCTCGGTAAATCGTTCCCGATAAGGAAAACGTTCATCGTGCTTCTGAACTGCCTTAGCTCCCTGTGAAACAAAACGTTTGGATTTGCTTCGTTTACTCAAGGCATGATCCCCCTCAGATGGCACTAAAAAAGCCTGAACACCTTAAGAAGTGTTCAAGCTTAGTGTGTGAGTTTCTCCCCTTGATATGAGAGTATATTAATGGAAATCAGAAAAGCGGAGGCGACTGTTCAGGTCATGCGGGATAAGACGAAGACATGAAGTGGCGTGGTTTTGGCCACGGAATGGCTTTGGCTTATATCCGCCTTGACCTAGGAGCCGCAGCTGGACAAAGAAAAGCGGAGGCGACTGTTCAGGTCATGTGGGATAAGATGAAGACATGAAGTGGCGTGGTTTTGGCCACGGAATGGCTTTGGCTTATATCCGCCTTGACCTAGGAGCCGCAGCTGGACAAAGAAAAGCGGAGGCGACTGTTCAGGTCTGGAAGCCGCCGCAGCTGGACAGAAGAATGGTCTGGTTATTTTACAGTCCTTAAAAACTCATCAAGAAATTGGGCAATTCCCTCTTCTTCATTGGTTTTTACCGTGTAATTGGCAATGGACTTCAGTTCATCAATACCATTGCCCATCGCAACGCCTATCCCCGCATAATCAATCATTTCCAAATCATTGTCTTCATCACCAAATGCAATAATCCGTTCTTTCGGTATATTATAATAATGGGCAATCTTTTTTAAACCGACAGCTTTACTTAAGCCTGAGCGGACAATCTCAATAATATGCCATGGAGCTCCCCATTTCCGATGGTCAATCACGGAAGCATGTTTCTCATCCAGATGACTGCGCAATTCGGAAATATGATCCTCTCTTGGTGAAATTAAAAGGGATGTAGGATCTTCTTCCAATGTATTTTTCAGACTGCCGACAGTAACAGGGTATTCCTTAAAGTCAGCATGGAAAATTTCCATAATTTCTTCATCATGTTTGTCTAAATAGACATGATCACGTATTTCAGCCATGACGTTTGGTACATTAAAATCATAAGATGTCTGGACAATGGACTGAGCTGTACGAATGGACATAGGAGAATGAACCACATCCCAGTTTTGATCTTTAGGATGATGAACAAGTGCACCGTTCATATTCACCATTGGGGTATTAAGACCAAGCTCGTTATAATATTGGATGCTTGCACGCTGAGGTCGTCCTGTTGCAATCACTACAATGTGGCCTTTCTCGATTGCCTGTCGCAGAGTATCTTTTGTTTTGCTGCGAATCACCTTATCATCAGAAAGTAAGGTACCATCAAGATCTAATGCGATTAAATGTTTACTCATAAGTTCTCACCTCGATGATATTTAGTTTATATGGATTGTTCAGTTGTGTAAAGGATATTTCAGATGATTTTTCGCCCTTTATTAAATATTCTGATTTCAGAGCTGGATATGCTGATGATGTGCCAATTACTTATTTGTTTCCTTAAAAAATAGAAATTGATTTCCCAATCCCCTTAGCTTTTCTTCAGTCATCGATTCTGTTACATTAATGATATTGAGCACATAGAAAGAGGGGATCGATTTGATCAAAATTAAGGATGAGATGATACAGGATATACCCGTTTTACATGTAGTGAATGACGCAGATCAGCATTCCCCTTTACCAGTCGTTACATATATTCATGGTTTTACGAGTGCTAAGGAGAATAATCTGCCCTTTGCCTACTTATTGGCTAAAAAAGGATATCGGGTCTTGTTGCCTGACTGTCTTGAACATGGGGAACGCGCTTCAGGAAAAACACCCTTTGAAATGGAGTTGGAATTCTGGAATGTTGTAAAGCAGAATCTTAAAGAAATGACCATTTTAAAAAATGATATGGAAAAGCGCGGCCTGATAAAGGATCAGAGGTTTGGTCTGGCTGGAACCAGTATGGGCGGAATCACAACTAGTTCAGCGTTAACGCAATTTTCGTGGATCAAAGCAGCAGCTGTCCTTATGGGGTCACCAAAAACCATGGAAATGGCGCAATATACTATCAATCAGGTGGAAAAAAACGGGACGAATCTGCCTTTTAGTGAAGTGGAATTACAGAAGCAGATTCAGTCATTAGAACCGATCGATTTATCGCAGCATATGGATAAACTGAACAATCGGCCTTTGCTTTTCTGGCATGGGGATCAGGACCCCACTGTTCCATTTAAGCATTCGGAAAGCTTTTATCATCAGGCTCTTGAACAATATCAGGATAAAGAAAGGCTGCATTTTATTCCGGAAAAGAACAGAGGACATAAAGTCAGCAGAGCTGCCATTCTTGCTGCTGTAAATTGGTTTGAGAAATATTTATAATGATGTGTGATAAATATCATTTTGTCTTTGCTGTTATTTGTTTTATACTATGAGTAACAACCTTTTCATTTAAATAAAAAAGGGGGGACTTTACAAATGGAAAAAGAATTGGAAGAAAATTTAATGGGAGCCCTTGAGAACGTCATTGACCCGGAACTGGGAATTGACATTGTAAATTTAGGACTGGTTTATGGTGTTGATTTGGATGAGGAAGGGATCTGCACAGTTACAATGACCTTAACGGCAATGGGATGTCCACTTGCTGGTCATATTGAGCAGGACGTAAAACGGGTTCTTTCAGATATTCCTGAAGTAAAGGATTCGGTGGTCAACATTGTTTGGAGTCCACCATGGTCCAAGGATTATATGTCCCGTTATGCGAAAATTGCATTAGGGATTCCGGATTAAAAAACGGCTGTTTCCGATGAGGAAACAGCCATTTTTTTAATTAGACAATGGTCAATTCACCATTAAATAAGTTCGTTCTCTAACCCTTCAACATCAAGAGCCATGTAGTGATCGTTCATTTTAAGGATATCTTTCTTTTTCAATTTTGCAATAATCCGATTAACCGTCTCCCTGCTTGACCCTATCATGTTTGCAAGCTCACGATTAGTGAATACCGTATTTAGCTGCACCCAACCGTCAAGATCTTCCTGTCCTCCATGCAATTTTGCCAGTCGAACCAGCAGCAATACAACCTGCCCATGAGTGTTATGAAGTAATTTTTCTTCAAGACGATTTTGTAAATCAACGATAATGTCTCCCAGAACACGGAACAGTTTTATAGTGATTTCCGGATTCTGTATCAAAAAGTTCTCAAAGGAAGTAATGGGAATGTGGGTAATGACAGCTTCTTCTGTAACCTCTGTATGTGCCGGATAATCTCCCTTTCGAAAAAAGCCCTGATGAGGGAACATATCGCCAGGTTTTAAGATATTAACAATCTGCTCTTTTCCATTAATATCGGTTTTGTATACCTTCACTCTTCCCTTATGTAAGAAGTACACATTTTCCACAGGGTCGCCCTGCATAAATACGTGCATCCCTTTTTTATATTGTCTGGTCACGGCCAGGGTGACCACAGAATAAAGCTCCTGATCCGTTAAATGTTTAAATAAAGGCAACTGCTGAAACATTTGAATAATTTTCTGTTCATCTTTCATAGATCATCTCATCCTTATACTTATCTCTATGTCTTATTCTAATCATGCAAATACCAAGATGCAAAGAAAAATTCATAAATTTGATAAAATTACTTCCTGTTTTGTCAATCACCATATGCAGCGGAATCGCAACACGCTATTCAGTGGTTTTGTGATGATTGTCACAACTTAGTAGCGAGGAGCTCCTATAGTATAAAGGTAGAAAATATATGGGGGTGTAAGGAATGTTTCCACAAAACTATGATGAAAATCCTTTTATTGTCATATGGGAATTAACAAGGGCATGTCAGTTAAAGTGTCTGCATTGCCGTGCAGAGGCTCAATATAGACGGGATCCGAGGGAATTAACATTTGAACAGGGAAAGAAACTTATTGATGAGATTCATGACGAAATGGGAAATCCAATGCTAGTATTCACGGGTGGAGATCCATTGGAACGCAGGGATGTATTCGATATTGCTGAGTACGCTGTTCAGAAAGGGGTACGGGTTTCCATGACTCCATCTGCAACGCCGAACGTTACAAAGGAAGCTATGCAAAAGGCCAAAGATGCAGGGCTTTCACGCTGGGCTTTCAGTATTGATGGACCTAATGCGGACATTCATGATTATTTCAGAGGGACGACAGGATCTTTTGATTTAACGATGAATGCCATTTCCTATTTACATGAACTGGAGATGCCTCTTCAAATTAATACGGTTATCTCCAGATATAATGTGGATCACCTGGAGGAAATGGCAGAAATGGTGGAAAACCTGAACTGTGTCTTATGGAGTGTATTTTTCCTTGTTCCGACCGGCAGAGGCCAAATGAATGATATGATTTCCGCTGCAGAGCATGAAAAGGTATTGCAATGGCTTTACAAACTGTCCAAGCGAGTGCCTTTTGATATCAAAACAACGGCTGCTCAGCATTATCGTCGTGTGGTGATTCAGAATAAAATGCGGGAAAATCGCAGTATGAGTGATAAAGAACATATTTTCTATGAAGACGCCCTGAATCAGGGAAAAACAGGTATGATTGATGGTCTGGGACGTGCACCTAAAGGCGTGAACGACGGAAATGGATTTGCGTTTGTTTCCCATACGGGGGATGTTTACCCAAGTGGATTGCTTCCCATAAAAGCAGGGAATGTTAAAGAAACTCCATTGCATAAAATCTATCGTGAATCGGAAGTATTTAAGAACCTGCGTAATCCTGACAGCTATAAAGGAAAGTGCGGGGTCTGTGAATTCAGACATGTTTGTGGCGGCTCCCGCTCAAGAGCCTATGCTGTAACAGGAGATTATATGGAGCATGAACCGTACTGTGTATATATACCCAAAGAATGGCGTGAAAAGCTAAAAAGAGAAAGAGCCGAGAAGAAGGCAGAAAAGACCAATAAAAACTAAAAAAAATGCTTAGATCTTTTTTGATCTAAGCATTTTTAGCCACAAGCCCGCTCTATTTGACGGAAGCGGGCAAAAAGAAACCTTATGCTAAGACAAAGAAAATGACGAGCGCAACGGCAAAACAATACCAGGCAAAGTATTTCAGATTTCCACTTTTCATGATATTCATAAACCAGATTAAGGCAAAATAAGTAGCAATTAAGGCCCCAATCAGTGCAATCAGGGAAGGAATCCATAATACATCCCCAGGTTTATCCATCATATCTGAGACGGAAAAAATCATGGTGCCTAAACTGACAGGTATATAAAGTAGAAATGAAAAACGCAGGGCTGTGTCCTGTTTTAAGCCTAAGAGCATGGCGCCGACAATGGTTGCTCCTGAACGGCTAATCCCAGGCATAAGTGAAATAGCCTGAGCCAGTCCAATTATAATCGCATCTTTAACAGTGATTTCAGCCTCTCCCTTATGTCCCCGCAAATTTCGGATAATCCAGAGGGCAATACCTGTTATAAACAGGGTAACACCAACCATACGAATCTTATCGCTAAAAGTAGCACTGATCCAATCTTCCAAAAGGACACCTAAGATCCCGGCTGGAATAGTTGCAATGATTAAGAATAAGACAAAGCGGAAGTCGCTGGCTTTTTCTTTATCCCGGTTGATGAGATAACTGACACTATTTGTGGTCAGTCTTACAATATCCTTCCGATAAATCAGTAAAACGGCCAGCAGGGAACCAAAGTTTAAAAAGCCTTCAAAGGTAATGTTTAAGTTGTTCAGTCCCATCAGGTGGCGCAACAGTACCAGATGTCCACTTGAGGATACGGGTATGGGCTCTGTAAATCCTTGAAAAATTCCTAAAAACAGATATTCCAAAAGGATGAGTATATCATTCATGTATGTACCTCCTACTGTTTTGTTTCTTATATATAAGATGGACGGCTGACAGGCACGAATCCCTCTATGATTTATAAAAAAACTTCACTCTTTTTTATCAATAGCTATGGAACGTGACACATATGGAACGAATAGACTATTGATGTAGAGAAGGAGGGATAGAAGTGCACAAAACTCAACATCATCATCAGGATTTCTATTCGTTATGCAAGTCGCATATGAATAAGTATGTAATGGCGGAAACATCAGACGGGCGTCAATTTGATGGCATCATTGTGGACGTGGACGCAGAAAATGTCATCCTTGCAGTTCCAGTGGGCTCAGATGATATATCTATCCATCAGGATTCCCAAATAGCTAACCAGAGACAATGGGGCTGGTACGGATTCTACCCGCCTTATGGTTACTATGGATACGGGTACCGTCCACGCTTCAGCAGACTGGTATTGCCTCTGGCAGCACTGACAGCCCTCAGTGTATTGCCATGGTTTTAATCTAAGGCAGCTTTGATTTAAGAGAAAACAAAGAAGAAGGGTCAGATCAGCAAGAAGGGAAGAGAAATCGTCTGCTCCATAACTGATTTCTCCACAATCACGTACTTGCCTTAATCTGACCCTCACTTTACCATATGGTGCAACGGAATGATTTCGTTCCATTAGTTAGATGGTATCTTCCGTTAAAATACCATCTCCTAAAATCGAAACAACGATTGTGAACACAACGGCTAAAACGAGAGCTGCATTGAAATTAAAACTGATTGCAGCCATGTTTGAGACTACATAAACAACGGTCGAGCTTAATAGTATACTCCAGATAAAGGTTAAAATAATTCGCATGGTTTCACCTCGTTTATATCATTCTGTTCTTAGTTTACCAAAGAGACCTTTAAAAATAAAGAATCTTTCATTTAGGAAAGGGGGGGGATCATTGAATGTCGTGGTGTTCAATTGCTTTGATTGGAAGGAGTATCATTTTGTTGAAAAGTTTATAAATGAAGGTATAGAGGTTATTGGTGTGGGTGAAATCACAGATCCACAGCAGGAATTTTTATATAGTTTAATTGGACGGAATGCACGGTTCACCTGGAAAAATAATCCCCGGGAGTTTACTGTTGGAGATAGCCGAACCGTTGTTATATCTTTTCAAAAGTCACCTTCAGAAATGAATGAAATTGTAAATTCCTGTCTTCCAAAAGGAGAATACTATATCTTAATGGAAGAAAAAAATAGGAAGAAGGTTGAGGATCCGGCTCATAATGAGGTTGTTATTTTGATTCCCCCAACAGTTGGCCCTTGGATGAGCGAAGAGGAATTTAAAAAAGTGTCAAAAAATGATACCGTTTTATTTGTAGACGATTTAGTTCAAAGCGTTTATGATTTAACACAGGAAAAGAATAAGGAAAATTTGTTACATTTTACTTATCAGGAGGATACGGATGGTTTTTGTCTTGGGAAGAGAAAGGTTTCTACATTCTCAAGTGATCAGGCTGTCCAGAAAGTCTTAAACCATATCGAACAATGGAAAGATATCTATTATCGTTTGAAATAACTCCATTTATGGGTAAACTAAAGAGATACGTAAAGACTTTACAAATTGTTTGTTCATATATCTGAAATAGAGACAGAATTGGGAGTGCAGCAGCGTGAAAAAAATAGGAGCTTTAATCATTATCATTTTCCTTTTATTAACAGGCTGTTCAAATGTTTTAGAGACCGGAAATATTCAAAACGCCGGATTGCTGGTGGAAGGTTCCATACATGATCAGACATGGGGAAAGAAAGGATATTTAGGTCTTTTAAACATTCAGGAGAATATGGATACCAATGTTTATTTTAAAGAAGGGGTCAACACGCAAATGAAAGTCAATGAGGCCGTTGAGACTTTTGCCAATAAGGGTGTAAATTTAATTTTTGGACATAGCAGCAGCTACGGACAGTATTTTTCGGCCATTGATCAGGATTATCCGGATATACAGTTCGTCTATTTTAATGGCGATACATATAGCGAAAATATCACCAGTATTAAATTTAATGCTCATGCAATGGGGTTTTTTGCCGGAATGGTAGCAGGAGCTATGACTGAAACCAATAATGTTGGAGTACTGGGAGCCTTTGAGTGGCAGCCGGAAATTGATGGTTTCTATGAAGGGGTAAAATATCAAAATCCGGAAGTGAATGTAGAGATTCGCATGGTCAATCATTGGGATAGTTCTGAACAGGCTCTCAATCGATTTCAGACTCTGAAGGAAGCGAATATCGATGTCATTTATCCAACTGGGGACGGGTTTAGTGTGCCTATTGTCAATGAGGCAAAGGAGTCAAATATATATGCCATCGGTTATATTTCTGACTTGATTGATATGGGTGAATCAACAGTTCTTACGAGTACTGTACAGCATGTTGACCGATTATATCCCATTATAGCCAAAAAATTTAACAAAGGCGAACTCCCATCAAAAGTTATGAATTTTGACTTTCGTGATGATGTGATCACAATGGGAACGTACAGTGATGAAGTGCCGAAGCATGTAAGGAAGGATGTAGCTGAAGCTATTCATCAATACAAAGAAACCGGAAACCTGCCCAATCAGATGAATTAGAAGGAAAGGTTCCCTGACAAAAGGAGCCCCCACGTTATCATTTTTCAAGTACTTGAAAAATGATTTTTTTTACATTAAAATTAATACCAGGTCATAATAATAAGTAGTAAAGACTGGATTGACCTAGGAGCCGTAGCTGGACAAAGAAAAGCGCAGGCGACTGATCAGGTCATGCGGGATAAGCCGAAGACATGGAGAGGCATGGTTTAGGCCGCGGAAGGGCTTTGGCTTATATCCGTTTTGACCTAGGAGCCGTAGCTGGACAAAGAAAGTGGAAAACCTTTTAAGGGGATGAATATATGAATGCAGGATTAATAGGAATCGGTCATTTTGTACCGGAAAAAGTGGTGACGAATGAAGACATGGAGAAAATTGTAGATACCAGTGATGAGTGGATCCGTACTCGTACAGGTATCGAGGAAAGACGTATAGCAGATGATGATATGGATACATCTGATATGGCCTATCGTGCAGCAGAAAATGCGCTTAACGATGCAGGAATTAGCGGAGAAGAACTTGATTTGATTCTGGTTGCAACCGTAACGCCAGATCAGCCTTTTCCATCGGTTGCGTGCCGCTTACAAGAGCGGTTTGGGGCCAAGAAGGCAGCAGCTATGGATATTAGTGCAGCCTGTTCAGGATTTATGTATGGATTAGCCACAGCCCAGCAGTTTATTAATTCAGGTGTATATCAGAATGTACTTGTGATTGGTGTGGAGAAACTTTCGAAAATCACGAATTGGGAGGACCGCAATACATGCGTATTGTTTGGTGATGGAGCAGGTGCAGCGGTTGTCGGCCCTGTAGAAGATGGTAAAGGAATTCTATCGTTTGAATTAGGATCTGATGGAAGTGGAGGAGATCACCTGTATCAGGACGAATATATTGTTATGAATGGCCGGGAAGTTTTCAAATTTGCCGTTCGTCAAATGGGTGAATCTGCCGTCAATGTTGTAGAAAAAATCGGTTTAAAGAAAGAGGATGTAGACTACCTAATCCCGCACCAGGCAAACATCCGAATCATGGAAACCGCCAGAGAAAGATTAGGCATTGAGAAGGAAAAAATGTCCAAATCTGTTCATAAATATGGAAATACCTCAGCAGCTTCCATACCAATTGCTTTGTCAGAAGATGTGAAGAACGGTAAAATAAAAGAAGATGACCTCGTCGTCCTCGTAGGATTCGGCGGAGGTTTAACCTGGGGAGCCGTAGCCTTAAGGTGGTAGGTATAAAAGCGGAGGCGACCGTTTAGGTCATGCGGGATAAGACGAAGACATGGAGTGGCATGTTTTTCGCCACGGAATGGCTTTGGCTTATATCCGCCTTGACCTGGGAGCCGCAGCTGGATAAAAGAAAAGCGGAGGCGACCGTTTAGGTCATGCGGGATAAGACGAAGACATGGAGTGGCATGTTTTTCGCCACGGAATGGCTTTGGCTTATATCCGCCTTGACCTGGGAGCCGCAGCTGGACAAAGAAAAGCGGGTAACCGTTAAAGTGAAAAAAGGAGGAAGGTGAAGTCCATGGATAATCGTCGCGTAGTGGTTACGGGAATGGGAGCAGTTACTCCCGTTGGAAATGATGTAGAAACAATGTGGGATCAGATTCAGAAGGGTCAATCTGGTATTGATGGCGTAACCCGGGTGAATCCAGATGATTTTCCTGCTAAAATTGCAGGTGAAGTGAAAGGTTTTGACCCTGCAGAGTATATGGATAAGAAGGATGCCAAAAGAATGGACCTTTTCACTCAATTTGCTGTTGCATCATCCATGATGGCTGTAAAGGATGCGAATCTGGATATTAATGATGAAATCGCAGACCGTACAGGGGTGTGGATTGGTTCAGGAATTGGCGGAATGGCTACATATGAGGAACAATTCCGTAAATTTATAAATCGGGGATACAAAAGAGTCAGTCCGTTTTTTGTACCCATGATGATTCCGGATATGGCTGCCGGACAGGTATCGATTTTACTTGGCGCCAAAGGGATAAATTCCTGTACAGTAACCGCCTGTGCATCAGGGGCGAACTCCATTGGGGATGCGTATAAAGTTATCCAGCGGGGAGATGCGGATTACATGATCACAGGTGGTGCAGAGGCCCCAATTACGAATATGGCATTTGCAGGCTTTTCAAGTGCCAAAGCATTAAGTACGACTGAAGATCCAAAGACAGCGAGCCGCCCCTTTGATTTAAACCGTAATGGATTTGTAATGGGAGAAGGTGCCGGAATTCTCGTACTTGAAACTCTGGAATCTGCTAAAAAACGTGGAGCAAAAATTTACGCGGAGATTACTGGGTATGGGTCAACAGGGGATGCCTATCATATCACAGCACCAGCCCCTGAAGGTGAAGGAGCAGCAAGAGCTATGCAACAGGCAGTGGAGAATGCTGACCTTAATAAAACAGATATCCAATATATTAACGCGCACGGAACGAGTACAGAATTAAATGATAAGTTTGAAACCCAGGCAGTTAAAACGGTTTTCGGTGATCATGCCTACGATTTATCTGTCAGTTCCACAAAGTCCATGACAGGTCATTTATTAGGTTCAGCGGGTGCAGTAGAATCCATCATTTCGATAAAGGCCTTAACAGATGGTGTACTTCCGCCAACGATTAACTACGAAACAGAAGATCCTGACTGTGATCTGCATTATGTACCGAACGAAGCGATTAAAAAAGATGTTGATGTCGTGATGACGAACTCGTTAGGCTTTGGTGGGCATAATGTATCTTTAATCTTTAAAAAATACAGTGAATAATAGGAACCCCCTGGTTAGCAGGACAATCAGGGGGTAAAAAAATCGGCCCGGGGCCGATTTTTTTATGTGTCCGTATTTTCATTTAAAAATTCCTGCATGATTCCTCTCATTTCTTCTTCATTAAACTCTAAAACATCTCCTACACCTTCATGATGGGCATCCCATGCCTTGTCACGAACGGGGATTCGCAGGGTCTCAATCTCATCAACAGGATTCAGGAGGAAATCTTTTCCTAATGAGATGATCTTCCCGGTATCCATATTCGTTTTAATATAAGGCTGCAATGTTCCGACTAAGCGTGGCAATTTTAATACACCCGAAAACGAAATGACTTTATCCTTTAATTTCCTCATAACCTTCTGCTGTCTTTCCACACGTTCAAAGTCACTATCACTATAGCGGTATCTTGCATATCCAAGTAATTCCTTACCATTCAGGGTTTGCCGGCCTGGCTCCAGAGTAACCCCGATATGGCGGGACATATGTTTTTCAACATTGATTTCTACTCCATCAGGGGCGATGGTATTTACTATTTTTACAAACCCCTGAAAGTCGACAATTGCATAATACTCTAGATCTATGCCGAAATTTCTTTTAATTGTTTTGCGTAATAGTTCAGGTCCGCCAAAGCCAAATGCTGCATTAATCTTTTTGTACCCATATCCTGGTATGTCGACATAACTATCGCGCATAATGGATACTAATTTGGCTGTTCCTTTTTCAGGGTCATATTGCCCAATCATGATGGTATCGGATCTTGCATTTTCTTCCCCTCTGGAGTCACTGCCTAATAGCAGAACATTGGTTTTTTTGAGACCATCATCGACTCCTTTAAATTCTTCTTCGTACTGCTTGCTTTTATCACTTTGTTCATCATTTCCGACGTCTTCCATTGCTGCATTTTTGCCAGCTATATATTCATAAGTTACATACGTTGCCATGCTTAAAAAAATCAATAGAACCGAAAACAGAATCCATTTATTCCGTTTTTTTCTTCTTAACTTTCTTCTCGTTATACGATTATCATCCATCATTATCTCACCTTTAAAATAGCCTTCATTAACTCGAAAATAAAAGACGTACAAACTGCTAATTATTAATGTACCTTTTATCCATTCAATAGTAAAGGGAATTTCTTATATTTTCCCAGTTATAGTTTATATATTTGAACATATATATAGAATAGATGGACATGCCTGGGGGAAGAAAAAATGATGTGGATTTTCTGGTTCTTTGTTGGGTTTGGATTGACTGTAGCCGGCGGAGTATCGCTGATTATTTATTTAAATATCATTCCAGTCGGATTAGGATTTGTCGATTACCTTATATTTATAAAGGACAAGCCCGAAAGTTATTTGCTTCTCGTCGGGGTTCTGATTATAACGTGCAGTTGTTTTTTTTATCCATCCGACTGAGGTAAAGATTGGCTCATATAGAATAAAAATGCCAAACATGGCCATAATGAACAATAGAAAGGATGAAATAGTAAAGCGAGGGTCTTGGATGATGTATTTACATGATGTGTGGGTAAACTGGTTTGAAGGGGAAGAAAACGGCTATAATGTATGCCATTTTCACGAATGGAGAAAAGAAGACGGTATTGAGCTTTTAGACCAGGTTCCATTAGTTTATGTAACAGAAACATTATACGATTACATTGAAAACGACCTGCAGGATTTGCCAAAAGAATTGTTGGACTTAGTTCATCAACGGGCCTATCTGCGTAAAAACCAGGAACGTATCCCGCTTGAATATGCCTTTGTTGCCACAGATGGGAAATCAATTGTTACGATTGATACGATGGGGTATTCATTGCCGATACGCAAAAGCCGCCTTATTCCAAGGCAGGAACGACTAGTATACGATATGATTGAAAAGTTAGAACCGGCATCCTATTCCTTTTCACCCGAACAATACGTCAAAGAATATCATACGCTTTCTCTTCCGCCACATGAGATGATTGGGTTAACAAGGAAGGAAAGACAATTAAAACAACTACTTATGATGATGCTGGACCAAATGAGACAGACCTCCCATGTGTCCGAGTTACGTTATTGGCTGACAGAATGGGCTCCGGGAAATTATAGAAGAATTCAGCAAATGGATTTTGAAGAAGCATGGCAGGAGCTGTACGAGGGATTAAGGCAAGGCTGGACGAAAACACACGAAGAAATCTGCCGTAAAATGACTAAGGGACAGCCTTTTTTCGAAAAACTTTGGGAGCTTGAAACAGGAACAATGAATTCGTCGTCGAATCAAGCCTATTATTGACCGATCGCCAAAATAAACAGATAAAGACCGGCTTACGTAAGCCGGTCTTTTTTTAGCTTAAAATACATTTACTTTTTATGAAATCGGCCTAAGCCCATCGCTTTCTTAGCTTTTTTCAGCATTTTCCCTGCTTTGAATCCAGCTTTATCAGCGCCAAGATCCAGAACCTCATCCAGCTTGTCTGATTCAATTAACTCATAATAACGTTCCTGTAATGGAGTCAAGGCATTAATCACTACCTCTGCCAGATCCTGTTTGAATTCACCATAACCTTTACCGGTGTATTTTTCCACGATTTCATCAATGGATTGACCAGTGAAACTGGAATAGATCATAAGCAGGTTGGAGATACCCGGCCGGTTTTCTTTATCATATTCAATTGTACCTATAGAATCTGTTACAGCACTCTTAATTTTCTTCTCAATTTTCTTTGCATCATCCAGTAAAAAGATGGTAGCCTTTTGATTTTCATCGGACTTACTCATTTTCTTCGTAGGATTCTGAAGGGACATGACTCGTGCTCCAACCTTTGGAATATGGGCTTCAGGAATGGTGAAAATATCATTATATTTACGGTTAAACCGTTCAGCTAAATCCCGGGTTAATTCAATATGCTGTTTCTGGTCATCACCAACTGGTACCAGCTGGGTGCTATATAATAAAATATCTGCAGCCATCAATGGAGGATACGTTAGCAACCCGGCAGTGACAGCCTCTTTCCCTTCTGATTTATCCTTAAATTGTGTCATTCTCTCCAGTTCACCAGTATAGGCCACGCATTGCAGCATCCAGCCAAGTTCAGCATGAGCAGAAACCTCTGACTGAATAAATAGTGTTGATTTTTCCGGATCAATCCCGGCAGCAAGATAAAGTGCGGCTAAAGAACGAATATTTTCTCTTAATTTCAGCCGATCCTGAGGCACCGTGATGGCATGTTCATCCACGATACAAAAATAACAATCATATTCTTCCTGAAGGTCAACAAAATTCCGAAGTGCTCCAAGATAGTTCCCGATGGTAAGGGATCCGCTTGGTTGAATCCCTGAAAAAATGGTTTGCATTCTTTATCACCTCAATAGTTTGTTCATTCTCAAAATTTTCTCATTAAAAAAGCGATTCACCACATCCCAAAATAAGGGACGGATGAACCGCGGTACCACCCTTGTTATCTTAACATGCTAAGATCGCTTCATTCGGTAATCAGCTCCAAAGTCCAATTCCAATTCGCCTTGATGCTTGTTCACACCAGCCACAAGCTCTCTGAAAATCAGCGGGCTATTGTACTGCGCCTTCTTCACAGCTAATGATATTTAGTTGTTTCTTATTATATAAAGTCTTGAGGAGGAATGCAAGGTGGAAGTTAGGGTGATGGTGTGATTTGGGGGGAAGTGATTGGGAAAAGGTGAGATCATAATCGATTTGGATGAGACAATGCGAGTGAAAGAGCCGAGAACAAGTGTATCACGGCAGATTCAAGGTGAGGGACGGGTGAAAAAGCCGAGAACGAGTATATCACGGCAGATTCAAGGTGATGGAACGGGTGAAAGAGCCGAGAACGAGTGAGTCACGGCAGATTCAGGGTAAGGGGATGAGTGAAAGAGCCGAGAGCGAGTGTATCACGGCAGATTCAAGGTGAGGGACGGGTGAAAAAGCCGAGAACGAGTATATCACGGCAGATTCAAGGTGATGGAACGGGTGAAAGAGCAGAGAACGAGTGAGTCACGGCAGATTCAGGGTAAGGGGATGAGTGAAAGAGCCGAGAGCGAGTGCATCACGGCAGATTCAAGGTGAGGGAATGAGTGAAAAAACCGAGAACAAGTGTATCACGGCAGATTCAAGGTGAGGGAATGAGTGAAAAAACCGAGAGCGAGTGTATCACGGCAGATTCAAGGTGATGGAAGTGGTGAAAGAGCCGAGAGCGAGTGAGTCACGGCAGATTCAGGGGAGGGAACGAGTGAAAGAACCGAGAGCGAGTGTATCACGGCAGATTCAAGGTGAGGGACGGGTGAAAGAGCCGAGAACGAGTGAGTCACGGCAGATTCAGGGTAAGGGGATGAGTGAAAGAGCCGAGAGCGAGTGCATCACGGCAGATTCAGCCTGGATTCCAATCAAATGTGCACAAAAAAGTCCTTCAATTATTTGAAGGACCGTCATTACTCATTTTTATTTAAAATAAGACCATCGATGTTCACCGATTTTCTTATAGTTACTTATCAGAATTTCCCTTATTCCTCTCTTTGACTTTATGATCTTACACCAATCATAAATAATATTTGTGGTAACTTTTTGGTTTGGAAAAAGAATTTTGAACTCCTCAACATTCCGGACAACTGCACTTGCAACAGATTCTTTATATCCGCAGTTTTCACAAATACATGACCTTTTGCCAGGGGTAACAGAGAATGATTGACAATTTGAACACGTAATACCCTTTGTCAATTCATCATAATTGTACGTTGGCAACCTTTCGAATACTGGATCAGTTATATGCATGGATAGTAATTGTTCGGCCAGCTTTTTATGCCTATTGTTTAATTTAGAGGGTTGTGTTCTTAAACTTAAGTCATTTAAATGTTTATTAACCTGATTTTGAAAAATTATTGGTTTATCCATCGGAGCCTGATATAAGGTGAAGTTTGAATTGATAAAGACAACAGATGAATCAATTTGGGGTTTGAAGCCAAGAGTGAGGAACAATTGACGGAGCAGAGATTCACTTCTGCTCAATTGGTGGAGCGGGTTGGTAATCTCAAATTGGGGTTTCTTGAATAGCCTGTCAGATTCATAATAATAATCACCCTCATGGTTTTTCACTTCATAAAAATAGATTTTCTCCGGAATTATGATGAGAGAATCAATTTGAAAGGTAGCATTGTTTATTTCAAGAAGAAGATCATTTAAAATCAGGCATTCACATTGCAGTCTTTCGGTATAGGAATCAAATATCACCTCTCCTTCATAACCTTTTTTTAAATTAGAGTAATGCTGCTTGTCTTTTCGGGCTAATTGTTTGCGCTTATTCAGGTATTCCAAAATCATTAATTCTTTCGATTTGGTGCGCGATTTGCAGATCTTATTCATAGTGTCCACATCCTTATAAATTTTTTATATTTGTGAGAACATTGATGATATGGTTATCTGCATCATTTTGAATATGAGAAAGGGAGTTTTTAGATTTACAGTAAGGTAGAACAGTAATGTACAATGAAAATCAAGTGGATTGGAGAATGAGGAGGATATAAAAAATGAGCAGGAAAAAAATCGAACAACAAGTAAGGAGACATGCAGGAGAGTTAATACAGGAAAAAGGGTATGCTTCTCCAGTTGATCTTCTGGTCAAGATGGAAAGACTGAATCTGAAGCAAGTGAAGGACTGGCGTTTAAAGAAAATTCCTTATCTGGAAAAGGTTATGAATGGAAACCTTGGTAAGTTAAACCATACACTTCATACCTTAAAGAAGTTTGCAAAAGAACACGATTTAAAGCCATCTGTTACTGTTTATCATTCATGGGGAAAAGGGCCGACGCAGAACCTCCGTTTTTCTAAATCCGGGGATCGTTATATGGAAGAGCTATATTCAAACCATTATATACATAAGACCCGCAAAAAAGAGTAAACGCTGCATTAATCAAAATGTATTTAACGTTATCAATCAGCATTTGCAACGTCTGTACATAGTTTTGAAATACAACGGTTACATATAATAGATGAAAATCAACAGAATCATTAAAATGAATAAACTGAGAGCCTGAAAGGAAAGGGCCTTTAAAAATCGAATACTAATCTTTTCAGATGGAAGAGGTCGTTCCTTCCATTCCTCCATATAATCCTTCTTTGACATTTCAGCCCAGAACCTCCGAAACCCGAACGTTATTCCGTCGAAAAAACGTTCCCTGGTTATGTAGAGAATAAGAGATAGCATGATATAAGGAAAACTGACATAAAACAGGCTGTTAATTAAATATTTCAGGGAATGCCCCTGAGGAACATTGTAGAAATAGACAAAAACAGTAATAAGGATATTGATGAATAGGAAGAACCATTTATTTTTTATTATGTACATAATCGAACACCTTTTTTAATTTTAAAACTGCTTATTATTATACCATGCTCTGAACCTGAATAAACAATAAAAGTATATCGGCCATAATTAACGAAATATTCCGCCTTTACTAACAACTGAATAAATATTGTATAAAAATAAAAATCTCGTTCATATATAAAGCATTCCTAAATTTTTATTCATTTGACAAAATTTTCAGCAATATTAAAAGTTAGTTTGCTGTAATAATAATAGGCAAATAGTCCTATTTTTTGTTATCCAAAAGTAATAATATCAACAAATTTATAATTTTATATAAAAAAGTTGATGCAAAATGTTTAGAAAACTTGTATAATTCTAAGCGTAGATCATTCATCTACAAAAAATTTAGAAAATTAAATCTTAAGGGGAGGTCATTTAAACCATGAAAAAGTCAAAATGGTCACTGCTCTTAGTACTTGGTCTGGTACTAAGTCTATTCCTGGCTGCATGTTCTGGTGGAGATGATGGTGGAGACACTTCAGACGACGCAGCAGATGACAGTCAGGACTCATCAGAAGAAGGTTCTTCAGAAGAAGTAGAACAAGTGTTTAACTTACTTAATGGTGACACGATTCCAACAATGGACTCTTCTATGGCTACTGATGAATTTGCATTTCAATTCTTAGGTGCAACGATGGAAGGTCTTTATCGTGTTAAGGATGGAGAAATTGTAGAAGGTATTGCAAAAGATCATACCGTTAGTGAAGACGGGTTAACCTGGACCTTTGAATTGCGTGAAGATGCAAAATGGTCCAATGGTGATCCTGTTACAGCTCACGATTTCGTTTATGCATGGAGACGTGCTGTAAATCCTGACACTGGATCTGAGTATGGCCCATACATGATGGGTGGCGTAATTAAGAATGCTACAGAGGTAAATAAAGGCGATGTACCAGTTGAAGAGCTTGGTGTAAGCGCTGATGGAGACTACAAATTAGTTGTAGAACTTGCCAACCCAACACCATACTTCGAATCATTAGCAACTTTCGGTACATTCCTGCCGTTAAATAAAGACTTTGTTGAAGAACAAGGGGACGCTTATGCAACAAGTACAGATACGTTGCTGTTTAACGGTCCATTCACATTGGATAACTGGGAAAGCACAGCCAGTTCCTGGGAGCTAAACAAAAACCCTGAATACTGGGATGCTGAGACAGTAAAACTTGAAAAGCAGACATATCAGGTTGTTAAAGATCCGCAAACTGCTGTAAACTTATATGAGGAAGGTGAAGCAGATAGAGCTGGTCTATCCTCTGATCTGGTTGACCAATATTCTACTCATGATGATTACACAGTAACACCTGAAATGACCGTCTTCTACCTGAAGATGAACCAGACTCGTAATGAAGCTCTGGCAAATGTGAATGTTCGTCGTGCGATTTCAAGAGCGTTTGATAAGCAGGGCATTGTTGATACAATCCTGAACAACGGTTCAATGGTAGCGAATGGTCTTGTGCCTAAAGACTTCTATCAGCACCCTGAAACAGGAGAAGATTTCCGCAGTATCAATGGTGATCTTGTAACCTATGATCCTGAAAAAGCTAAGGAATACTGGGAGAAAGGTCTTGAAGAGTTAGGTACAGATACTGTTGAACTTGAATTCTTAGCTGGAGACAGTGAGACAGCTAAATCCATGAACGAATTTATCGTTAATGAGCTTGAAAGTAATCTTCCAGGATTGGATCTTACTTTAGTTCAAGTGCCATTCGAGCAGCGTTTAGATGCTGATACAAACATGGATTATGATATCCAGTTTGCTGGTTGGGGCCCTGACTACATGGATCCATATACATGGTTAAACCTCTGGTTAACTGATGGTGGAAACAATAAGATGGGTTATTCCAATGAAGAGTATGATAAGCTTGTAGAATCAACAAAGAATACTACTGACATGGTAGCTCGTATGGAAGCTTTCTTAGAAGCTGAAAAGATTCTATTTGAAGATGCAGCCATTGCACCGGTTTATCAGAGTGCACGAGCTCAGCTAATTAGTCCTAAGATTAAGAATGTTTACAGCAATTCCTTTGGACCAACTTATGAGTATAAGTGGGCAGAAGCTGTTGCTGCTGAATAAGATTAATCATTAATCTTAATCGAATAGGCTAGCTTAAGATTGGAAGGAGAGTATATAGACCATTAAGGTGGCGTATACTCTCTTTTCCATTGTTAGAGAGTTTTTTCGCAATAAAAAACTTTCAGTCAACTTACAACAAAATTCGATAAACTTTTCAGGAGGTGTAGGAAATGGGACGTTTTTTACTGAAGCGGATTGTCTATATGTTAATTACTTTATTTATCATTGCATCCATTACGTTCTTCTTAATGAAGATTTTGCCTGGTAGTCCGCTGAGCGCTGAAAATAAACTATCTGAAGAACAGCAGGAGATTGTTCTTGAAAAATACGGTCTGAACGACCCCGTTCCTGTACAATACGTCAATTATCTGGTTGGACTTGTACAATTAGATTTAGGCCTTTCTTATAAGTTTGACTCTACGCCAGTCACCCAGATTCTGGCCGACAGAATAGGGCCATCAGCAATATTAGGTGCAGAGTCACTTGTAGTAGGTGTGATTTTAGGGATTTTACTTGGCTTGATAGCTGCGATTTTCCACAATGGAGTACTTGACTTTACTTCTACTATTATTGCCGTGCTAGGAACATCCATTCCTTCCTTCGTATTTGCAGGACTTCTGCAGTATGTATTTGCGGTTAAATTAGGCTGGTTCCCGGTAGCGCTGTGGAAAGGTGGTCTTGAGTATCATGTTCTCCCGGTCATAGCGCTAATGATTTTCCCTATGGCGATTTCAGCGCGTTTTACGCGAACAGAAATGCTCGAAGTATTGGGGTCCGATTATATTACAACAGCCAGAGCAAAGGGTGTAACTCAGGCAGGCGTTGTGTTTAAACATGGACTGAGAAACGCACTAATACCATTAATTACAGTAATTGGACCTATGGCAGTAGGTTTAATTACAGGTACACTTGTTATTGAAGAAATATTTGCTATTCCAGGTATTGGTGAACAATTTGTTAACTCAATTATGGTAAATGATTATCCGACAATTATGGGAACGACTTTGTTCTATTCCGTATTATTTGTGGTGATCATCCTGGTAATCGACCTCCTATATGGAATTATCGACCCTAGAATCCGACTGTCAGGAGGGGAGAAATAATGGCTAATGATCAAAATAACCAATACAATGAAAATAATTTGCCAGAAGATTTATTTGAACCCATAGAAAGAACAGAAGACACAAGTGAAAAAATCTCGAGAGAAAGCAGAACCTTCTGGCAGGATGCAAGAAGGACATTGTTTAAAAACATACCAGCCATGCTTTCCCTATTTGTTTTGCTTGCGATAATTATTATGAGTTTCGTTGGCCCTGGTATGAATGAATATGGGTATAACGATCAGGACCTGTCCGTTTCCAAGATGCCGGCACGTGTACCCGGCTTGGAGAATATTAGCTGGTTGGGCTTTGATGGTACCTTTGAAAGGACATTTGAAGGGGACACCGTTGAAGAGGCATCACAGAAAGCTATTCAACGCTTTGGTAATAAAGAAGAATTTATGGACATTGAGGTCATTAACGAAGGAGATGGAAGTGAGGATTCCGCCTCCGTATCAGGAACTTTTCATCCCTATGAAGCAAAAGGAATGGAAGATACCTATTTCTGGTTAGGTACGGATGAACTGGGACGTGACCAATGGACCCGAATCTGGCAGGGTACACGTATTTCCCTGTATATTGCCTTTTTAGCCGCTACCATTGACCTGTTAATTGGTGTCGGCTACGGTGGGATTTCCGGTTACTTTGGCGGACGTATTGACGATGTTCTGCAGCGTATTATTGAAATATTAACAGGAATTCCAAACCTTGTTGTTATTCTCTTAATGACTGTTGTGCTTCAGCCAGGGGTATTATCGATTACCATTGCCCTGACCATCACTGGGTGGACAGGTATGGCCCGTATTGTCCGGGGAGAAATACTCAAGCTGAAAACACAGGAATTTATACTGGCAGCCCGAACCTTGGGGACACCTGACCGAAGAATCATTTCGAAACACTTAATGCCGAATATAAGTGGAATCATTATCATCAATACGATGTTTACTATTCCAAATGCGATTTTCTTTGAAGCCTTTCTAAGTTTTATCGGTCTTGGAATTGTTCCACCTGAGGCTTCACTTGGTACGTTAATTAACACAGGATTTGATTCATTAAGACAATATCCATTTTTACTAATATTCCCGGCGATTCTCATTTCTGTTATTATGATTGCCTTTAATATTTTAGGTGACGGATTTAGAGACGCATTCGATCCTAAGATGCATAAATAGAAAGGTAGGTGTTTAATTATGGATAAGTTACTAGAGGTAAAAGACCTTAAAGTTTCCTTTGATACGTTTAGTGGAGAAGTACAGGCTGTTCGTGGTGTCAGCTTTGATGTAAAAAAAGGAGAAACCCTAGCAATTGTTGGTGAATCAGGTTCAGGTAAATCTGTTACAACAAAAGCATTGATGCAGCTTCTCCCTAAGCCACAGGGATATGTGAAAGATGGACAAATTCTTCTTGAGGGAGAAGATCTTGTCCAGAAATCCGAGAAAGATATGCAGAAGCTTCGTGGGCAGGATATTTCAATGATTTTCCAGGACCCTATGACTTCCTTAAACCCTACAATGAAAGTAGGAACTCAAATTATGGAGCCCCTCGTTAAACACCAGAATATGAGCCGGGCTAAAGCAAGAGAGAGAGCGATAGAATTACTTGAACTGGTTGGAATCCCGGATGCAAATACCCGGATAAAACAGTATCCTCACCAGTTTTCCGGTGGTATGCGTCAGCGTGTCGTCATTGCTATTGCATTAGCGTGTGATCCAAAGCTGCTAATAGCCGACGAACCAACAACAGCACTAGACGTTACCATTCAGGCACAGATCCTGGAATTAATGAAGGATATTCAGCGCAAAACGGATAGCTCCATTATTTTTATTACTCACGATTTAGGTGTTGTAGCAAATGTGGCTGACCGTGTGGCTGTTATGTATGCAGGTAAGATTGTGGAAATTGGTACAGCTGATGAGATTTTCTATAATCCAAAGCACCCATACACCTGGGGATTACTTGGTTCCATGCCGACATTGGATAATGATGGCCTTGACCTAGTGGCCATCCCAGGATCACCACCGGACATGACAGATCCTCCAAAAGGGGATGCATTTGCCCCACGAAATGAATATGCGCTTAAGATTGACGAAGAGCTAGAACCACCAATGTTCAAAGTATCAGATACGCATTATGCTGCTACCTGGTTGCTTCATGAAAAGGCTCCGAATATTGAACCACCGGAATCGGTCAAACGTCGTATGCACGGTATTGCGAGTACAGGTACGATTCCGGGTGTAGCTAAGGACGGTGAAGAATAATGGCATCGAATGATAAGTTACTTGAAGTAAAAGATTTAAAACAGCATTTCCGTGTCGGACGTAAGGGTGTCGTAAAAGCCGTTGAT
Source organism: Virgibacillus sp. MSP4-1 (assembly GCF_010092505.1). NCBI lineage: Bacteria > Bacillati > Bacillota > Bacilli > Caryophanales > Bacillaceae > Virgibacillus > Virgibacillus sp. MSP4-1. Next base: position 279,184 of record NZ_CP048021.1, read on the forward strand.
GGTTTAACATTTGACATCTACAAAGGGGAGACCTTTGGGTTGGTGGGAGAATCTGGTTGTGGGAAATCTACAACAGGAAGAACCATCATCCGGTTATACGATGCTACTGATGGTCAGGTGAAGTTTAATGGCGAAGATGTTCATGGAAAGAAATCCAATCCTGAACTTAAAAAGTTTAATCGGAAAATGCAAATGATTTTCCAGGACCCTTATGCATCCTTGAATTCCCGTATGAATGTGCAGGATATTATTGCAGAGGGAATCGATGTTCATGGTCTTGCGAAAAATGAAAAGGAACGTAAAGAAAGAGTACAGGAGTTACTGGAAACAGTAGGATTAAACAAAGAGCATGCCAGCCGTTTCCCCCACGAGTTTAGTGGAGGGCAGCGTCAGAGAATTGGTATTGCACGGGCGCTCGCAGTAAAGCCTGAGTTTATTATTGCCGATGAGCCAATCTCAGCTCTTGATGTATCCATTCAGGCTCAGGTTGTAAATCTTTTGAAGCAATTGCAGGATGACCATAATTTAACCTATTTATTTATTGCCCATGACCTCTCCATGGTAAAATATATAAGTGACCGAATTGGGGTAATGTATTTTGGTCATATGGTTGAATTGGCGGATAGTGACGAACTGTACCGTAATCCGCTTCATCCATATACAAAATCTTTGCTTTCAGCGATTCCTCTTCCAGACCCTGATTATGAGCGTGGCCGTAAACGAGTGGAATATGATCCATCCATTCATAATCAAGATGAGGAATTTGAATTTAGAGAAATCACACCAGGACACTGGGTAAGATGCACTCCAACTGAATTCGAAAAGTATAAGAGAGAATCTGAAAATAAATAATATGAATGTTTCTTTTACATGTAGAAAGTGTAATAAGAGGTAAATCCCTGTTATTGTGAACAATAACAGGGATTTTTTTGTCTGGATATTAAAACTGTTGTGGGACTGTAACCAATCATATGAGGGCACCTTCGAATTCAGCCATAAACAAGGAAGTCATTTTGGGCCTTGTCAACAGGTGAATAAAATATTTTTCCCGGAGAAAATTAAAAAAAGCCAACAAAATAAAACAAACTTCTAATATAATATAGATATACAATAAAAAATGGGAGTTTGATCAAATTGAATAAACCAAGAAGAGAGAAGGCAAGAACCGACATCCATCCGCTTGGGGTGAATTTATCAGGAGAGGAATTCAATGGCAGCAGGGATGATTTGGCCGGACACCTGCTGCAACCGGGAAAGTTTCTTTTGATGGCTATTGTAACTCTGATGCTTTCCTTTTTCCCACAACTCATCGTGAATGGGGAAGAAGAACAATCATTTACTGCAAAAATTCATGATTCATATCAAGTACAATTGAAGCAGCGTTCCCTTCCTGAGGAGCCGATTGCACGGTTCCTGTACGACTCGGGTCTTCAATTTGAGTATCCGGAAGCTGTAAGGGGGATCTATGTAACAGGACCTTCTGCAGGAGGAAGCCGTTTTGAAGAACTGCTGAATCTGGTTAATCAAACAGAACTGAATTCCATGGTTATTGACATTAAAGACGACTATGGAGATCTAACTTTCGATCCTGGTAAGGACTCGCCATATTCAGATATTGGTAAGAATTATATCAGTGATTTAAGAAGTACACTTGAAACGCTGGAAAAAGAAGGGGTATATCCGATTGCGCGTATCGTGGTATTTAAAGATACGAGACTGGCTGAAAAAAGACCGGAATTATCCTTTAAAGAAAATGGATCAATTTGGAAGAATGGAAGAGAAGAAGCCTTTGTTAATCCATTCATGAAAGAAGTTTGGGAATATAACCTCGAAATTGCCAAAATGGCAGCTGAAGCAGGGTTTAAGGATATTCAATTTGATTATGTACGTTTTCCGGAAGGTTTTGAAAAGCGTGATGATACACTTCAATACAGTGAAGGAGATTATTCAGATTTAGACATGAATAATGTCCAAAAGCGTGTCAAAGCAGTTACGGATTTTGTATCCTATGCCAAAGAGGAATTGGCCTATTATAATGTTGACGTATCTGTAGATATTTTTGGTTATTCTGCAACAATTCCGGAAGCTCCTGGAATTGGACAGAACTTTTCCAAGATTTCTAGCAATGTCGATGTCATTTCCTCCATGATCTATCCAAGTCATTGGACCAGTTATTTTGATATTCCTTTCCCTGACAAGGAACCTTACAAGCTGGTTAAGGAATATGTAAAAGTGGAAAATGAACGCTTGGGTGAACTTGAGAATTCCCCTGTTTCAAGACCGTGGATTCAGGACTTTGAAGCACCATGGTTATATTCAGGTGCACCAACCCAATATGGGAAGGCTGAAGTGGAAGCCCAAATTAGAGCGCTGAATGAAGGTGGGGTTCAGGAATTCCTTCTGTGGAACCCATCAAATAAGTATACAAAGAATGTGGATTATACCCCACTAGATTAATTAATAAAAAAGGACACTTCTGCTCAGGAAGTGTCCTTTTTTATTATTAATGAATCAAGTTTGAGGCTTTCCGCCAACCTGTTTCCAGTTTGATTGGATGGAGTGAGACTGTGAGGAATAGTGATTTTTTGTTTTTCGACCAAATAGCCTTTCACCGGAAAATTGAACAATAACAGCAGAGAAAGCGGTTAATCCAATGATTAAAATCCCTAATAATGATAACTCTAAAATAAAGAAACCCATAATTTCCGACCCTCCTACAGTCATCTTTATAGTTCATTGTATGCTATCAGCATCCGTTTGAAAAGTCTGAAATATTTTTCGGATGATCCCGGAAATATTTCACTTTTACTAAAGGTTTCGTTATAATAAAAAAGGACAAAAGGAGAAGGAGTAGATTTATGAACTGGTATGAAAAACTTAGTAAGTACTTTCCCGTTGAGGAAATGAAATCAAAGGAGCATATGGAAAGACTTCTTGAAGAAAAAGGAGATGTCTATTATAAGGATGAGGGTGAGCATCATGTTATGATGTATGCGGAGTTTGACACCTTCATTTTTATTGATTACGTCTATGTTTCCAGTGCTTCCAGAGGAAAAGGAATAGGGCATCAATTGATGGATAAGCTGAAAGAAAAGGAGAAGCCCATTATTTTGGAAGTGGAACCCATTGATTATGAAGATACGGATACAGAAAAGCGACTGCATTTTTATCAAAAAGAAGGATTCCGGCATGCAAGATCGATAGGCTATACAAGACGGTCATTGGCAACGAATGAAATAAATGAAATGGAAATTCTTTATTGGTCCCCTGAGCATGAAACAGAAGAAGAAATTTTTGAGAAAATGAAAAAGATGTATAAAAATATTCATACCTATAAAGATAAAGAACTCTACGGTGAATCCTATGAGCCTGTTGATAAAGTACTGACCTTTGATGAGAGCAGAAATGATAATATTTTTGACGAACTCGATGATTAATTCTTTTAGCGAATTGAAAAAATCTCCCACCTGAATGATAATGAACATTTGTTATTTCTCCCTGAAAATTGGTTTAGGGGATGGGATAATAGGGAATAATAACTAATAATAGTGGCGAAATATTGAACAATATTTAAACAATTCCAATATCCTCTATCCTCATTTATCATTTTGTAGTATACTTAGTATGTAGTGTTTTAGATTATATTAATTATAATCTAATAAAACTTATTTTGTTTCTGGAAGCAATCCTTTTAAAGGAGTGAAACATATGGTAACTTTATTTACATCTCCAAGCTGCACATCTTGTCGGAAAGCAAGAACCTGGCTTGAGGAGCACGATATTCCATTTAAGGAACGAAACATTTTCTCTGAATCTTTGACGATTGATGAAGTCAAGGAGATACTGAGAATGACTGAAAACGGGACAGATGAAATCATCTCTACTCGTTCAAAAGTGTTTCAGGAATTAAATGCAGACTTAGATCAGCTGCCATTGAAGGATTTAATTGATTTAATACAGAAAAATCCTGGACTTCTTCGCCGCCCGATTATTATGGATGAAAAGAGACTCCAGGTAGGGTATAACGAAGATGAAATTCGTCGATTCCTGCCACGAAAAGTACGTTCATTCCAGCTGAAGGAAGCGCAAAGACTTGTCAATTAATTAAAGACCAGGGAAATGATAATAAAAGGTCCGATTCCTTATATTCATATATATGAGAGGCGATCTGCCACTCATGTATATGAAGAGAATCAGACCTTTTTTCTTTATTCAGGTTCTTTTATTATTTAACGGTTTTGATTTTACGCTGATCAACGTTATAACCAGTGATAATGACAAACAGGATCATTACGATTGGAAGTATATAGTGAAGTATACGCAACTGCTCAAAAATTGGCTGCAATCGTTCCTCGCCAAGGATCATCTCACTTGCTGTATAAGCCAGAATACTTGCTCCAATATAAACCAATACAGGGAATTTCTCCATGATAAATAGAATAATTTTGCTTCCCCAGATGATAATAGGTACCGAGATGAGTAAACCAATAATTACGAGGATGATGTTTCCTCCGGATGCGCCTGCAAGCGCAATAACATTATCAAATCCCATAACTACATCTGCAAATACAATCGTTTTGATAGCTGAGAGCAGGTTATCACTTCCCTTAATATCCGGGTCGTCCCCGTCATCTGTAAGTAAATGGATAGCAATGTAAACCAGAAGAAGTCCCCCGACAAATTGTAAAAATGGGATTTGTAATAGATAAAGGGCTACGGCAGTTAAAAGGATTCTAATACATATAGCTAAGCCTGTCCCCCAAATAATCGCTTTATTCCGCTGGCTTAAGGGGAGATTACGACTTGCAAGTGCAATAACAATGGCGTTATCACCACCGAGGACCAAATCAATACCTATGATTGCGATAATGGACTTAATGAATTCAAAATCTAAAAATTCCATGGATAATACCTCCCCAAACAGGTGACAAATAGAGTGAAATGCGGTAAAATGATAAATCAAACCTTAGCATATAAGGAGCATGATGTTTAGCTTTTCAAATGCAGGGTAACTAGTTTGTAAAGTTTAGATATATGGACTCACGTTTGTTTTTTTAAAGAACGAGCAATATAATTTTCATTTTATTTAGTTTTATCATAAAATATAACAAAAGTAGTTTATTTTAAGGGGTTAGTTTTCCCTTCAATTGATAAATGAAAACCAGAAGGGAGAGTTTTAAAATGGAAATCGAGCGTATTAATGAAAACACAGTCAAGTTTTACATCTCCTATATGGATATAGAGGATCGCGGTTTTGATCGTGAAGATGTCTGGTATAACCGGGAAAAAAGTGAACAGCTCTTCTGGGAAATGATGGATGAGGTGAATGAGCAGGAAGAATTTACTGTAGATGGTCCATTATGGATTCAAGTACAGGCAATGGATAAAGGCCTTGAGATTATTGTTACGAAGGCCCAGTTATCCAAGGATGGCCACAAGCTTGAGCTTCCAACTGATGAAGGAAAATTATTGGATTTACCAATAGATGATAAAATGGAATCATTATTAGATAAAGGCCACTTTTTGAATGGTGAGCAGACAGAAACAGAGGATCAGGATGAGGAAAACGAGGATGATCAGGAGGAATTTTCCATTGTTCTGAAGTTTACCGATATTGAAAACGTCATACAGTTAGGTCATTCCATCCGTGATTCATTTGTATTTCATGATGAACTTTATCACTATGATCAGGCCTACTATTTGTTTATTCAGTTCAAAGATGATTTGCTGGACGATGATGAACAGGAAGATGTCATTAGCCATATGCTCGAATATAGTGAGGAAAGCAGTATGACTATTCACCGGTTAAGTGAATACGGGAATCAGATTTATGAGCAAAGTGCATTGGAACAAATCAAAACCCATTTCCCTACGTTATAGAGGTTCAAAGACATTCCAAAAATATTGGAATGTCTTTTTTTTGGTTCTAAAATATATATGGGGTGGGAGGGAGATAAAAGAAAAACTCCCTGAGTATAGTGATAAGGATGTATGAGACTTGTCTTTATTGAAAAATTACATTAGATTAGAAGTGTGAGTCAATTAATCTGAAACAATATTCCAGCTAAAATCGTAGAAGAATTAAATTAACAAGAAAAGCGGAGGCGACCGTTTAGGTCATGCGGGATAAGCCGAAGACATGAAGTGGCATGTTTTTGGCCACGGAATGGCTTAGGCTTATATCCGCGTTGACCTGGGAGCCGCAGCTGGCCAAAAGAAAAGCGGAGGCGACCGTTTAGGCCCGACGGCATAAGCAGAATACCCGGAGTGGCCGTACTTTGGCCGTGGAGGAGATTCTGCTTATGACCTCCTGATGGAAGTTTCACTTTATAACAGTTAAGGAAGGTCTATCTATGTTTAAACGTATTCAACTTTTCGTATTCTTGATTATGGTCGTAGGTTTTCTTTATATCGTAACCGAATTCTGGGGAAGTTGGATTGTTACGGCTTATTCTATTTTTATATCCATTTCCGTCGTATTTATTTCTTTTTTAATTTTTATTGAGAATCGCAATCCCAGTCAGACCTTAAATTGGCTGCTTGTTCTGGCCGCTTTCCCGGGTGTTGGTTTTTTCTTTTATCTTTTTTTCGGTCAGAACTTTCGTAAACGTAAAATGTTTAAGCAAAAGGCTGAATTGGATCTGAGAGCGTTCAGGCAGGTAGAGGGCAGTCGATTTTTAAATCAGAGAGAGCTCAATGAATTGGGGGACTATCAGCGACAATCCTTTCGACTGGCTCAGAGGCTTGGACATTCTCCTATTTCATTTCATACGGATACAAGGGTTTTAACAAATGGTTCCGAGAGTTTTCCTGCTATGCTGGAAGAGCTGAAACAGGCGGAACACCATATTCATTTAGAATTTTATATTGTTAGAGATGATCAATTAGGGAATGAATTTAAGGATGTTCTGGTAGAAAAGGCGAATAATGGTGTTGAAGTTCGTTTTCTTTATGATGCAGTGGGAAGCTGGGAGCTTTCTAATGGTTTTAAAGAGGAACTGAAGCGTGCAGGTGTGGAAATGGTTCCTTTTTCTCCGGTTAAACTGCCATTTCTGAACAATAAAATTAATTTTCGTAACCACCGAAAAATTGTTGTGGTAGATGGAAAAATAGGGTTTGCAGGTGGATTAAATATCGGGGATGAATATATCGGACGGAACAAGTATTACGGGAATTGGCGTGATACCCATTTATATGTTCGTGGTGAAGCGGTGCGAAGTCTTCAGACGATTTTTCTGCAGGATTGGTATTATATGACGGGAAAAGCTTTGCTGAAGCCTGCCTACTTATCCCCTGAATACATCATTGAAAATAAAGGGGGAGTTCAGCTCGTTGCGGGTGGACCGGATACGGAATGGGAGACCATTAAAATGCTGTTCTTTTCTCTCATGACCTCAGCACAGCAGTCAATCTGGATTGCCTCCCCCTATTTTATTCCGGATACCGATATTCTCTCAGCGATTAAAACGGCAGCTCTCAGCGGGGTTGACGTGAAACTGCTCGTTCCCAATCGACCGGATAAAAAGATCGTTTTTTATGCGTCTCAATCCTATTATCCGGAGTTGTTAGAAGCGGGTGTAAAAATTTATCGTTATAATGAAGGTTTCTTACATAGTAAGGTCATGATTGTCGATCAGGAACTGGCATCCATAGGAACGTCAAATATGGATATGAGAAGCTTTCACTTGAATTTTGAGGTCAACGCCTTTCTTTATAAAACAGACAGCGTAGAGCAGCTTGTAACAGATTTTGAGAAGGATCTTCAGCATTCCACCCAGCTGGAACATTCCCGATTTTTAAAGCGCCCGATTTTTATGAAAATATACGAGTCAACCTGTCGGCTCTTATCCCCACTATTATAATTTAATGAAACATGTATTTCTCGAAATGAGAGGTACATGTTTTTTTAATTACTATAGTAAAATTTTTAGATTTCACACCTGTTCCTGCCTTATACAATAGCAAAATAGTCTTTTTACAGATAGGTTTTCGTTGTTTATTCTAAGTGAAAGAAATATCAGACGGAGAGGTGAAAGGTTTGTTAAAAGCTGTAGATAGGAATGGAACACCTATATTACTTATCAACAAGACCAGGCAGGAGTTGGCAGATTTAAGACGGGAAATCTTTTATTGCCCTCAATGTAATGAGCAAGTATTTATCAGGGCAGGGGAAAAGGTGATGCCTCATTACGCCCATTTCCAGCAGAGCTCCTGTCCTAATCGTCATAATGGAGAGGGGGATTACCATTCGAAAGGAAAAGCAGCTTTATATGAGTGGTTTTCGACTCAAGGAATACCAGTGGAAATGGAATATTATCTCTCTTCTATTCAGCAGCGTCCTGATTTACTGGTGAAATGGAGTAATCGCTACTTTGCTATTGAATATCAATGCGCTGTCATATCGCCGACAATGGTTAGGGAACGAACAAGGGGGTACAGGAAAGCAGGGATTTTCCCGATATGGATTCTTGGCGAAAACCGGTTAAAAAGAAGAGGGACCAGCCAGATTAAAGCAACCCATTTTGATTCTTTGTTTATTCAGAAGTTCACGCCTGATACTCAGCCCCAAATTCTCTTTTATAATCCTGTAACCGACTTAATGACCTCGCTCGTTTCCCCAAGTCCCATAAAATCCAGAATATATGGCCGTATACGTTCATGGCTGCTGTCGAATTCAGGTTTTCAGCACTTCTTTTTAAAATCCCAGGTTCTGAATCCTCAAGTATATGAATATTGGTTAAATGAGAAGAAGAGATTCCGTAGTCTGAGAGCCAAATATGCCGGTTCATCGGACAAGCGGTTTATTTCGTGGCTATATTCAAAAGGTCTGCATCCGCAATACCTGCCGTCAGAGATTCATTTACCCGTACCCCATCACTTTTTAATGGATACGCCAACGTATATATGGCAGAGCAAAATTTTATTGGACATTATTAAACCTTTATCAGTTGGGAAAACTTTTATGTATAATGAGCTGCGATCTACCTTACAATCCACACAAAAAAGGTGTCCACTGGCATCCATCTATCTCGAAGAAACTGCGGCTGTTGAAGAGTATTTGCATCTGCTGGAAGGGCTTCAGATCCTTTCACGTGTAAATGAATTTACGTTCAGAAAGGAGAAAGAAGTTGTATTTCCCCGGACTTTGGAACAGGCTATAAACAGAGATTCCCAATTATTGAATCAATTAGTAAAGTTGGAAAAACAAACCCGACTTCATGTAAAATAGATAAATGAGGATACAGGATGACTTGCAGGATAGATGATTGTTGTATACCCATTTTTAAGAAGGAGGACATTGACTGTGGCGAATAACACAAAAGAGTTGCCAAAGAGAGAAGACATTCCGGAAGAACGTACCTGGAAACTGGAAGATATATTTGAATCGGACGAGGCCTGGGAAAAAGAATTTAAAGAAATACAGAACCTTTATCCGAAAATGACAGAATTTCAAGGCAGAATTACAGACTCTGCTGATCAGTTATTAGAAATGTTAAAGCTTCAGGATGAAATATCCAATCGATTAGGCAAGCTGTTTACATATGCGCACATGCGCTATGATCAGGACACAACCAACTCCTTTTATCAGGAATTAAACACCCGCGCTGAAACATTGATCACACAGGCTTCAAGTGCAATGAGTTTTATAGTTCCGGAGCTATTAACATTAACCGAGGATCAGGTTAAGGCATTTATATCTGAAAAAGAAGAGTTAAAGACTTACGAGCATTATCTCGAGGATGTTCTGCGGCAGCGTCCACATATCCTTAGTGAGAAAGAAGAAGAGCTTCTTGCGGAAGTTTCAGAGGTTACAAGCAGTCCAGAGCAGACTTTTGGAATGCTGAATAACGCGGATATAGACTTTCCTTCCGTAAAAGATGCAGACGGAAATGAAAAGGACCTTACGCATGGACGTTTTATTCAGTTTATGGAATCAAAGGATCGTAATGTAAGAAAAAATGCCTTTGATGCTATGTATGATACTTATGGAAAGTTCAAAAATACCCTTGCTTCTACACTTAGCGGGGCGGTAAAACGGGATAATTTTAATGCTAAGGCCCGTCATTATGATTCAGCAAGACAATCCTCACTGGATGCCAACAATATTCCCGAGAGTGTTTATGATAACCTGGTGGAAGCGGTAAACGATAGAATATCATTGCTTCATCGCTATGTAAGTCTACGCAAGCAGGTATTGGATGTAGACGAACTGCATATGTACGATTTATATGTTCCTCTTATTGATGATGTGGATATGGAGGTAAAATATGACGAAGCCAAGGAATATGTTCTGAATGGATTGGCTCCATTAGGTGAGGAATATCAGAAAATCCTGGAACAAGGATTTGAAAGCCGCTGGATCGATGTTGAAGAAAACAAAGGGAAAAGAAGCGGTGCCTACTCTTCAGGCGTTTATGGAACCAACCCGTATATCCTGTTAAATTGGCAGGATAACATTAACAATCTCTTTACTCTTGCCCATGAATTAGGGCATTCGCTGCACAGCTACTATACTCATAAGCATCAGCCTTTCCGTTATGGCAATTATTCCATTTTCGTAGCAGAAGTGGCATCCACCTGTAATGAAGCGTTATTGAATGATTATCTGCTGAAGAATACGAATGATAAGAGAGAGAAGCTTTACCTGTTAAATCATTTCTTAGAAGGCTTCCGCGGAACGGTATTCCGTCAGACAATGTTTGCTGAATTTGAGCATGATATCCATGTTCGTGCTCAGAACGGTGAAGCACTGACTGCTGAAAAAATGACCCAGCTATATTATGACCTTAATAAAAAGTATTTTGGTGACGATCTAACGATTGATGACAAAATTGGTCTGGAATGGGCTCGTATTCCTCATTTCTATTACAATTATTACGTTTATCAATATGCAACAGGCTATTCGGCTGCAACAACACTTGCCTCTCAGATCCTGAATGAGGGAGATGAAGCTGTGGAAAGATATTTAAACTATCTTAAAGCAGGAAGCAGTGATTATCCAATCGAAGTTCTGAAGCGTGCCGGAGTAGATATGACGTCCAAGGATCCGATTCTGTCAGCATTAGACGTATTTGAAGAAAAGCTTAATGAGTTTGAAGAGCTTTTAAAGTAAAGGATTGAATGAGGATTGTTACGTTCAAAAATTGAATTAAAAAAAGTCCCTGTTGAGCAAGAAATCCAACAGGGACTTTTTTTGTGGACTAACGTTTCTATGAGGCACTTCCGCCTCTGTATGGTCAGAGTAATTTTCTCCTTTTTCCACGGTATGCTTTCCTGAAAACGAGCGTATAAATAAGCATGTAGGTAGAAACAAACAATAAAGGTAAGGTAATTAATCGTGGGACCATGTTCATCATACCTAGGAAGTTAAGCCAAAGCATAAACAGGAAAATTCCTGAAACAATAGTGAGCTGAATTTTCATGTTGATCACCTCTCGTTTTTGTTAAAATATATGTTCGTACAATCGCATACATAACAGAAAAATGAGTAAATTTTATGACTGCTGAATCATTTTGTGACAGATCTGTGAAATAGTTCACCAATCTATTGCGTTCTTTGGACATCCTTGATATTATATATACGTGAAAGATATCACAATTTAAACAAAACCCCTTTTGTTTGTAGTGAACTTTCTCCCAACCCCCTTTGTCTTGATGAAATAAAAAGGAAGGATGATTTTAATAAATCATCCTTCCTTTTTTATTGAAATTAACTTTTCACTTATTCGGACATCCGTCTCTCCCGTAGGTACAGCTGGCTAAACGTTCTTTATTCTTTATCACGTATTAACCGGCCGTAAAAACCCTCACTGATGGAAGTTTCACTTTATAAATGCTTAATGACCGATATAACGCCAGAATGTATCATACTTGGCCGGCATTTTTTCAACCAGCCTCTTAATCTGCAGCTTTTTCATTTCCTTTTGTGTCTGTTCACTGCTCCAATTAAAAACAACGGAAATTTCCTTGGAAGCCACAAAATGATAGTATTTTAAGAACTCTTTTAATGGGGGTTTAACAGCTGGATTTGGCTCTGATCCGAGCATTTCAAATAATACCTTTACATAAACGTCGTATGGATAAAGTCCTGATACTTTTATGCCTTCCTGCTCATCAGATTGATTAAATAAAACAATCGCCGGGATTTCGTCAACTTCCATTTCCCTTGTAAGTTTTAAATCACACTGTAAGGCTTTTTTTGCTGTTTCACCTGATAAATCCTTTTGAAATTCTTCCAGGTCAAGATTCACTTCTTTAGCACATTGGATCAGAATCTCATCATTGGATATATTTTCCTTATTTACAAACAAATGCTCCTGGAGCTTACGCAAAAAGGAAGCTCCGGCTTTTCCGCCCTGGAGCTCTGCTGCCTTAATAGCAATGGAGGGCAGCCAAGGTAAAGAAATAGGGTTTTCCAGCCATAAGTCTCCGTCACAGCTCATTCCAGTTCGACTTGCTGTTCGATTCCAGGCTTTAGCCAAGTCTTTTGGATTCTTCGTTTTAGCAAGGTTCAAGGAACTCAGCTTTCCACTTATAATCGGTTTAATTTTAAAGAAGCGTCCATATTCGAGCTTCAGTTTCTTTAGATAGGGCTCCAGTGACCAGCATTCAGGGCACAATGGGTCAATAAATGTATAGATTTCAATTGGTTTATTTAATAAGTCAGAAAAACCATACTGGGTATTATCAGTTTTTGGTGTGCTGCTGGTTGTTGCCCCAGTACTTTTGCGAATCACTTGGATTCTCCTTTCTCATTCTCAGGTGTGTTCATCATGTGGGTTGCAGTCATAGAAAGCTTTTCTAACATGACAGTACGATAGGGTTCCTCAATGCTGGTTTCCGCTAAAGCATTTGTCATACATTCCACCCAGGCATTTCTTCTTGAAGGGGTGATTTCGAATGGTATGTGCCGGGCTCTAAGTCTAGGATGCCCTCTTTCCTGTGAAAATAAAGGAGGACCACCAAAAAACTGAGTTAAAAACATTTTCTGTTTCCTCGCCGTCTCTGTTAAGTCATCAGGAAAAATCGGAGTAAGCTTTGGATGTTTTCCTACTCTCGCATAAAAAGCCTCAACAAGCTCTTCAATTTTTTTATAGCCACCAATAGCGTCGTAGATATTGCCTTGTATATCACGCATGGTTACACTTACCCTTCTTCCCGTATTTTTATATTGTCATTAAAAGAATGAAAAATGAATAAAAGGAGATTTTTCATTAACTGTTCTATAACAATCTAATCTTCTTGAGTCTATTGTAGCAACCTTGTTTTGATTCTGGCAACTCATCTGTTTTATCACGCATTAAATGGCGTCAAAGAAACGTTGAATTTTATTTTTGGTTGGTTTTTCTTTAATATTAAAGTCACGAAGAAGCTGGTCAAATACTTCTCGCCCATATTCAAGGCCGGGGGCTTCAAGTTCCAGCTCAAAATCCTCTGTGTCTGCGTAGAAACTATGATCGAATACGAGAAGACAGGTGTGCCATTCCTTCTCAAGGCGTAACGTTTGAAGCTCTCCCATGTATTTTAATTGGTCAACAGGGATTTCCAGCGCTATTAGTCGCTTTTTAATATTCTCAGGTACGAGCATTGTTCCGTTCTTACAACTTGTTAAATCGTGGCTGGATATGTCGGCATGTGTTTCAAGCAGTCCATCCTGATGGGGTTCCTTTAAAGTAAATACGTACCTTCCGTTTTTTTTCCGTATTCGTAAAGCTGAGCCCTTATTTTTTAAGTGCAGATCATTTGTTTCGAAATAGTGATTTACTTGCTTCAAAGCCGTTTGTTTATCAAGATGAAAGGCATTCAGGAGATTATGATATTCAGCTCTGGTTAACATATTTTTAAATTCAATTTCAATTTCCTCATGCATAACATTCAGCTCCTGTAACAAAGTATATGCATCATTATGGACATTTCAGGACAGCATGTAAAGCGAAGATGGCCGAAAGAATAACTGATAGAACAAACAGATTATGATACAATAAGGTTCGATGTAAAAGCGATGTTCGGATGACTGTAAGATGAAGGTGGGATTCAATGTGAATTGGGAAGTACTGCTTGCTCCATATGCTCAAGCAGTAGATGAATTAAAGGTGAAACTTCGCGGAATGCGGAAACAATATGAAAATGAGTCCAGTCATTCTCCTATTGAATTTGTGACTGGCAGGGTCAAGCCCATTTCGAGCATTATCGATAAAGCCAGGCGAAAGGGACTCCCCATTGATCAAGTGGAAAATGAAATCCAGGATATCGCAGGCTTACGTGTTGTCTGTCAATTCGTTGATGACATATATGCTGTGGTAGAAATGTTAAGAAATCGCAAGGACTTTATCATTCTGGAAGAAAAGGACTACATATCTGATAAAAAGGAAAGTGGCTATCGTTCTTATCATATGATTATTCATTATCCGGTTGAGACGATAAAGGGAGAAAAAATGCTTTCAGCCGAAGTACAGATCCGGACCTTAGCCATGAATTTCTGGGCGACAAATGAGCATTCCTTAAACTATAAGTATTCCGGGCAGATACCGGTGGAAATCCAAAGCCGGCTTAAGCGGGCAGCGGAAGCGGCTTTTCGACTGGATGAAGAGATGTCAGCGATTCGTCATGAAGTACAGGAGGCACAAAAAATTTTTCGCAAAAAAAAGGAACGGGATAATCGTGAAACGTAAGAATTGGGGAAAGGGGTGACCGGCAGATATGAAATTTGCCATTCAATGTAAAGGAGATCAGACTTCCAGGGAAATTAAGTTGAAGATTAAAAATTACTTAGAGGAATTCAATTTGGAATATAACGAACAAGAGCCGGATTTAGTCATTTCCGTTGGCGGGGATGGAACGCTCCTGGAAGCCTTTCATTCCTACAATCACCGTCTTAAGCAAACCGCTTTTATAGGGATTCATACTGGACACTTAGGTTTTTACGCGGATTGGCTGCCAAAGGAATTGGAGAAGCTTATTATTGAAATTGCCCGTACACCATTCCAGGTTGTGGAATATCCCATTCTTGATATTAAAATTCATCCAAAGAACGGCGAAAGTGAAGATCATTACTTAGCCTTAAATGAAGGTTCTGTGAAAACATCAGAGGGGTCCGTCGTTCTGGATGTTGAGATTAAAGGAGAGCATTTTGAAACCTTCCGTGGAGACGGATTATGCATTTCAACCCCGTCCGGAAGTACAGCCTATAATAAAGCATTAGGAGGAGCCATTATTCATCCTTCGTTAGAGGCGATACAGATTACAGAGATGGCCTCCATTAATAACCGGGTGTTCCGTACGGTAGGTTCACCACTTATATTACCGAAGCATCATACGTGTATGTTAAAACCGCTGAATGACCGAAGCTTTTTAATAACCATTGATCATCACACATACTCTTATAAAGATGTTAAAGCAATTGAGTGCAGAGTAGCGAAAGAAAAAGTGAAGTTTGCCCGTTTTCGCCCATTTCCGTTCTGGAAAAGGGTGCATGATTCATTTGTGGCTGATGAGCGTCAATAAAGCAGGTGAAACGAAAATGAAATGGACAATTGAACATAAACATGAGGGGATGCTCGTACGCGATTACTTAACTTCGGTACGGGCATTTTCACGGCGAATGATAAAAACCGTAAAATTTTCGGATGGTATTAAAGTGAATGGCTGCTCTGTTACGGTAAGGTATAACCTGAGAAAGGGAGATCTTCTCGAAATTTCCTTCCCTGAGGAACAGGAGAACAGTCGGCTTGAGCCTATGGAGATTCCTCTGAATATCGTTTATGAAGACCAGGATGTCCTGGTATTGGATAAACAGACCGGTATTCCGGTTATGCCAAGTCCCCATTCGAATGCCGGATCCATTGCTAATGGACTTGTAGCGCATTATCAAAAACAGGGAGAACATTATACAGCACACATTGTGACAAGACTTGACCGTCATACTTCCGGGCTAATGCTCGTGGCTAAGCATCGGTTTAGTCATTCACAGTTATCTTTTCAACAGCAGCAGGGTAACGTGAAGCGGGCCTATACCGCTATAGTGCAAGGGTTTATGGAGAATAAAAAGGGTGAAATTCATGCGCCAATAGGACGAAAAGAAGGCTCAATCATTGAGCGGGAGGTGCGGTCTGATGGGCAGGAGGCAATCACCTTGTATGAAGTGGAATCGGAGTATGATCCAGGGTTTTCCTGTGTCAATGTTTCGCTTCAGACAGGGAGAACACACCAAATTCGTGTCCACTTCTCCTGGAGGGGCCATCCCCTTTTAGGAGATGACCTGTATGGTGGTCCTGTAAACAGAATAAATCGCCAGGCTCTGCACTGTCACAAGTTGACCTTTTATCAGCCCTTTAAACAGGAGTGGCTTCATTTTACTTCCGGATACCCGGATGATATGAAACAGCTTATTCCTGAATCGAATTAATCTTCAAATGAACGGAATTTCTCTTTTATATAGGGCTGATTGGAAGAAACTGAAACCAGTTTCTCTTCTGGTAAGCGAAAGGCGGTTAGCTTTCCGCCGAACACGCAGCCCGTATCAATATTTACAGTTTTTTGCTTGAAACGGGGCTCCTTTACAGGGGTGTGGCCATAGACGATCCACTGATCACCTCTGTAATGCTTTGCCCAGTCGCGTCTCTCAGGTCTGCCCTGTTCATCTGTTTTTCCGGTGATGTCTCCGTACAAAACAAAGGTCTTTACTTTTTTTCCCTGCTTGTCAATCAAATCTTCTTTAATTCCAGCATGGGCAACAACTGCATGGACCTCAGGAAGTTTTAAGTATAACGGTGCTTTTTCGTATAACTCCAAGAATTTTGCTTTTATCGATGCCTGCTCTTCCTTATTGCTTTGCTCATATTCTGCGACCGTCGTCTCCAACCCATGCTTCTGTTTAACAGGATTACCGAGAAAATACCGGTACAGTTTATCGCAATGATTGCCGGGTATATACTTTCCCTTCTGCTTTCCAATTACAAGCTGGTATACCAATTCAATGACATCCAGTGAATTTGGTCCTCTGTCCGTTAAATCACCTAAAAATACAGGAATACGTGACTCCGGATGTTCAGGAATCCCATTGGTCCACTGATAGCCGAGCTTCGTCAACAGCTCCGTTAATTCTTCATAGCATCCATGAACATCTCCAATGACATCAACCTTCATACACCATACCTCCTGAATATAGAAAAAGAGTGGAAGACAATAGTATCTTTCCACTCCATGGTATATCTATCAATCCTTTAGCACGTTAATGCTTTAGTGAATGTGGGGACAGTCCCCGACTAGTCATCAAACATATAGCTCCGAATACGTGAACGGATGTTTAAAATGAGTCCAATTGCCATCATATAGGCAATCAGTGAGCTTCCGCCTGCGCTGATAAATGGAAGAGGAAGGCCTGAAATAGGAAGGAGTTTAAGAGACATCCCGATATTCTGGATCACCTGATAGGTAATCATGCCAACCACTCCCGCACAGATATAACTTCCGAATGGATCCTTGCAGGCTAGAGCTGTCTGTATAATCCGGTAAATTAAAAAGAAAAACAAGATAATAACAATGCTTGATCCGACAAATCCAAACTGCTCACCTATAACCGAAAAAATCATATCAGATTCCCTGACTGGAATATTGGTTACGTCAAAGTTATCAAACCCTTTACCAAACAATTGTCCGGAACCAATCGCAAGCAGGGTATTATTAATTTGATAGCCGGACCCCTGGACATTTTGCTGAGGATCAAACCAGGCTTCCAGTCTCTCGAACACGTGGCTGAATATCGTATCATTCAAATAGTTCTGGACAAAGTCGGGAAATAAAAAATACAGGCCAATGAAGGCGCCGATAATGAGTCCAACCAAACCTGTGATAACGAGCAATATGCGCCACCGTATACCAGAAACTAAAATCATAAAGGCAACAATACAGGTCAGAACAACCGCCGATCCCACATCAGGCATACCAAATACGATTAATACCGGGGGCAGTGTTACAAGCCCAACCTTTGCAAGTAACCAGACATCATCTTTAAAACCAGGTTTTAACCGCTTCTCATTGTGGGTAGTGATGACGTGGGCAACAGTCAATATCAGAATAATCTTCATAAACTCGGCTGGTTGTACGGTCCCAACTCCAAGATCGTACCATCCCCTGGCATTGTTTAGTTCAAGGGCAAACGGCAGAAAGTACACCCCTGCCAATGCAAAGAGCCCAATCACGTATAAAATCCAGGTTACTTTACGATAATTGTCATAATCAAAGAACATCATCGCGCCAATAACGATGAAACCTAAAATATACCACTGTATCTGCTGTTTATAAAAAATGGTATCAGAATCAGTTAAAAGAATATCCTGCACGGTATATAATGAAATAACACTAATAGCTCCCAGTGCAAGAATGATAAATATTAAAATGTAGTCTATATTAAACCGTTTATTATCCTTTTCCATTTTAATTCCCTTTCTATGGTAAAAAAACAAAGAAGTTGGACATGATTCGCTAAAATATACATTCTTATTCTATTATATATTGTTCATGAAAATTCACGATTCGTCAATTATAAATATAGACGTCTCACAAGTTGACAAACCCTACAGACCGTTTTACGATAAAGTGACACTTTTATGAGGGTTCACTGATGATTAGTTGAACTTATCAGGGATTGACTGGCTGTTTATCCTCCACTTGGTCTTGATGGATGCCCGCAAGACTCGAAATGGGGATATTACGGTCAGTTAATATGCGATAAAACGGTTCCGATGAAAACATACGGGAAACGAAACAGAACTAAGGGGGCTGTAACCTATGGAAAAGTTAGATGAACATACCCTCCCGCACTGGTGGATAGATGTACAGAAAGCACTGGAAACTGAAAATATAGATGGATTTCGTTCTGAATTTATGAATCTTCACCCGTATGATCAGACACAAATCTTTTTAGCTCAGGAAAAAAAAGAACGAATGCTGATTTATACATACTTGTCACCGGAAGAAATGGCAGATATCCTGGAAAACATTGAATTAGACCGGCTAGATCCGATATTAACGGAAATGGACGCCCGATATGCTTCTCAGGTATTGGGGGAGATGGCGACAGATGATGCCGTTGATGTGCTGAATACGCTGGATCAAAATGAAGTGGCAAGCTTTTTAACGATTATGGATAAAGAAGATGCTGAAGATATAAAAGGCCTGCTTCATTATGAAGAGAAAACAGCCGGAAGTATTATGACAACCGAATTTGTGGCCATTGAAGCGGCCATGACGATTCGGGAAGCAATGGTACACCTGCGGAACGAGGCACCAGACGCAGAAACCATTTATTATGTCTATGTCGTCAATGAAGATAAGAAGCTTGTTGGAGTCATATCCTTAAGAGATCTGATTATTTCAGAAGAAGACAGGGCCATATCAGATGTCATGAGTGATCGAATAGTCTCCATATCCGTTGGAGAAGACCAGGAGGAAGCGGCTAAGATGATGCGTGACTATGATTTACTTGCACTTCCTGTTGTGGATTTCCAGCAGCATTTATTAGGAATTATAACGGTTGACGATATTATGGATGTTATGGATGAAGAGGCAAGCGAGGACTATTCAAAGCTTGCGGCTGTATCGGATATGGAAACCCCTGATACAAGTGCATGGATGGCTGCAAAAAAAAGACTTCCATGGCTGATCGTTTTACTATTTCTGGGTATGCTTACCGCAAATTTAATTGGTCAGTTTGAGCAGGCGCTGACCAAGGTTCCCTTACTTGCCGTATTTATACCGCTCATTGCAGGGATGGCAGGAAATACTGGTACCCAGGCATTGGCCGTTGCAGTACGTGGAATTGCCACAGGGGAATCGAGGGCAGATGGAAAAATACGAATATTGCTGCGTGAAGCGATGACCGGTTTAATTACGGGTATATCCTGTGGTGTGGTCATTACAGCGGTAATCTATCTATGGCAGGGAGAATTTTATCTTGGATTGCTGGTAGGACTTTCAATTTTAGGATCTTTGGTTGTAGCAACCATTGCCGGTTCGTTTATTCCATTGTTAATGCACAGACTTCATGTTGATCCTGCAGTGGCTAGCGGACCTTTTATTACAAGTATTAATGATATTATCTCCATTCTAATTTATTTTGGAATGGCTACCCTGTTTATGGATATGTTAATTTCCTGATGAAAATAGGGGTAATAGCACACACTAGGCTGATCTGGCATATAGTGGAGGGTAGAAAACCATTTAAGAGAAGGGGAGAAATTATGTCCACTAACGATAAAATGGCAAAGAGTCCTCTGCTATATATCACGCAGCCGAGGGATGTCCGTGTACAGGCCAGTATGCAGGAGTATTCGGTTTATAAGAAAAAAACACAGAATCAAACGAAAGATTCGGAACAGGGGGAGGAAACCGGAAGCGGGGAAGAGGCCGAAACAACGCAGGAAGATAAAAAATTTCGCGACATGACAGTAGAAGAAAAAATCAGCTACTTAACCCGCCTGCCTTCCCAAATGCCCAGAATGAAATGTGAAGTGCTTACTCAAGATCAGCGCTATCGTGGTCTGATTCAGGACTTTAATGATGACACGATTCGAATGAGAACGGTTCAAAAACCTTATCGTGTTGAGCTCAGCCTTTCAGACATTGAAGATGTAAAATTAATGGGCTTCTAAAAGGATCATTTGACAAAGGTATGGTAAACAAATTCCCTGATTTAGGACATTTAACCAAACACAGGGGAGTACAAACGCATAGACTGTATCTTGAAATGACTACTATCTTAAAGGAGTTGAAGTCCATATGTCTGATCGTAAAAGAGAAATTCATGTTAAAGACTTAGTCATTAAAGCAGATAATGTAGTATTTGAACCACCAAGAAGACGTTCGGCCGATCCATTTTTCGGACCGCCACGCCATCAACAGGAAGAAAATGATGCAGAGTCTAATACGGAAGTAGATGTTGACGTGGATGTGGATGTAAAACAGGAGGATGACTCGGAAGACGAAAGAGAAAGAAGACGCCCACCATTCTCATGGATCTAAACCCAAAGACAGTCTCAGTAAATGAGACTGTCCTTTTTTATTAAGGAAGGGAAATTACTATGAAAGAAAAGGATCTGATTCGTTTTCTTGACGCATTTGAACGTTTTCTCGGACGGAATGAACACTGGTTTCAAAACCCAGAGGAAAAAATGGAACAATTTGAAAAAGATATGAACGAATGGGATCAGGACTTTATAAAACAAATCGGCGGGGTAGAGAAAATCATAAAAGAGCTGGAAAAAAGAATGGAATGACAAAAATCAGCAAACTTTTTTTGAATTTTCCATTACAATGATAGAAAGCAGGCTTACATTCAGGCCTGTAAGGGTATTGATAACTAAGAAGGGAGTGTTAGTTATGGGATACATTCTGCCCATGAGACCTCTGCAGTATGACACTTACCATCAGCGAGTACACAAAAAGGAAAACGCACCGTATAACATTGAAAAACCTCACCAGGTACTTCATCATAAACTGAACAGCCACGAATACCGCTCCACCAGATATCTAAAGCCCGCTACATTATATTCAGAAACAGGATCAAAAGAGGGAATAAACAAGATTCCTGATACAGCTGCCCGCAAGCTTGCAGCCGGCTTAACCGGGAAAGGGAAGCATATAGATAAAGTCGTTTAGGACGAAAAAAAGGGGAGGTTAATATGCCTCCACATATAAACCTTCCCCTTCTTTCCATTCAGCGTAGAACACTTCCTTATATTCCTTTATTTCCTGTTTGGATAGTTCATTCTTTAACTGTTCTTCTGTAAGCTGAACCTCTTCTAAATTGTCCTCCACAACCTCTCCGTCCAAAATGACACTGTAGGGGAGAACAACACTTTCCGGTTTTGCATTTACATCGGCGCGTGTTGCCTGCTGTTGCATGGACTTCTTCAGTACTGAAATCGTACCATCAGTTTCAAAAATGGCAAATTCAACATCCCGAATGGAAAACGTATCTTTAGAACGCAATAAATGCTGTAATTGATTCAAATCCAATTTCGCTTTCTTCATTTGCTCTCTTTGCAGTTTGCCATTGCGTATGACAATAGAAGGTTTCCCTTCCAGAAGTTCTCTGGACTTGGACACCTTTTGCGTAATCATTTCAGTGATGTAAATGAGGGACCCCCATAGCAGTACAGCATATAAAATAGCGAGTATACCCGCATTTTTATCAAACAACGCATTTCCCACTAATTCACCGAGAACCAGTGCGGCTATAAAGTCAAAGGCAGTAATTTGTGTAATCTGTGATTTTCCTAAGATTTTTGTCAGAATAAATAAAGCAATAAAGCCAACAAAGGAATCAATGGTTAAACTGACAAAGTTCATATGTATCCCAACCTTTGTTTAACATTTCATCAGCACTTTTTCATGCATTACTGGCTGTATCCCCCCACTGTTGGAAGTTTCACTTTATTATTTTGCTCAACCGGCTCGTTTCCATACAAAAGGACACAAAAAAATGACTAACCTGTTTAAAGTTAGTCATTTCAATCACAGAGTTTTCACCATGGTGACATGCGGGATTCCCGCATCCATAAATTCACCTGAAATCGTTTCGTAACCAAGTGACTGATAAAATTTCTCTGCGTGGGTCTGGGCATTGAGCTTTGATTTCCTGTAATGGTTTTCTTTTATGACTTCTTCCATAGCTTCTATCATTTGTTTCCCAAACTGTCTTCCCCGTTCCTCTTTTAACACACAGATCCGCTCCAGCTTGCCGTAATCCTCAGCATACCGAAGACGACTGGCAGCAACAGGCTCTCCGTTTTTATAGCCTACGAAATGAACGGCGTTATGGTCATGCTCATCCATTTCAAGTTCAGGTGAGACGCCCTGCTCATCAATGAAAACGATTTGACGGACTTTATAGGCATCTTTTAATTGATCATCATCTTCAACTACGTGAATCTGCATATGGCTCATTTATTTTGTCTCTCCAAATTTAAAGGTTTCATATACGGTCCAGGAACCATTTTCTAATTGATAGAGAAGCTGAAAACGGTCGATGGTTTCTTCAATATCAAATTGATGCATTTTCAGGCTGCCATAAACATCTGAGTGTTCCTCAGTGGATAAATCCTGACCAATCGTAATGTGGGGAACGAAGGCAAATTGACGTTCATTCGGGAATTTGTCACTATACAGTTTGTCACTGAGTTCGACCAGTTCCTCAACAGGCTGAACCTTTAAATAGACGGTATTGGTAACCGGATAGAAGGAGCTGACTTTATTAATAATTAATGGGAATGGTTTTGTTTCCTTTGCTACATTTCTAAGTTCCTGTACAATATCATCAATTTGAGAATCATCAGCATCAAAGCGTTCCTTGATCGTCACATGAGGAGGGATTAATGCATAGCTGGGGTCATAACGCTTACGATATGAGTTGGCAATATCCTGAACCTCTTTTGATGGAAAAACAGCAATTCCATATTTCATAAATGGTCCTCCTTTAAATCCTTTTGATCCTGTTTGATAGTGAAACTATTTCTATTATAGCAAAAAATAATCCTTCATTTCTAAAAATTTCATTATCATTTTCCAAATGTGGAAATGATGGCGTCAGGTAAATCTTTTTGCCAGGTTTTCCATGTATGACCACCCGGGCGTTCATTATAGGTATACGCTGAAGTTTTAGTCTGAAGCACCTTCCTTAATTGACGGTTTGGTTCCAAAAAGTCTTCCGTCCCGCCGGTTGTGGTTTGTACCTCTGTTTCTTCCTCGCCGATTGTGTGATAGATTTTGATTAAAGAAAGATTGTCAGATGCTTTTGCTGCTTCCAAAACTTTTTTATTCACATACGGCGATTGCATAATGACGTTTCCAAATGTGTTTGGATAGGTAAGAGCTGTCAGAAAAGAGACGGTTCCACCCAGAGAATCTCCCATTAGTGTACGGGCACTTCCGAGATAATAGCCTGGGAGGATGTCATCCAGCAGCGGGACAACCTCAAACCGCAGAAATTTTATGTATGAATCGTTTTTATGACCATCAGGGTGATATTTTGCCTGACGATCGTACTTATCGTTATAGTGTATTCCCACAAAAATCGTATGATGGATTTCACCTTTTTCATGCAATCGATCGCTAAGTGTCGCTGCACGTCCAAGCTGATAGTAGTCATTGCCATCCTGCATAATACAAATATGGTATTTATATAATGTGGAAAAATTCTCAGGCTGATAAATTCTTATAGTTATGGTCTCATTTAAGTACTGGCTATGAATATCTCTATCAAACATTGTACCCTTTCTGCCCATGTTTACACTCCTTGATTTCTAACCGTTATAGTATTTATTTTAACATATCAGAAAATTATGTCGTACAATGTTTTTGTCCCAATGTTATAATAAATTTATGAAAGGAAAGGAGGAGTCGGAGTGTCTGATTTAAAGCAGGTACCCAGTCAGGAGGTTGAACAGGCAGCGAGAGCCGCACTGACCAGTCGGGGAGTACTTATAGAGGATATTGCTCAAATTGTTTATGATATGCAGCATCCTTATAATGAGAAATTAACCATAGATGAGTGTGTTCTGAGTGTAGATCGGGTATTGGAAAAACGGGAAATTCAGCATGCCATCCTGGTAGGCATTGAACTTGATAAACTGGCCGAGGAAAAAAAGCTTTCAGAGCCATTACAATCTATTATTGAAACAGATGAAGGATTGTTCGGTGTGGATGAAACGCTGGCTTTAGGGGCAACCTTCAGCTACGGAAGTATAGCTCTGACAACGTATGGTTATTTGGATAAAAACAAAGTAGGGATCATTAACAAATTGGATACGAAGCGAGGCAACCAGGTCCACACGTTTTTGGATGACATAGTGGGAAGTATAGCAGCAACCGCTTCGAGTCGTCTTGCTCACCGTCTGCGTGATGCTCAGGATGAGGTGCCAAGAGAGGAAGCTGAACGGAGGGACGAAGAGGACCGTCTGGGTTGAGATTACAAAAATAAAAACAGGAATGAACCAGCTGTCAGCTCTGCCCCGAGGCCGAGGATGGCAGGTTCATTCCTGTTTTTTATTGTGGAAAAATTTATAATATCAGGTAAGG
The DNA here is from genome assembly GCF_010092505.1 of Virgibacillus sp. MSP4-1. Lineage (NCBI taxonomy): Bacteria > Bacillati > Bacillota > Bacilli > Caryophanales > Bacillaceae > Virgibacillus > Virgibacillus sp. MSP4-1. The sequence goes on from NZ_CP048021.1 coordinate 304,261, forward strand.
CTGCATCCGGCCTCTGCGCCTTTGTAATGTACATGAATTTTTATGATTAAAAAAGCGAAGAAATTCAAACACTATTTATAAGTACGTCTTAACTAGGAGGTCATGAATGAAAGTTACTGCACTGACCTGGTTCATCATAGCCATTTTTTCATTTACATACATTGGGGAGACTTCTGTTGTTGTCCAGGCGGAACAGCTGCATCTCCCTGATACGAAAGCATCTTCAAAAGCTGAAGATTTAAGCGTTAAATACGAAGAAGTAAAGGAAACTGAGCCGGAGTATAAAATAAATGTAAAGATTCCTTCGATAAAAGGAATGAAAGATGATGTTTTTCAGATGAAATTTAATGTTGGAATTAAGGCAAAGGCTGAGAAAAAGATCGGGGAATTCAAAACAGAAGCTGTTCAGTTTGCTAAGGAATTAGAGCAAAAGGGTCAGCCTTTGCGCCCTTTTCAATTGCAAGTGGACCCTGCACTTAAAAAGAAAGGGGAGCTAATCTCCATCTTAAACGAAGTGTTTGTGTATAAGGGAGGAGCTAACGGTATTCAAAAGGTTCAGACCCTTAATATATTGAATCAGAAGCAGGCCAAAAAACTTTCCTTTTCTGACATTTTTAAAGAGGATGCGGACTATAGGAAGAAAGTCAATGAGCTTATTAAACAGGCTATTAATAGAAGAAGGGAAGAAGGGGAGGCATTTTTTGAAGGTGAAGAAGGATTTCAGACCATAACGAATGACCAGTCCTTTTATTTTGAAGACCGAAAGCTTGTCCTTGTGTTTGATGAATATGAAATTGCACCCGGAGTAATGGGGACCCCGGCTTTTCCAATTTCCCTGGAGGATATTAAGGATTTATTAAAGCCGGAGATATACAATGCAGCTCTTCACAGCTGATTGTTGATTTGTGGTCCTATGTATTTACAAAGAGAGGCTGGAACATAATTAAAAGTTTTATGTTTCAGCCTTTTTTCGTTCATTTTCACTATTTCCGCTGCATTCATTTAGCCCGGAAAACCATTCAGGCTGCATGATGTTTTTCTCCTTCTGTATGATCTTTTAAGTTATGCTTAAGGTTACCGATAAAACGGATAAAGATATACAAAGTAGTCAAGGTTACCATAATTCCGAAAAAGGCACCCGCCTGGGATGTACCAGCCCATTCAGGGAGATGGACGGCCCATCGTCTTGGAACACTGATGGCTCCAGCGTAAAGGAAGGTTCCAACTAATCCTGTAAAAAAGGTTAAATAGGAAAACAGACTGACATAATCCAGTTTGTTTTCGGTTCGTTTTCCTTCTGCTTTACTAAAATAATATAGAAATCCAATAACCATAGTTGTGATGCCAATGCCCATATAGGTGTGGAAATGTGCAGGTACCCATTTTGTATTATGCATAACATGGTTCACGCGAATGGTTGAGTCAACAATCGCAGGTATGGCTCCAGCAACCCAGCCAAACATGGATATAAACATAAATCCACTGGCCATATCCCATTTTATTTTTGATTTATAGACAATCATTAAGGCTCCATATGCGGTGACAACCATGACTGGTAGTCCGTTTGCATAACTAAACACTTGACCGATGATCAGCATCCATCTTGGAACCGCAAAGTCCATGAGCAGGTGGTGTGTGTAGATCATTAATGTAAATAGCGTAGAGCAATTCCAGGCAACCAGGAATGATTTACTTGCTTTCCAGGGCCGGTTTGTATAAGATGATAAAATCTCATAAACGGCGATTACGCCCATGTATATCGTTGCATTGGCAAATACATGACCAAAAGCATAGGTTAAGTGCTTGGCAAGCATAGGATCAAACTGTATAGCCGGAAACAAAATAGTAATGATGGACATCAAAATAACCGAAGCTCCAGCTAAAATAGCAGATGTATTAACAATGACGACCATTGTGCTGGCGACAACAGCAGCTGGTGGCCCATAACCTTCTTTCTTCCCAAAAAGAACATCCCAGCCAAGACCGTTTAGAAATTTTCCATATTGCTTTCTAATCTTGCGGGCAGCTTCAAAATAAACGATTAGCAGTCCTATTCCTAATAAGAGTATACCGCTAAAGAAGAACATGGCACCTGCCATTCCTTTGGCTGCAGCAGACTGAGATGGAAGTGGATATAAAAAGGTCCACGCATCAGAAAACTTAAATCCAAAGACAGCAATGAGGATAGAAACGATAGCAAGTACAGAAAGGGTAATATTGATTTTAAAAATCTTTGGGTTTAACGCTACATACTTGGATAGAAAGTACCACATAATAGCTACTCCGCCTATAGTTGCCATACCAACCATTCCAATGCCATGAACCGTCATAAGCTGATAAAAGAAGTCTGGTCCGATTTTAATGACATTTCCCTGGTTCAAAAGCATGACAACCCCAAATATCATCATGAGAACCAGTACGGAAGCAGCAACGATTAAATGAGTGAGGACTGTTTTTTTATGGGCCGGATGAATCGTGCTTACTGTCGGATTACTCACTTCCTCCACCTCCTGCTTCTTTCACTGTAATTTCTTTTGTCATCACATGATGTCCTACACCGCAATATTCCAGGCAGAGAATTTCATAAGTGCCTGGTTCATCAAAGGTATAATAGACTGTATTTGTATATTCCGGCATGGCCTGGGTTTGAGCAACGAGCATCATGTCCTCGTTGTAAAGACCAAATCCATGGGTCACATCTGAAGCGGTTACATGAAAGGCTACTGAATCGCCAACAGTAAATTCATCTTTGCTGATCTCCCACCCAAATTGAACAGAGTTAACATCAACAGATTCAAATTCGGCAGCTTCAGTATCAGGCTTATCGTATGGAAGATCTTTAAGAGTAATAAAGGATAAGACGATTATGGTAATGAGCAATAATGAAAAGTAAATAGACCGGGCTCGATACCATTTTTTCTGAATGCGCTGATATTCATCTTCTTTTTTTAAAGTAGACCATCGATAAACGACAAGAAAAATGATCCCAACAAAAAGCATGAGCATGACGCTAATAAATAGTGCGGCCTCCTGCAGCATGAAAATCCCCCCTAATTAAATCCCGTTCTGAGTTTATCTTACCGGTAAAAAAGTCGTGTAAGAGTGATGGAACTCACGTATTAAATGTGAAAATAATCAATCTTTTTTACTATGAAGAGAGTGTAAAGAGGGCGCATAGAGGAATGGAGTGCTGCTGAAATCTAAAGCTGCTGAAGGATAAGACGTGCTGTATTACCGGATAACATCATATAGTGAGATGTTTCCTATAAAAATAGCAGGCCGAGAACAAAAGGCTCTCAACCTGCTAAAGTGCATTCTTTTGCTATCAAACTTTCTGTACACGGGGGAGTGCTGTCATAAACCTACTTATAACTGATCGCCTGGTTTCCAAATTGGTTCCAGCCGGCAATAAACCTGTCTTTGGCTACTTTTCGATCTTTCATATTAGCTAAAGGATCATTGAAGTAAACATAACGATCATCATAGCCAGTGATTAAAACAGAATGCATTTTATAAGTAACCTTTACCTTTCCGGACGGTGTGTTCCACGTTTCCCAATAAGACTCCGGTACATAGGAGAACCAGCTGGTTGTGAGTACCCAAACCGGTTTTCCTTTATCAATTTGACTTAATACACGGTCGAAGCTGCTTCCAGTAAGGTCAACAATTCTCCCGGGTAAGTATTTTTCACCTAAATCCGCAATGGGGTCATGAAATACTCCAAGTCCGGGCTTATCAAAGGTATACATGTTTCCAACAAATCCATTATTAGGATGCCCGAAATGGACTTGCCCATTTTTTCTGCTGAAAGGTGTTGGATCCTTTCTGACCTCTTCAGCTAATGTCATTTTATCCACATGAACTCCTGCATGAGCTAACATCATCGATAGTGTTGTTACTTCACATCCTCTTGGCAACTCAGGCATCTGAGAAACGAGAGGGGCTGATAACAGCTTTCTGTCTGATTGTTTTTCTCTGGCATTCTGTTTGGCTTGCGGATTATAATCTTCCACAATTTTAGAGGAAATCCATCCTTTATTCTGATCCCTGAATTTGACATGGTACCATGTTATATCTTCCACTTTCGCTTTCTCAAAGACATCCAGTTTTGTATAACGTTTTAGTGTAGTTATCTTTGAATAACTGGTATGAGGGCCTTTTCGAATGTTTGCAGCCTGAACGGCTATTTGCTTCGTGTCTTTATGTTCTGTGGGATTATAGGATAGTTGTTGGATTTGTTGTTCCTTTTTTGCTGCTTCCTTCTGCTGATTATTCTTGTTTTCTTTCTGTTTTACAGCAGATCCCGCCACTTTGCCTGATTCTTTCTCTTGACTCTTCAGTCTGAGGAGATCCGTTTGTTTCGCTACAGGGCTTTCACTTTTTGTCATAAGTTGCCCGGCGATTAAAGGATTTTCTGTCTGATTTCCGGCTAGCGTCCCCTCATCAACCTGATTTCCTGTATTGCAGCCTGTTAATAAAATAAATAAGAATATGAATACAATGACGAAAAAACGATTGATCATATACGCCTCCTGTTTCTTGTATGTTTAGTAGTGCAAAAGACTATAAAACTATTTTTGCACAATAAAATAAATGGATGAAAGTAGTTTACTAGAAGGCGGTCATGAAGTCAACTTAAGGTGAATAAATAAAAAACCCCTTCATTGAAAGGGGTTAGAACATAAGCATTTCTTTAGCTCGCCGACTCATTTTATCGGGTGTCCATGCGGGTGTCCATACCAGATCTACTTCAACATTCTGAACTTCATCTATACTGTAAAGAACTGTCTCAACGCCTCCAACAATTGTGTCGTGAAGCGGACAGCCTGGAGTAGTCAGTGTTAACCGGACATAGACCTCACCGTTTTCTCTTACCTGAACCGTATAGACAAGACCTAAATCCATGATATTCATGTTCAGCTCAGGATCGATCACTTCATACAAAGCTTCTTCAACCTGTTCTTCTAAACTCACTTTCACTTTGCTCATCTCCTTTTCCTATTTCAGGGGTGCAGAACGACTGCATAATCCACATAAACCAGCGCAATGTTTTTGTATGAGCTCTGTAAAACCATCAGCAGGAGCATTACTATTTTGTTAGAATTCGTCCTATTGAAATACTGAATGCGAGGGCGAATAAAAACCAGATTCCCTGAAATACCTGTAATCCTGTCACACTATTAAAAAGGACAGCGATAACATTTCCAAAGGTTGCTGCCACTATACCGGAATAAATAATGACACTGGACTTTTCCCGGATTAAGTCCTTTAACATGGGAACCTTTTCCTTACCAACACGATCAGCATACTTTAATGTCCACCATAGGACAGGGACAATTTTTTTGAGGTATCCCAGAATGCTGAATAATACCCAGGAAACCAGATACAGGTAAATGAGCAGCCCCCAGATTTTTGAATGACCGGGTAATAGGATACTTACTATGAATGTTAGAAAATGAATAACCCAGCCAAAATATACCGAAATCATGGCAAAAAGAAAGGGACGGTCGAGTCGTTTCTTTGATCGTTTCGCTAAAATTTCCCGGATGTCCAGTAAAAATAATGTGAAGGCCATGAATAGAAGGAACCATCCTGTGGTCTGCAACAACTGATTCATGCTCCAAAAAGCATTGACTAAAACAAGCATGCCGGCAATATAGATGATAAAAGCCGGTTTCGCCCATTTCATTGAATAGCCATGGGACAGACTGAACATAGGTACGAGCTTATAGGAAAATCCAAAAATTAATAATGTAAACCAGCCCGCCACCCCAAATAAAAGATGGGAACGGAGGAGGCTTTCATGATTTAGAATTTCTCCATTAGACAGGTTCCAGGCGAGTAGAAATCCCGCTAAAATTGTAAGAAGGAAAAAGACCAATGCCCCTGTAACAAGCCAGGTCATCATGTTTTTTTCCTTTTGTTTCCTAATGGTCATAAACATTTGAAACATAAACATGATTATACCCAGAATGGCAAGTGCACCCCCATAAACGGCATGACCGGGATTAAATCCCAGTAACACACTAAGAGCAAGGACACCTGCAATGGTTACACCGAATTGAACAAACCCGAATCGTTCACTCCAAATAGGGGTAAGAAAGGCCACTGGAACCAGCTGATACATAGCCCCCATGACGACCATAACGGCAAAACCTAAAATGAGTAAATGAAAGGCCATCCACAGAGCGGGCGTTCGATAATAGCCCTCAGCAATCAAATCAACATTTTGAAATAAGATCCATTGGGATACGACTAATGCAATCATACTGCTTAATATAAAAGAAAAAGGAAGCTTTAAATTGACCTTTGTCTGCTGAAAACTCATTGTACATCACCTTTACTTATCAATCGTAATGATAAAGCCGCCATCCTCGTAAGGCTCACATTCATAGCGAATTCCATGTTCGTCCAGTTCCTGGAAGAGAAACATAGGTCTGCGATCATTAATGATGGAAAGCTGTTCTCCCTGCTCCAATTCCTCAAGTTTATCCAGTGTACGCATCATAGGCTGTGGCGGCTGTAACCCCCTATTATCTAATGTGATCATTCTTCTCACCTTCTCTTTTTCGGAATGTTACTTTCCAATGCTTTTTTGCAAGTTTCTCTTCTTCATGATCAAAACCCTTGCGATCCAATACTTTAAAAAGGGGAATAGGCTTAAATGGAGCATGTAAAATTAAATCCTGGCCTTCATCCAAATTTTTAATGGCATTCATGATTTTATGAAAGGGCTCCTTATTTAAGCGGATATCCTCACGAACGTCTACTTCAACATAGGATTGCGATTCCTCCATGATCATCACTCCTTCCAAAGACTTCTTACTAATATGATAATCATTCTCAATTATTTCCGTAGTGATTTACATCACGAAATGGACTGCAATTCCTGTTCAAGCTGCTCAATGTTAATAAATAAATTACCTGACGTTCCGGAATGGATGATTTCCTTTTTCTTTAATTGAGTCAGAGTACGGCTAACCGTTTCCCGGCTGGATCCAATCATATTGGCTAATTCCTGATTTGTGAAATTCGTGTTTAATTCCACAAGGTGTTCATTCTTCCATGTGCCATGAGAATTGGCTATCCGAAGTAGAAGCATCATAATTTGTTCGAAAGTATTATGCAGAATCTGTTCTTCCAACCGCACCTGCAAGTCCACAATTTCATTTCCTAATAACCTGAATAGTTTTATGCAGATTTCCGGGTTCTGGATTAAAAATGGTTCAAAAGAGAAGAGGGGAATAAAAATCAAAATACCATCCTCAATCATTTCTGAATGGGCAGGGTAATGATCTTTACGGAAAAATCCCGCATGTGGAAAAATATCTCCGGGTTTTAAAATATTAACGATCTGTTCTTTTCCATGCAGATCTGTCTTATAAATCTTCACCTTACCCTTATGTATAAAGTAGACATTTTTTAGTTCTTCCCCCTGCAGGAAGATGTGTGTTCCGACTCTGTAATGCCGGACTTTTGAAATGTCTACAATTGGTTTAAGTTCATCATTGGTCAGGTTTTTAAATAGTGGAAGTTCCTGAAGTAATTCATAGATGGACTGTGTATTCATCATTCTTATCATCCTTTCAACCCACGTCAAAACAGCCTCTACTTTAGTAATACAACGAAATGAAATCGTATGAAGTGATAAAAATCATAGTTGATGCTTGCGTTATCTCACATCATGGCTGTAAAACATCGATTAAGATGAATGTGTAAAAGAACAAGACGAGCTGAAAAGCTTACTGAAAATCAGGAGGGAATAAAATGACTGAACAACCATACGAATTTGTAACAGAAATTATGGCTCCGGAAATTGAACCAAGAATACGCCACCCTAAGATTTTTGAAGCCTTTGATGGATTACAATCCGGAGAGGTCATGAAATTAGTCAACGACCACGATCCACGCCCGCTTCAATATCAATTCATGATGGAACGTGAAGGGGAATTTACCTGGGAATATCTGCAGGAAGGACCAGATCTATGGAAAGTTGCCATTGGTAAAAAATAAATCAATCATGCAGGTAAATTTTAAATGTCAGCATTCCTGAAAAGGGGTGCTGAATTTTTATTTAGGCGCACAATCTTAATTAGACACGACTGTAAAAAATTAGCTAAATAAAATAAAAAGGATTATATAAAATAAGCATGTGAATGAAGAAAAGCGGAGGCGACCGTTCAGGTCATGCGGGATAAGACAAAGACATGGAGTGGCACGGGTTTGGCCACGAAATGACTTCGGCTTATATCCGCCTTGACCTGGGAGCCGCAGCTGGACAAAGAAAAGCGGAGGCGACCGTTCAGGCCCAACGGCATAAGCAGAATATCCGGAGTGGCCGCTTTTGGCCATGTAGGTTAATCTGCTTATGACCGCTTGGGCCTGGGAGCCGCAGCTGGACAAAGAAAAGCGGAGGCGATTTGAAGCAGGAAGGTACACTTGATTCTGCGATGCTAATTCCCAGGAGTTTAAGTATTCTGGTATGTCAGCTCGATAAAAGAAAAAAGGAAGGATAGGACATGAGAAAATTCATGCTTAAGCTATGGCTTTATTTTGATCCCCTGTATTTCCGATTTACACGGTTAAAATATATTGGAATGCACCGGGGGAATACGAGCAATATTTTCCGGGTAAGATTGACCCGATTTAAAGGCGGGCCCATTCGCCTATCTGATGGAACCGTTATAGAGAAAAATGATTTACTGCTCAAAATTCACCTGCATAATGTCCGTTTACTTCATGACCTGAAAAATGAGGCCAGCGAAGTGAAAAAGGCATTTATGGTCTATGAAAGAGTCAGGGATTCCATGCCGGGACTGGCAACCTATGTGCTTACACATCAACGTCACCAGGAAATTAAGGCTGTGATGGGGATTACCTCACTCAATAAGGGGGCTGGTCGGCTCGGATTTGAAATCAATCATATCAATAGCCCGTTTTATAAGTGGATGAAAAAAATGACGTTTTATCCCATTCATATATTATCCCTGTCTGAACCTTCCTTAAATAATATCATTCATCAGCCTTCCCCCAATTATATTTTAATGTCCAAAAATCAATTATTGACGAATTATATACACAGACCGTTGGAAAAAGCATTAAGAAACAGAAAAAAAGCCGCCAGAAGCTCAATGTCCTGAGCTGAAGGCGACTTTTTCATATAGTGTGGCTAACTGACAGCATTTGCTTTGGAAACCGCAGGAATAGAAATACGGTGAAAAGTGATTTCAGGGCGGCTGCCAATTCTGATGTTGACACCTGTTTGTCCTAACCCCTCACTAATATAGAATTTTTTTCCCTGATAGCTTTGCAGTCCTTTAATCATATTCATTTTAGGGAGCTTACCCATTTTAGTCAGATGGTAGGCTTTAGGGTACAGAATCTGGCCACCATGAAAATGACCGGATAACAGATAATCGAAATCAAAGTCCTTCATATGAAGCACAGCGTTGGGATCGTGGGTCAGAACCAGGTTATATCCGTCCGTCAGCCCATCGTAGGACTTTTTAAACTGACTGCGCCCCGTACTAAAGTCATCAATCCCAATGATATTTATTTTTTCTCCGTTCACATAAATGGAGGCATTTTCATTTTGCATAGTGTAGCAATCATAGTGCTCCAGCGTCTTTTTAAGTTTTTTAAAGTTTTCCTCATTTAGAACATAATCATGATTGCCAAAAATCGCATAGGTACCGTGTATTGGCTGGAGTTTTTGAAATACCTTCAAATATGGAATAAGCTTCGGAATTGTCCGTTTTCGATCTAAAAAGTCCCCGGTTAAAGTTATGATATCGATGGATTCATGTTTCAGTTTTCTATAGAGCTGTTCAGGTGATATTGAAATATGTTCCAGATGCATATCGGAAATGTGAAGAATATTAAGCTGCGTAGTGTTTGTTTGAGAGGATTTATTATGATTTAGGGTTATATAATTCAGGGCGATGTTTTGGGTATTTTTATAGGCTTTAAAGAAACCGATAATGATCAGAATGATAACGAGAAAAATAAGCAGTAGATTCATAGAAACACCTCCTTCATCATTATACTAGGAAATTGGCCTCAATGGTGTGGGAATTGCAGGGGTAGGTTCCATATTGTGGATGTCTTTTGTCTTTCCCCGAACTTGAGGTTACCGTTCAAAGGATGAGACAGGGGGTTCTTCGGCAGAAATGGTGTTAAAGCTGGTTCGTAATTTTACTTAGGATAGTACCGGATCGGGAGCACATACTAAAAAGGCGTAAGAAAGCAGTTTTTCATTGTTTTTACAGCACTTTCATCCTTTTAACAGGAGCATGATGATCATGAAGAAGGTATTATTTCTTCCGTTTTTACAAATTTCCTCCGGGCATCATCAGGTTGCCGATTCACTAAGGGACGGACTCAGGGAACTCGATCCTGCTATTGAATGCGATAAGGTCGATATTCTTCACTATGGTTATGGAAGGATTGAGCGGATGATTTCAGCCATTTATTTAAAATGGATTGACTCTTTTCCGCAGGTTTACAGCTGGATATATCGCAAAATTGTTGTAGGAGGTCAGGATGAAGAGAAACGGTATCGGCATTACGAATGGCTGTTTATTCGGATTATCGAGGACCTATTAACTGAAAAACAGCCGGATTTGATCGTCTGCACTCATGCGCTGCCTTCTTATTTGTTAGGCAGGCTGAAAGAGCGGAAGAAACTCTCAACTCCTGTTGTGAATGTATATACCGATTATTTTATCCATCAGTTATGGGGAACGAGAAATGTTGAATTTCACTTTGTTCCTTCCCTTAGAATGAAGGAATATCTGCTTAAGAAAGGGATAACTGAAAATCGGATTTTTGTAACAGGTATCCCGGTTCATCGGAAGTTTTCACCTGTGAAGGACCAGCCTCATCAAGGGCGAACCAAGCTTAACCTTATGATGACAGGAGGAAATTTAGGTGTAGGCTTAATGGAGAATTTTGTGGCCAGGGTCAAGAATGAAAGCATTCAGTATCGGGTTTTATGCGGTAAAAATCAGGCCTTATATCAACGGTTGAATGAACTTCACCATTCTAATGTGACGCCTATTCCTTATATATCCTCCCGTGAGGAAATGGATTCCTTGTATGAGACGTGTGATGGAATTATTACTAAACCAGGAGGCGTGACCATCAGTGAAAGCTTGTTCAAGAGGGTGCCCATCTTTGTTTATCATACCCTTCCCGGACAGGAAGAGTTAAACATGGAACAGCTGCAGAATCTTGGTTTAGCTAACAGTTTTCAAACTTGGCAGTCGAATCAAAACTTTGAAAACATGCTGGTAAAGTTTTTTAAGGATGACAACACAATCTTGAGATACAATCAAAAGCTTGATCAATACCACGCAAGCCTCGAACCAGAACCCCCGGAGGAACTGCTTTACCACTTAGGGACTGTCCCGCACTCCATTAGCGCGTTAACGCGTTAATGAACGTGGGGACAGTCCCTGCATAAAATTCCAGTGCCTGACACATGATAAGCTTCAAAGACGTGTCCTGGAGGTTTGGGGTATGAAGAAGAAGTTTCGAAGTTTAATGGGCAAATATAAATCAAAATCTGAGAAATCAAAGAAAGCTCAGCAGCAAACCTCCTCCAATCATCAACAACCACTAACGGGTGCAGTCAACAACGATTTACAGTATATCCAAAGCGGGATGGGAAATAGTTCCGATCTTGTCACTCGTTTATTTCAAATTGGAACCGATTATCCTGTTCAGGCAGCGATTATTTATACAGATGGACTTGCAGATAAAAATTTTGTTCAGAACTTCATCATGGAAACCCTAATGGTGGATATCCGTGTGACTGATCAGGGACAGAACCCTCTTGAAATGAAAGATATCTTAACTCAAATGAAGGATCGTTCCTTGGCCGCGAGTGACATAAGAGAACTTACGGATTATCAAACGGTTTTTGAGGAAATTTTATCAGGGAACACTGTCCTCTTATTAAACGGATTTATGATTGGGTTGGCGATTTCTTCCCCGGGCTATGAGAGCCGAAGCGTAGAAGAGCCCTCATCACAGCCGGTAGTCCGAGGGCCCAAGGAAGGTTTTACCGAAGTATTATGGACAAACACGAGTCTTATAAGGAGAAGAATTAAGGATCCGAACCTTTGGATTGAATCGAAAAAAATTGGAAAGAAATCAAACACTGATGTCGCTGTATGCTATATAAATGGAGTTGCCAATGATGATATTGTTCAGGAGGTCCATCGCAGGCTGGATAAGATTAATATCGACGGAATTCTCGAAAGTGGTTACATAGAAGAATTGATTCAGGATGAAACCTTTACCCCTTTTCCAACCTTGTATAATACAGAACGTCCGGATAGTATTTGTGCAGGTCTGCTGGAGGGGAGGATAGCTATTTTAGTAGATGGGACACCATTTGCATTATTGGCACCTACCGTATTTATTCATTATTTTCAGGCAACCGAAGACTACTATCAGAGATCGGATATCGGATCGTTAATGCGATTGCTTCGATTTCTCTGTTTTTTTCTCGCTTTGTTAACCCCATCTGCTTACATTGCATTAACCACGTTTCATCAGGAAATGATTCCTACCCCCTTGCTGATCAGTCTGGCTGCCCAGAGAGAGGGGGTTCCCTTCCCGGCGTTTGTTGAAGCCTTTATGATGGAGGTTACCTTTGAGATTTTAAGAGAAGCAGGAACAAGAATGCCCAAAGCCGTTGGTTCTGCCATACAGGTCGTTGGAGCACTGGTAATAGGTCAGGCCGCCGTTGAAGCAGGAATAGTATCCTCGGCAATGGTTATTGTTGTGGCCCTAACCGCAATCAGCAGTTTCGTTACACCTGCCTTCAATATGACGATTTCCATAAGAATCATTCGTTTTGGCTTTATGATGGCAGCTGCAGTATTTGGTCTCATTGGGATTATTTTAGGATTGATTATCTTAATTTTGCATTTAGCCAGTTTACGCTCCTTTGGGATACCATATCTCGCGCCTATGGGACCGTTTATTGCCAGTGATCAGAAGGATGTCCTTTTACGCTTGCCTTTTTGGAAAATGGGAGAAAGGCAGAAGCTGATTAATAAAAAGAATGTTGTCCGGGGTCATACTTCATCTCCAAGGCCTCCGAACAATATGAATGATCAATAGGAGATTATGCTTATGATCAAAAAGCTTCAGGCAATCGCCTTATGTTTTATCGTAGCTCTGGGTATTTCGGGCTGCTGGAGTTCCAGAGAATTAACAGATATTGCTATTGTTACGGCACTAGGAATTGATAAGGAAGGGGAAGAGATTAAAGTAACGGCTCAGGTGATTAATCCAAGTGAGAATGCCGGTCAAACGTTTACCACAAGAACAGCTGTCACCACTTTTACATCCACTGGGAAGAGCTTATTTGAAACGATACGGCGGTTAACGACATTGGCCCCAAGGAAGCTTTATTTGAGTCATATTCGAATGATTATTTTTGGTGAGGAATATGCAAAACAGGGAATTGGCGACAGCCTCGATTTTATCTCCCGTGATCATGAAATGAGAACGGATTTTAACTTTGCGATTGCCCGAAATTATGATGCTGAAGACATTATCAACATTCTAACTCCTATAGAAAAGATTCCGGCGAACAAAATCTATTCCACTTTGAAGTCTTCACATAATTTCTGGGCCCCAACAAAGGTAGTCCAGCTTGATGAACTGATTGCGTCCATGACATCAAAGGGCAAGGAGGCAGTCCTGACTGAATTAGTCATATTAGGGGATGTGCAGTTGGGTCAGGATCTTGAAAACGTACAGAATGTCCCTCCTTATGCCTCCATTAAATCGAGTGGTCTGGGCGTCTTTAAAAATGATCAATTGGCGGGCTGGCTGGATGAGGATCAAAGCAGAGGGTTTAACATCATTACCAATAATATTCAGAACACTACAGGCGTCGTTCCTTGTGGAAAAAGCGGAGAATTATCAGTTGAAGCATTTAAAAATTCTACAGAACTGAAAGGGACGATTAAGGGCAATAAACCGAAAATGAAAATTAAGTTTACGTCAGAAGCTAATATCGCTGATGTATCCTGCAGCATTGATTTTACGAATCAGAAGACGTTAAAAAAGTATGAAAAAAAATTGGAGAATGAAGCCAAAAATGTAATAAAAACCAGTGTAAAAAGAGCACAGGAATTAGAGGCGGATATATTTGGCTTTGGAGAGGTGTTTAGCCGCTCCAATCCAAAGAAGTGGAAGACGATGCAGAAAAATTGGGCGGAAACCTTTGTTCAAGATTTGAAAGTGGATGTGAAGGTGGATGTAAAAATAAGAAGGACCGGAACGATAACCCAGCCGTTTATGAAAGATATTTCCGGGAAAAAACAGGGGGATTCGTAATGCTTAAGGCGATTTCGTTACTTGTAGCTGCAGCTATTGTATTTAAGTTTGATTATTCATCGATAAAATCCGGTAAAAAACGGGAGCGTCGGGTTTACATGGCTTTTTATGCCATTAGTTTAGGTCTGCTCATGCTTCACATTCTGGATGTGCAGATTCCTTATATTGTCCACGGAATAGGGGACATTTACCACCCAATTTTTGAATCGTTTAATCAGAGACTTGACCAGCACCAAAGCTTAAAATGAGGTAAAGAATACCTTGATGTGAGGAGGGATGGTTATGATTGAAAAAGGCAAAATTGACGCACGCCAGTTTACCATATTAGTCGTCATGTATTCACTGGGGACATCAATTATCGCCATCCCGTCTACTACTTCAACATATGCACAGGAAAATGCCTGGATCACTGTATTGCTTACCAGTCTTATAGGTTTAATGATCGTGTTTTTACTGAATCAGGTGAGCCGGATCAACAAAAATAAAAATATTTTTGAGCTGTTTGAATATGTTTTTGGGAAGTGGGTAGGGAAAAGCATTACGGTCCTGTTTCTTACCTTTGTCTTTATCGTAGCTGGAAAAAATTTAAGGCAAATCGGGGACTTTATCACAACACAGGTAATGGTGGAGACACCGATTCAGGTTATTATGCTCATTTTTGTATTAACAAGTCTATATGCGATTAAACTTGGGATTGAAGTTATAGGACGAACAAGTGAGATTTTTTTCCCATACGCATTCATTTCGCTGATGCTGCTCATTATTTTTGTGGCCCCACAGGCAGATTTTAAAAACATACAGCCAGTATTGGTAAATAATATGGAGGGTACTTTTTTAACCGTTTTTCCTACACTGGGCACCCCCTATTTTGAATTAGTTGTTTTTTTGGCCTTATTACCGTACGTTAATCGTGTTGGACCGGGAAGGAAGGCCTTTTACATAGGCGTTGGAATCGGCTCATTTCTGTTATTTGCGGTTACTTTAATGTCATTGCTGGTGCTTGGACCTGATTTTAGTGCGCGTAATGTCTATCCGACCTATATCCTCGGGAAAAAAATAAGTGGTATACAGTTTCTTGAGAGAATTGAAATCTTAGTGGCCATTGCCTGGTTTTTTACGATATTTTTTAAAATATCCATCAATTTTTATGTTTTGTCACTAGGTATGAGTCATTTGTTTCAGTTGAAATCGCCAAAAGTTTTATCTACTCCACTGGCGTTCATGATTATGATTGCCGGCGTGTACCTGGCTCCGAATTTAATCGCCTATCAAAACTTTCTGGCCCATGATCTTGCGCCATTTGCAGGTACATTTGGAATTGTGCTGCCGGTCCTGTTAATTATCGTAGCACGTCTCCGCAAAAAAGATAAAAGAAACAAAAGGAAGAAAAAGAAGAAGAGAAAAAAGAGAAAATAGCCCTTTAACGCTTTAAAGGATGTGGGGACAGTCCCAAAAAAGGCCGCCTGAACACAGGCGGCCTTTTTTGGGATCTATTCCTTAATCATAATTAACAACGGTAGCTCCGATAATTATTAAGAGGATAAACAGTACTACAATAAGCGCGAAACCTCCACGGAAGCCGTGGCCAAATCCACCACCATGGTCATAGTAGCAGTAGTCTGGTCCTGCAAATCCATGATGCATTCCCCCGACTCCAGGTCCTCCAAAACCTGGTCCTCCAAAACCAGGTCCGCCAAAGTCTTGTGCTCCGGCAACATTTTGGCCATATCCGTACATGTGTGACATGAGAACTCCTCCTTTTTAAGAATGTATCAACCGTTGATTTATTTGAAAAGACGATTAGTAACCGTATCCAAAGCCAGCACTACCAGCGCCGACGATAATTAGCAAAATAAACAGAACGACAATCAAAGCGAATCCACCGCTATATCCGTGTGACATTGTTCTTATCCCTCCGAATTTTTGACTTACATGGTTCAATCGACCATTGCACTAATACCCTATGAATTAGGGAAAATGTCTGTATAGGCAAATGCATGAGATTGGCGAAATTTTTAACCATGAATGGTCCAAAATACTCCCCGCGGATGGATGTTTCACTTTATGAGTGAGTAATGATGGGAAAATGATTGTTCATCTCCCCATCATTACATTTTCCATCTCTTACCAAGGATGATAGCCGAACCCGGGACGTGGGCGAGGACGCGGGCGTGGACCGTATCCAAAGCCTGGACGTGGTCTGCCGTATCCGTATCCGAATCCCGGCCCATATCCATAACCAAATCCCGGCCCTGGTCCATATCCGTACCCGTAACCTGGTCCGAAAAAGTCGTCAAAAACTGCGCCTGCAGCTGCGCCAGTTAAAAACGGGACTGCAAATCCTCCCCAGATGCGTTCATCATTTTCATATACAGGTTCATGTGGCTGAGGTAAAAAAGGTGGTTGTTGATCGTACATAATTCCCCTCCTAAATAAGATAAAGTCATGTCTCATTCAAATGGTGTACGTACTGAAACGGATCTATTGTTAAGGCTGTTAAGCTTTTTACACACAAGATGCTCCTACGATGATAAGCAGAATAAATAATACAACAATCAGCGCAAAGCCGCCTGAATAACGATGTGACACAACAGATCCCTCCTTGTTAACTATCTGAAATAGTCTGATTAACTATCTCTACATTCAACGTATGTACCTGGTATTTTTGTGTATAGGACACATAACCAGGATATGAGGATTTTTTTAAGATTTTTTAGAAGAGAAAGAGCAGTTGGAACCCTTTGTTTACTATACATAAAAGAGGCCACCTATTCAGGTGGCCTCGGTTCAACCCTTATAATCATCTATCATTGATTAACCAACATAAGCTGCCCCAACAATAATGAGTAGGATAAACAGCACTACAATTAACGCAAATCCGTTGTTGTAACCGAATGACATAATGAAGCATCCCTCCGTTGGTTCGTTTGAAATAGCCTCATGAACTATTTCTACTCCTACCCTATGTAGCAACAAGAATAGTGTTCAGGGCAAACACCCAGATTCAGAAAAATATATTACTTTAGTGCTTTAAAACATGTGGGGACAGTCCCGGCGCATATTCCCCACCCACTCGAGCAAACTAAAATAAGGAAATTCAGAACTTTGGGGACTGTCCCTCACCTCTTCACCGCGTTAACGCGGTAGCAAATGTGGGGACTGTCCCCACAAAAAGAAAGGATGAGCCATGTGAAGGTTGCGGAGTTGTTTGTACAATGCCTGGAGCAGGAGGGTGTGGAGTATGTGTTTGGTGTTCCAGGTGAAGAAAATATAGATTTAATGGATGCTTTCTATGACTCCAATATTGAGTTTATCGTAACCAGACATGAAACAAGTGCAGCTTTTATGGCAGGTGCTTATGGCAGGCTGACTGGTAAACCAGGTGTCTGTCTCGCAACCCTGGGCCCTGGTGCGACCAATCTTCTTACAGGTGTAGCCAATGCGAATATGGATCATTGCCCACTCGTTGCGATTACCGGACAGGCTGGGATGGATCGTCATCATAAAATATCTCATCAGCACTACGATTTAATATCCATGTACAAGCCAGTAACAAAATGGAACGCACAAATTAAAAAAGGTGATATCACTCCTGAAGTTGTTCGAAAGGCATTTCAGGTTGCTGGTCAGGAAAAATGGGGAGCAACCCATATTGATTTACCAGAGGATATAGCTGAAATGGAAATGAATGCACATCCACTTGAACCGACCAAACGTCCACACACCACAGCTAGTACTCAAATCATTCAGGAAGCAGCCTCCCTGATTGAAAAAGCAGAACACCCTCTTATCCTTGCCGGAAACGGAATGACAAGACAGCAGGCAAAGGAAGAATTAGGCAAACTAATAGAGAAAACCGAGATTCCTGTGGTACATTCGTTTATGGGGAAGGGAGCTCTTTCCTGGAAGGATGACCTAAGTCTTCTGACAGCGGGGATTGGAGGACAGGATTATATTACTTGCGGGTTTACCGGAGCAGATTTAATCATCACGATTGGTTTCGATATGGCCGAATATCCGCCAAAGAATTGGAACCCCGAAAAGAAAACCCCTATTTTGCACATTGATACCGAAGAGGCGGAAACCGATGAACATTATCCTGTAGCTTTAAATGTGTTGGGTGATTTAAAACTAAATTTGGACAAGCTTCAACAAACCCTATCTAAGGCTGGCAGAAACAATGATTGGGTTATGAACGTTCGGAAACAGGCTTTAAACGAGTTGGAAATGTACAAACAGGATTCAGGATTTCCTGTAAAGCCGCAAAAAATTATTGCCGATTTGCGTTCAGTCCTGGACGAAAAGGACATCGCGATTTCCGACGTCGGCGCTCACAAAATGTGGATGGCACGGATGTATCATACGTATGAAATGAACACCTGCTTAATTTCAAATGGCCTTGCGTCTATGGGCGTTGCTGTTCCGAGTGCGATTGCGGCTAAAATGGTGCACCCTGAAAGAAATGTCGTCGCTGTTTGTGGAGATGGGTCTTTCCAAATGACCGGAGCTGAACTGGAAACAGCCAAGCGATTGAATCTCCCCATTGTGGTACTGATGTGGAGGGATGAAGGCTACGGTTTAATCGAATGGCACCAGAACAAAAAATTCGACCGGGCATCCTATATCAAATTCGGTAACCCGGATTATGAACTTTTGGCAAAATCATACGGCTTTGAATTTATAAAGATTGAAAAAGCAGAAGATTTACAGTCGTCATTAGAGAAAGCCGTTGCTTTAAATCAACCTGTTTTCATCGATTGCCCAGTTGATTACCGTGAAAATATGAAGCTAACTGAAAAACTGGGAGATATCATTTGTTAGCTTTCACCAGAGGAGGAAAAAACATTGATTGGTTCCATTATTAACGGCAAAGAGCTTACAAGTGAAAACACAATGCCTATTCACAACCCTTATTCAGGAGAAAAAATCGATGACATCGCACTCGCTACAGAGCAGGAGTTAAATGAGGCCATTGATGACTCCTATAAAGCCTTTCATGACACGATGAAAAAAATGCCTGCGCATGAACGTGCCGATATTTTACGGAAAACAGCAGACTTACTGGAGGAGCGAACAGAGGAGTTTGCACAGACTGTAGTAAAAGAAGCCGGGAAGCCGATTAGCGCCAGTCGCACTGAGGTGCAGCGTGCGATTCAGGTACTGAGATTTGCTTCCGAAAAGGCCAAAGACATTACAGGTGAAGTTATTCCTATGGATGCAGCTGTTGGCGGAAACGGGAGAATGGGCTTTGCGAAGCGGGATCCACTTGGGGTAGTAGCGGCTATCACTCCTTTTAATTTTCCATTGAACTTATCCCTTCATAAATTAGCACCAGCACTGGCAGCCGGAAATGCAGTGATTTTTAAACCGGCCGAAAAAACACCAATTTCCGCTTATAAATTAACAAAGCTCTTTCATGAGGCAGGACTTCCTGCAAGTGCGTTAAACTTAGTCATGGGAACCGGGAAGGAAGTGGGCGATCCACTCGTAAAACACGATAAAATCCATAAAATATCCTTTACAGGAAGTCTGCCTGTCGGACGCTCCATTAAAGAATCAGCCGGATTTAAAAAGGTCACTCTAGAACTTGGGTCCAACTCCCCTAATATTATTTTTGCGGATGCGGATTTGGATCAGGCAGTGAGGAGCTTAATAACCGGAGCCTTTGCTTTCTCGGGTCAGGTCTGCATCTCAGCTCAGCGCATTTACGTACAAAAAGAAGTGTATGATCAGTTCCTCAAAGAATATGTAAGTCTGACAGAATCCTTGAAAGTAGGAGATCCTGCTGAAGAAGGAACGGATGTAGGTCCGATGATTAATGAAAAGGAAGCTGAACGTGCTAAGCAGTGGATTGATGATGCGGCTGAAAAAGGTGCCACCATTGCTGTCGGGGGTGAAAGGAACGAATCTATCCTTAAACCTACCATTATGACAGATGTGGATGAAAATATGAAAGTAATTGCTGAAGAGGTTTTCGCACCGATTGTATCGATTATTCCATTTGATACGGAAGAAGAGGCTGTGAGGTTTTCCAACAACTCTATTTACGGTTTGCAGGCAGGCGTGTTCACAAAAGATATTAACCGTGCCTTCCGTGTAGCCGAAAAACTGGAAATGGGTGGCGTATGGATCAACGAAATCTCCACCTATCGCCAGGACAACATTCCCTATGGTGGGGTTAAGCAGAGCGGATTTGGCCGGGAAGGGGTTAAATACGCGATTGAAGATATGACAGAATTAAAATTTATCGGCGTAAAATTGGAGCAATGAAGAAAGGGCTGCGTGGTGCAGCCCTTTCTTATTTCGATATGGGGGTTAAGTTTCAATTTTCGATATAAATTTGTCGACCAATCAGGCGTTATTAGGTGTTAAATGAATCCACTTATGGCATCATTACAAATTTTTTGGTTGAATGGTCTGTAAACAGGTTGAATAAAGGGATTTTGTTCTCAAATCATTCGAAAAAAGGTTGAATTAATTTTGATTTTGGACGAAATAGTTTCAAAATGCGCTCAATTCGGCTTTATCAAGCTTAATAAAAGGATAACAAGCTTAATAAAAGAACAATCGGCTTAATCATTTAAAGATCAAGCTCAATACCGATAGTACAATCTTATTCTCGCTCTGAATCAATCGTACTTTTACATCTCAGACAGCTGCAAATGGAAAACCCCCAGTCAGCCAAGCTGGGGATAAGAGAATTATTCCACATCCATGCGTTCCTTCACCCATCCACGTGCATGGAAAGCTTCAACTAAGTGTTTAATCGCAGTTGTATAAGCGGCATCACGCATGCGGGAATTTTTTTGTTTCTGAATGTCCAGGACTCTGTTAAATCCTTCAACCATCCGTTCTTCCAGCTGTTTATTAACCTCATCCTCTTTCCAGTAATAGTTCATCGCATTTTGTACCCATTCAAAGTAGGAGACCGTCACTCCGCCAGCATTACAAAGGATATCAGGGATGACAAAAATCTCTTTTTCCTCTAGTATTTTGTCACCTTCCGGGGTTGTGGGACCATTTGCAGCTTCCGCCAGAATTCGAGCCTGAATTTTCGGTGCTGTTTCTTTTGTCACCTGGTTTTCAATCGCAGCAGGAATGAGTATATCGACGGGAAGGGCAAACATTTCTTCATTGCTGATTGAATCGGCTTCTGTATATTCGGATGCGATGTTTCCTTTATTAACAAACTCCAGTAATTTCGGAATATCCAGACCGTTATTATTATAAATTCCGCCTTTGGCATCAGTTACCGCAGCGATTTTAACACCGAGTTGATGCAGGAATTTTGCCGTCATACTCCCCACATTTCCAAATCCCTGGATCGCTGCAGTTGCTTCTGTCAAATCTAAATTCAGATGGCGCGCGGCTTCACGGATAGTAAACACAACTCCGCGTCCGGTAGCAGCGATACGTCCCTGAGAACCACCGATGATAAGGGGCTTACCGGTTAAAATACCCGGAATATTATATCCTCTTAATTTATCAAATTCGTCCATCATCCAGCCCATTACTTCCGGATTCGTGTTGACATCAGGTGCGGGAATATCCTTCTGAGGACCGATGATGGGAGTGATGGAGCGAATATAGGAACGACTGAGCTCTTCAAGTTCCCGCTCATTTAATTGAGTAGGATTTACAATCACGCCACCTTTACCACCGCCAAACGGAATATCCAAAATGGCTGACTTCATCGACATCCAAATGGACAGCGCCTTGACCTCATCCAAGGTTACAGATGGATGGAAACGAATTCCGCCCTTGGTCGGACCCAGGACATCATTATGCTGCGAACGGTAGCCGGTAAAATTTTGGATTTCTCCATTATCCATACGGACAGGTACCGATACCTCCATTACACGCATTGGCTTCTTCAATATATGATAAACATTTTCATTCAATCCGAGATTTGAGACAGATTCTTTAATCAGATCTTTCACGATTTCATATGGATTTTTATGATGAGTGGTAATATCAGCTTCAGGCTTATGCTGTTCCTTCATGTTCATACCTCCAAACATTTAATACCTATTAGTAAAGTCCCTCGTTCCTGCGTTTTTATGTATAGTTTGGGACTGTCCCCACACCCTTTAAAGAGTTAACGCGTTAATAAATGTGGGGACAGTCCCCAAACATGAATAATGAAATTCCTTCCTGAGCATAATAAAAATGGTTTTATGTTTTATTCTTCACCACTTTCATTTCATTATTGAATATTAAGGGGGGATGGGTGTGAGGAAATTTTTTATCTGGATGATGATTTTTATGGTACTTACCATAATTCTGAGCTTCAGAATAAGAAAGCTTACGTACTGGTTCTATTATTTAAGAAGAAATATGATGTTATTTTTCAGAGACCGGTTTTATTATCTGAAAGACAAAATAAGCGCATCAATAAACGTGAACTAAAATTTCATTAAACTAAACTTTTAGAGGTTGGGAACGATGATAAAAAGATCAAAGAAAAAGAACTCAAATCTTACACCAGCGGAAATGGGGAAAATGTGGGCTGCATATACAGGAAATACGATGGCCATCTGTGTCCTGAAGTATTATCTTCGTCATGTAGCGGATCCGGATATTAAAAAGGTGTTGCAACATGCGTTACGCTTAAGCGAGCAAATCGTCAATCAGATTCGGATTTTTTACAAAGAAAGTGATTTTCCGGTGCCCCAAGGGTTTACGGAGGATGATGTGAACTTAGAGGCTCCAAGGTTATTTGAGGATGTTTTTTATCTTTATTATCTTCAATATACAGGCAAGGCAGGGTTAAGCATTTATAATGCAGGTATTCCTTTGCTGACGAGAACTGATATTCGTGACTTTTTCATTCAAACTCTTGATTCTACTATAAAACTTATTTCTGAAGTGAATGATGTTTTACAAAAAAAGGGTTTCTTAATTAATCCACCTGTGTCAAATCCCCCTGAACAAGTAGACTTTGTCCATCGACAGAGTTTCCTGAACGGTATGTTTGGAGATATCAGACCTTTACACGGACTGGAGACAGCACACATTTTTGACAATATAAACAATGACATGACGAGTAAAGCATTGCTGATTGGTTTTAGCCAGACTGCCAAAAGGGACAAAGTAAGAAAATACTTATTAAGGGGGAAAAGAATAAATGAAAATCATATTGGATCGTATAAGAAAAAGTTGGAGGAGGAAGAGATTGCGGCACCAACGTCCATAGATCATCTTGTGACCAATTCAACAATCGCTCCATTCTCTGATAAGCTGATGCTCTATCACAAAATTGATATGTTCTCGATGAAAATACGGACCTATGCAAATGGTGCGTCTCTTAATGGCCGGCGTGATATTGGCGGAATGTATGCAAAATTTCTTTTAGATGTTTCTTTATTTGTTGAGGATGGGGCTAATATCATGATTGACCACGGCTGGATGGAGCAGCCGCCCTTAACAGATTATACAAAACGGGAGCCGTCAGAATAACAGGAAAGGATCGTCCGAGTGGCGGTCTTTTTTTCTTGTTTTGTAAACAACCTCACTATATCATTCAGAAAAATGATAAAATTCCTATATCTATATGTTAAAATAATGGATGCAATCATTCTGAGGTAAGTACACTGTACCGTGAACAGCAAATAAAGGAGATTATCATGAATTTTCAGGAATTTGGCTTTATTCTATTTGTAGAAAAGTATGATGAATGTGTTTCTTTTTATAGGGATCAATTGCAGTTGGATGTAAGAACGGTCAAGGACTCTCTCGTTATTTTTAATTTGCCACAAGGATATTTGATGGTTGAACAGGGAGGTGTGTCCACAAATCAGGAAAAAACAAGAGAACAGAACCCTGCCGTTATTCGTTTTAATGTAGATAATCTTAAGAAAACGGTCCTGCAGATGGAAGGCCTGGGGGTTCCGTTTGCGAACAGAGAGCTGTCCTTTGATTGGGGAACGATAGCGGTCTTTCATGATCCGGATGGTCACCGATTAGAGTTATTTGAAGTCACTAGTTAAATAAAATACATATGAGCAAATGTATCTGATGGAAGTTTCTCTTTATAAAATTCAGCCATGACTGGAGGGTCTGCAAATGATTGAATTGGAACACTTTGAGCGGTCAGATTTTCAGCAATTAATGGAGTGGATAGAGACGCCAGCTTTTATGCTGCAGTGGGGCGGTCCCCATTTTCATTTTCCATTAGATGAAGGACAGCTGGAAGAATACATAAAAAATGCGAATCATAAGGATGCCGATACAATGGCATATAAAGTCGTCGATCAGGAAACCGGAAAGGTCGTCGGACATATTGCATTGAAGCAAATTAATAAAAAGACAAAATCGGCCAGAGTAAGCAAGGTGCTTGTAGGAGATAAGGAGATGCGTGGAAAAGGGATTGGCCAGCAGATGATCCTGGAAATTTTAAAAATTGCCTTTGATGAGCTTGAACTACATCGAGTAAGTCTGGGAGTGTTTGATTTTAATGAATCGGCCATTGCCTGCTATGAAAAGTGTGGTTTTGTAAAAGAAGGATTACGGAGAGAGGTCGTACAAAATGGAGATCGTTATTGGAGTATCTATGAAATGAGTATGCTGGAACATGAGTGGTCTAAGGTTAAGCAGATTACGTAATGCCTCAGGTGCCTATTTTCCGCCCTGCATACAGGACTTATAGACATAGAAGGTTGAGCAGAAAAACGCTCAACCCTTTAACGCTTTAAAGCATGTGGGGACAGTCCCAAGATTCCAATGAATAACAGCACACTTGCTGTCAGGAGTCCTTCATTGTATAGGGGGAGTACACCATATTCCAGCCACTCAAACAGACTTTGCAGAAAAAGAAGTCCTTCATTCAGAAGAAAGCCTGCGAGGAAAATCCACAGTCCTATGCATTTTAAACGATTAGCCTCCATCAGGTTCAGCATAAAATGGAGAGTTACAATAAACAGGCTTACAAATCCTAGCAGAGTAAGATGCAGGTAGCCAATGATGACACTTCTCGTCTGGTAGACAAGCTCTGCCAGTGGAGGAAAAATCATTCCCAGCTCCAGCGTACTTTTGATCAGCAGGAGACCAATCGTAACCGCTGCACTTATAAAAGTTACCTTTGTCCATTTATTTTTAATCGAGGACCATGCCCCTTTTAGGGAGAGTATCATCAGAATGACACCCATCCATTGCCCGATGCCCCCAATGACCGCGAGAACATCGCCATAACCTCCAACTCCATCAACCCACATGACCGACAGAAAATAGCCTGGAAATAAAGCGGTAAAGTAGATCCTGAACCCTTTCCTAAGCAGCGAATCGTTAACAAAAATTTTTTGACGATGGAGCAGGTAGGTGAATAGTCCGAATGACATCAAAGTTAGCCATCCATTATATTGAAAATGCAGGTAAAAGTAGATGGCCATATCAAAAAATCCTGATTCCTTCAGACCATTGGCTGAAATATACCCAAGGGAAAACGGGCCAATAGAGGAGAGCAGGAGTGAGAACAGGGCCCCATTTATAAAAGCTCTGAAAACTTTCGGTACATCATGTCTCCTGATTTCCCTGAACATGAAAACCGCAGCCCAATATTCTATGAAAATATGCAGGGTGGACATCACTATAGAAAAGATGCCGTATCCCTGGTATAAAAAGGCGAGGAACATAATTCCGGACACTATAGCTAAGCTGACAACAATCAGGCCTGCCTGTTTTTTTGCTTGAATGCCGGACCAGAACAGGGCCAGAAAGATGGTAAATACACCTAAAAAGGCCCAGCCTAAAATGGCAAGATGTGAATGGCCGTGCAAGACATTACTATAAGGAATATCGGCGACTGGAAATAATGGAACTGCGCGCATCCAAATTCCTGATAGAGCCGTTAATAGAAAGAAGATATAGGATAGATGTAAGGATACTTTTGGCAAATCAGACCCTCCCGCGACTCTCTACTCTATCTTTATCTTGGAATAACGTAAGGAAGAATCCAATAGCTGTTTTCATTTGTCATAAAATCATAACCACTTTGTGACGAAAATAGGAAATTATTTGTTTTGCTTTTCAAACGTATTGACAATCCCATAAAAACAAGTTATATTTATTTTTGTCGATATAAATAACTACATAGGACTCCGTAGCTCAGTGGGAGAGCACTTGCTTGACAGGCAAGGGGTCGGTGGTTCGAAACCACTCGGAGTCATTGATAAAAATCCCCTTATCCATAAACGATATGGATAAGGGGATTTTTATCACGCATAAACTGGCCGTAATCCCCACTGATGGAGTTTCACTTTATTAGGCTTCTCCTTCCTCTGCTGCTTCCAATTGTAATTCCTTGTTCCATGAGTCTATGATTCCACCACCCAAACCTTCATTAATCATGCGTTCTACGTCAAAAAAGCCGGTATTATTACAGTCCTTTTGCTGATTCATAGAGATTCCCCTCCAATCAGAATTACTTCTTGTTTTTATTATCTATAAATGAAGGGATTTCGTCTTTGATGGAAATCAATTTTTGATACTTTCCAGTTTGTTTTTCAAGTGAATCCTCTTCATGTGATTTATTCTCCAAGAAGGGGAGTAGCTCTTTTTGTTGAATAGGAAAAGAAGTGTATCTTTACAGAAAATGGAGGGATGAGAGTATGGAACCCAATTTGAAAGATTTTACCGATATGCACGACCAGTTTCTCCTGGATTGGAACGAAGCTATGCATTCCGGGGATACATCATCCTTAGAAAGAATGGCTGAAGACTATTATGTAGCTTTTTTTCATAATGGGGCTGCTAAGCCGATGATATTCAATCGAAAAGAGGCGATTCAGGGAATGAAGCAGTCCGTTCAGCAGCATTCAGGAGCCAAAAAGAAATTTCATAACAGGGTGATTCGGTTGAAGGAACATGGTCATACTGTGGTATTCTATGAACAAACACTTGAAAAGGAAGGAATGATACTGGCAAGGCTGTTTACGATTGAAAACTGGCAGCTTATCGATGGGGAATGGCTGCTGGTGCGGGAAACCGAAGAGCCTGTAAGTTAGATCATTCCTTCCTCTATTATCTGAGGAGTTATTCAGTAATCCTGAGGAATAATAGTAATGGTTAGCTATGTGTAATGAGGAGGTTACAGTCGTGCGAACATTATTAATTGTATCACATCCGGACATTATCGAGTCCTACAGTCAGCAGTATTTTTTAAACGGAATAAAAGATTTCCGTAATATAACGGTTCACCATTTGGAGAATCTTTATCCTGATTGGAATATAGATGTCAAGAAAGAACAGGCGCTTCTAAGAGAGCACGATCGAATTATTTTTCAGTTTCCTTTCTACTGGTACAGCTCCCCGCCCTTATTAAAGCACTGGCAGGATGTTGTTTTAGAGGAAGGAGTGACCCATGGACCCCGTGGCGGAATTTTGGAGGGAAAGGAATTTGGATTGGTTTTAATGATTGGCGTATCAGAAAAAGAGTATCGGGCTGGCGGCAATGAGCAGTTTACCATAAGTGAACTGACAAAACCTTTTCAGGCCATGGCGGGTAAAACCGGAATGCACTACCTTCCTCCGTTTGAAATATACCAATTTGTCTACACGGAGGATGACAGGAAAATGGATATTCTGATTCCCTATTGGCAAATGCTTACGATGGAGAATAATGACAGTCTGGCAACCCGGGAAAACTGGCTGATGAATCTTTTGGAAGAGGTTATAAACAGCAGTGATGGCACAGATGAACAGAACATATTGGCGTATGCGAAAGACATCATTGAAGAAAATCAGTCCGAAATCGAGGATTTAAAAATCGTCCTTGATCAGATGTATCAACGTTAAGGAGGTAGGTAGACATGGAACAAAATGCATGGATACACGAACAATTACAGCACTTATTTGCCAACACCGATGATTATAATCGTCGTACATTAATCAAAGCGGCCCAGGATTTAATTAGAGAACAGGAAAAACGTATTTACCAGATGGAAGGAGAAATCGAAGGAACCATCTGGAGCCCGAAAAGATGGGGAGAGTAAATGTGGAGGGATAGCATGAAAAATGTTTTACAGATAGATGGGAAAGAAAAAACTTTTCGTACATTAGCAAATCTTTACCAAAAGGTATGGGGTCTAAAGGATCATCAATCTATTTATGAAAACTTTTTAAGACATTCTACCTACGAGGGATATCAAGGGTTAGCTACAGAAAATAGTCAAGGCGAAATCATCGGTTTTGCCTATGGGTACACATCTCTTCCAGGGCAATATTATAACAATTTACTAATCAGGGAGTTCGGTCCGGAAGAGAAAGAAAAATGGTTTGGGAACTGCTTTGAATTTGTAGAGCTGCTGGTTGATCCATTGTATCGTAAGCAAGGCTATGGCAGGTTGCTGGCAGGTCATTTGCTGGAGGGGATCAACCATAACACAGCTATACTTACCACTCAGGCAAAGAACCATGCGGCACAGCATTTATATAGGCAACTGGGCTTGCAAGTCATAAAAGAGCCTTTCTATCCGAATGTGCAGAGTGAACCTTTTGTGATTATGGGGAAGGAATGAACAGAACACCCATGATTTTTAAAACTTGAGGTTGGGGGATGTAGATCTCATTGTATTACTCGAGATATGAAACACCATAATTCGCAAAATGATTGATCATCACAGCCATTTCTTCAGGGGACTGTCCCATGTTCCCCTCAATCCAGTCCTTAATAACATTAATAGCGCCGCTGACAACAAAGGTACTGAAATAACGGGATTGTTGCTCGTCTAACTGACTGGCCGATCCCCAATTTTTTATCATAAAGCTTTGGGCAATTTCCATCAGACGCTCCTCAAAAGTAGGATCCCCGTTTTTACTCAGAAGGGTTTGGAACATAAATTGGTTTCTCGAGATATATTCCAGCAGTTTTTGTGTCATCTGCAGGGATTCCTCGTCAATGGTAAAGCTGTAGCTGTTTAAGTATTCACTTAAGTCCTCGATGATTTCCTCTTCTATTTTTTCCATTAAATCATAATGATCGGAATAGTGAGTGTAGAAGGTTGAACGATTAATATCTGCTATTTCGCAGATTTCTTTTACCGTAATGGAAGCGATCGGTTTTTCAGCCAGTAATGAAATAAAACTTTCCTTTAATACTTTACGTGTATATTTTTTTCGACGGTCCAATTTTCCACTCATCATTTTAGCCCCTTTGGAATCATTTTTCGTAAAATACAACACAAATAGAAGATGTGTTGAAAAGCTGACGGAATTTATAAAACTGTTTGTTGATTATCCAACACACTGTCTATTATAATATTAAAATGGATGAAGGGGATATTGCAAGAGAGGATGAGGCCTTATTGATTTGTCAGCAAGAATAATGAAACATAAAAAACCCATTGTCATCGTGTTTATGTTAGTTGCGCTCTTAAGTACAGTTGCACAGTTCACTGTATCTGTGAATTACAATATGGTTGATTATTTGCCGGATGATACGCCTTCCATGGAGTCCATGGACGTAATGGAAGAAGAATTTGATGATCCGATTGCAAACGCCAGAGTAATGGTCCGTGATGTTTCTTTAACGAAAGCCCTGGATTATAAAGAAAAACTGGAAGCCATTGATGGTGTGTCAAATGTCAGCTGGCTGGATGATGCCATAGATGTAAAAACACCAATAGAAATGGCTGATCCGGATACAGTTGAATCTTATTATAAAAATGAAAATGCGCTCTTTTCGATACATGTCCGTGAAGGGGATGAAGTCGCCGTTACGGATGAAATATACCAATTAATTGGTGAAGAAAATGCCATTACAGGAGAAGCGGTGGATACCGCAACATCACAGAAAATGGCTGGTCAGGAGTCACTGAATGCAGCCTTAATCTTAGTTCCGATTATCATCATTATTTTAATTCTATCCACAAACTCCTGGATGGAACCGTTATTCTTCTTAACGGCGATTGGAATTTCTGTCTTAATTAATTTAGGTACAAATATTTTTATTGGGGAAATCTCGTTCGTTACTCAGTCGGTAGCACCTATTCTGCAACTGGCTGTATCCCTGGACTATGCCATTTTCTTACTGCATAGTTTTTCCGATTATCGAAAGCAGGTGTCCAATCCAAATGAGGCGATGCAATTAGCTGTTAAACAGTCATTTCCGGCCATTGCAGCCAGTGCATCCACAACATTCTTCGGATTTATTGCGCTGACTTTTATGGATTTCGGAATTGGTGCAGACTTAGGACTTAACCTTGTAAAAGGAATCGCACTGAGTTTTATCAGTGTCATCCTGTTTCTGCCTGCATTTACCCTAATGTTTTATAAGTGGATTGACCGTACAAAGCATAAACCTCTTGTTCCGGAATTAAAAAATATTGGGAAATGGGTTATGAAATTCAGAATTCCGAGTTTTATTTTATTGTTACTCCTGATTGTCCCTGCATTTTTAGCTCAGGGTCAAACCAACTTTATTTATGGTACAGGGGAGCAGCCTGAAAACACACGTGCTGGTGCTGACACGGCCGCTATTCAGGAAGAGTTTGGGAAGAACACACAAATGGTTGTCCTTGTTCCAAAAGGAGATATGGCAAAGGAAGAAGAACTCGTTCAGGATTTAGAGGGCCTTCCGAATGTATCAAGTGCTGTCTCCTACGTGAATACAGTCAGCTCGGCCATTCCACCGCAATATCTGGAGGAGTCGACAACAGAGCAATTTTACTCAGATCATTTTGCTCGCATCATTCTGAACACTGAAACGGATTCTGAAGGGGACGCAGCCTTTACTTTAGTAGAGGAGGTTCGGGATACGACAGAAACCTACTACGATGAGGTTCATTTACTTGGAGAGAGTGTGACCCTTTATGATATGAAGAATACGGTTGAACAGGATAATACCGTAGTAAATCTGTTAACCGTTATTACGATAGCCATTGTTTTACTCGTTACATTCCGGTCGGTTTCGATTCCTGTAGTTCTGTTGCTCACAATCCAATCAGCCGTCTGGATAAACCTGTCTGTTCCATATTTTATGGATACGCCGCTGGTTTATGTGGGGTACCTGATTGTCAGTACGGTACAGCTGGCGGCAACGGTTGACTATGGAATCCTGTTTACAGAGAATTATGTGAAAAAACGCCGAAAAATGCCGGCCATGGAAGCTATTAAGAAGACCATTGATGGAAAGATTTTTGCGATCTTTATTTCCGCATCCATTCTTTCCAGTGTCGGGTTTATTTTATCGATCACATCAACAAATCCAATTGTATCCTCAATCGGACTACTGCTGGGCAGAGGTGCTCTCCTTGCCTTTCTTATGGTCGTGTTTGTTCTGCCGGCTATGCTGGTGCTGTTCGATCGGGTCATTAGAAAAACAACATTCAGAGCAAATTTTGATAAGGGAGAGGAATGATGATGAAATTCAAACGGTTTACGGCCATATCTATGGCATTTCTCCTGATTTTTCCGACAACACTTGCTTCAGCAACATCAGGCGCTTCTTCTTCAGATAAAAACGGGGAAGCAAAATCTGGTACCTATTCTGAGAAAAGTGAGGTTGTCTATGCTAATTTAAGTGCAAATGGTGAACAGGAAGAAATGTATGTAGTGAACAACTTTTCCGTTGATCAGCAAGGAAAATTGACCGATTATGGTCCATATACAAGTGTGGAAAATTTAACGAATTTAAAAGAGATTCATATGGACGGGAATAAGGTTGAGTTTGAAGCAACAGAAGATCAGTTTTATTACCAGGGAAATTTAAATAAAAAGCCTCTGCCATGGGATATCAATATTTCCTATAAATTAGACGGAAAAAAGGTTAACCCTGAAGAGATTTCAGGTGAGGATGGAAAATTTGCCATTCAAATTAAAACAAAGAAAAATGAAAAGGCCGACTCTGCCTTTTTCGAAAACTATATGCTGCAGATCTCGCTTCCATTAGACTCGGAAATCTATCAGAATATCAAAACAGAAAACGGCATGATTGCGAACGCCGGGAAAAACAAGCAAGTGACTTTCACAGTAATGCCGGGTAAGGAAGAGACCTTTGTAGTGAAAGCTGATGTTACGGATTTGGAAATGGCCGGTATCGAAATAACGGGGATGCCATCCTCAATGTCCATTGAAGAACCCGATTCAGGTGAAATGACAGAGGATATGAAATCACTATCTGATGCCACAGCTGAAATTAATGATGGTGTTGCCGATCTGAATGATGGAATTTCAGAATTAAATGAAGGTGCTGCCCGTCTGCAGGAGGGTTCGGCTGATTATAAAAAAGGCATCAAAGAGCTGGATAGTGGCTCGTCTGATATGATTAACGGGTCAGAAGAGATTAAAAATGCTCTGAATCAGATGAGTCAATCATTAGAGAGCGGTTCTGGTGAGGATAATTCCTCCAACTTAAATGAATTAAAGTCCGGACTTCAGCAAATTGCTGGAGGATTGGAAGAAACCGAAACCGGATTGTCACAGACGAATCAAAGGCTGGGTCAATTAATTGGAAATATTCCAGACTATGATATTAGTAAAGAAGAGATTGATAAGTTGAATAGCAGTAATGCAGATTCTCAAGTTATTAATCAACTGGTAGAAACTTATAAGGCAGCTCAAACG
Organism: Virgibacillus sp. MSP4-1; assembly: GCF_010092505.1. NCBI lineage: Bacteria > Bacillati > Bacillota > Bacilli > Caryophanales > Bacillaceae > Virgibacillus > Virgibacillus sp. MSP4-1. The sequence continues at coordinate 337,180 of NZ_CP048021.1, forward strand.
GTTCGAACCATGTACTTTGAGGGTAATGGGGAGAAGCAGCCAGCTATAGGTCCGTCTATAGAAAATATGGTTAAATCATTACAAAAGCTAAAGGATGAAATAGACGGTATCGTGAAGAGCCTGGAAAACTCAGATAGGAATAAATCCATGCAAGAACTGCAGCAAGGATTAAGCCAACTATCCTCCAATTATAAAGAGTTTCATTCCGGTCTGGTTGAATATACGGGTGGTGTGTCCGAATTATCTACTTCATATGGTGAATTGCACGGAGGCATCACAGATTTAACAGATGGAACCGGTGAATTGGAGAATGGCGTGAATGAGCTTCATGAAGGAACAACTGACCTCGCTGAATCAACACGTGATTTGCCTGACGAAATGCAAAACGAAATCGACAGTATGATGAATGAATACGATAAATCCGATTTTGATCCTGTATCCTTTGTTTCACCTAAGAATGAAAAAGTAAACAACGTTCAGTTTGTCATCAAAACAGAAAGTATTAAAAAAGATGACAATGAACAGGAAAACGAAAAAGAGGAACAGGAAGAAGAAAAGGGATTCTGGGATCGCCTGTTAGATTTATTTCAATAAGAACAAAAACCCCTGTATTCTACCGAGTGAATACAGGGGTTTTTAAAACATTCGACAAAATTCGGGTGGTGACAGGCACCTTGACTTTTTATTTTTTTCCTGTAATAATAGTGAAAATTACATATTGGTACCTTTAAGAGCAGTCCAGTGAGGCTGACAAGGGCGTCGGATAATTGGAATAGTGGAGGGTGAAGTCTATTCTTTCGCAGGCATAAGTATGTACTTATGTTTACCTGTGCATAACTGCACCCATCGGAAAAGCTCCTTGTCAGATAATGGCAGGGGGCTTTTTTATAGCCATTATTAAAACCATTTACATTCTAGTTGTCCGATTACATGGTACCAATTCTACTAAATCATTTAGGAGGAATTGGTTATGAAACAAACAGATCATGAATTTTCATTACAGGCAGTGCCTGGCAATCAGCGTAATGGATTTTGGAAGATGTTTGTCGTGATGCTGGGATTTACATTTTTCTCCGCAAGCATGCTGTCAGGCGGAGAGCTTGGAGCAGGTCTCACAATGGAGCAGTTTATCTGGATAGTTTTAGCCGGGAATTTAATTCTGGGACTTTATACAGGTGCACTCGCCTATATTGCGGCGAAAACAGGTTTATCCACCCATTTATTGGCCCGCTATGCTTTTGGAGAAAAAGGGTCTTATCTAGCGTCTTTTCTGCTAGGTGGAACACAGGTCGGCTGGTTTGGAGTAGGGCTAGCGATGTTTGCCGTGCCTGTGCAAAGAGTATCAGGTCTTGAAATGTGGCCGATTATAATCATAGCCGGTGTGGTAATGACAGCATCTGCTTATTTTGGAATGAAGGCACTGGCCATTTTAAGTTTTGCAGCGGTTCCGGCCATTACCATTCTCGGAAGTCTCTCTGTGTTTAAAGCCGTAGATACAGTCGGAGGTGTAGCCGGTCTGATGCAATATGAACCGGCTGAGACGATTAGTCTGGCAGCGGCACTTACGATTTGTGTGGGCTCCTTCGCAAGCGGAGGAACTTTAACCCCTGATTTTGCCCGTTTCGCAAAAACACGACGTTCTGCGGTTATCACCACTTTAATTGCATTTTTTATCGGCAACACTCTAATGTTTACCTTTGGAGCCATCGGGGCAATGGCGACCGGCTTTTCGGATATTTCTGAAGTCATGCTCACACAGGGACTTATTGTTGCGGCCATCATCGTATTGGGATTGAACATCTGGACGACAAATGATAACTCACTATATGCCTCGGGACTGGGGTTTTCAAACATAACAAAAATCAGAAAGAGCAAAATAGTTATCTTTAATGGCATCACAGGTACGATATTTGCTCTTTGGCTATATAACAATTTTGTGGGATGGTTAACTCTGCTCGGGGGAGCTTTACCGCCGATTGGAGCAATACTTCTTACGGACTTTTTTCTCATAAACAAAGGGAAATATGGCTCATTTGAAACGATGACTTTTAAAACCGTCAATTGGCCGGCCATTATTGCCTGGGGTTGCGGTTTTGCAGCAGCACAGTTTCTGCCGGGAATTCCTCCTCTAAATGGAATGATCGGATCCGTCATCATATATGCTGGATTATCAATTTTAATAGAGAAGGTAACCCAAACAGCTTCATCAAATGTAAAAAAGGTGGCCTAAAGTATGATTATTAAAAATGCTAAATTACGCGGAAAAGAAGGTCAGTGGCAGCTTATCCTGGAAAATGGATTCATCAAAACGATAACGAAAGAAATCGTGGATGAACAAAATCATCAAATAATCGATTCAAGTGGAAGGCTTGTACTTCCGCCTTTCATCGAACCGCATATCCATTTAGATACGACCTTAACAGCGGGTGAACCAAAATGGAATGAAAGTGGAACACTATTTGAAGGAATTGAAACCTGGGCTGAAAGAAAAAGGAGTTTGACCGTTGAGGATGTAAAAATCAGGGCCGAAAAAGCTCTGAAATGGCAAGTTGCTCAAGGGATTCAGCATGTTCGTACTCATGTGGATGTAACCGATCCGGAGTTAACAGCCCTGAAAGCTCTCTTGGAAGTCAAAGAGGAAGTGAAAGATTTTGTGGATTTACAGCTCGTGGCTTTTCCCCAGGAAGGAATTTTATCGTATCAGAATGGGAAACAACTCCTTGAAGAAGCACTTAAAATGGGCGCCGATGTGGTTGGAGGTATACCACACTATGAATTTACCAGGGAATATGGTGTTGAATCATTGAAGATTGCTTTTCAGTTGGCTGAAAAATACCATCGCCTGATAGATATTCACTGTGATGAAATTGATGATGAACAATCTCGTTTTGTTGAGACAGTAGCAGCAGAGGCTCACCGGTACGGACTGGGAAGCCGGGTGACAGCCAGTCATACGACAGCTATGCATTCTTATAACGATGCTTATACTTCAAAGCTATTCAGACTTTTTAAGCTGTCGGATATGAACTTCGTCGCCAATCCTCTGGTGAATATTCACTTGCAGGGGCGGTTTGACTCCTATCCAAAGCGCCGAGGAATCACAAGAGTGAAGGAAATGCAGGAAGCAGGTATAAATGTATGCTTTGGTCATGATGATATATTTGATCCCTGGTATCCGTTGGGGACAGGGAATATGCTGCAAGTGCTTCACATGGGCATTCATGTGACACAATTAATGGGGCATCAGCAGATTGTGGATGCTATGGACCTTATTACCAGCAATAGTGCAAGGACGTTAAATATTGAGGACCAGTACGGTATAGAGGAAGGAAAGCCGGCAAACCTGATTGTAATGGATGCTGACAATGAGTATGAAGCGATTCGAAAACAGGCAACTGTACGCTATTCAATCCGAAATGGAAAACTCATCGCTGAGACGAAACCGAGTGACAGCAGACTAATACTGGAGAGTAATGAGGAAAAAGTAACGTTTTCAAAATAAGCATATTCTTATAATAAAGAGGCTGGGATAAAGTACATGGGCTGGCTTAAGCACCAATCTATTGTTTTTCCGAAAACACTCTAATCCCGGCCTCTTCAATTTTTTATAGTGTATTCTGTTTGTAATCTATTAAATATTCCAGAACTTCCTCCAAAGATAGTCTGTGGATTTGATAGATGGACAAGTTCTCATTCTGTAATGCAACTTCTATGTTTTCTCTGTGATTGGTAACCATCTGTGGTGGGGAAGTTTCGAGCTTCAAAACATTAGGATGGTTTTTTAGATTATCCGATAAATCTGAAACCCAAATTCTCGCCCAGTTTTCATAAATGTCATCTTTATTAAAGGAATGAACGATTCTACCAGATTCCAGCACCTTAATCTCATCACACAGCTGATGGATTTCGTCAATGGTATGTGTAGCCAGAATTACACATCTCTCTTCATGCTCCATAAATGTAAGGATATCTTCTTTCATTTTCCTCCGTGAAACAATATCTACTCCTGCTGTTGGTTCATCTAAAAGCAACAGAGATGGATGATGACATAGAGAAAAAATAAAATCAATCTTTTTCTTTGTCCCCTTTGAGCATTTTTCATATTTTTCATCCAAATCAATGTCGTACCGTCTGCTTAGCTGTTCAAATTGCTCATGATCCCAGGATGGAAACCAGCGGGAAATCAGCTTTGCCAGTTTTCGTATCGTTAAAAAGTGATACCCGCCCAGCAGTTCACCAGCGTAACCGACTTTCTTTTTCCATTCATCCTCATTTTTTGACCAGTCCTTTCCGAAAATTTCCCCTTGTCCGGAGTCCTTTTTTAAAACCTTCATCAGCAAACGAAAAAATGTTGTTTTTCCTGAGCCATTAGCCCCCACCAGTGCTATGATCGATCCTTGTTCAACTTTTAAGTTCAGTGGACCAATCTTAAACTTTCTAAAACTTCTGGATAAACCTTTCATTTCTAAAGCATGCATCATGATCCCCCATTGTGAAATGTTTTGTTTACAATATTTGAAAAAATAACGTTCATTTCCTCACTCGAACAGCCCATTTGTTTTCCCTGCTGAACTACTTTTTCAAATGCATCATGAAGAAGCTGTTGTCTGGACTGAGTTATTTGGCCTTTCTTTATTTCACGTATGAAAGTCCCTTTTCCTTGAATTGTTTGAATGAAGCCGTTTGTTTCTAAATTTAGATATGCACGTCTGGTTGTAATAACACTGCAGCCCAAATCACTAGCTAAAGCCCTTATGGAAGGAAGGGGAGTCCCAGGAGGAAGTTTACCTCCCACGATAAGTGTTTTGATTTGTGTTTCGATCTGATAATAAATGGGTTCCCTGCTTTCATTGGATACTTGGATTGGTATCCTCATAGGAAAGGACACTCCCTTCTATAAAAAGTCTTTATTGGCCATTCGTTGTTGCAGTAATCGGTTCCAGCCCAAGCAGCCTGCAATACCGATAGTCATTGAAAATAAAGCTACAGGCCATCCGACTGTTTTTACTAACCCAATAATATTCTCTGCAATTCCACTTGAGAAATATTGATAAAAAACGATGATAGCGATAGTGATGATGGCCACATAGATGAATGGAATGATATGAAGGGCTTTTCCACTGGTTCCGTATTCCAGAAAGGGACTCAAACCACCTACAGCAAGCATAAATCCAAACCACACAATCATGAGTAGAATCAGTTCAGAAATTGTGAATAGGGTTAAAACGTAATCCGGGAATACAGCAATCAGAATACCTATACTTCCAAAAAATGCAAGGGACATCGTTAACAACGTCAAGATCATAAACAGGATTCGACTTAAGGCTAATGCAGAAAGAGTTATGGGTAAGGTACGAAGCACAGCCATCTGCTTTAAGTATGGATTCTTCCTGGCTGATTTATAGCTTAGATAAGGTTTGGACATAAATAGTGAACTGAAAGCGGGAGCGGTACCAATTATCATGAAATCAAACAAATAGGGCGTTACAGAAGTTGATCTGATTTTAATAATAAACGGATCAGGATTTGTAAAAGTCCCTCCTAAAATAAAGCCAAGTAAACTACTAGCGAAGAATGTAATAAAAACTGCTGTTATATTCTGTTTGTATTCATTCGTAGCGAGCCAGATTGCATCCTTCAACACGTTCATCACCTCTCATTTATTCGGCTGGTTGAAATACATTAATAAGACTCCGTTCTTCCATATTCAGAAAGTCAAAACCGTATAAGAGTAACATCGTAAAGGTATCACTAAGATTTCCTCCTAACTGTTAATGTGTTTATATTTATATATACAGTATAACAATAAAAAAATCAATCCAATCAAATAAATATTCTGAAAATGACCGATCTCTGCCAATAGCCTTAAGTACTTTGCTGGAATATCCCGGTGTATGGACATGGAGATGGCTGTTCCATAATAATCATGCAAAACCTTACTTTTCCATGCTGACTAATTTTATAAAATTAGTCATTGACATCTCTAAAGAAGGGGAGTAGATTTTACTAGTAATAACGAGTCAATCTCATAGCAACTTCTATTTAGGGGACGGTTCTTTTGTCTATGTATCGAAAAATAAATCTATCAGCTGCTCAAAGTATTGTGTTATTTTATGTCATGGCAGTTATGGTATCGATCAGTTTGCTCAGTTTACCATTTGCCTTAAAACCCGGGATAAATTGGAGCTTTATAGATCTCCTTTTTACAGCAGTCAGTGCGGTAAGTGTTACCGGTCTTTCCGTTGTATCCATTGTGGACACATTAAGTACACCAGGGATCTTTATTTTGCTGTTTATTCTGCAGTTTGGCGGAATAGGAATCATGACCTTGGGAACTTTTTTGTGGTTATTAATCGGAAAAAAAATCGGCCTTAAAGAAAGAAAGCTCATAAAAACAGATCAGAATCAGTCTACATTTTCAGGTCTGGTTAATCTGATGAAACAAATCCTGTACCTCATTTTAATGATCGAAATGTTTGGTGCAATTATATTAGGAACTTATTTCCTTACCTATTTTGATACATGGCAGGAAGCTTATTTACAGGGACTGTTTGCTTCGGTCAGTGCTACAACAAATGCCGGATTTGATATTACTGGCAGCTCCCTTGTTCCTTTTGCTCAGGATTATTTTGTGCAGTTTATAAATATTATTTTATTAACTCTGGGAGCAATCGGGTTTCCGGTTCTCATCGAACTTAAGGAATATATCAGAAATAGAGACCGGAACTATGGATCTCACTTTTCACTTTATACGAAATTAACAACGGTGACCTTTTTTTCACTAATGGCTGCAGGTACCGTTATGATTCTGCTGTTTGAATTTAATCATTTCTTTGCAGGAAAAAGCTGGCATGAGTCTTTTTTCTATGCGTTTTTTCAATCATCCACTACAAGGAATGGCGGATTATCCACCATGGATGTCAGTCAGTTTTCTAATGCAACATTATTGGCGTTATGCTTTTTAATGTTTATCGGGTCTTCTCCCAGTTCAGTTGGAGGTGGGATAAGAACAACTACTTTTGCTGTTATTGTATTGATGATTACCTCGTTTGCGAAGGGACAAAAAGGAATAAAAGTATTTAAACGGGAGGTACATGAAGAAGATATCAGGAAGTCAGTTGTTGTCACTTTTCTGGCTTTAACATTGTGCTTTACAGCAACCATGATACTGGCAAAAACGGAAAATTTCACGATGATGCAGATCCTGTTTGAAGTAAGCTCAGCATTTGGTACTACCGGTTTGTCCATGGGTATAACCCCTGAATTAAGTATGATTGGTAAAATGGTGATTATTGCGTTGATGTTTTTAGGGAGAATTGGTATTTTAACATTCTTATTTTTATTTAGCAGAAGGAAACGGGAGGCAGCATACCATTATCCAAAAGAACCTCTGATTGTTGGTTAATAGTCAAGGAGATAGAAGAGGCATGCATCCATATACATTTATGGTTGCATGCCTTTTTACATTTAAAGACTGTCTCCTTATCCCCGTTGATAATCAAATAGACACTTTACCATTTCTAATACGCATAAATTTCGTTTTATAGCTGGCGTGATGCTCAATATAATCGTGCTTTTTATGGAGATAATGCAGAACTTTTTTAAAAACTGGAGAAACAAGCGTTTAAATATTCTAAATTTTGTACAGACTAGGTAAAAATAAAAAAATTAAGAGGTGTTTGAATTGAAAAAATCTATGTATCTCAGCTTCCTGGGTGTATTTGTTGTCCTGGGAATTGCCGTAATGGTAAATGTAATGAATAATGAACAGACAAATGATAATGCTGAAACGGATGGACAGTCTCAGGCTGAGGATCCGTATAATCAGGATGCTGTTGAGGTCTCAGAAGAATCGATTGAAGTTACGGCCACCGATGATGGCAAAATAACAGCCAATAACTTATTTATCCCATGGACCATTAACAAAAATGGAGGAACTTTTTATCTGAGCCAGAGGGAAGGGTCTGTTATTGAAATTGATGGGGAATTAGGTCTGGTAGAAGTCCAGGATGTTCAAGTATCCGAGAATATTCTTCATGAAGGACAAGGTGGATTTCTTGGCTTTGCACTCGATCCGAACTTTAAAGAGACAAACAGGGCGTACGCCTACCATACCTACTCTGAAAATGGAGAGGTTCTAAATCGCATTGTTTCTTTAACATTAAAAGATAACACTTGGGAGGAAGAAAATGTTCTTCTGGAAAACATCCCTGGTGGAGAAGTAAATAATGGTGGTAGACTGAAAATTGGACCGGACGGTTTTCTTTATGCAACCACTGGTGATACAGGACAGGCGGAGTTAGCACAGAATCTGGACAATTTGGCAGGGAAAATCCTACGAATGAATCTGGAAGGAGAAGTTCCAGAGGATAATCCATTTAAGAATTCCTACGTCTATTCCTATGGTCATCGTAATTCTCAGGGGCTTGCCTGGGATGAACAAGGGAATCTTTATAGCTCTGAGCATGGGGAAGATGGCCATGATGAGATTAATTTGATTGAAGCAGGACAGAATTATGGATGGCCGGAGATTACTGGAAATGAGGAAGAATCCGGAATGAAGGCACCTGTTGCTCATTCAGGTGATGATACTTGGGCTCCAGCTGGAATGGCCTATTCTGAAGGTCAACTATATGTAGCATCTTTGGCAGGCAAGCAGATATTCACCTATGACATCGAAAGCGGTGAAACGACTGAATTCTATGATGAAGCGGGAAGATTACGCGATGTACTGGTTGAAAATGGAAGCTTATTTACAATAACAAGCAATAATGATCAGTATGGGGAACCAACAGCCAAAGACGACCGTTTATTACAGCTTTCTTTAACCAAAGAGGTTTCAGCTGATTAATGAAAAGGGAAAAGGTAATCGTCCTTATGGGGGACGATTACCTTTTTTTGTCTTACTACAATGCTTAGCGACTCGTGATACTTCCGCGGCTTCCACCTTTGTTTATTCCTTATTGGCCAGTTTCTCCATAATATAATCGGAAAGGACATTGATTTGATCCTCGGATAATGTACCTCCAAATGGTGGCATGCCTCCGCTTCCGTTTTTGATTTGTTCAATCAGCTTTTCACGATCCTTTGTAATGTCACTATTTTTGATGCTTGGACCGTTATGACCACCTGCACCCTGATCTCCATGACAGGATAAGCAGTTGTTTTCATAAATGGTACGTCCCTGATCCAGTGAGGCATTGCCTTCATTTTGTGTTTGATTTGAGTCTTGATCTTCATGTTTTTCATGCTCTTCACGTTTTTCGGCTAAAGGCGACGTATTAATTTCTTCCTCTGGGATATCTTCAACTGAATTATGCTGACCTTCAAGGGAAAACGTATAAATCTTATCTCCATGTTTCGTACCAGCCAGGGAATTTCCGGCCGAGAATATGGAAATGTATTGTTTTCCGTCAATTTCATACGTAATTGGAGGCGCATTAGCACCTGCATCTGTTTTGAACTCCCATAAGTGATCGCCTGTTTTTGCATCGTAGGCTATGATTCGTCCGTCATTGTGACCGACAAATACAAGGTTTCCTTTCGTAGTCAGTACACCACTGTAGGCGATGGTGTCCCAGTTTTTCTGCCACGCGATTTTATTGGTTTTAATATCAATGGCTGTGACAGTACTTCTCATTGGTGAGTTTTCGACAGGCTGCCATACACTTCCCAGATACTCTTTTCCTTGTTCATAGGTATTTTCTTCATCATCGGCATAGTGTGCGTAGGAAAAATAGTTGTCATTTCCTAGTACATAAAAATACTCAGTATTCGGATTGTAAGCGGAAGGCGGCCAGTTTCCACCACCTTGAGGTGATGGTTTTACAGTCATTGGTTCGTCCCAGAATGGTGTAAATAACTTCCCATATTTCCCATCAAATTCTTCTGGTAAATCATTTTTCACGTCTTCTTCCGTCACTTCCTGTGGAACAAAATTGTCTCCTTTAGGAAATGGCTGAGTAGGGGAAGTATTTTGTTTATCCAGTTGGGGAACTTCTTTTTCTTCCATTCCAATCAATGGCTCACCGTTCGTTCGGTCCAGAATATATACCCATCCGGTTTTGCCGGCCTGTGCAATTCCTTTTTTCATTTCCCCATCCATTTCCACATCAAATAGAACCACCGGATTCGCTGCATCTAAATCCCAGATATCATGGTGAACCTCCTGAAAGTGCCAGTTACGTTCACCAGTGTCGGCATCAAGGGCGACCACGGAGTTGGCAAAGAGGTTATCTCCCTCACGTTTACTTCCATCTAAGTCAGGGGATGTGTTTCCGGTTGAGAAATAAATCTGTCCAAGTTCCGGGTCTATCGCGGGTGTTTGCCAAACAGGTGCTCCCCCGGTAAGCCAGCTGTTATTATCCTGTGGCCAGGTTTCGTGTCCTTCTTCGCCGGGACCGGGAATGGTATAGGTTCTCCAAATTTGTCTGCCCATTTCTGCATCATACGCTGCAACATAGCCCCGGATTCCATATTCTCCACCAGCAATTCCTGTATAAACTTTCCCATCATAGTAGAGGGGGGCACTTGCAATTGTATGACCTTTTTCCCATTCATCCACTTCTGTTTCCCATAATACTTCGCCGGTTTTCTGGTCTAAAGCTACCAGCCTTGCGTCCAATAGTCCTACAAATACCTTTCCTTCACCAATGGCAACACCTCGACTGGTCCATCCACAGCATACCGTATCCAGACCATCAGCAAGCTCAGGCTGGAACTCCCAGATGATTTCGCCGGTTTTGGCGTTTATAGCCTGTACGTCATTGGCTCCTGTAATATTGAACATGACTCCATCATAGACGACTGGAGTTGACTCACCTGAATATTTAAACTTGAAGCCTGAGCCCATGCTTGTTACCCATTCAGCCTTCAGATCAGCAACATTGGAAGCATTGATCTGATCCAGCTGTGAATAGCGTCCGTTGGAAATATTTCCTCCATTTGTAATCCAGTTTGCAGACGGAGGAGAAGTTAATTCTTCTGCAGAAAATTTGGGAGATACTTCTCCTGGATAATCTGTGTGCTGAAAGGATTGATGTTCGGCTTCAAATTGAGTTTTTTTCTCTTTTTCTTCATTATTGTCTTTTTGTTGCTCTTCTTGATTACTTTGATCATCAGGTTTCTTTGCGACATCGTCCGGGCCGGTAAATTGACTAATGATAACAATGGCAATGATAACAGCAGCCAAGGCCGCAACACCTGTAATGATCCATGTATGTCGTTTCATTCTGCAAAGCTCCTTTCCTAACATAATCAAGTTTTCTGTAGTTGTAATTTGCCCGAATATGAATAAATTACCCAAAATGTTATGGAAAGGGGAAGATAAAGAAATTTAGGAAAAAGGGCTGAGGAAGGCTTAAAAATGAGAGGAAATTTTCAAGTTCATTCAGAAAATTTTTTCACGTATGAACTGGCCGTAATACCGTCTCAAGACGAAGTGGGGGATGGAAAAACCCCCACTGATGGAAGCTTCACATTATTTGCCAAACTCATTTAATCGTTCATAGGTTTTACGGAGGAAGCGATAAAACAATTCTTCCGTTGGCAATAATTTGCGTTGAGCCGGATAGATGACACCTACCGAACGTGTTATATTCGGGTCGGCTATCGGTACAACAACGGTTGAACGCGGGGTGTTATCCACCATGGTCATTTCAGGCATTAAGGCTACACCTAACCCTGCTGCCACGAGTCCCTTTAAAGCATCAATATCCTTGCCTTCAACAGCTATGTCAGGAGTGAAGCCTACATGATCACACGCATCCATGACTTGCTTGCGAAAGACAAATCCTTCAGGCAGAGTAACAAACGAATCCCCTTTAAGTTCCTGCAGCATAATGGAGGACCGGCCTGCTAATGGATGATTTAAAGGAAGTAGAGCCACAATCTTTTCACTGAACAATGTCGTACCTTTAATTTTTTCTGAATGTTCCCGCTTAGGCATAGGCGCAATCATGGCCAGGTTAAAGGTTCCATTAATGACACCATCTATTAATTCCGAATAGAGACCATTGCTCATTTGGAATTTTGCCTCGGGATAGTACCGGCGAAATGCATAAATAATGGAAGGAACGATATAAGCAGCCATACTTATAGGAAAAGCAATTCGTACAGTGCCTCTTTCAGGATTTAAATATTCCTTGACCTCCCGTTTTGCTTCCTCCATCATGTTCGTGACCTGCTTCATCCGCTCTAAAAAAACCTCGCCGATTGGAGTTAATTTAACACGTCTTCCTTCTCGTATAAAAAGCTGAACACCCAGTTCATTTTCAAGATTAAAGATTTGTCTGCTGACTGAAGACTGAGCAACATGCAGGGCATTCGCTGCGTCGGTAACATGCTCTCTTTCAGCAACTTCCATAAAATACTTAATTTGACGGTGTTCCATGTCTATTCACCTCATTTAATGCGTTTAATGCATTAATCTCATCTATTATTAATATTGAAGCTATTATTTAATTAATTATAAAATGAAAACATGACAATAAAAAGAGATTTTCTAAATTTTTAAATAAGTTACAGGGGTGGATGTTCATGAAAACCATGGAGGATGTGAAGGATATACAGAAACAAAACGTCAGGGATTATGTACAGCAAGTATACCATAGAGTAGAGAAACGAAATGAGTATGAACCGGAATTTCTGCAGGCTGTTAAAGAAGTATTTGATTCGTTGCTGCCTGTGCTTGTGAAAAATCCAACATACATTAAGAAGGGAATCCTGGAAAGAATAGTTGAACCAGAGCGCTTCGTGTTCTTTCGTGTCCCGTGGCTGGATGACAAAGGAAATGTAAGAGTGAATCGGGGCTTCAGGGTTCAGTTTAATAGTGCTCTTGGACCATACAAAGGCGGTTTACGGTTCCATCCTTCCGTCAATACAAGTATTATCAAATTCCTGGGCTTTGAACAGATTTTCAAAAATGCATTAACAGGTCAGCCCATTGGTGGAGGAAAGGGTGGATCTGATTTTGATCCAAAAGGAAAATCTGACGATGAAATTATGCGGTTCTGTCAAAGCTTTATGACAGAGTTAAGTAAACATATAGGACCGGATATCGATGTACCTGCCGGGGATATAGGTGTTGGTGCACGGGAGATTGGATACATGTTCGGTCAGTATAAGAGAATGCGCGGAGCCTTTGAAGCCGGTGTTCTCACTGGTAAAGGTCTTGATTATGGAGGAAGTCTGGGACGCACTGAAGCAACTGGTTACGGTACGGTTTATTTTGTAGAAGAAATGCTGAAGGATAAAGGATATGAGTTTGAGGGAAGTACAGTAGTTGTATCCGGTTCCGGAAATGTATCCATCTATGCCATGGAAAAGGCAATGGAGTTTGGCGCGAAAGTCGTTGCCTGCAGTGACTCCAGTGGCTATATTTATGATCAGAACGGAATAAACCTTGACACCATTAAGCAGTTAAAAGAAGTTGAAAACAAACGGATTTATGAATATAAAAATGAACATCCGGATGCCGTTTTTGTAGAGGGATGTTCAGGTATATGGTCCCTTCCGTGTGATATTGCTCTGCCATGTGCTACTCAAAATGAACTGGACCGGGAATCGGCGGAGCTGTTAATTTCCAACGGAGTAAAGGCAGTTGGGGAAGGAGCAAATATGCCGTCAACTCAGGATGCTATTGATTTATTTATTGATAACGACGTCTTATTTGCTCCTGCGAAAGCAGCGAATGCCGGTGGAGTATCTGTGTCTGCCCTTGAAATGGCACAAAACAGTTCGAGAATCATGTGGACCAGGGAAGACGTGGATAGCAAACTGCATGAAATCATGAAAAATATTTACCAGGACAGCATTGAGGCGGCAGAAGAGTACGGTGCCCCCGGCAACCTGGTTAAGGGCGCAAATATTGCCGGTTTTATAAAGGTTGCCAACGCCATGGTCAGCCAGGGTGTGGTTTAAAAGAGTTTGATAAGCGTTTCGATGAAGCATTAGGTCGGATTACGACCTAATGCTTTTTAATTGTTTACTGCTGGTTTCCATTACGTGCCACTCCTTACTGGAATGAGTGTGGACGTTAAGTTTTTTAGCGAAGGTTTCTGCGTTGGACCGATCACTAAAGATTTTGGAGGACGGACTGGTTGTATCTTTAAGGATTTCTGTCTTCCCATTAATTTTTCTTGCAATCACGTACATAATGGAACACCCCCCTTACGAATAAGCGAATAATCTCCATATTTTCCTAATATTATATCGTAAGGTCGGAGTTTTTTGGATTACAGTTTGGTTAAGATTTTGTTTCTAATTATTGCTATATTTTAAAAACATATAAGAAACCCGCTCAGATAAATTTGAGCGGGTTTGTTTATTCTTTATTTAAGAAAGTCTGGTTCCAGGAAGGCTGGATTTGGATATTTGTAGAAGCCTTCTCCTGTTTCCACACCAAGCTTCCCTTTATCAAGATATTCTTCTTTCAGGAATTTTGCGAGCTTTTCATACATCGGATCGCCGGTTTTATTGGATTTGTCTTTTACGACATTATAGGCAGTAGTAATTCCAACGATATCTAATATTGCAAAGGGTCCATTTGGGGCACCGGTGGCGATCATCCATGTTTTATCGATCGTTTCAACATCAGCTACATCGTTGACAAGCAGTTTTTCGGCCGCATCCAATAACGGTACAAGCAGAGAGTTTAAAATATACCCCGGCTGTTCTTTATGTAATGGCAGGGCAACCATGCCAATGGCTTTGGCAAATTCGATTACATCATTAAATACACCTTCATCCGTACCAGGATGCTTCATTACCTCAGCCGTATTATTTTTCCATATCTCATTAGCAAAATGAAGCGCCAGAAACTTCTCGGGCCGACCGGTTGCTTCGGCGAACTGGCTCGGTAGTAGTGTTGAAGAGTTCGTCGCAAAAATTGTTTTTTCCGGAGCGGCTTCACCTAACTTATTGTAGAATTCTGTTTTAATTTCAACAACCTCAGGCACTGCTTCAATGACAAAATCCGCATTTTCCACCGCCTTTTCCAGGTTTGAATGAAAAGTTATACGGTTATAAGCTTCATTTACTTCCTGCCCAGTAGCGTTTAAATCTTTTTGATAACGGCTCTTAAGCTTTTCAATTCTTTCTTTTGCCCTTTCAACAGCTTCCTGATTAATGTCGTAAACGGATACATAAAATCCTTTAAAGGCTGTCTGATAGGCAATTTGGCTCCCTAATACGCCGCTGCCTGCGACTGTGACGTTTTGATAGTTCACGTAAATTCCCCCTGTTGTCTTTTTTTCTTGACTGTTTATTTGTGATAGAAGTTTCACTTTATGTCAGTCAATATTCATTATATATGTATTCTCAGAAAACAGGAAGGAAAATGTTTTTAATATAGTAAAAGCTCAGGATTGATGGCGGCAGAAACGAATAGACTTTCGTAACAGAAAAAGCTGAGGCATAAACCCTGATTGGCTTTTTACCTCAGCTTTCTATTAATAAATTCCCGGGAACCAACCAGGTGTATTTGTAATAATATTCCATAAAGGATCAGGTACGACTAATTCCTCCTGATGATTTTTATTGAGTTCTGTTATAATTTCTTCTTCTTTCCCCTCTGAAATTTTTTGAACCCAGTCAGGATCAATAATCAGTTCACGGCCAAGCGCAAGAAGGGGAAGGCCAGTCTGAAGAGCCTGTATAGCATCGTCTGCAGAGTAGATGGATCCTACTCCAATGAGAGGGACACGGTGATTGATGATTTCCAATAAGTATGCAATTCGTGACTTATTATGGTCCTCTACTCCTCGTCTTGGTTCGGAACGGAAATCCGTCAGTGATACATGTAAATAATCCAATCCCTGATCTGACAGTTTATCAACGAAGGCCAGTGTATCATCCATTGTAATACCAGGTGTTACAGATTCCTCGGGTGAAAAACGGTACCCTGTAATAAAGGAAGAGTCAGCGTGTTCACGTACTATCCGTTTTACTTCTTTAATAACCTCTAAAGGAAAAGTCATTCGCTTTTCAAGGGATCCACCAAAGCGATCTTCCCGGCGATTGGAATGAGGGGAGAAGAATTGCTGCAGTAAATACCCATTTGCTCCATGGATTTCAACACCGTCAAATCCGGCTTCTATGGCACGACGAGTGGTTTCACCGAAGGCACTAATGATTTCCTCCACTTCTGATTCAGGTAAAGCACGCGGGGTTGGATGATCATCCCCTTCTGCAGGAATGTCACTGGCACTCACCACATCTTTGTTAGGGATCAGATAGGTAGGACACATTCTGCCGCCATGGAAAATCTGAAGAACAGCTTTAGCTCCTTGCTTCTTAATTCCGTTTGCGAGCTTTTGGAGACTTGGAATCATTTCATCACTGTCCGCACCGAACTCGCCCGGAAACCCTTTTCCGTTTGGTGTAACATATGTACAAGCTGTAACCACCATACTTACACCACTGGAACGCCGTGCATAGTAATTGACTTCAGCATCGGTAACGGTTCCATCTGAATTGGATGAGAAATTGGTCATAGGGGCCATAATGATTCGGTTTTTCAAATCAGAACCATTGGGGAGCGTGTATGTGTCAAGCAGTTTTTCATATTTTGAATTCATATAGACGTTCCTCCTTAAATAAGTTACGAAAGATATCTTAAATGAAGAAAACGGGGATTGTACATTATTTTGCTTTACAATCGGGAATTACTACAAAAGTCCCTGCAAATCTTGTTAATACACAGACATGGGTTTATAATAGGGAAAACATTCAGGTATACCCGGCTACAGTATCCGGTCATTTAGCAGGACAGATCAAACGGCCCCTGCCGATGCGATGATTGTGCTGGTGGTTGTGGTGATTTGTCAGGGGGGATTCAATGAATCGATTTCTTGCGCTGGCAGGATCTGTTATCTTATTTGCCATATTTTTTTCCATTTATTCTTATGTACCTGAGGCCCAGCGTGAGCCAAATGTATATTATTTTGGATTTATTGAGACTTTTGTCTTTGTGATTGTTTATTCGGGTCCTGTTTATTTGATCGCAGGTTTACCCGTGTCACTTCTCATTGATCAACTGCTGAAAAAAGTAAAGGGAAGATTGCCATACTTACCACGCATGACGATGTATTCTATCGCAGGTATTATCATTGGCTTTTTATTCCATATATTAATGACGAAAAACCATATCGGGTCACTATCGTTTGTTATCGGCCCACTAATATACGGGTTTACCGCCGCAAATATCTTTCTTCATTTATTATTGCTGATTTCGTGGTATAGAAAAAAAGGAAATTGTAAACAGGGAAATGATAATAGTTAGACTGCGCTTCATAAAGCAGAGGAGTTGCTAATGGTATAGTTTAATTAAGTGAACACGGCTTAAAAGTAAACGTAATTAAAGAGGTATGCAAATCCACCCATCGAATTTGCATACCTCTTTTCATTGGATTACCATTACCATCTCTCATAAAATTATGAATGTCTGAATGAGCCTTCAAAGATTGATTCCTTTATTGGGCGTCGATCAGATGGCTGCTCACGTTCCTGTAAATCTTCAGGCAGCTTACTTTTATCTCCTTGATAGCCAATGGCTACAAGTGCCTGGATGTCATATTCGTCAGGAATATTTAATACTTCTCTGGCTTTATCTTTATGAAAACCGCCCATTGGATGGGTAATAAGACCTTTTCGGGATGCCTCTAAAGCGAGGAATCCCCATGCTGCACCTGCATCAAATGCGTGTGTACCATCCTGCTTATCGGAAATGATAACGGTGAGGACAGGTGCTGTTTTACACCATTTTAAATTCCCTTCCATAATAAAGGAGTGAAATGTTTCCCGATCTTCCTGATTACTGGCAACAATAAAGCGCCACGGCTGCATATTCATAGCTGATGGAGCCCAGCGAGCAGCCTCAAACAGACTCATTAACACTCCTTCAGTCACTTCTTTTTCTGAAAAGGAACGAGGAGACCACCGATCCAAGTAGACAGGATCAATGTCGTAATCGGCCTTCCGTTGATACTTCATATCTGTAGTACTCATCACTAAACCTCCTGCTGACCATAATTCCAAGTAATAGTATAGGAAATATGTGCTTCGGTTTCAATGTTTCTGTTTCGGGACTGTCCCGCCGTACACTAAAGCGTTAACTCGCTAATGCTTTAGTGCTTTAGTGCGGAGCGGGACAGTCCCTGGGAAAATTCCAATACATTCCCGTTGACATTTTGGGTGAAAACTATTAGTATACATAAAGTGACTTTTGAGTCAGATAGTTTGACTGCCTGGTCTGGAGGGGTTTGATGGTTAAAAAAAATGAGCTCATGAATCGGGCCATTCAGCTGTTTTCGGAAAAGGGATTTTATCAGACATCAGTACAGGAAATTGCTGAAGCAACCGGAATATCAAAGGGTGCATTTTACAAGTATTTTGATACGAAAGAAAGCTTACTTATTGATATTTTAAAACTGCAGTACGAAAACATGATAAAGCAAGCATCCTCCATGAGTCAGCTTGAAGGAATGACCAGGAGAGAAGCCTTTATTGAAAATATGAGTCATGAATTAGAGCAGTGGATCAATAATCGGGATTTTTTCACAGTATTATTCAAAAACTTCCCTCCAAATCAAAACAAGCAAGTGTCTGAAATTATGAGTAAATTGAAATCATCGCTGGTGAATCTGCATCGGGAGACATTACTAGACACGTATGGTGAAAAAATAGAGCCATTTATAACAGATATCGTTATTATTTTTGAAGGGATTTTGAAGGAATATATCATCACCGTGATTTTAAGGGAAAAATCTGTTGATGTATACCAGCTGGCTTCTTTTATTGCGACAGTTATGGATTCAATTGTTAACTCTCTTTCTCATACAGAACCGGTGTTAACAGACTATCTGAATCCAGCTAATCCAAAGGAACGTATTTTGGACTGTTTAGACATGATTGAAGATAAATTGAATAATACTAACAACATCACAACAGATCATGAAAAACTTTTGATGGCAGTTGAACGGTTCAGAAAAGAAATGAAAACAACAGAACCACAGCAATTTTTACTAGAAGCACTTATCTCTTATTTTAATAATGAAGATTTCCTCAAAAAAGAGGTTGATGTCCTGGACCGCCTGTATAAAAGGCTGGTTCAGGATGAATAAATGATTGTTGGCACGGTCAGTTTAATTGACCCACGTTAGTACGAAACACAAGTAGATTGAGGTTGGAAAGAAGGGTAATAACTTATGAGTGAACAAGAACATACACAACAAACAGAAACGGACTATAATAAATGGGTCATTATGATTGTGTTGCTTTCAGGAGCCTTTGTAGCTATCCTGAACCAAACGTTATTGGCAACAGCCTTACCAAAAATCGCTGCTGACCTGGAACTTCCATATAGTGTTGCTCAGTGGCTGCAGTCCATCTTTATGCTGATTAATGGAATCATGATCCCCATAACAGCTTTTTTAATTGGTCATTTCACAACAAGAAGATTATTTATTTCGGCACTTGGTTCGTTTGCCATTGGTACGATCATTTGTTCAATTGCGCCGAACTTTGCCATCCTTATGGTAGGCCGTATCTTTCAGGCTGCAGCAGCAGGTATTATTATGCCGCTTATGCAAACCATTTTGTTCCTGACCTTCCCACGTAATAAGCGGGGAACAGCGATGGGGATGTTTGGTTTAGTTATCGCATTTGCGCCTGCAATTGGCCCCACTCTATCAGGATGGATGGTAGAACATTTTCCGTGGAGAAGTTTATTTTATTTAATCTTACCGATCATCCTGATTGACATTTTAATTGCTTACTTTGTCCTGAAAAACGTGACAAAGCGAACGTTTCCAAAACTGGATCCATTATCAATTGTCTTATCTACATTTGGTTTTGGAGGTTTGCTGTACGGATTCAGTGTGGCTGGTGGAGAAGAAGGCTGGGCCAATATGAATGTCTACATCTCCCTGGCTGTCGGAGCAATTGCTTTAACCTGGTTTATTTTAAGACAGTTAAAACTGGAAGAGCCGATTCTTGAATTCAGAGTCTTTCAGTATAAAATTTTCACATTAACAACTGTTTTGGGTATGGTTGTCTTTCTTGCCATGATTGGTTCCATGGTTGTCTTACCGCTATTGATGCAGGATATGCTGGGATTCACGGCCTTTGAATCAGGGCTGGCACTCTTACCGGGTGCTGCCACGATGGGATTAATGAACCCTGTGACAGGCAGGCTGTTCGATAAGTTCGGTGCCAAATGGCTATCCATTGTCGGCTTAACTATCTTAGTTATTACGACATTTATGTTTGCTACCATGACCACAGAAACGACATTTGCCTATATTGCCGGGTTAAATGCAGTAAGAATGTTTGGAATTGCAATGGTCATGATGCCTGTTACAACTGCAGGCCTAAATGAATTGCCGCTGGATATCATTTCGCATGGTACAGCGATGAACAACACGATGCGTCAGGCTGCAGGGGCAATGGGAACCGCACTGATGGTAACCGTTATGTCGAATACTACGATTGAATCCCAGGGAGTTCAGGGCGCGATACACGGGGTTAACATGACCTTTATCGTAGCCGGTGTATTTGCTCTCATTGGGCTTATCTTAACCTTCTTTATAAAACACAGACGACCTGAAGAAGAATAACAGGGACTGTCCCGCTCTCCGCTAACGCGTTAACACGTTAAAGCAGTGCGGGACAGTCCCTATTTATTTCCCATTCGTTGCAATTTCCTTTATAGTTATAGACAAGTTTAATTGATGACAAGGGGGAATTGGAGATGATTCTGGAGCTTAATGAGGTTTCCTTAAAACGCAGTGGAAAGTGGATTCTTCAGGACATAAACTGGAGTATTGAACCAGGTGAACACTGGGTGTTATATGGGTTGAACGGAGCAGGGAAAACAGCCTTATTGAACTTGTTAAACGCTTACTACTTTCCAACAACAGGAAGGATGAGGGTTCTCGGCAGGGAGTTTGGAAAGGATTCATTTGCTGAGCATTTACGTACCAGAATCGGATTCGTATCTTCCTCTCTTCAGCAGAAGTTTTATCCTGGAGATAACGCTTTTGAGGTTGTTCTTAGTGGCTCTTTTGCATCGATTGGTCTTTATGAAACCCCCACAGATGAGATGAGACAGAAGGCGATTTCCCTTTTAAAGGAAATGGGATGTCTGGATTATGCCAATCAGACCTTTCGTACCCTGTCTCAGGGCGAACGGCAGCGTGTTTTAATTGCCAGGGCCTTAATGGCTGATCCTCGGCTTTTAATTTTGGATGAACCAACGAGTGGTCTGGATTTCATAGCGAGAGAACGGTTATTAGAAGTGATCGAGACATTGGCTGACAAACAGACTGGACCGGCCATTATATACGTAACCCATCGATCTGAGGAAGTGTTGCCTGTATTTTATAAAACCCTGCTGCTGAAAAATGGGAGAGTTTTTTCTTCCGGGTATACAACAGATTTGTTCAAGGAAGAGGTTTTATCCCATTTTTTCGGGATTCCCGTGCATGTTCATTGGCATGAAGACCGGCCCGTCCTTTCCAAAAGAAAAAATCTGACATCCCAGCATTAAGGAGAGTGGTATATTGAAGCGTATCGCAATTATAGGTTCAAGCGGTTCTGGTAAATCAACATTAGCAAGGAGTATCGGGAAAATTTTACATATTGAAGTGTATCACCTTGACCAATTATTCTGGAAGCCGGGCTGGGTATTAGCGACTCTCGAAGAACAGAAACGAATTCAGCATGAAATAACGAGTCAGGAACATTGGATCATAGATGGAACCTATTCAAGCACGATGGATATTCGTCTGAAACATGCGGACACGATTATTTTCCTGGACTTACCGCGACTGCTATGTGTATATCGGGTCGTAAAACGGCGAATTCACTATCGAAACCGGACACGTCCGGACATGGGAGAAGACTGTGAGGAAAAGCTTGACTGGGAGTTTTTAAGCTACGTCTGGAATTTTCCCAAAACCAATAAGCCAAAAATTGAAAACTACCTACTGCATAGGAGAGCGAATCAGGAAGTTATTGTTCTAAGCTCCCTAAAAGAAATCCGAATTTTTTTGGACAAAATCAGAAAAACTGTGCAAAACCGATGAAAACAGTAGTTATCTCAGGTGATGAAAACAGAGCCCCCCTCTGTAAACTCTTCACTGTCCCAATTTTAATTTGACATTATTTTATATTACGTTATCATTAAGATTGTTAAGAAAAAATTTAATTTATTGAATAGGATTAACGGAGGTTTTTAATATTGGATACCCTAAGCGAGAGAGCAAATGTAGCTCGAAAATCCTGAGGGTATGTGATTGAATCTTTATAAGGAAAATGGACGTGTTCCGATTTCAGGAAGAGTTATCAGTTTTTATCAAAGAAACAATAATACATGAAATATTAAACAAGGGGAGTTTACATTACATGTTTTTTAAAAAACGTATTCTGTTTATCACAGCAATCATTTTCGCAATGCTATTAAGTGCTTGTGGAGAAGGAACGACTGAAGAGTCTTCATCAGATGCTAAAGAAAAGAGCAGTTCTGACAAGCCTGCCATTGAAATGGGGCAGATCAACTGGGCAGAAAATGTTGCCGTAACGAATATGTGGAAAGTAATTCTGGAAGATAAAGGTTATGATGTGAATTTTAATTTAGTAGACATGGGTGCACAAATGTCTGCGTTATCAGCCGGGGAACTGGATGTCAACCTGGAAATCTGGTTACCTGTTCAGGATGCTAAGTATCTGGAGGAATACCAGGATGAAGTGAATTTCTCTGAAGAAACCTGGTATGACAAGGCGAAAGTCGGCCTGGTTGTACCAAGCTATATGGAAGATGTCAATAGCATTAAGGATTTAAACAATCATAAAAAAGCCCTTGAAGGTGAAATTACCGGATTTGATCCTGGTGCAGGTACAATGATGGTAACCAAGGATGTTATTAAGGAATATAACCTTGATTATGAGCTGATGCCAAGCTCTGAACCAGCGATGTTGACGGCACTAAATGAAGCTGTTGAGAAAGAAGAGCCTATTGTCGTTCCACTATGGAGCCCGCACAGTATCTTTTCTCAGCTGGATTTGAAATACCTGGAAGATCCTAAGAAGGTCTACGGTGGCGTGGAAAAAATCCATCATGCAACCCGCCAAGGCTTTGCAGAGGATTATCCTAAAGTAAGCAAATGGCTGAAAAACTGGAAGATGGACGACCAGGCGATTGGAGAATTAATGACAGCTATCAAAGAAGCTAAAGATCAAGGGAAAGAGCCTATAGACGGTGCAGAAAAATGGGTGAATGAGAACCAGGACTTAATTAATGAATGGATTAAGTAATCGACCAGAAAAACTGCGTCAGGAATCATCCTTGTAACCCTATTTAAAAAACCAGAAAGTCCCGTGGTCGATCACAACGGGGGACACATCTATTTCGTGTTCACAGATATGGCCGCGGGACTGAATTTTAACCATCCCGTTCATCTACTTAGAAAACAAATCCCTCCCTTATATTCATCAAAACGGAAACAAGACGTATTTACTTAAAATATTTTCTTTTACTTTGACAAACATGGAAATCCATGTTAAATTTATTTTGTTCTAAACATTAAATTTTTTCTTAACAAATTTAATTAATTGAATTTGATTCAGCGCATTGTTATATTGTGACAATATGGGTGGAAATCAGATGAAATCGTGTGTCCTGCTGTGTTAGCCCTCCATAAGAATACCCTATTCAGAAAAGGAAGAGACTTACAGCATGTCATGCAGTTAAAGGAGGGAATGAGATGGAAACAAAATTACAATTCATTGGCGGTGAATGGGTACCGTCTCTCTCTAAAGAAACAAGGGAAATCATTAACCCATTTAACCAGGAAGTGATTGCTTTTGCTGCTGAAGGTAATGAAAGGGATGCCAAGGAAGCAATTAAGGCAGCACGAGAAGCATTCGACCAGGGAGATTGGTCCAACACTTCAGCGTCCGATCGTGGCGAAATTGTAATGAACATCGCAAATCTCATTAAAAGAGACAGAGAAGAACTGGCAAGACTGGAATCCCTTGATACAGGGAAAACCGTGGAAGAAAGTCGTGGCGATATGGACGATATTGCCGGTGTCTTTCGTTATTTTGCAGAAATTGCGGATAAAGATGGTGGGGAACTGATCGATTCTCCATTGCCAAATTCAACTAGTAAAGTAGTAAGAGAGCCAGTAGGAGTCTGCGGACAGATTACACCATGGAATTATCCATTATTACAGGCATCCTGGAAGCTGGCACCGGCACTCGCCGCGGGGAATACACTCGTGATGAAGCCGAGTGAAATTACCCCGCTTACAACGGTAAAAGTATTTGAACTAATGGATGAAGCCGGTGTACCAAAGGGAGTAGCTAACTTAGTGCTCGGAGCTGGTGCTACTGTGGGTGCTGAGTTGTCTTCAAATACGGATGTAGACCTTATCTCCTTTACTGGTGGAATCGAAACCGGTAAGAATATCATGAAGGCTGCAAGTGTAAATGTGAAAAAACTGGCGCTTGAGCTTGGCGGCAAAAATCCAAATGTCATTTTTGCTGACGCCGATTTCGAAACGGCTGTTGACCAGGCTCTAAATGGAGTATTCTTCCATGCAGGTCAAATCTGCTCGGCCGGTACTAGAATTATTGTTGAAGATAAAATTCATGATCAATTCGTAGACGCGCTTGTAAAACGGGTTTCCAATATTCGACTGGGCAGCGGGTTTGATGAAAACACGCAAATGGGTCCTTTAATTTCCAAGGAACATTTAAATAAAGTGATTGATTATGTAGAAAACGGTAAGAAGGAGGGAGCCACGGTTGCAGTTGGTGGAAAACAACCGGAAGATCCGGAATTGCAAGACGGATTTTTCTACTTACCAACCGTTCTTACCGACTGCACCACCGATATGAGTGTTGTCCAGAATGAAGGATTTGGTCCTGTTATTACCATAGAAAAATTCTCAAGCGAAGAAGAAGCAATTCAACTAGCAAATGATTCCATTTATGGTTTAGCAGGTGGTGTCTGGACATCTGATATTGCCAAGGCCGAACGATGTGTAGCAAAAATGCGCATGGGCACCGTATGGATTAATGACTTTAACTTATACTTCCCACACGCACCATGGGGCGGCTTCAAACAATCAGGCATCGGCCGCGAATTAGGAAAGCCCGGATTAGATGAATACCAGGAAACCAAGCACATTTTTCATAATCTCAAACCGGAGCCAATGAACTGGTTTTAGATGATTTATGGAAATAGATTATATAAAGCCTATCAGACACATTAGCTGTTTGATAGGCTTATTTATGGTTGAGGAGAGGGGAGTGTCACGGCAGATTCAAGGGAGATTGATGGTGAATCAACCGAGAGAAGCCGCGTCATGGCAGATTCAAGCGGGATTGATGATGAATCAGCCGAGAGAAGCCGCGTCACGGCAGATTCAAGTGGGGATTGAAAGTAGATCAGCCGAGAGAAGCCGCGTCACGGCAGATTCAAGCGGGATTGATGATGAATCAGCCGAGAGAAGCTGCGTCACGGCAGATTCAAGCGGGGATTGATGGTAAATTAGCCGAGAGAAGCTGCGTCACGGCAGATTCAAATGGAAATTGATGGTAAATCAACCGAGAGAAGCTGAGTCACGGCAGATTCAAGTGGGGATTGAAAGTGGATCAACCGAGAGAAGGAGCGTCATGGCAGATTCAAGCAGCAATTAAAAGTGAATCAGCCGAGAGAAAGCACATCCCGGCTGACCCAAGTAGAATTTCTATTACTCTCTTAAATTATTAAACCTATCTCTTTTATAACTTAAATATCCAGCGAAAACCATCTTCCATGTCCCTCTGTCTCTCCAATAATTTGATGACTGTTCTCACCATTTAAAACATAGTCCAGATGAAGATAGCGGTCTTGAATATTATTATATAGGTGAAAAATGTCGCGTTCTTCGCCGATTTTTGAAATCAAATGCAGCAGTTTTTCCTTTGATTCATTTGAAAATTGGTTTGCGACGTGAGTGTGGAAAACCCCAATAATAGTATCATTTGGGATTTTTTTCACGATTTCAGGCAGTAAATCCACACCATCTCCTTCAATAAGTTCTAGATGACTCTTATTGACAACTTGAGATGCAGCTTCAAAAATTTTTCTTCGTTCTTCATGCTCAGGCCATATAAGTGCTTTCAGCCATAGCTTATCTTCATCAATTGATAGTCTGTTGATATGTAAATCCACACCAAACCTTTTTACAACGGGCGGACTACTGGACAATAAAAAGGGGATGTCTCCTCTTGTTTTAGAATCAATATGAACCTCGGCTTGTGGATTTCCATATATCTGGCTCGTTCCATAAGAATAACTATACTGATCCCATAGCAACTGAAGACCGGCACTCGTCCCAATTTCAATAAGGGCTAAGGGTTTTTTTGCTTTTTCATACATATAACAAAAGCATGGGTATAAATAGGCGCATCGTCTCACTTCATTGGTCTGTACGTTTTTGTTTTGGAGAATTGTCTTGATTTCCTTGTCATGTTTCAAACAGAAATCCTTAAAATGAGTAAAACTTTGGGCGATGTCATCTTCAGGGGAGTCCACTATGCTAGCATAAAAGTTTCGGAGTGGATGTTTCTGTCCCTTAAATAATAGGTATTGAACAGTGGCAAAAAGTAAATTTGGAATCGGCTGGCCAGGCTTTGCATGCGTACATAAATCGAGAATTTGTTCATCATCAGCAATTTTCAAGGATAACCTTTCATATAAAGCAGAAGAACCGTGACATTGTTCAGCGAATTCCTGAAATTTTGTGGCTATGGAAGAATCCAAAATTATACACCACCTTTAAAATAATATGAATGGTAACTGCTGTAATTTGAGTTCTTTGTTAATTTTCCTCACCATATAATCAGCAAACCTTTTTAACAACAAATCAGGACCAAAATCCTCACCTGAATTTTGTCCTGTATATTGATTTAAAGCCTTGGATATTAAATGGCTATAGGGGTTTGACACAAGAGAAATTGCCCATTCACCTCCTTCTTTTTTGGAAGCTATAGACAGCCAGGATGTCGATATCACTTTTTCCTGGCTGATAACATCCCATAGCCAGAGAACCGTGTAGGTATATGCCTATAAGATTAGCTTTCAATTGAGTTTGATAGATTTGCGCGAGCTGGTTCACAAACGATTGAACATACATGTATATTTCCTCTCCTCATCATTCACCAAAATGGAATTACTCTGTAACTTCCCGTCGATTCATGGAACCTTTAAATAAATACCGAATCCCTTTACCTGTCAAAGGTTCGTCCTTGTACCTCGGGATTACATGAAAATGGGCATGAAAAATATGCTGTCCACCCACTTCGCCACAGTTCCACCCCAGGTTATATCCTTGAGGCTGGTGATTTCGATCCAGATAATCCTTCACGTCCTGAAGAAGATCATACGTCGCCATCCATTCTTCCTTCGTTAAATCAAAAACGGTTTCACGATGCTGCCTCGGGACAATTAACCCTGCACCTTCCAGTTGACCCCCCTTCGATTGCGCATCTTCCAGCTGTAAAAACATACAATACTCATTACTCATCCTGACCCGCTGCTTAGGCTCCAGCTCAGGATAACAAAACACACACATTAAAACTCCTCCTTTGGGACTGTCCCCACATGCTTTAAAGCGCTAAAGCATGTGGGGACTTTTCTCAAATATAATTATAGTCTAATATAAAGCTATGCGAATGAAAATAAGGACAAGTCTCATCCAGGGTTGAAAGTACAGGCTTTAAGAGGGAGGTATCCTGATGATCTATGAGTTTAAACCAATGACACAGGAACAGGCAGAACAAATCGCCTACAACTGGCATTATGAAGGAGTTTATTCCTTTTATGATACAAAAGCAGATAAGGAGGATATGGAGGAATTTCCCGATTCTGAACAGCGGGGCGAATCCATGTTTGCGGTAACTGGAAATGATGAATTAACAGGCTTCTTCAGTATTAACCAGGTAAACCACGATACAATTGATATTGGATTGGGATTGCACCCCGATATTACAGGCAAAGGTTATGGTTTAACATTCCTGAGAGAAGGGCTGAACTTTGCTGAAAAGAAATATCATCCTGGAATGATTACTCTATCGGTTGCCACCCTCAATCAGCGTGCAATGAAAGTGTATAAAAGGGCAGGTTTTACAGAGGCTGGAACATTTATTCAGAATACGAATGGTGGACCGTATGAATTTCTCAGGATGGTATATAAGCCTTAGAATTTGTGTCCATTAATCATTGCTCTCCTTAAGCCGCATAATAAAACGAGTGAGCCAGTATGCAATCAGTACAATCCCCATATCAATAAGAAATACATAAAATTGATTCATCCCTTTATTAAAGGATATAAGGCCCATATATTTTTCCAGCGTAGCAAAACCAAAAGCAAATATGGCACTGGTTATGGTTATGTATAAATAATAATTTTTATCATGGTTGACACAATACTGATATACGAGCATAAACCCTACAGGGAGAACGGAAGCATTCAGACTTAAAGCAAAAGGCAGCAATGGAATGAGAAAATAATGATGAACAAAGAGAGAGGTAGATCCTAAAATGGTATCGGTATACCCCCATAGCATATGAACGGTATACCCGAAAAAAAGGATTTCAAAAATTCGTGACCGATCAATGGACACGAATAAGATGATTAAAGGTCCTACCAGCATGGCGGCAACAAACCAGAATTGCCACGTATCAAAATATGAATATTGCTTCCAATATTCAATAAGTGTGGAATTTAATTTTTCATCTGTTTTATATATTAAAGTCCAATATTCCTGAAAATTCATTTTGATATCCTCCAGCTTTAATATCCTAATCTTATTTTTATTAATAATCCCTTATTTATTCAGTGAAATCATCCTGACAGACATTTTTCTTATGACGTAGCTATCATGCACACTACAAAATGTCCAGCATGATTTATTTTTATTAGGTTAGGATCATATGCAGATCATAACTCAGAGGCACAAGTCATGAAATCAACATGAGTCTTATGTTACTCTACAGGAGATAATGAAGTTGCATAACAAAGGAGAGAAATACATGGCTAATCTGAATATTCCATTGTCTGTCTTAAACCTTGCCCCCATTCGACAAGGGAAGGATGAAAAGGGAGCCATCGATGATATGGTTGACCTTGCTCAGGCAACAGAAAATATGGGTTATACACGTTATTGGATCGCCGAGCATCATAATACAAAAACCCTTGTAAGCTCAGCCACCACGCTGTTAATGAAACATACATTAGAACAAACTGACAAAATCCGGGTGGGTTCCGGCGGGGTCATGCTGCCGAATCATTCACCACTAGTTGTCGCTGAACAATTTGGAACGATGGAAACCATTTATCCGAACCGTCTTGATTTAGGTCTGGGACGTGCTCCCGGAACAGATATGCTTACGGCGAGTGCTCTTAGACGTTCACAGAGCGATACCGTCAACACCTTTCCTAAGGATGTGCAATCCCTGCTTACATACTTTGGACCGGAAGAAAATCAGGGTTTTGTTAAAGCCCATTTAGCGATTGGTTCGAACATTCCGATTTATATTTTAGGATCATCACCGGACTCTGCGGTGTTAGCGGCAAGATTGGGACTTCCGTATGTATTTGCGGCTCATTTTGCCCCAAGATATTTAGAGGAAGCCATCACTATATACCGGGATCAGTTCGAGCCATCGGAGTATCTGGACCAACCGTATATGATGGTCTGCCTGAATGTGATCGCCGCTGAAACAGATGAAGAAGCCAAATTGGAATCGACAACGATGGAACAGTTTTTCCTCAATGTTGTCCGGGGCTCACAGAACTTCCTAAGTCCACCGGTTGAAAATATGGATGAGCTGTGGAGTCCACAGGAAAAAGCCGCCGCCTCGTCCATGTCGAGTGTGACACTTCTGGGAAGCAAGGATTCCATCAGAGACCAGTTAACCAGCTTTCAGGAAGAGTATGATGTTGATGAGTTGATGGCTGTTTCCTACATTTATGATACGGATAAGCAAAAACGGTCCTACGAAATTTTAAAAGAGGTAGTAGATGAGGGCTAAATATAGCATGATAAGATAAAAGATCGGCATAAATGTCGGTCTTTTTTTACGTTGAATAAGAAACTCACTTATTTAAAAATTCAAAAAACATATCGTCAACCTCCGATATTTATGTTAACCTATATCGATAACAGGTTAACAATTAGGAGGCGTTTTTATATGGAGAATGTTAATCCGAAACTTAGAGCTGTTGTGATTTGTGGTTTGTTCGCAGCTATTACCGCTATTCTAGCTCAGGTAGAAGTACCTTTACCTATCGTTCCCATAAGTGGACAAACCTTAGCTGTAGGACTGACGGCCACGATCATTGGAAGTAAGTATGGGGCTGTTGCGATGATTTGTTATGCTTTGTTAGGAGGTATTGGGCTGCCTGTCTTTGCGGGATTTAAAGGGGGAGCACAAGTATTAATGGGTCCAACAGGTGGATATATTTTCGGCTTTATTCTGACGGCTTACGTCACAGGACTAATTCTGGAAAAAACAACCTTTAATCTGTGGATGGCTATGATGGCGAACACTGTTGGAATGATCATCACACTTCTGTTTGGCACTATTCAATTAAAAATTGTACTGGATATGACATGGAATCAGGCTCTTGCAGCTGGCGTGTATCCTTTTATTGCTGTCGGACTTATTAAAGCATTTCTGGCAAGCTGGCTCGGGATTACCGTCAGAAAACGTTTAATACAGGCCAGTTTAATCCCAAGTGTTGATCAAAAAGCAGCATGAAAGGCAGGTGGGGGTTCATTGGGCAACAAAAAATGGAGGAGAATGGCTGGATTCCTCGGTTCTTTCCTGCTCTTCATCTTTGGTACATATCAATGGGTACAGGATGGGCCATCATTCATATCTATATTATTTGCCATTAGTGGAATGGCAGGGCTTCTGGTGGGACTGCCTGGACCTGAGAGGCGCAGTTAGACCATCCCCTGTGCCGAGAAAGTCCTGAACTACCTGAAGCAAGCACTGAAGTGGAAACAAACAGTACCAAACGTTAACAGAAACTGCAAATTAGGTAGGATTTTTAATATAAAGGTTGAATAAGACATTATTCAGCCTTTTTTTATTGTCTAGGAAATTATAAAATAAACGGATTGTGGATGATATAGACATGAGAGGCCACGTCCGGTTCCAGCGCCCAGCGACTAGCGAGACTTCCTTCACCTCCGTCCGATAAGTCAACATCGACTCACAAGGTTCGTCGTGTTTCCTTTTCCGCGTGTTAACTGGCTGTAAGTCCCCTTATAGAAATCAATGGGGGTCAACAGCCAGTAAACACCCGATTTGTTCAACTAACAATCAGTGGGGATACTCCCCACTGATTGAAGTTTCACTTTATCTCCTACGGCTCAGTCCAGTCCGTACGTCGCTAATAGAAAAGCGGAGGCGACCGTTTAGGCCCGACGGCATAAGCAGAATATCCGGAGTGGCCGCTTTTTGGCCATGGAGGTTATTCTGCTTATGACCGCTTGGGCCTGGGAGCCGTAGCTGGACAAACGGGCGCTTCCGCCTTTGTTCATTGTAACCTATAATCGTTTATGTAAATATTGAATATTATATACTTATTACTGATGTTCAACTTAAGAAAAGGGGTGTTTGCTATCGACTTTATCATATTTTTTCTATTTACAGTTTTTGGTTGGATTGCTTTGATGGGACTCAGTCATACAGAGAAAAAATGGCTGGGAGGATTTGGTGGATTTTTAGCTATTGTGTTTATCGTTGTTAGTCAAATCATTAAGCTTCAAACAGACTATTTTACGGAAAGCAGTTTTGGAAATGCAGAACCGGTTGGTCAATGGGTGGTTCCCGGTTTTATCGTTTTAGGCATTTATCTACTAGGACTGATTAATTATCGACTGATTAAAGCCGCAGTAAAAGCAAAACCGTGGCAACGTTGGGGGCTTGTTGTTCTGGATATTGTTGTTACAATTATTTATCTATGGGCCGGATATGTTGCATTATTTTTTGTGGGATTTAGTTATTTTCCTTTTGCACCTTAATTTCCACAATAGTTGTTGGAAAATTATGTTAATATTGTAATTGTTATGTTTCTATAGGTGTTTGCATCCTTTCATACTTGAAATGGTTATGCCCGACTTCTAATTGGATGGTTAAGCGTTCCTTTATCTGTACATACTTTAACTGCACTAAAAATGGAAGAAGAGGGTCTGAATTGAAAACCATTAGAGATTGGGCGAGAAAACTTAAGCAAAAAATTATGGTTCTATACTTTTCCTGTAAGGATGAAAGAATCCCCTGGTATGCGAAGCTTTTTACAGCATTTGTCGTTGGCTTTGCCTTCAGTCCTATAGATTTAATCCCTGACTTTATTCCGATACTGGGCTTACTTGATGATCTTATTCTTGTTCCGTTAGGTATTAGATTGGCTATGGGTATGATACCTGAAGAAGTGCTTGCAGATAGTGAGGCGAAAGCAGAGGAAAAGCAACAAAGTATAAAACCGAGGAATTGGATGGCTGGGCTACTCATTTTATTGATGTGGCTGGCACTTCTTGTTTGGATAACCCTGGAAATTTTTTATCCTTGAAAGGACGCTTCAAATGGTGAGGGGGTATACTTGAAAACAGTGGAATCAACTGTTCGGACTGTGAATGGGGCCATCCTCGATGACTCGGGTTTTGACCCTATATTTCATAATGGCTATGAAGTTGTAAAAGTTACGTTGAATTATGAAACCAACGAACGCTTTGTTTCGTTAAAACCATTAATACCAGATATGGAAACACTTGGAATAAAGGCTTAGATTTTAAATCTCTTTAAGGGAAAAGAATACATGGGGTGTTATTGTGGAATCTTTAATAGATTTGCTTATCATTATCATTTTTTATACCATGATTATTCCAGCCTGTGTCCTGCTTCATGAATTGGGTCATGCATTCGGTGTTGTTTTATTTAGTAAAAAACGGGCGACGGTTTATCTCGGGCGCGAAAGGAAAGGAAAAGAAACATTCAGAGTCGGAAGGATCTCCTTTTGTATTAAATGGTCTTCGGTTGGATTTTGTGGCTGGGAGCATAAGGAAGCTTCCGTTTTTCAACGGGTCATGGTATTTGGAGGAGGTCCCCTGGTTTCTTTTGTTTTATTTTCCCTGTTTTTTATACTTACTTTTCATCATACTCTTCACGAAGATTTTAACCTTTTATGTCACGGAATATGGATTTTTAATCTCATTAATTTTGCAGTTACTGCATTTCCCTTCATATATCCAAAATGGTGGGGACCCTATGCAGGACTTCCATCTGATGGATATCAAATCTATCAGACATTGAAAAGAGCAGAACCTATTCAATAAAGACCTTATTTCCGTAAAACTCTTGAAGGGGATCCATTAAATTCACTATGTATGACTCGCCGAATAAATGCAAAGTCTGAGAATAAACACCCTTTTGAACAGTTTCTCCCTCGCCCGGCCTTCTGATATAATAGAAAGGTTAATCTTGTATTGTATAAGAAAGAAGTGACAAACATGACTGAACAGACGACAAAGAACTCTGAACTCCTATCGGTTATGAAACAAGCGTTAAAGGTCAACAAAAAGCCCTTTCCATGGGTGAAGGCTTTTTCGGCAGGCCTGGCAGCATCTCTTCCTATCTTGATTGGGCTGTTAGCTGGCCATTTGGATTATGGTCTGATTGCTGCAATGGGAGGCTTTACGTATTTATACGTATTCGACGTACCCTATGCCCAAAAAGCGAAGAAACTCTTATTTGTTATTTTGGGACTGACTCTGGTTACGGCATTGGGGACACTGGTTGCTCCCTATCCGCTTGCCATTGCTATAGTTATGGGACTGATTGGTGCCGCAGCGATTTTTATGTTTGGGGCACTTCGTATAGCCGGTCCGTCGGCTATTTTTTTCGTATTGGTATTTGCCATGACGACTGGAATGCCTGTACAGCCGGAAGATGCTCTCTTGCGGGCAGGACTTGTGTTTTCCAGTGGAATGCTGTCATTTGTTATTGCCATGCTTGGCTGGTTTTTTAAGCCACATGGACCAGAAACGAATGTTGTCAAAAGGCTTTATGAAGAATTGGCATCACTTCTTGAATCTGTAGGAACGGAAACCTTTAATGAAGCGAAACATCGGGTGATGTCTGCCCTAAGAGACGCAGATCACTCCCTTGCAGCAGGGTACATTCCCTGGCGAAAAACCGATTATTTCAAGCGTTTATACTTATTAAATAGTCAGGCTCACAAAATTTTTCTGTACATTGTTGAAAACTTTTCGGACGATCATCGGGAGCAGCAGCCTGAATTAGCGAAATCTGTTCACCACATTGCAAAGACTTTAGATCAGAAAAATCCAATGGTTCAGGATTATAAAAATCTCCGGCAATCCTCGGATAAGATTGATGAAAAAATTGAATTATTGCTGGAGCGAATTTATGATGCCGACGCAATTATGAATGAACCAGCAAGCCGAATTAATCAGGACATCCCTGTCAACAAACAATCCATCCTTCAGGTATTGGGAGGGGCCTTTGATAAAAATTCCATTGTCTTTATTACAGCCCTGCGATTTGGGTTTGTGACCATTATTGCAGCCATCATTGCCTATGAATTCGGTTTTGCGAGATCCTACTGGGTGCCATTATCTTCGGTAGCGGTAATGTCCGGTTTTTCCATTGTAGCCACCTACCATCGTGGGATCCAACGAGCTTTCGGAACATTCGTGGGGATTTTAATTGCCAGTTTCATTCTGTCTATTCATCCCTCTGGCTACTTGATCGCTTTATTTGTTTTAATTCTGACGTTTATTACAGAGCTGTTTATCGTGAAAAATTACGGCCTGGCAGCACTTTTCTTCACTCCTAATGCGCTTTTGATGGCAGAAAGTACTAGTCAGGGTGGTTTTAGCTTTTCGTATTTTGCATCGGCACGAATCATTGACGTTATGATCGGAAGCTTAATTGGTCTGATGGGGGTCTGGATGATGGGAAGAAAATCTGCATCGAGCAGGCTTCCTCATTTAATTACGAAAACCATTCGCAGTCAATCGCAACTACTATTGGCTTTATTTTCGAATCAGGGAAAAGGATTTGATGCAACGGAGAGTCGGGAACTTCGAAAAATGCGCACCAATCTCAACAATTTAAATATTTTATATAATACAGCGGCCGGGGAAGTTCCTGTAGATCGAAAAGCACTGGATTATTACTGGTCTGTCCTTTATTCCATGAATAGCCTGAGTTATCTTCTGGAAAATGGCGCTACAGACAATCGGCCCGAACTTTCTGATGAAGTACTCGCTCAGTTGTTGTATGTCTGTGAATCCATGGCCAATGCAGCCAGTCGAAAACGCATCCCGACATTTCAAGAGGTACCTCCTATAGAAAAATTTCCTAGCATACAAAAGGAAATCATTGCCTTACAAAAATCACTGCGCAATGAAGCTTCCGTCTAGCTCAGATGCATCTCTGCCAGTATAGAGATGCATTTTCATTTTTAAAGAGGTGTGTGGAAAGGATAATGCGAATATACTCTTGAATATGTATTAAGTAAGATGGGAGGTAAAACCATGCTGAATGTGTATGAAAAGGAAGAGGTAACCTGTGTGGAGGTCAGGATAGATAACTCCAAAGTAAAAGTGGGGAAGGTCTATTTGTTCTTAGTTGATGGCATGTTAGTAGATACTGGACCACAATCGATAGAGTCGGAATTACTTGGTTTTCTTAAAAAGCAATCCTTTGATTTTGTCACCTTAACCCATTCCCATGAGGATCATTCCGGTTTGGCGCCGTGGATTCAGCAACACCGAAACGTTCCTATTTATGTTCATGAAAAGGGAATTTCGATATGCCGGCAGTCCAGCCCGTATCCGGACTATCGCAAAATGGCCTGGGGATTCAGGGATGCTTTCAGGGCCCTGCCACTTGAAGATACCATTCAGTCACGCAGTCATGAATGGGAGGTTATCTATACTCCCGGTCATGCAGAAGACCATGTTTCCCTGTTACATAAAGAAACCGGACGATTATTTACCGGGGACTTATTTGTTTCACCAAAAACAAAAGTAATCATGGAGAGTGAATCGATTCCGAGGATTATGAATTCGCTCCGTAAACTGCTGACCTATGATTTCAAATCTATTTTTTGCAGTCATTCAGGGTACTTTGAAAATGGGAAAGAAATGTTGAAGAAGAAGATAGATTATCTTGAAGACTTAAGGGAAAGAGTGATAGATTTACATAGACGAGGGATGTCTGTTGCAGAAATTAAACAGGAGTTGTTTCCTAAACCCTATCCGATTATAAAAGTTTCTAAAGGAGAATGGGATTCCAGGCACATCATTTCCTCGATTCTGTCAGTTGAAGATTCATGGTAAACCACAATTAACATGTCAGGAGAGTTTTAAGTGCAGAACAGAACGTATAGACGAATTTGGCCGGTTTTCATCATACTTGCTATTGCCGTATTACTTATCTATTATACACAGCAGCCGGATGAAGTATATGGGAATGATCGAGCGTCCATTGTTAAGGTTATCCATACTATTGAGGGGTATGAAAAGAAATCGATTGAAATTCTGGATATTAAGGATATAGGGAAACAAAGATTGGTTGGTTTCCTGTCTGACAATCAGCCAGGCTATATGAGGTTCACAAGAAATCCTGAGGGGAACTATGAGTGGGACCATATTGAAGTTGATCGGCAGGATTCCTTCCATATGTTTCTTCCAGTGACCTCTCATCAAACGGAACAAATGATGTTTGTTATGAATCATCATAATGAAGTGGCAAATATGACGGTTGATATTAATGGTCAGCAACAAGAACTGAAGTTTCCGGCAAATCAGGATGCAGTAAAGTGGATAGAACTGCCTGAGTCTTCGGACGGCAGCTATTCCTTTCAACATTATAAATACTATGATAAAGACGGGAAACAACTGGAGGATTTATAACAACACGAACAGAAAATTTTACATAGGATGGTTGGCGATGAATTTCTAAAATTGGAGTGATATCTGTGTCCAAACCCATTTATTATATAGTGATCATAGGTTTTCTGTTCTTAGCAGGATGCACAAACAATCAAGAGAGTGAGAATGAGGAAATTGCCGCTATGGTCAGAGGGGAAGAGATTCCCTTAGAGGAAATGCAGTTCCTTTATAAAAATGAACAGATTCCTGATAAAATTGAAGGGACCATAAAAGCAAAACTGGCCATGCAGGAAGTTAAAAAGATGGGTCTTGATCTATCGAATAAAGTTCAGGAGAGAATGGAGAACCTCCCAGAGCTTCCACCAGAGGATACCAGTCATTCAGGTACAGAATCTGAAAGAGCCTTTTACGATTCACAGGCACAAAAACTTGGCATGGACCCGGAGGAATACTATAAGCAATATCAACAAAAAACGTCAGAAATGTTCGTCTCAATAATGACTTACATAGAAGAAAAACTTGGTAAACCATGGGATGATACAGAAGAAAATCAACAATACACAAAACAAGCGAATCAACTATTGGATGATCTTGTTAAGAAACATGATGACGAGATTCAAATCTTCATCGACCATAACTAACCAGAGATTTGGGGGAATATATATGTTCAGGAAAATCTTCGTATTCGTCGTCATACTCGTCTTCTTCACGACCGGCTGTTCCAATGAAAATTCAGATATGTATGAAGTGAACCGGTCAGATATGACAGAAAAGCTGGTTAATATCAATTTTGACTATCAATTGCCGGCAAAATTACCTTTTGAAGTGCAAAGTATTCAGGCCAATCGTCCGCCAACAGATCAGGCGATGTTCAGTTTAGCCTTTTATGGACCGAATGGAGAGTATTTATTTCTAGATGTATCCAATTCAGAGATAAAGCGTGAATCGGAAAATAATATGGAAGAAGTGAAAATTGGCGATAAAACGGGATCCTATCTGGAAAATGATCAGGGAGCAAAGATGCTTTTCTGGAAATCGAATGGAGTTTCCTATCAGTTATCCTTAAAAGAGGCTGAAGAACAGCAAGGATATAATAAGAATGATTTGATAATGGTTGCTGAGAGTTTTGAGTAAAGAAAAGGAGTAATTATATGAGCACGGATGATGAAATTCGCTGGAGACAGATCTTTGATAATTATGAGAAAGCATTTCAGGAGTTAAAAAAGCATAAAGATACAGCGTTTGACAGCAATCTTCAAAAAGCGGGGTATATTCATTATTTTGAAGTAGCACTGGAATTTGCGGAAAGGGTGATGTATGCCTATTTAGATGCTAAAGGTCATTCCGCCGACACACCGCGTAAGGCTGTAAAGGAATTATCGAAGCTCGGTATCATTCAAAATCCGCAAACCTGGTTTAAGGCGCAAAATCGCAGGAAGTTACCTTTGTACATACACAAAAATGATAAGCTGTTTGATGAACTTATTATTGATATTGATGGTACATATCTTCCAGAGTTGGAACTATTTTGGGAAACTTTGAATCAAGTGAAGTGATATCCGGAATTGATGATGAAAATATTAAATGTTTAATCCATATATCGCACAGGAAAAGGCTTGGAGAGTTAAAATCTCTAAGCCTTTAATACGTATTATTGCTGTTTCTAATAATGTCTGCATAAACAGAATAAAAAACAGTCATTGTTGTAGTAACAGCCCTTTCAAAAACATATGGATGATTAGGAGCATAAACAGCATGGTATCGCCTTTAATTTTTAACATAAGACAAGGCTCTGTTA
The DNA here is from genome assembly GCF_010092505.1 of Virgibacillus sp. MSP4-1. NCBI lineage: Bacteria > Bacillati > Bacillota > Bacilli > Caryophanales > Bacillaceae > Virgibacillus > Virgibacillus sp. MSP4-1. The sequence continues at coordinate 375,965 of NZ_CP048021.1, forward strand.
GTATAATCAATTTTGTGTACGATTCCTTATCTTAAGGAGGCATAAGATGAGGCACACAGGCGCAGGTCTAGTTATGCTGGCCGCTATATTCTGGGGGATAACTGGTGGAATTGCCGATATTTTAATGACTAGGGGCTGGGGTCCGATTGTGATTTCACTATACCGAGGAGTTGTTGGGTTTATATGTTTTTTTACGTGGTTCCTTTTTAGTTTTAGACATAATGGGATCTTCTCTCCTCATTTATACATTTGGGCTATACTGGCAGGTGCAGGTGTGGCTGGTAATTTCACTTTTTATTTTCTCAGTATCGAAGCTTCAAGCATTGCTGTTGCCTCTGTTTTAATGTACACAGCTCCTGTGTTCGTCCTATTAATCTCCTTCTTATTGAGAATAGAACGTTCGACATGGTTTAAATGGATGTGTATTTCAGGTGTACTTATTGGAATTACCCTGCTTACGGGTATCTATACTTCCGATTCGGTATTGGTAAGTATTACAGGGGTTGCATCAGGTCTTGCTGCTGGTCTTTTCTATGCATTGTTTATATTCAGCTTTAAAACAGCTGTTTCTATTGGAAGTCCTCAGTCTACATTAACCATCGCCTTTTTTTCATTTTGTCTAATTCTCTTTCTTTTTACGGACATGGATGAAACCGCAGCTGTGATTACTTCAAGTGACATAGGGTGGTTTCTTTTGTTAGGAATTTTGGGTTCTGGAATTTCATTTATGATTTATATGGCTGGTATTCGGAAGACGGCCCCCACACCAGCATCGATCGTCGCCATGGTAGAGCCGGTGACAGCATCATTATTTGGTGTTCTACTTCTAGGAGATCACTTGACCATTGTTCAATTTATTGGAATGGTGCTTATCCTGGTTACGGTTACTGTAATTAGTGTGAAGTAATCTGGCTAAGAATTTTCTCACGCATAGACTTAGGTGAGGATGTGTTTAATACAGACATGTTTAAGTGTGCCGATTTATTGAAAAAATTTTTAATCTTATGGACGGGAGTATATAACTCTCGTTTTTTTATTGGAGGGTTATTTTATTCGTTGTCGAACTAATAGTAGATAATAATCCGTCTAAGAATATCAACTTCAACGGACTCAATCTCGATTAAGAGAAATGATAATCCAGGAGGTTATATCGAATGGTATATAAGAATGGGAGTCGGGTATTGGTCATAGGACTATTTTTACTGTTTTTTATTTCAGCTTGTAACCCGGAAATGGAGGAAGAATCAATTAAGGATGACCAGAAAGATAGAAAGGATGAAGAAGTAAGAGAAGAACAATCGGATGAAGAAGAAGGGGAGTCTAATCAATCTAATACTCACGAGGAAAATATATTAAAGCAGGATGTCCCCTCAGCACCGTCTAATCTACCTGAACTCATTAATTATCCGGCTGGTCCGTTTGCTGGAAAGTCGTATGAAGATCAAATGAAACAAATTGAAAGAGCATTGGACAGTTTTCCTGAATTAGTGGACGAAGAGCCAATTGAGGCAGAGGTTAAATTGTACTGGGAACAACTACTTGCATTATTTGCGGAGGATTTTCCCGATCCTGCCAACGTTGTGAAGAAGTGGGAGGCTTTTTCATTTGGAAATCCTGAATCAACAGATCCAAAACTGCAGTTTAAGGAAAATTACAATGTAGAGATTGTGTTGGATGCAAGTGGCAGTATGGGTGCCTACGCTGGATCTAAAACCAGAATGGAATTGGCTAAGGACGCTATTAGAGAGTTTGCCCAGCAATTACCGGAGGATGCTAATGTAGGGCTTAGGGTCTATGGATATAAAGGAACTGGTTCGGAAGCTGATAAAGAAAAATCCTGCAATAGCAACGAATTATTCTATGATATTCAACCATATGATGAAAAAGTTTTAAGAGAATCAATGGAAAAATTTAAACCGGCAGGCTGGACGCCACTAGCAGATGCTATAACACTAGCCATGAGAGATTTGCATGAATACGATGGGGAACACAATACAAATATCATTTATATTGTAAGTGACGGGATTGAGACATGTAATGGGAACCCTGTAGAGGCAGCTGAGAATTTGGCAACATCTGATATTATGCCAATCGTAAATGTAATAGGATTAGATGTGAATAGTGATGGTCAGAAGCAGTTGAAGAACATTGCGGATGTTTCAAATGGAACGTATTCTCTCGTTAAAAATCAGAATCAGCTTACCGAAGAGTTTCAGCGAACAAGGAATATGGCAGACGCCTGGCAGGAATGGAAATTGGATGCCAAAAGAGAAGTAAGACAAACAAGTGTAGATAGGATGAATATGATTCGGGACTTTCGAGGCGAATGGGCAGATAGATGGAAACGTGAAAGACATAGTTTTCATGAGGCTTTTGAATACCTTGAATCAAACGACTATATATCCAGAGAGGTTAGTTCTGCTCTTTATGACTTACGAGATGAAAGGATTGATATGATTACGGATAATCTTGATAAAATATGGGATGACTTATATGCTCTTAAAGAAAAACAGATTAGTGAAGCAAAGAAATTAATTGAGGAACAATACAGTAAACATTCGGATGAATGAACATCATTCATCTTTCATAGTTCACTAAGTATTATATATAGCTGAATGCTATCAGTTTAGTTCTAGAGCCAATTTAATTAGATAGGAAATTTTACTTCCTGGGGAATCCGTCCTGAGACTTAGGACAATTCCTTCCTTTGAATGTTTCATTTGGATAATCAGGAAGTAACAATGGAAATAGAAAATAAAGAAGGTGAGTGTTTCCATTGTGGACTTTATTCAAAAATGGTAATTTCACACGATTATTTATTGGCCGTATAATCACAAACGCAGGGGACAGCTTGTATGCAGTAGCAGCAATGTGGTTAGTCCATCAGCTGGGAGGTTCGACCTTCCATACAGGTCTTGCCGGATTTTTAACGATGCTTCCCACTGCACTTCAATTTCTTGTGGGGCCTCTGGTGGATCGCTGGGAACTAAAGAAGACACTTGTTGTGTCACAGGTGATTCAACTGTTGTTTATTCTGTTAATTCCCATATTTTATTACATCGGGTTCCTTAATGTTACGGTGGTCCTTGTTGTGATGCCTATCGTTGCTTTTGCAAGTCAGTTTTCGTTTCCGGCTGAACGGGCAGCCCTGCCAAGCATTCTGGAACCTGATGAGCTTGTTAAAGGAAATTCGGCATTTTCATTCGCTTATCAAGGATTGGATCTGGTTTTCAGTGGATTGGCAGGGGTTTTGGTAGCGATTTTCGGAGCGGTTACTTTGTATCTGATAGATTCGTTAACTTTTGCAATCGCTGTTTTACTGTTTGCTACCCTGAAACTTCCTGAAAAAAAGAAAACCCATGAACCAAAAATGAGTGTGCGGGAAAATGTTCAAAAATACGGAAGGGACCTTAAGGAAGGCTTTCGTTTTGTAATGGGATCCATTATTGCAAAATTTTTCATTGGAGCTGTCGGAGCTAATTTTACGTTTGGTGCGGCAATGGCTGTCATGCCTGCTTATGCAGATGTAAGAGGGGATGCTTCGTTCTATGGATATATGATGGCTGCACTTTCCGGTGGATTTCTTGTTGGTGCACTTTTATCACCATATGCAGAAAAATTTTCATTCGGAAAGATGGGGATTGCTGCCTATTCTTTAAGTGCCCTTTTATGGGTGGCGTCTGTCTTCGTTCCCTGGAATATCCTGAGCATCCTGTTATTCGGGGCAGCAACGATTCCAATTGGAGTAACGGAAGTGCTTCTTGCTGCGGTTATACAGCGCATTGTGCCACAGCGTTTACTGGCTCGCACATTCTCGGTGATGACGAGCGTTTCCACCTCTGCTATGCCTCTTGGAGCACTGATTGGCGGGGCAGTTGGTGCAACGATTGGAAGTGTCGCTACTTTCGGCACAGCTGCTTTCGGTATACTGCTTGTTTCAGTGGTATGGTTTTTTGTAAAAGACCTGCGGGAGTTGCCAAACTCAAAAGAAATTGACCCTGGAAAATACGGGTTGAACGAACAAAATGAAGCAGGAGTATGAAGGAGTAACTGGTTCGTTCTATTTACCGTTGATGAGTTTATGCAAAAAATTAATCTTTCTTCTAAAACTGAGTTGCTGATTGCACTACTTGTATCAGTATTTGAAATTGTACTTGAGAATAATAATCACGATGATGGAAAGAATAAGAATCCAATTTGATACATAACAAATTGGATTTTTTCTATTCAACGCGATGTCATTAAGATACATAAGCAAGTGAGAGTCTAAATCATTCTAAACTTTTTGGAAGTTATATAGAGGAAAATACTATGATTCTATATTTAGGACATATTATATTGTTAGAATAATATTTTTTTAAGTTCCAGGTTTAAATTTGAGCTATTTTGAAATTTGTGAGGTGTCAGGATGATATGTGAAAATTAATCTAGTTTCGTTTTTAGGCGTTGAGAAGGCTCTATATACAGATATTTATACGCTTCAAAGCACTATATTTGGACTTATACACCTTTATTTTCAGGTAGATGGTTTCTGGGATTGAACCAATCTATTCAGAAAATCGAATATTATTCTGGTGCTTCAAGAAGAAACTAAGGAGGAGAAATCGAATGAGTAGAAAGCTTCTATGGGTAACGCTAATATTAGCTTTAGCGGTTACGTTAACAGCATGTGGAGGAAATGAAAGTCAAGGTCAGAGTGATGATGAAAATAATGAAAGCACTTCCGTTGGTGAAAAACTTGAATACACGATTACCGGAATTGATCCAGGTGCAGGCATCATGGGTCAGGCTAAAGATGCATTAAAAGAATATAGCCTTGATAACTGGGAGATTCAGTCAAGCTCTGGTGCGGCCATGACGGCGGCATTAGAGAAAGCCATTGATGAAAAGAAACCTATCATTGTTACAGGCTGGATCCCACACTGGAAATTTATGCGTTTCGACCTGAAAATGCTGGATGATCCCAAGGGTGTTTTTGGAGGAGAAGAACAAATCAACACTCTTGTTAGAAAAGGCTTAGAAGAGGATATGCCTGGTGCGTATAAATTCTTTGATCAGTTTAACTGGGAGCCTAAGCACTTACAAGATGTCATGCTGAAAATTGAAGAAGGAAAAGAAGAACAGAAAGCAGCTGAAGAGTGGGTCAAGGAGCATGAAGAGTTGGTCAGTACGTGGACGGAAGGTGTGGAACCTGGAAATGGCAAGGAAATCAAAATGACCTATGTATCCTGGTCCGATGTCATTGCCAGCTCCAATGTTGTAAAATACGTACTGGAGAATAAGCTGGATTACAATGTTGAATTAGTTCTGGTGGAGCCAGGTCCAATGTTTGCCAGTGTTGCAGAAGGTGATGCAGATGCAATGATTGGTGCATGGTTGCCGTCCACACACAAGTCTTATTTGGAACAGTATAAAGAAGACTTGGTAGATTTAGGAGTAAACCTGACGGGTACACGAAATGGACTTGTTGTTCCTTCTTATATGGATATTGATTCCATCGAAGACTTAAAAGCTGAATAATACGCCTTACTGGGATGATTTAAAATCCGTAAACGTTTTTGTTTGCGGATTTTCTCGTTTCTTCGATTTGTTGATCATTCTGGGTAAGTTTAATGGTTTTCAGTTTGAGGTATTATAGATGTTATAATGGAAATATCATGAAATAAAGACTACTAGGGGAGGAGAATTGAAAATGGATGTAAAATTCCCAATTGGCCAGTTGGAAGTTCCGGAAAAGGTAACACTGGAAAATATTCAGGAATGGATAAAGCAAATCGAAACGTACACAGATCGCTTAAGAGAAACGGTAGACTCATTAAGCGATGAGAAGTTAAGTAAAACGTACCGGGATGGCAGCTGGAACGTACGTCAACTGGTTCATCATATTGCTGACTCTCAGTTGAACATGTATCAGCGTTTGAAACTTGCTCTTACTGACGAGAGTCCAACTGTGCCTGCTTTTGATCAGGAAAAGTGGGCTGTTCAACCAGATACAGAGCTTCCTGTTGAAAGTTCAATTAAAATGCTGGAAGGTATAAATAAGCGCATCGTAGCATTAGGTCATCGTTTAACGGAAGAACAACTAAGTCGCTTCTTTGTTCATGAGACAAATGGTGAAATAACCGTGGCAACAAAAGTAGCAAAATTAGCCTGGCATGAAGAGCATCACTTAGAGCATATTAAAATCGCTTTAACAAAATAGCAAGATGATCCGGTCACAAATTGAGAAAAACCTGATTAGCCCATTCCAAAATTCTATACGTAAGTCAGCTGGAGTGTTATTCTACTCCAAGCACTTGTTTTGAATCCCTCCTGACATTTATGCTAAAAATAAAAGTGTGATAAAAAATAAGCATGTGACACATATTATCTGTGTTACATATTTAATAGGAGGTAAGGTCATATGGCAAAAAAAGTACTTATGGTTGTAACCAATCACACAACGATTTCCGATGATCATAAAACAGGACTTTGGCTCGAGGAGTTTGCAGTCCCTTACTTAGTGTTTAAAGAAAAAGGATACGATGTAAAAGTGACCAGTATTGAGGGTGGCGAAGTAGCACTGGATCCTAACAGTATCGAGGAAAGAGCGGAGTGGAAAGAAGCAGAAGAAGAGCTGAAAAATACTACCAAACTGACCAAAGAGGATGCAGACGGCTTTGACGCCATATTCCTCCCAGGTGGCCACGGAACAATGTTTGATTTTCCGGACAACGCCACGCTGCAGCATGTTCTCCAGCGTTTTGCGGAGAAAGGAAAAGTTATTGGTTCTGTCTGTCACGGACCAGCAGGGTTAGTGAATGCGACCTATGCAGATGGAACACCGATTGTGAAAGGGAAAAAGGTTTCAGCCTTTACCGATGATGAGGAAAGAGAAATGCAGTTAGACGAGCATATGCCTTTCCTATTAGAAACCAAACTTCGTGAAAAAGGTGCCAATTTTGATGATGCAGAAAAATGGGCCGATCATTCCGTGAAAGACGGCAACTTAGTCACAGGCCAGAATCCGCAATCCAGTAAAAGTACGGCAGAAAAAGTAGTGGAAGCTTTAGAAGACTAATCAGGGAATTGACAGCTAGCCTTTGAAAAGAAAATGAATGCAAATCTAAAGCACGTGAATGGGGGGCTATTATCCATTCACGTGCTTTTTTCGATTGACAAATGAAACGATTCCTGTAAAATAATGGCCAATTAAGTTGAAGAAAATTATGGATGGATAAGGTGAAGAATCATTGTCATTGGGGGGTCCTGGAAATGGCGAATATGATAAGGAAATCTTTTCTATTACTTTTTTCTGCCTTCCTATTTTACATATTTTCAAAACTCAGTTATAGGCTGAATGCTGACTTTGGCAGTCTGTCAATCTTCATTCTTATTATGACAGCGGTTATTGCCGCTGCGATATGGATAGCTCTTCAATTGGATAAACGGTTGGCAGCACGGCGATTTCATATTCTGATTAAAGCTATAGTGAACAGCTTAATCCTCCTGTTTTTTATTTATCAGCTTTTTACCCCCTATTTTTATACAGATAAATACTTACAAAATGCAGGATTGGAACAAATCGAAACGTATTACCAGCTTTCAAACAAAGAACTGACAGACCAGGAACGCAGCAGGATGGCTGAGTCCTCTCTGGTTGAAGATATGGCTTTTGCCACACTGTCTACAAATCATGATCCGAAACAACGATTCATAGATGTGAAGCCGATGGATCTTCAGCGGAGCTATTATCACTATGATATGATTGTTGAATGGAAGCAGAAGAATGCTCAAACGAACGTTTACCAATATACATTTGCAAGGGAAAAGGGTAAGTTTAAAATCAAGGGGATCACACAGTTAGAGGCTGAGGAATGAAAATATCATCAAAACCATTCAGTGATCAGGCAAAAGGAGGATACATATGGCTAAACATAAAATTTATTCAATGAGTGTCGCAAGCGTCTATCCCCATTATATTAAGAAGGCGGAGAAAAAAGGACGTACGAAAGCAGAAGTCGATGAAATTATCCGCTGGCTGACAGGATACAGCCAGGAAGAGTTGGAAGCAGAACTGGAAAAACAGACAGATTTTGAAACTTTCTTTAAGGAAGCTCCGAAATTGAATCCTTCTCGAACTTTGATTAAAGGTGTCATCTGCGGTGTCCGAGTGGAAGATATAGAAGAACCCACGATGCAGGAAATTCGCTATTTAGATAAGTTAATTGATGAATTAGCCAAAGGAAAAGCGATGGAGAAAATCCTGCGGGAATATAAATACTGAATCACTTTTAATCAAAATAGATCCCAGATAGGAAGCATAAAAAAAGGTACTTGGACTTCATTCCAAGCACCTTTTTTTAACATAGGAAAAGGTGGAGAACTTCCCGCTCCTTATTTTTTCTGGTCCTCTTTCGTAGGCCCCATAACGCCGGGAACATTTAACCCTGCCTGGCGCAGAAGGACCGTCATTTGACCGCGATGATGGGTCTGGTGGTCAATTAAAGTACGCAGCAGTGCCCCACGTGGGGTTGGCGTGCCATGAGCGTCCACATCTTCCACGATTTGCTCGTCTGTCAGTTCTTCTGCCTGACGCTGAATGCTCTCTGCAACGTTTTTATATGTATCAGCAATGGTGCTTGCCTTGTCTGGTACCGTATTTGGATCACCGGAAATATTAATATCAAATCCAACCAGTCCTCCGAAATAAGCAGGCGCTGTTGCCAGGTGCCATCCAAGCCATCCTAATGTATTATGACCTTCTACAATCGCCTGGTCCAATGTTTCATCTGTTAAAGATTCAAGTACTTTCATCGTACCTTTTGATGCTTTTGACCATTCAGCTGCAAAATCCTCAGCTTTACGATACATGGAATCACTCCTCTATTATTTTTGATATCATTGTAACATGTGGAGATAAAGAATGAAAAAATACGAAACCATGGGTGTGATTAGATGTTTTATGCCATGATGTTATTTGTTATAGCGGGAGTAGCGGAAATCGGCGGAGGTTATTTGATTTGGTTATGGCTCAGAGAAGGAAAGCCTTTTTACTGGGGGATTGGTGGTGGTTTGTCACTGGCCTTGTACGGTGTGATTGCTACATTTCAGACTTTTCCTTCTTTTGGGCGCGTTTATGCTGCTTACGGAGGTGTCTTTATCATCCTTTCCGTGTTATGGGGGTGGGGAATTGATAAGAAAACTCCGGATATGTATGACTGGGTTGGAGCAGGGATCTGTCTTATCGGTGTTTCTGTGATGCTTTTTGCCCCGCGGCAATGATTCTATTCTTTAAGAAGGAATACAGCTTTCTTTATTGAAATCATTATTGGGATAGTAAAAAAAAGGAAATCTATAGGAGGGCTTATATTGGAAATCTATTTAGACCATGTAAGAGCGAATGTGTCGGACTTACAGCGATCCATTCAATGGTATGAGGATACTTTGGGTTTTAACGTCACAGGTCATTGGCCGCCAGAAAATCCGAATTATGCACATTTTGAAACGGAAAAAGGAGCTATCTTTGCCATAATGGAGCATGAGGAAAGTCCCTCCCGGGGAAGATTTAATTTTAAGGTGGATAATGTAGACGCCTACTGGGAGGAACTTAAAGATAAGACTGAAGTTGTGGAGGAGTTATTCAACACACCCTATGGCAGTCGAAAATTTACCATTAAAGATATGGACGGTAATGAACTTGGGTTTGTACAGCTATAACATAGAGTAATAGATATAGAAAAGAGGAACGTACAATATGAAAATCATAACCGTTATAGGACTCATTGTCATTTTCTTCATTTACTTATTTGTCGATCAGTATCTCCTTAAACGAAAACTTGGTATTAAAACAAAGAAGTTCTGGTTATTTTCAGAAAATAGAAAGACCTATGCAATTGTTATAGATATAGTCATTATGATTCTTTTTGTAATAAGTTACTGGATTCTAAATACTGGGGAAAATGTATTGAAGTATTCGGCGATTGTCAGAACAGGTCCTTTGTTTGGTCTATTCTTTCTGTTGTTTCTGAACCGTGGTATTGAGGAAATACGGATTCATCCAACTGAGAAATCTTACTATCATTCTTGGTTGGGTTCCTTACTTATTTTGTCAGCGTTTATTGTTATTTTAATCTTTGAATAGCATTGCATTGGAGGGGAAGTATGTACATCCGTTTTAAGTCAGTTTTCGTTTCTTTTGCTGGCACATCTATAGGTATCATTCTGTTTACGGTTTTAAAAGGATTATGGACGGATTCTTTTGACTGGGACCAATGTATGGCGATGATCATAGGAGGTCTATTTGCTCACGTTTTGCTAACAACATTGATTTACTGGAATGCTAAAAGGAATACCGGTGAAGACGAGTAGTTTTTTGACTAAGGCTGTTTTCGTATAGATTGTTGCTTTCTTGACCATACTGTATAAAGGTTGATATAATGCGTTTTAAGGAGGCGTTCGAGTATGTGGAAAGATGTATATGAGGAGTTCAGCGAATTAACGAAATCAGAGCAAATGGCGTTATTTGACGCTATGAAACAGGACTTGTTTCCAGAAGAACCAGATAAAATCACAAAACTACTCAATACCATTCGTGAAACACGATTTGCTTCAGGTATGGCTTGTGTTCATTGTGGCAGTACATCTGTTAAGCGTAATGGTAAATATCGTACTCGACAACGCTATCTCTGTAAGGATTGTAATAAGACGTTCAACGATATGACCAATACACCATTCGCAGGTTCACGATACCCTGAAAAATGGGTTAAATATATCGAACTAATGGTGGATGGATTTACGCTCCCTAAAATCGCTGAAAAACTTCAAATACACATTTCTACTGCATTTTATTGGAGACATAAAATCTTGAACGCATTAGGAAGTCTTGGGTTCAATCAATTGCAAGGTATCGTTGAAAGTGACGAAACCTTCTTTCGTGAGTCATTAAAAGGGCGTAGAGAAATCACTCACAGAAAAGCCAAAAAACGTGGAGAAAAGGACAAGAAAAGAGGTATTTCTAACCTTAAAATTGCTGTTGTAGTAGCACAAGATAGAAACGGCAATATGATTGCTCGAAAAGCAGGAACAGGGCGTGTTAGAGCCGAAGAAATTGACACTGTGATAGGTGAGTTTATTCACCCGTCTGCTTTGTTATGTACGGATACAGCAACAAACTACAAAAAGTTCGCCAAACTAAAAGGTCTCTTGCACGAAACAGTTAATGAACGCCAAAAACAGCGTGTTAAGAAAGGGATATTCCATATACAACACGTTAATAATTTCCACAATCGCTTAAAAGGGTGGTTGGAGCGTTTCCAAGGTGTGGGAACGCATTATTTGGACAACTACCTCTATTGGTTCCGTTGGCTTGAATTAGGGAAGGACTTAGCATTTGATAAGCGTGTTGAGCAAATGCTAATTTCAGCGTGTCAGAAATCCAATTATACAACCGTTGAAATGTTGAGAAGTGCATAAAAAAGACCTCAATACAGTGAGGTCAATTGTTTAAAGAGATATCGGAATACTTTTCATATCTTTGCTTTTCAATGTTTAGTTCATATACTCTAATAAAATTCACTTCAAAATGGGGATATGGTGTCAATTCTTTGTCCGCTAATCTTTCCATTTCTTTTAGTTCCTTTTTAGAGAGTCCAGTAGAAATGTTTCCACCGTATTGTTCTTTCCCAAGAGTCAAGTGAGGTACAAAGGCATCAAGTTCAAAATACTGTTTTATTAAGTCTTCTGACGGTGAAATCTCTTGTACTATTTCTTGATGCAATTTTGGTAAATTATTTGAGTTAACACTCAAATATAAAATGTTATCACCAAAATACTTTGGCTTATCTAATGACACTTGAAAAGGTTTGAAAGTTTCACACACTTTCTGCACTTTGTCTATCCATTTTTTATCTGGAGTTAGTCCTCCTTGTGCTTTCAAAGTTATGTGAGGTTCTACACCCGATTGTTTAATCCATTTACTTTGAAAATGCTCAATTCGTTCTAAATATTCTTCTGGTGGGACAATTCCTATAAAATACTCCACTTTCATTCTTTTTCACTCCTATTATTGTCAGTTTTAATAATTCTACCAGAAAATTCAAAACATACAAATGAAATTATTATGTGAAAAACAACAATCTTTGAGAAAACAGCCTTGACTAAACACGTTCGACAGGGGCTAATGAGGGTGCATCATTTAGCTATAAGGATTGACGTACCTCACAGACAGCGTTATGATTTCTCTTATCACGTATTAACTGGCCGTAATACCCCTACTTAAGTTTTGAGGGTATCTTAACAAGACTAAGTGGGGGATAAACGGCCAAAACCTGATAAGTTCAACTAACCATCAGTGGGGGATAGAGAACCCCCCACTGATGGAAGTTTCACTTTATGAACTTTTAAGTCTGCGGAATAGATTCATAGAGTAAGGAGAAATCATCATTGGCCAGTTTTAATCAGCAGTTTTTATATTCGATTATCATCATCTCATTAGGTTATTTATTGAAGCGGACGAATTTTATTAAAGAGCGGGATGGTGAAGGACTTTCCCGGATTATTTTTAATTTAACACTGCCTGCACTCATTATTGTGAGCTTTCATGATGTTACATTGGATGCTTCGCTAATTCTATTGGTTGTTATTGGTCTGGTTTACGGACTGATTATGGGTGCAGTGGGTATTTTTATTTTCAGGAAACAGGAACAAAAAACAAAAGGTATGCTTACCATGATGGTGCCTGGATTTAATATTGGTCTTTTTGCCTATCCTCTGGTTGAAGGAATTTGGGGAAGTAAAGGAATCCAGTATTTTGGGATGTTTGATATGGGGAATGCCTTTATTGTCTTTGGTCTTATCTATGTCATTGGTGCGTATTACTCAGATTCATCCACGCCCCTCAATATCAGGACAATTACCAGACAAATGACTCAGTCGCTTCCTTTTATGACCTTTATTGTTACTATTTTCATCAGTTTGGCCAGCATCCCGCTTCCTAAGGCACTGGTCGAAACGGCGAATATTATTTCTGTGGCCAATATGCCATTGTCCTTACTGCTATTGGGAATTTATCTGAACTTCACGTTTGAGAGAGGCTACTTGAAGCTGATCATGCAGTATATGGCCGTCCGGTATCTCACTGGAATTGTGGTTGGCTTAGCATTATTTATCCTCCTGCCATTTAATAATATGTTCAAATATACTGTGTTAATTGGACTTATCCTTCCATCGTCCATGTCTGCACTCCCGTATGCTGTAGAATTTAATTATGATCGACGGTTTGTAGGCACGGTGACCAATATGACTATTATTATCAGCTTTCTTTTGATGTGGTTGATTGCAAATTTTGTTATTTAAAGACAGTCAGTTACTAGTTGTTACATATATAATACTTCCTTTATGTACGGATGTTGTTTCATTTATTTAGAATTCGCTGCACCTGAATATAAGTGGGTACAGAGGGAAGTATATACCTTGGAGGAGGTTATACCATTATGAAACAAGATGATATGGACATACTATGGAAGTTAATTAAAGATGTAGACACGGCCATGTTGACTACAGCCACTGAAGAAGGGCTTGTTTCTCGTCCTATGAGAACACAGGAAGTAGAGTTTGATGGAGACTTATGGTTTTTCACTAAAAAAGACACGGATAAATTTGATCAAATCGTACATAATCAGGATGTTAATGTTGCATATGTAGGTGAATCCTATGTTTCCGTCCGTGGAACTGCGGAAATCGTTGAGGATTCAGGCAAGAAAAAGGAATTGTGGAGCAAAGTCCACGAGAAAATTATGCAAACTTCTTATGATGATCCGAACATTATCCTGATCAAGGTTAAAGTGGAAGCGGCCGAATACTGGGAAGAAGGAAATCTCATTAAGAAGGCTGCTTTCTACTATAACCGTATGACAGGGCAAAATGCTGACACTACAGATATTAATGAAACCATTGAATTCGATAATTAACCATTTAATGTTTTTTACTAACAAAAGAAGTCCCACACTTCGTTAAACGACTGACGAAGTGTGGGACTTCTTTATGTATAAATATGGAATCCTGCAAAAAACTATAACATATCATTCTTGTTTTGCTGGAGGCTTTATGAATCGTAATCAGAAAGTACAAAATAGGAAATCAAAAAAGCAGGAAAATAACTTTTCCATAAACATTGCGACTTCTGTAGATGAAAATATTCATAACCTGAAGCAAATGCTCGGGAAGCCGGAAGATTTGGTTATTCGTGAATTATTGCTTGGTGAGGAACATCGCAAGGCAGCTATTGTGTATATCAGTGGGATTGCTGATAAAGATCTCGTGCAAAACAATGTGTTAAAAACTATACAGGAAGATAACAAAGGTTTTCAAATTAAGGATATGAATCAGCTCAAACAAAAACTTATCTCTATAACAGATGTAAATGCAGAGAACACATTGGATAAGGTATCTTATGCCATTTTAAGCGGCAATACTGCGCTCTATATGGACGGTTTCGAGACGGTCCTGATTATGGGTACGGCAGGAGGAGAGAATCGATCAATTGAAGAACCCGCCTCCGAAGCCCTGATAAGAGGGCCAAGAGCAGGGTTTATTGAAAATATACATACGAATATCAGCTTGATTCGCCAGGACATCAGGGATCCGAACTTACGATTTGAAACACATGAACTTGGAAGACGATCCAAACAGAAAATCGTTGTCAGCTTTATCGCAGGGATTGCTAATTCGGAACTGGTCGGAGAAGTTAATCGTCGCTTAAAAAGTATTGATACCGATTATTCCATGGATTCCGGACAAGTCGAACAGTGGATCGAGGATAGTTTTTTATCCCCTTTTCCTCAAATGGTTGCTACAGAACGTCCGGACCGGGTATCCTTTGCCTTAACAGAAGGGAAAGTGGCCGTTTTAGTAGAAGGAACCCCATTTGTTCTGATTGCGCCTGTGACTATTTCAGATGCTTTGCACTCGATGGAAGATTATAATCAGCGATGGCTGACAGGTACGGTTTTACGTATTTTGCGCTACGTTTCGGCATTTCTGGCTATGTTCTTACCGAGCCTGTATATTGCGCTTGTTTCCTTTCATCCTGAGATGTTGCCTTCTCAACTTGTGTTCTCGATTGCTGCCTCAAGAGAAGGGGTACCTTTTCCAGCTGTTGTAGAGGCGGTTTTAATGGCGGTAACGTTTGAGATTCTGCATGAAGCTGGGGTGCGTTTGCCTAAGATTATCGGGACTACGATTGGAGTTGTAGGAGGACTTGTAATCGGGGAAGCAGCTGTAAGTGCAGGAATTGTCAGTTCAATTATGGTTATTATTACAGCCTTAACAGCCATCGCTTCCTTTACAACACCTCAGTATAGCGTGGCGATTGCGTTTCGAACCATTCGATTTGTCTTTATGCTTGCAGCTGCTTTGTTAGGCCTTTATGGTATTATCCTTGTTTACATTATGATAAATATCCATCTGGTCAATTTGAAAAGCTTTGGTGTCCCTTACACTACTCCATTTTCAATATTCCCGACAGGATGGAAGGACATGGTGCTTCGCGCTCCTCTCACATTATTGATGCGTCGCCCCTCTTACTTAAAAACGGATGATCAGAAGTCTGCTAATAAGGATGACAGGTATGACAAATGATTTAAAAAAACAATCTGAAGTAATTGGGAGTCGTGATCTTTTAGTTGCGATTCCTTCTCTTATTCTTTCTGTTGGGGTTTTATATATGCCACGTAAGATAGCAGAGGGAACGATTGCGCTGGATGGAGTGATATCTTTACTTTTTGCTGGAATGGTGATGTTCATCATGACCTGGATGACTGTGAAGGTAGCAGCCGGTTATCCCGGGAAGTCTTTTTTACGCTACGCTTCTATACTAGTTGGAAAACCGCTTTCCTATTTGTTAACAAGTCTGTTTATTCTTCTTGGCATTTTTATCACTGCCTTTTCGATTCGGTCTGTTGCAGAAATTTCCCACTTATATTTATTTCAAAAAACTCCGATTGAGATTGTTGAACTCACCTTTTTACTAGTTGTTGTTTATGCTGTTTCCGGATCCCGCTCAGCTATTTTTCGTCTGAATAGGTTGTTTTTTCCAATCATTGTTTTTGTCATAATTTTTATTATTGTACTCTCTATCGGTTTTATGGATACTAACAATATGAGGCCAATATTCCAGACGAATCTGCAAGGGTATTTGACTTCTGCACGAAAAAGTATTCTATCTATTGCTGGTTTTGGTACATTTGCTTTTTTATTTTTTTATATACCACTTGTTCATCAATCACATAATATTTCTAAAAAAGCGAATGCAGGTATGGCATGGGTTTTAATCATTCACCTTATCCTGTACACAGCCTGTATTATTGTGTTTGGTGATATTGCGACAACGAATATTACTTTTCCAACCATTGAGTTGGCCAGAGCGATTGAATTGCCAGGCGAGTTTTTCAATAGATTTGAATCTCTGTTCTTTTTAATATGGATCATTGCGATCTTTAATTCGTGTACGTTGACTTTTGATATAGCAGTAATGGGCCTGCAGTCGATGTTTAAAAAAGTAAGTAAATATTCTCTGATTCTCTTCTTTTCTCCTGTTATTTTCTTTCTTTGTTCTCTCCCAAAAAATTTACCAGAGACGGGTGAATGGGGGAGAATGATTGGATATTCCGGATTAGGAGTAGCCTTCTTAACTACTTTTCTTTTATACGTACGGCATAAAGGTAAGGAAGTGAAGAAGAATGGCTAATCTAAAGGGCATTTGTCTTGTTTCTTTCTGTCTTCTTTTTTTCCTAACAGGTTGCTGGGACAGCATTGAATTGGAGGAACGTGCATTTATTTATGGGATTGGTATTGATTTAGAAGAAACGGGGACAAATGGTAAACCAATTTTTCGCATGACCAATCAACTTATCGTTCCATCGGGGATTGGTACATCCGCTCAAAGTGGGGGAGGAGATACTCCGGCATTTCGCAATGTTTCCCAAACAGGAAGAAGTCTTGCGGATATAAATTTACATTTATCAGAGCAAGTAAACCGTACGTTAAACGCACAGCAAATGGAAATTGCAATCGTGTCTCAGGATCTGGCAAAACAGCCTGATATGCTCAGTGAAAGCTTGGACATTCTCATTAGAGGACAGCAGTTGCGGCGGGGCATTAAATTGGTTATATCAAATGGGAATGCAGATGAACTGCTTGCGGTTGAACCTGAGCATATTAAAATTCCAACACGTTATTTGAGCAGACTCTTAGATACGAATAATAGTGGTGAAGCGATAGAACCACTAAGGATAGGGAAGGTACATCTTAATCTCTTAACAAGACTTAGCTTTGTCATACCTTATTTAACAAATATAGATAATCAGAATGTATTAAATAAGGGAGCAGCTGCTTTTAACGGACGAAAAGGAAAAGTAACAGGACTCTTAAATGGTAAGGAAACAGAAGCATTAAATATGATATTAGGTAATTTAGAGAGTGGAAGTCTAATTATTCCAGTAGGGGACGGGCAGGCGACCGTTGAGTTTATGAATTCAAACAGTGAATATAAGCTAAAAAAGCATTCTAATGATGGACTTGAATTTAATATACAATTAAACCTTACTGGGAGTATTAGTGAAAATTTGTCCTCCCTAGACCCCATCAATAATATTACTCCATTTGAAAAGAATTTGAAAAAGGAAATTAAAAAAACTGTGGAGCATGTAGTGAAAAGGGCGCAGGAGGATTTGAAAACGGATATTTTTGATTTGAATATTTATCTTCGTGGATATCATTATAAACTTTGGAAAAGGATTAAGAATGATTGGGATAGTGGTGAAAACATATTTTCTAAAAGTAAAATTAATATTCATGTGAATACGAAACTCGAACATGCTGGCAATACCATCAAATCACATAAAAGGGAGGAAAGGAAATAAAATGTGGTCAGTAATTGTTGAACGATTACCAGATGGACTGAGTATATCTGGAATCATTCTTTCATACGTAATCCCTTTCCTGACCTTTAAAATAAATGAGAAGCTGCACGAAGCAGGGGATCCTCCATGGAAAAAAGAGGTATGAAGATAGAATTTGTGCCATAGTCCAGTTTGATAGGCATACTTATCACGTATTAACTGGCT
The DNA here is from genome assembly GCF_010092505.1 of Virgibacillus sp. MSP4-1. Classification (NCBI taxonomy): domain Bacteria; kingdom Bacillati; phylum Bacillota; class Bacilli; order Caryophanales; family Bacillaceae; genus Virgibacillus; species Virgibacillus sp. MSP4-1. The sequence continues at coordinate 394,069 of NZ_CP048021.1, forward strand.
GTAATCCCCCCCCACTTCAACTTCAAGCTTTGAGGGTAAATCAGCAAGACTAGGTGGGGCATGGAGAATGTCCCACGGATGCTTAGTTGAACTTTATCAGAAGGAATTTGGAAAAAGTTTAAAAATCCTATCCCAATCGCATAGCAGTTGGGATAGGATTTTTGGCAAGTCAAATGATTCCGGGGCACGTTCTTTAGAAAGAAATACCGAGCAGATTATCCCCAGATTTCCTGAGCAATTTCCACAATAAACTTTAGCTTATTCCATTGCTCTTCTTCCGTTAGCTTATTGCCATGGTGTGTAGAGGCAAATCCGCACTGCGGACTTAAGCACAATTGATCAAGTGGAATATATTTGGATGCTTCCTTCACTCGTGCTTTAATCGCTTCTTTTTCTTCAAGTTCACCATTTTTTGATGTGACAAGACCTAATACCACTCTTGGACCATTATTTGGAATGTGCTCAAGTGGCTTAAAGTCACCGGAACGCTCGTCGTCATATTCAAGAAAGAAACCGTCCACCTTTTCCTTAGCCAGTAAAGTAGGGGCAATAATCGAATAGCTTCCTTCAAATGCCCACGCAGACTGATAGTTACCACGACATAAATGAGTAGTGATAATCAAATCTTCAGGCTTCTCCTCCAGAACTCCATTAGCTACACGCAAGGCTAAATCAATTAAATAATCTCTGGAATATTTGCCATCATTGAATGGAATTTCAGGAGATGAAAGACCGGCAATATATACATCATCCAGTTGCAGGTAACGAACGCCTGCATCGTAGAAGGCCTTAATCGCATCACGGTACGTCTGAATAATATCTTGCGCATAGTCTTCAATATTCGGATAAATTTCCGGATTATGTATTCCGGCATTAAACAGCTGGTTCGGACTTGGAATGGTCTGCTTTACAACCGCACGCCCATCCACAATTTCGTTCAATTCAATGAAATCCTTCACAAATGGGTGGTCTGGATTAAAAGAAACTTTTCCTGTATTGCGAACGTCGTATTTCTCAGCTTCCACACCAACAAAATCGAACCCGGAATCAGGAACATAGCCTTCAATCCCATTTAAATGCTCTAAAAAGTCAAGGTGGAACCATGTGCGTCTGAATTCCCCATCCGTTACAACCTCTAGTCCAAGCTCAATTTGCTTTTCCACAATTCGCTTAATCTCATTTGTTTCGACCTCGCGCAATTGTTCTTTTGTAATCTGCCCTGACTTAAATTCATTCCTGGCTTTGTGCAGGCTCTCCGGACGTAATAGACTTCCAACGTGATCAGCTCTAAATGGTGCTTTCGTTAGTGTAGTTGACATTATAAATCCCCTCTTTCCATATTTTTTTGACAATTCTTCAATTTTTTTATCTAACATTAAGGTAAGATAGCAAAAGATCTTACAGGAAAACCTGAAGCTTTTTCTGCCTTTGGAACGATGCTGAAGATAATCGCCCCTTTTGCTGGTACCTGGTCTAAATTCGTAAGTAACTCTACTTGGTATGTGTCCTGGTCCAGTACATAATATTCACCAAACAAGGCTCCATTTTTTTGAACATCCACAGCCGCATCGGTATCGAATGTCTCATGTCCTACAGATTTGATGTCTCTTTCTTCAAACAAAAACTTTAAAGCTTCAACCGACCAGCCAGGTGAATGGGGGTGCCCTTGTTCATCTTTGTTTTCCATCGCTTCCTGATCAGGCCAGCGTTTACTCCAATCGGTTCGTAAGGCAACAAACGTACCTTCTTCAATTTTTCCGTGCTCGTTTTCAAAATTTAGAATATCTTCCACAGAAATGGTGAAGTCAGGATCATCAGCCGCTTCCTTTGATTTATCAATAACGACTAAGGGTAAAACCAGTTCCTTCAGGTTTAATTCATCCATATATCTTCTGCCTTTAACGAAATGAACCGGTGAATCTAAATGAGTCCCATATTGACCGGGAAACCTGAAGTTTTGGACAAAAAAGCCGTCATCATGATCAAAGGCGGTTGTAAACTCTGCTGTATCCAGGGCCGAAAAATGGGGAGAATCCGGACCGAAAGTATGAGTTAAATCTACCCATTGTTTTCCTTTCAGTAAATTCAGTGCCTGCAGTAAATCATTGTTCTCTTTTACATTTAAGTTTGTCAAAATGAACACCTCTTTTGTTTTGGATAATAAAAAAACCCTCTTCATAAATAAGAAGAGGGTTTGCGATCACAAATACACGCTCTTCTTATCTTCTAGCTAAACGCTATCTGGATTTGGCACAGTACTGAAAACCAGTCTGTTGCCGAGGCTTCAAAGGGCCAGTCCCTCCACCTCTCTTGATAAGAATTGTTAAACTATTTTGTTATTGATTAATCATTACAATACAGGTAAATATTTTGAAAGTCAAGAGTAATTTTTATAAAGTGAAAATTTCATTAGTTGGATATTGCGCCAGTTAGAGCATGATAAATTTATGGCACGAAAAGGTACGCATAAAAAGAGCGTATCCCTTAAACAGATACGCTCGGTATAGTTACTGTACCCTGTACCAGGCAAACCAGCCATCTTCTTTGCTTTTTGCTAAAAACAGCTGGCCATCTTCAGCATTTTCACTTTTTCCTTCCCAAAGTGGAAAGTGTAGCTTGACTAACCATGATTGTTCCGCCACATCTTCCCCGCAGGCTTGCTTTGCCTGGTTATAGTATTCTTCATTTTGCTGATTTTTTTCAACAGCTTCAGTAAAAGGTTGGGCTGAAGTGACTTCCCATTTGGAGAAGTAATTTCCATAGTCATTTTCCCCATATGTATCCGGTACAATGTGGTTCAAAGCTTCATTCAGTTCGTCTTGATTATCTTTTTTTGTATCAAGCAGACTCTTTGTGCTCGGACAGTGGAATTCAGACTCTGCACTTAATTGTACAGGGAAAATGAGTAGGAAAGTCACGATACCTATCAAAGCTCTTTTTTTTCTCATAAAATCACCTCATTTTTACCCTCCCTTATCGTGTTTAAATTATACACCTTTCGGACTATCCTTTTTTGTGAATTTAGCGAGCGGCATGAACCGTCATTGAAGAAAATGAAAGAAAAATGTCTTGATTGATAATGAAAATAGAATGACCATTTAAGATAATAATATTCCAAATTATTACAAAAAGGTGTATAATGGTATTTGGATTTTAATCTTTGCATGAGATATTGAAGGGAGGAATAATGTGAGATACTTTGTCCTATTGTTGACAGGACTAGTGTTAGGTGTGATTCTGCGTTTTATCGAAACGAGAAATGTGTTTTTAAAGCAGTGGATAAGGGCGGTACTTAATTATTTATTCCTTTTTTCATTTATTATAATCATAGTTGGATATGGATTATTCCTTAATGTATATCTGCTGGATGCAGGACTATTTATCTTAATCCCAACATTTGCCGCATTTCTTGTTAGACAGACGTTTATCTATGTTAAATGGAAAAGGTCATCCGCTCATTTGTAGCTTGATAATTAATCGAGATAAGTTCATTCAAACATAACTATCGGAGGTTTTACTATTAGAAAGAAAAAGTGGCTGGCCGTTGTCCTGATAATAGGAGTTCTGATTTTGAGCTTCCAGGTTTTTTCAACCATACAGAAGAAAGTACAATTAAAAAAAGACACGATTACCTATTTAGTTGATAAGGGATATGACGAGGAAACGGATATAAAAGAAATTGAGGTTGTAAAACTCCTGGAATTAAACGAGGATGATGAAGCCGTACATAATGGCAGATACCAGGCGGTTGTAAAATTCAAGGATGAACCGGAGACAACCTCCTTTTATACATACAAAAGAGATACGAAGAACATAATCCGGATTGACATGATTGAGGAGTAATCAGGTCGTACCGATAAGAGTGTGAGTAAATAATTATCCGTGTGCTGAGAGGAGATTAGAGAATACGAATAAGATCCGATTATGATAAAATATAATATTCAGAATCATTGGGGCGAAATTACGGCTTTCAATGTTACTTTTAAAAGGGGGAATAATTGAATGGAACATGTCCAATACCAAAAACCATATGCTAAGCTGTTTATTTCGTTTTTTACTGCATTAATGATTGCGTTCGTTGGATTTTATGCGGGGCAGTATGTACCACCTGCCTATTTCTTACCACTTATCCTTGTGGAATTAGGACTTATTATCGCTATGATTTTCCTGCGTAGAAAGAAAGCCATTGGTTATCCATTAATGTTTACATTCATGTTTGTTTCAGGTTGTACGTTGTATCCGGCCATTGCCATGTATATATCTCAATTAGGTGCGCAGACAGTAGGGAAGGCCATTGTTATAACGGCTCTATCATTCGCCGGAATCGCTTTATATACAGTTATAAGCAAACACGACTTTCGTTTTATGGGTGGCTTCCTATTCATCTCCCTGTTTGTATTAATTGGTCTGGGAATTGCGAATATATTCGTACCATTTGGAGGTCAAATGGATCTGATTTATTCAGGGTTCGGTATTCTGATTTTTGTAGGATACACACTCTATGATTTCAGTCGCTTGACGCATGAAGGGTTCACAGATGAGGATGTCCCAATGATTATCGTATCTATTTACCTGGACTTCGTTAATTTACTGTTGTTTGTTTTACGTTTTTTAAATAGAGACTAAATAATCAGGGACTGTCCCTCACCGCGTTAACACGTTAAAGTGGTGAGGGACAGTCCCTAGCTAAATAAAGGAGCCTAGTATGAATAAGCAAAATTTAACTGTACATAATTTAGTTCAAGCCGCAACTAAATTTCGTGATGAGCGGGATTGGAGACAATTCCATAATCCAAAAGATTTAGCGATTTCTCTGTCATTGGAAGCAAGTGAGCTGCTTGAAAATTTCCAGTGGAAGGATAGTGCGAAATCCCTGGAGGAAAATGAAGAAAATATATATGATGAATTAGCGGATGTGGTCATTTATGCCCTGATGCTTTCGGATGTTTTAGATGTTGATTTAAATGAGATTGTGTTGAACAAATTAGAGAAGAATGCGCGGAAGTACCCGGTGGAGAAGGCGAAAGGGACGGAGAAGAAGTATACGGAGTTGTAATTAGGGACTGTCCCGCACCACTTTAACGCGTTAAAGTAATGCGGGACAGTCCCTTTTATTGGAAGACGTAAACGAATTAATAATGGTTAATAAATTCTGGGATTTTAGTTATAATTAGATTGATGTAATTATGTTTGAGCATGTAATTGAGGTGAAAGGATACATGTCAGAATTCACGTTTGATTTTTTACAGGAATTAGATCCTGAACTAGTACAAATCGGTCGGAGTATTGAAAATATATTTTATGATGATCCTCATGGTGTTTTGGTAAAAAGTAGGTTATTTGCCGAACATATGACCAGGACCATTGCTTCATTGGAAAATCTTGATCATATTAAATCGTGGAAACAAGTGGATAGAATTGCTTATTTGGATCGTGAAGGTTTATTTACAAAGGAAGTTGCACAATCCTTTGATATGGTTCGTTATATTGGAAATCGTGCTGCCCATGCAGATGGCAAAGGAGATCTTGAAAAGGCTTTAAAAGTGCATAAGAACCTGTTTAAAATATCTGTTTGGTTTGCGGAAGTGTATGGCAGTTATGATTTCAAAACTCCAGAATATCAAAACCCTCCTATGCGTAAGACAGAGGGACTTGACACGAACCAAATTACAAAACTTATTGAATCAACATTATCAAAGCAATTATCCTCATTTTTTAAACAGCAAGCGATAGATGAAGGTTTTGTAACAGATGAAGAACCTGGAACCAATCAAATGGAATTAGTAGAAGAACAACAGGGTAATCCTCAAGAAGAAGAACCACCAAGAGAAGAAGAGGAAAAGCATGATACAGCCGATCAACCTGAAGAAGGTTCTAGAACATTATACGGAAGTGAACTCCTCTTCCAGCTATCTAAATTGAAGGAGTCTTCTCAGGAGGCTATTGAAGGATCAGAAGCCTTTAGTTCCTTTAAAAAATATTTACACGTCGAGCGTCCTATACAAAATGACCTTGAACACATCTTAAGAACAAAAGTGAATGAACAGAGTAGTCAATTGATTTTCCTTTGTGGAAGTGTGGGGGATGGTAAGTCTCACTTGTTAGCCTACATGAATGAAACCTATCCAGATTTAATGGCTAATTTTAAGGTTCATAACGATGCTACAGAGAGCTTTGACCCTCACAAAAATTCTTTAGATACGCTTGCGGAAGTGTTGGAGCCATTTTCTGATGTAAATATTGATAAAACGAACGAAAAACGAATTCTAGCGATTAATTTAGGGGTACTACATAATTTCTTAGAGTCCTCCTATGTAAAGGAAAGCTATACAAAGCTTGCTTCGTTTATTTCTGAATCAAAAATCTTTGAGACGGATGATGTAGCAGAGAACTACATGGATGACCATTTTAATTTAATTAGTTTTTCTGACTATCATCCATATGAATTAACAAAGGAAGGCCCAGAGTCCTCCTATTTTATGAATATATTTGAAAAAATTGTTCAACCAACCGATGATAACCCATTCTACAGAGCATTTAACCGTGACCAAGCAGAAGGCATAATGGGGCCTTATATGACGAACTATAAATTGCTCCAGCAAAAAACGGTCAGGCAAAAGCTTTCTCAATTATTAATTAAAGCGATTGTTCAACACAAATATATTCTTTCAACACGCACATTGCTTAATTTTGTACATGATATTTTGGTTCCATCCAATTTAGAAGAGCACTTTACTTCTACATCTATCATTGAAGAAACACAAGCCTTGTTACCAAATATGTTGTTTAATAGTTCGGATCGATCTCCGTTACTCAAAGTAATTTCCTATGTTGATCCTATTCATACACGTTCAGAGATGATTGATCAAATGTTAATTGAGCTAAATAATTCTACCGATATCTCAAAGGTGTTTCAAAAGAATATTATTCAAGAGGAATTCAATGATTGGGTCGATTCCCTATCCGATTTAGGTCCATTTTATGAGCTGACAAAGGCCACAAGACAAGTGCTAAATTCATCCTTAATCCGTTTTTGTTACTTCCTGTCTGATGAAATGGAAATGGTATTTGAGAATAAAACCTACAGTGATTTTATGCATTATTTATATGCCTTCAACCTAGGTGTCCCTGCTGGTCTTAAAGGGATCTATCAAGAGACGGAGGATGCTATCTTTGCCTGGAAGGGGAGTCCTAAAGGGAATGATCAATATATTTATTATGAAGAATCAATGAGCTCCATGAATATTGCTCAAACCTTAGAATTGAAAAGGTATACGAATCATCTAGTCAAGCGAGACCAAGACGTTTTTTATCGATTTAAGGATACCTTACTCATTGGATTTCAAAATCAACATAAAACAGAGCATGCACTGCTTGAAATTGACTATCCATTATATGAAACCATGGTGAAAGTTCTAAATGGTTACCGTCCAAATAAAAAGGATAAAGAAGATGCGATTCAATTTTTAGAATTTGTAGAGAAACTGATGCAGATAGGCAAAAAGGAAGATGAAATGGTTATTCATGATTTAACGGAAAATCTATTATTTAAGCTTGAATACGATGCTGAATTTGAAGAATTTACGTTTAAGAGGGAGTAAATCATGGGATATACAGAGGAATTGAAAGCCTTACGAAAATCGTTAAGAATAAAAGAGGATATAAAAGGATTAACACACACGATAAATAAAAAGTGTCCGATCTTTCCATTTCCAACTCGTAACCCAGAGCGTGCGAAATTTTCTAGAGGCTTTGACGGTGTTACAGGGGAATTTGCCCGTATCGTGAGTGGAAATGTATTAGACCAAGAAATCGAGATGGAATCGGTCATTAAAAAAGTAAGTGATACGGTTAATCCTGATGAAAGGGATTTACCTTACTTTAATCGCCTGATTCGAATGTTTTTATCAGATAACCTAAAAACCATGAAAATCTTTCATCCGCATATATACCAATATATTCCATTGACATCTGGAAAAGAAGCAAAAGGGGAAACCAATATTGCCGTATTTATTCGTGATGTACTCTTACAGAATGAGTCATATATCCAGGAGTTTTTCACGAAATCAAAGACGGATCACCTTATGTCCAAATTGATACTAGATCAGTTGGACTATTTAAAGGAAAAGAATCATACAAAACGTTATCACATGATGATGCCAATGATTTCTGACCTTTTTGAGGAGGATATTAAATTCCTTATGCAGCATAAGGATTACTTTATTGAGTATATTAATATGTTCTTAGCGTATTATTATTTCTTCTATATCACCCAGCTTACTTTAAAGCTGAATCAAACGAAGAAAGCGGACTTTCATTCGGTAAATGAGGTTGTTTATACCCTCGATTGGGAAGGAGCCAGTAAAAGTCGTATAGGATATGAACGAGGATATCAACGTATTAAAGATGCAGCTAAAAATATATTGGTTCATAATAACTGCTTAGAACATTTGAATTTTCTCCTTGATACGACAACGGCTAAAAGCTATGAAGGCATACGAGAAATCTTCCAAGATCTTTCTGAGGATGAAAAACAGGACTTCCTAAATGTATTAAAATCATGGATAGGAGAGTATCGCTATCATGTATCGCTACTTCCCTTAGAAACATTAGCGGATGATTTTGATGGACTTGTGGACCAGCTGTTTTTAAGCCTAGATGAAGGTGTGCCAAAAGAAACGAAGACCCGTTTTGCTTTATCTATTGAAGAAATCGGGAAAAGATATTTCCTGAAGACACGGGGGATACTCGGCTACATGCTTAATATATCCCAGGATTTTCTATTATTATTAACCACAATAAGTGTGAAAGATGAACGAAAATCCTTAAAAGATGTCTTTCGTGAATTTGAGAAGAGAGGCGTGTTTTTCGACCGCCATTCTCAGGATGAGGTTGTACAACTATTTGATAAACTAAATCTTTTGGATAAAAAGAGTGATAGTGGGGATGCACAATATGTTAAACCAGTTCTATAATTATCTCTCGGAAAAACTAATTGCTTTTTTTGAAGATCAATCGTTAGCAGGAGGAGAAAGGTTTTATCTGCAATTTGATGACGAGAATCAAGTTCGCCAATTTTATGATGCTCTAGGAAAGCACGATTATGCGGACCGTTTCATTTATCAGCATGAACACGGTTCCCTTTATGAAACATTTGGGTTAAAAATTGGCGAAGTCACTGTAGTAGTTGCAGCAACCGTAAACTATGTAACCCCTGACTTTTTAGTAACCCTCCGTAATAAGGTAGGGGAACAGCAAGAAGATTGGGAAAATACAGCGTTATTAAGTATTTGTCATGAAACTCTAGATAGTATTCGTGGAGGAAGCAGTGACCTTCAAAAGGAAGGAATGCCCTTTCATGTAAAATCAATCACCAATACATTAAAGCAGGAAATTGAAAACTCGAGTTTATCCAAAACCGAAAAGGAAATCGCTAAGTTTCATCTATATAAAAAGCTAGAGGATATTATCCTACAGCCGGCCTTAGTAGACTTTGCAGAAGTCCTTGGGTTACTATCACAAGGAAGTATTGAGAAGAAGGATTATCCATCATTAGGTCTTTTTTATGATGAACAGTTAAACCAGTATACTCCGTCCCAAGTAAGAAAAAGGCTGGAGGAAAACCACAGCTTCTTTGAAAAGATACAACACATACATGAATACGAAAATTTGGATCAGCAACTTGAAAAAAGCTTTGATGATAAAGGTGTGACACAACTCAAGAAGGATGACTGGCAAGCCTTAGATTATTCTTTTGTAAAAGAATCAAATGAACGGTTAATTGAAGAGGACAAGAAGGTTTTAGAATATATTGAAATGGTGGATAAACAAACAAAGGAAGGACTTCTTTTTTGGGAAAAACCAATACGGGATACAAAAGCTGGTAATCGTAAACGACACATCATTATTTTTAATCCAGAACGTAAAGAAGAGATCAACCTTCAATTTTCTTTTGACGAGTTTTTGAAGCAGGAGTTTATAAAAAATAAGACAAAGGCTCACGTTGAAAAATCCGGGAAGAAGTTAAACGTACAATTATTTCATGATGTGGGTAATACAACATTCTACAAATTTACGTATCAACACAAAAACCAAACAAAATCGACCTATGACTTTCAAATTGCTATTGTTGAATGTCCCTCTGCATTTTTAGAGCCTATTCAAACTTTATATGAAGTGAAACAGAATGAAAAAAGGATTATTATACATGGCGAAGGGAACAACGTATTTATTGGTCAAGATCAAAAAAATGTCAATGAATATGACGTACAAGAGCCAGATGAGGTCATTGAATTAGATTCAGAAGAGGAAGGGCTTGAAATCTCTGAAGCATCAGCGGCATGGTCAGATGATTCTCTTAAGTTTACGATCAAAATTAATGAATATAAGCTTCCGTTTAAAATTAAAGACCAAATCACGAGAACACCAGCTGTATTAGGCAAACAAATATGGAAAATGAAGCGTGAAAGGAAGGCGCATTTCACATTTGGAAATGACCAACTTCAGCAAGGAACCCTCGTTTACCATCCACGTGAGGAATTTAAACGTTATTTACAATTAGAAAAAATGTGGATGAAACAAGGGATGCATTTTGCGAAGCTTGTCTCTACAGGATTAGAACCAGAACACTTGGAGATCCCAAGAAAACTTCAAGATGCTTATGAACAGCTGTTAGATTTATATCGTTCAAAAGATTTACTGCCAAGCTTAGCATATTTAGAAGATCGGATTCTTGAACAGTCGAAAAAGTATGTAGATATTTATAATTCGTGTGTACGTACTATTGAGGAAAACTCTATCCTAACAAGGGAAGAGAAGAATATCTTTAAACTTGGAACGATAGAGGAATCAAACCGGATTTATTTAACACCTCTACATCCATTAAATGTAGCTTATCAAATTGCGTTCCATGAGCAAATAAATGGAGAGCAGATAGAGCATCATATCTTAGATCGGTTGAGACCAAACAATCTTCTTCCTTATGTATTTGGAAATCAGGATGAGCTTTATCGTCCTATTATCCAGCATTATGCAAGTGAGTGGGTTGTTTATGAGCCATTAAAAAATGTGACGGTCGGGGAGTCGAATGCCTACTTGGCCAATGTTGTAGAAGAAAAGCTTCAGCAGTTTGTGGAGCACTTTAGCTATTTATTCTTAACTGGCTCAAACTCACCATTTAAAATAAATGTCATCAATATTACCAATGATGAGGAGGTCCTTAGAGGGATTTTCTATTTTGTGAAAAAACGAATCGAAAAATATGGGCCTAATCAAGCCATTCCATTAGACATTGCATTGTACCAGGAAAATGATTATGTCAGTGCGTTTGAAACCTTTTCCCTATATGACGATGTAGAATCTATAAAAGAAAGATTTGATATATCCTTAGAGTCTAATAAGTTTGATCCGGCTGATATGCTTCGTTTTGTACGAGAAAATATTCGTTATTATAAACTAAATGATACGGAAGACTACAACTATGCCCATATATCCTTTTACAAAATGATTTCTCAGGATAGTTATGCCAAAGATAATATACAGGAAATGGAAACAGGATTATCCTTAAACGGACTGCTTTCCTCTGTGACATCTGCCACGGGGAGACAGGATTATCGAACAGGGTTTGGAATAAAAAATGTACTTGACCCGGAAAATCAACTAATTGAAACGGCATACTACTTAAATGAACTTGCTAGCAATTTAGAAAATGAAGGAAGCAGTCCATATCGAAAGAACGAAGCCATCGTAACTCGCACAACTTCCTTTAAAGAAGAGACGTTAGATGCTTTGTATGATTCTTCTTACTGGGTAACATTTATTGATCCTAATGTCGATTTAGACTTCTTTCAAAGGTCAAAGCGCGATTTGCTCATTATCCATTATAGTGATCAGTATTCATATGATCAGTATGATGCCATCACCGTTACAGACAAAACCTCACAATATCGAAAAGTCATTAAGCAATATTTAGAGGATGAATATATAAAGGCAGAGGATGATCAAATCAATTTAGCTATAAGGGCCTTCAATGCGGTGAATGGAGAATGGCTCTTACGAATCATCGGAAGCAAGGCGCAATTCTCACGAGAGAAATTAAGCATTATTTCGGCCTTAAAATATGCATTAAGCTTTTTAGACCACGAGCGTATAATTTGGATACCTATATCACTAGAAGAAATTCTAAGGGTAGCTGGTGTAGTTAACCTAACGAAAAGTGCTGGTATCTTTTCGGCAAAAAATCTTGGGGTTAAAGGTTCGACAAGTGATGATCTCCTACTAATCGGACTTGAAATAACTGAGGATCAAAAAGTGTATTTTCATTACTACCCTGTAGAAGTAAAGGTTGGTTTAAACCAATCTTCAACCATTGCAAAGGCTAAAGAACAAATTTCAACGACTCGGAGATTATTGGATGAGCAACTCAGAGAAGTCGATGAAAATGGCGATAAAATCTTTAAAAATGCATTCTTTAGAAATTTCTTTGTTCAATTATTCTTAGCAAATGCCCAAAAGTTCCTAGCTAATGGTCTATGGCCAGAGAAAAACTTTGAGGACATTGAGAAGGTGAAGGATATTCTCCTCAACGATAGCTATCAAGTAGGTAATCATTTACGCCCTCACATTGGCGATGGGATGGTATTATCTTTCAAGAATGAAGCAACGTGGAGGTCTGCAAAAATCGAGAATCGTTCATTGCTGTTACAGCTATCTGAAGAGGACGCATATTCAGGTGTGATTGAAGAGGTTGAAACCATTAAGTCAAGAATTCATGAAGGAAAAACAGACATAAATACGAATATTTTATTGGCTAATAACTATGGTCAGCCTTCTCAGAAAACAGAACATGCAGAGCCAGTAACAAACGAAAAGAAAGAACCGGATACCAAGCAGCCAAATAAGAGAGAGCTCTCACAAGAAGAAACTGAAAATGAGCAAAAGCCAGTGCCTTTTAACGAGGATCCTGTTCAACCAAGCACCAAGCAGGAAAAGGATGAGCAGCAAGTAGACCTAGAGGATGTTCGTGTATTACTAGGAACTGTCGAAGGATCCAAGCACAAAGTCTACTGGGAATACGGCCATAAAGATTTAGCTAATCGGCATATTCTTATTTCAGGGAAATCTGGACAAGGGAAAACCTACTTTATGCAGTGTATGCTGATGGAACTGGCAGCGAATAATGTTTCAAGTATTATCTTTGATTACACAGGCGGTTTTAAGAAGTCTAAACTAGAACCTGAGTTTAAGGAATTTTTAGGAGATAAGCTTGAACAAATTTTAGTAGCTAGAGACAATTTTCCAATCAATCCTTTTAAACGAAATGAGAAAGAATTGGATGAGGACGAATTTATTGAAGAAGATTTTGCTGATGTAGCTGATCGTATGAAAAGTGTATTTGCTGCTATTTACACAGATTTAGGCATTCAGCAGCTCAATGCGATTTATCAAGCCATTGTTAAAGGAATGCAGAAGCATGGTGATAACATGAACCTAGAACTACTTCGACAAGAATTAGAGGAGGATAACTCAGGTTCAGCTAAAACAGCATTATCCCAATTGAATCCAATGATTGATAAGAATCCCTTTGATAGTTCCTATGATTTTAATTGGGGTAAGCTTGAAGAAGATAAGGGTAAAGTTTTAGTGATTCAACTGACAGGCTTTGCAAGTGATGTCCAAAAAATGATTACAGAGTTTATCCTATGGGATTTATGGCATTATAAGCTTCAGCATGGCGATCAGACGATTCCTATGCCTGTTGTTCTAGACGAGGCACAAAATCTAGATCATAGTGAAAAATCGCCAAGTGCCAAAATCCTAACAGAAGGGAGAAAATTCGGCTGGTCTGGCTGGTATGCGACTCAGTTCCTAAAAGGTCAGCTGAATACAGATGAAATTGCACGATTGCAAAACTCAAGCCAGAAAATATACTTCTTACCACCAGAAAATGAAATCTCAACCGTGGCATCCAACCTCTCTCATGACAACGCATCAAAGCGAGAATGGGAAAGGCGATTGGCTGCTCTTAATAAAGCGCAGTGTGTATCCTATGGACCGATGCTAGGTAAAGATGGTTCATTAAGACAAAGTGAGCCGGTTATTGTTAATATTTCTTCTTTAGAAGAGCGGATTCGGTTGTTGGGGGAGCAGGATAGTTAATTGAATTAAATAAAAAGAAAGGAGTGCTAATTGTTAGCACTCCTTTTGTATCTAATTAAAATATTTTAGAGAAATCCTATATCAAATAAACATCATTCACTACTTGTTAAATATTGATACAACTTATAATCAATACTTTTCTCCATAACCATATTCATGCACACAACTGGTTTATCGCTATCCTCCATTTTTGTTTGCTTTATTGTATCCTGATCTATATCTGCCTTACCTAAATAATAGAAGTCTTTCCCCTCGTCATCATCCTTCTTAACAAAAATATGAACATCAATGTTATTCTCTTTTGCCTGAATAATCTCTTGCACTTCTTTTGATTTTAATGTGCGATTACTTCTTGTGAACCACCTAAGTATATCCTGATTAACAAATTCATCACCATAATCAACGCTTGAATCAACATCTTCATCTTTGTGATAAGTGATAAATATAGGGGTGGTTTGATATTTTGTTTTATAACCATACATCGTTCCCTTTTCATCATTTTCCCAATTTAGTAACCTACAGACATCTTTTCTTGAATACTTTTGATATAAAGTAAGTGGCTGTTCACTAATGTAGTTTCTGTTCTTCAATTTAGCACTTTCTATAATATCTGAGACAAATATCTTAAAATAAGTATTCTCATTTAGACTCTTATGAACGTATGGATTGAAATAAAAGTTATTATCATCGTCTAAAATAATAATAGGTTGATTGCCGTATTTATTTTGATCAATAGAAGTGAAAAATGACAAATCAAAAATTCTTTGTACTGATTGCAGTGTTGCTTCATTAAAATAACAATTTTCACGCTCTAATTGATTGATATATTCTTTTTTAGAAATCGTGTCTTGATTAAAAAGTAAGTCTAATAATATGATTTCATGCTTTCTTTTCCCATTTAAGACTTCTTGTGAGAGCATAGTTAGTACTTGGTTTTCGTACTGTGTGAAAGAAGGAAGCTCTTCTCGCATTTTTATCAAAAACTTATAGTAGTTTTCGAATTTTTCGATAAGTACTAAAGGATCAATTGAATGGTTGTTTATAAAGTCATATAAATAAGGAACTCGTCCAATTTTATTTTTTAATTCGCTATATGAATCTTGTAAAATGCTTATAGAATTAAGTGTGCTATTTTTGATAGATTTGAAAATTTGTTTCTGGGCAATTTCCTCAAAGTTGACCGTGGAAACTCCCTTTATATAACTTGTATCATTCAAACGTCTTCGTATATTATCTTTGTTTTGTGATTGGTCGCCAGACAGTGCGATAGGAATTAAATAATTATTTTTGTAATTACCGATGAAATCGATGATAGTTACAAAGTTTTTTGACTCATGCTTACGCAGACCTCTTCCTAATTGCTGGACAAATACAATGCTGGATTGGGTTTGTCTTAACATAACGACTTGGTTTAGACTTGGTATATCAATTCCTTCATTAAAAATATCCACCGTTAAAATATAATCTAATACTCCATTTTCTAATCGATTTACTTGATTCATTCTTTCATCTTGTGAATGATCACCGGTTAATGCAACGGTGTTGTAACCTTTTTGATTTAATGAATTAGAGAGTTCTTTAGCCTCATCTTTTCGACTGCAAAATATTAGACCTTTGACCTCTTTGCCTGAATGTCCATAATACTCGATCTTATCAATAATATGACTAACTCGCTCTTCTGTTACAAGTTTTGCTAAAGAGGCTGTATCATCTAGAAGTTCACCATTTAATTCAAAATCAGTTACTCCAAAGTAATGAAAAGGACAGAGCATATCTTCCTCAAGAGCTTCTAGTAAACGAATTTCATAAGCAATATTATAGTTAAACAACTCGTAAATGTTAAAATCATCTGTACGTTCAGGAGTAGCTGTCATCCCAAGCAGAAACTCAGGGGAAAAATAATTAATGACTTTTAGATAAGACTGTGCTCCTGCTTTATGAACTTCATCAATTAAAATGTAATCAAATTCATCTTTTTGAAAACGCCTTATGTTATCGTCTTTTGAAATACTCTGTATTGTTGCAAATAAATATTTTGCATTTGTTTCTTTATTGGAACCCGATAGAATTCCAAAGTCTTTGTCAGGACCTCCCATTACTCTCTGAAAATCAGATTTTGCTTTTTCTAATATTTGTTCCCGATGAACAATGAATAGCATCCTGTTTGGTCTATATCTTCTGACGTCAAATGCAGAAAGATAAGTCTTTCCAGTACCAGTTGCTGAGATAACTAATCCTTTATTCTCTTCATCCTCTCGAAGGGCCTGAATCTGTTTTAATGCCATTTCTTGCATTTTATTTGGTGTGACCTTAATGGAGTCTTTTAGTGCATTTAGTTCATATTCAGAAGGAAACTCTATTACATTTTCTACAAGTTTTTGATCTGAATTTTGATTATAATCTTTTTCATATTGTACGATCCATTGCTCTGTTAATGGTTCTGCATCTTCCCAGATTTCCTCAAATTGATTTTTAAAGTGATGTATGATCTCGCCATTCTCATGAGATGTCAATTTCACGTTCCATTCATAATTTTGCTTTAGGGCATGAGCAGTTAAGTTAGAACTTCCAACTATTAAGGAGTAGTACGTGTGATTATCAAAAATATATCCTTTAGAATGAAAGCCTTTAGTAGTAGTTAATCTAACTTCCACATTTGTTATTTTTAATAGTTCTTTAAAAACTTTAGGTTGATTAAAGTATAAGAATGTTGAAGTTAAAACCCGCCCATTTACACCCTTCCTTTTGAGATCATATAAATGGGACTTAAGAGTGGCTAATCCACTTTCGGTAATAAATGCAACAGAAAAAAGAAAGGATCTACATCGATCTAATTCTTCAAGGAGGGAAGGGAGGACCTGTTTTTTTTGCTTCGAATCATTCACTAATAATTGTGGCTTGTATTGGTCATACTTGTTGTGTCTATAGTTTATAAATCCTTTGTGTAAAGATGCCTCTAAGTTTTCTATAAATCCTGACATATAAACACCCTACCTAACATGTTTGTTTGGGTTTATTTTAATATTTTTCCATTTTTGTTTCAAATCAATATAAAAGCTACTCACTTTTTTGTTGGTGAATAGCTAATTAAAGTTATTTTATCGTAAGGGTGTTTTATTTGATAATTTTTCTATAGCTGGAATGTCAGCAGGTGCCCAATCTAGCTCCGTTAATTTTTCGGGTATTAGCCATTTAATTTCGTTATGTTCAGTTAATGTTGGTTCCTTATCCAAAAGTTTACAATAAAAGGTGGTTAAATGAACAATTCCAAAATCATATTCATAAATGGTGTGCTCTATTTGTTCACCTATCTCTATATCGCAACGCATTTCTTCCTGTATTTCTCGTTTTAGCGCTTTTTGAGCTGTTTCTCCATCTTCAATTTTACCTCCTGGAAATTCCCATTTTAAAGGTAATGATTTATCAGGCCCTCTTTGTGCGCAAAGAATTTTCCCATTCTTAACTAAGACCGCCCCGACGACGTGTATATCTCTTTTCATACTTGGCCTCCTAATAAAAATTCGATAACTTTACTCTAACATATTTACGAGGATAAGGAGGAGGGGAAGAGAAGAGTGTTTTCAACGTAAATGAGTACAAAAGTTTTGTACCTTCCCACAAAAAAGCATAAAAAATAAAACTTTAATATTAGATTCCTGTACATATAATCATGAAGTTTGTTTGGCTATAATAGTGCTTAACGAAAAAATCTTTAGAACAGGATATCTTCTATAAAACGTTCAGGACATATAATTTTCCAATTTAAAGGAGGGTAATCTATTTAACATTAACTTTTGTAACCGTTTACTGAGGTGTGTAAAAGTTTTAAAAGGAGAGTGAGTATATGTACAGAACTATGAATGGAGAAGAGATCTTTATTATTGATGCCCATATTGCTTTGTGGGATGCAAGTAAGGAAAATCAGTTGAATGTACATGGACAGCAGTTTATTGACTGTTTTTATGATTATCAGACGAGTCTGAGTCCTAAGGAATATTGGTGGAATAAAGATGACTTTTTAAAGTACAGTGAAGATCGTTTGATTAAGGATGTGTTTCATAAAGGGTACGCGGATATGGCAATTTTCCAGCCTGTTTTGCTGAAGGAATTCTATAAAAACGGGTTTGGGGATATAGTAAATAGTCAAAAGCTGACTCAGACTTATCCGAATCGACTGATATGTAATGATACCTTTGATCCACGTCATGGGAAACGTGGATTAGAAGAGTTAGAGAAATCGAATGAACGCTACAATCTTAAGGGTGTAAAGCTTTATACTGCTGATTGGTACGGTGATTCTAAGGGATATAAACTTTCCGATGACTCAACCTACCGTTACTTAGAAAAGTGCCAGGAATTAGGAATTAAAAATATCCACATTCATAAAGGACCTACGATTACTCCACTTAATCGTGATGCGTTTGATGTAGCAGATGTTGATGACGCAGCAACTTCATTTCCAGAATTAAACTTCATTGTTGAACATTTAGGTTTACCCCGTTTAGAAGACTTCTGTTGGATTGCAACCCAGGAAAAAAACGTATATGGCGGCTTATCTGTGGCTATGCCATTTATTTATGCACGTCCGAGATATTTTGCAGAGATTATGGGTGAATTACTCTTCTGGTTAGATGAAGACCGAATTATTTTTGGCAGTGACTATGCAATATGGGAACCTAGCTGGTTAATTGAGAAGTTTATGGAGTTTGATCTTCCAGAGGATATTAAACAAGAGACAGGTGCTGAATTAAATTTAGATGTGAAGAAGAAGATTTTGGCGGGGAATGCTGCTCGTTTGTACGACATTGATATTGATGTTCAAAAAGAAAAGGTCAAAAATGACAAGCTTGCTCAGGAAATGAATCTATCAAGTGTTTAATTCCATATTCAAGTCGAGAGGATGTTGGTATGTCAAAAAAGCAGGATGTAATGGAAAAGCTGGATAAAGTCTATGATCCGGAGTTGGATCAGCCTTTAACAGACTTAGATTTTATTGATGATATAACCATTGAAGGATCCGATGTTGAGGTAAAATTTCGGCTTCCCACTTATTGGTGCTCGCCAAACTTTGCCTATATTATGGCTGAGGATATCAAGGAGTATGTTTCAGAAATTGATTGGGTTAAAGAAGTGAGGGTAATACTGGATGATCACTGTGCATCTGATGAAATTAATCATGGAGTCGCGCAGGGAAAGCAATTTAGCCAATCTTTTGAGGGCCAGACTACTGGAGATTTGAATGAATTAAGAAAAACCTTTCGAATTAAGGCCTTTTATTCAAGACAGGATCGATTAGTTCGTCATCTGTTAAACGACGGATTTTCTAAAGAAGAACTTGTCCGATTGACGCTGCAGGAGTTGGAAGGTATCACACTTTCTGAGGAAGGAATCCATTTACGTGACAAATACTTACAGAAAAAGAAGGAATTAAATCATCCTAATACTTGTATAAATGCAATAACGGATCCTGAGGGGAATGCCATTACCATTGATGATTTGTCAGATTACTTATTAGGAATAAAGACCACCAGGTTAAGTATGGAGTTTAACGGACATTACTGCAGAGGTCTTTTGGAAGCTCGATACCATTTAGAGAAGACAAATTAAAATGTGCTGATTAGTGCTTCATGCATTAATAATAAATTTAAGGAAAGGTGATAGAATGAGTAAAAATGTATTGATTATTACGGGAGATGCTGTAGAAGCTTTAGAGGTTTTTTACCCTTATTACCGCTGTATAGAGGAAGGAATTGACTGTACGATTGCTTCACCAGTTAAGAAAAAGCTTCAAACAGTGGTTCATGATTTTCTGCCGGAAATGGACACATTTACAGAAAAATGGGCATATAAAATTGATTCTCATGCAGCAGTGGAAGATGTAAACCCAGCCGATTACGATGGATTAATCATCCCAGGCGGTCGAGCGCCGGAATACATTCGGATGGATAAGAAGGTTCAGGAGATTGCTGCACATTTCCTGTCTGAGGATAAGCCAGTTGGTGTCATCTGTCATGGACAACTGGTTTTGACCCCGATAAGAGAGCATGTAAAGGGGCGTGAATTGACGGCTTATACAGCATGTCAACCAGAAGTAGAAGCGGCAGGAGCAACCTATATCGATGAACTCATACATGTAGATAAAAACATTGTATCTGGTCATGCATGGCCTGAGCTTCCATTATTCATGCGCGAATTCTTTAAGATTTTAGGTGTAACAGAAGGTGTGAAGGCATAGGAGAGGTGCCGGCCTAGGAGGTGCCTGTCACCACCCGAAAAATCTTGTTTTGTTTCACAGAAGGACGGTAACAGCTAGTATAGTGATTTATACAAGATATATCTTCCATAAGTGATCTTTATTTGGAAGATTCATAAAATAGCCCCTCAAGGCATGGTAGAACACTAGGGGGGCTATTTTTTATGTTCACTTCAAATCAACGACCCTGATACAGGGTTACAATCATTAAGAGGTTTTATCCACATCCATGCAGGCAGGATTTTTCGGTTTTTTGTTCAAATAGATAAGATAAAGATTTAAACGGAGGTGAATCTATGCAGCTTCTCCCTGAACTTGCCAATAAAATCATATATGAGGTTCGTGTTATCCTAAACGAAAATCTGATTGTAGTAAATGAAAATGGTACGATTGTTGCCTCTACTGATGAAAGTCGTATAGGGAGCTTTCATGAAGGAGCTAGAAACGTAGTCAAGACTGGAGAGAAATTGTATATCACACCTGAGCGAGTGAAGGAATTAAAAGGTACAAAGCCAGGAATTAATTTACCTGTGAAGTTTGGTCATAAGGTTATTGGGGTTATCGGAATTACAGGTAATCCAGGTGAAGTTGAACCTTATGCTGATTTACTGAGGAAAATGACAGAATTAATCATTCAGGAATCCTATCATTTGGAACAAAAAGAGTGGGAGAAAAGAGGTCTGGAAGCTTATTTTTATGAGTGGATTTTTGCAAGGGAAGTAGATGAAGATTTCATTCATAGAGGGCAGATGCTAGGCATATCAATTGGCAATCCCTATATGTGTATTTTGATTCAGGTACATACAGAAAATGAGATTCCGGAACTTCATATGGAATCAAATATTATGAATTGGTTTCAAAGTCAGTTTCCGAATGGTGGGGAAGATTTCCTCATCCGCTGGGGAAAAGGAAGATTTCTATTAGTAAAAAATAAAACTCCTGAAGTGAAAAAGGAATTTTTAACGTATCATTTTGATCGATGGAGGCGTTATTTTCTAAACCATTATCAATGTGTGCTTTCATTTGGAGTCAGCAAGTCCGTCGCCAAATTATATATCAATCAAGTATATACAGAGGCTGAGAAGGCTTTACAGGCTTCCGGAAAAAAAGGAGAAATATTATTTTATGAAGATTTACAATTGGATATTATTCTTTCCGAAGCCTGTGAGCAGGCACAAGGGGAATTCGTATCAAGGACTCTTCAAAACGTATTAGATAATGCAGAACTACAGGATACTTTGGTAGCTTATTTACTTCAAAATCAATCGATTAAAGAAACCTCAAAAAAATTACACATACACACCAATACCCTCCATTACCGACTTAAACAAATCACCGAACTCACAGGACTGGACCCGAAAAACACAAAAGGAGCCACATTATTTTATGTGGCACTTCATATTATCGGAAAAGTATAGTGTTTACCCGGCATGTTCCTTGTTGCGATATTCATAGGCATCAAGTAAATAATCAGCAATATGGACTGCTTTTATTTGATAAGCCAATCCTTCCTTTTCAATGCCCATTTTCATTTGCAAAAGGCATCCCGGGTTGGCCGTAACAATGACATTTGCTTGAGTATCCTGTGTCTGCTTCATTTTATAGTCTAATATTTGCATAGACATTTCGGTTTGTACCAGATTATAGATCCCGGCAGATCCACAGCATCGACTGGCATCTTTCATTTCTACATAATCTGCTCCCTGAATACTCTGAAGCAACTTTCTTGGTTCCATAAATGTATTCTGCCCGTTTTTTAAATGACAGGAATCCTGATAAGTGACAATTTGCTGGGGGAGTTCCAATGGCTGCTTATGAAAATCCATTTCAATCAACAGACTGGAAATATCTTTTATTTTACGATCAAAGGATGCCGCTCGATCCTTCCAGTCCTCTTCATTCTTTAAAAGGTGGTGATAGTCGTTTAGAAAAGCTCCGCACCCGCCAGCATTGGTAATAATATAATCAACATTAAGCTGTTCAAAAGCTTTAATGTTTTTCTTAGCCATTTCTTTTGCCTGTTGCTTTTCCCCGCTATGTCCATGCAGCGCACCGCAGCAGATCTGGTCATTAGGAATAACAACTTCACACCCGGCGTATTGTAAAAGTTTTGTGGTTGACTGATTGGTAGATGAAAAGAGAGAATCCATTAAACACCCTGTAAAAAACGCCACTCTTTTCTTATTGTTCTTATTGCCGGATAGAGGCATGAGAACGTTATTTCGGTCCTTAGCCGTTTTCATTTTTGATACCATAGGAAGGGATTTTTCCATAAGCCTGAGTGCAGATGGGAGAATTTTTGTTAATTTTAATTTATGTACGAGCTTTTGGATTTTGGACTTTTGATAGAATCGTAGTAGCCTTGCAAGTCTTCTTAAACGCTTTGGCTTGGGAAACAGACCCTTAAAAGCGATTTTTCTTATTATTCTTTTGAGGAGGGGTGGTTTTTGGTTTTGATAAATAATATCCCTTGCTTCTTCCAGTAAATGTCCATATTGAACCCCTGATGGACATACAGGTTCACAGGCTCGACAGCCAAGGCACATATCAAGCGAATTTTTTACTTCTTCATCTGGTTCAATGTCACCATCCACGACTCCTTTCATTAATGCGATGCGTCCTCTTGGGGAATGGGCTTCATCTTCCCCGGTCTCAATATAGGTGGGACAGCTCGGCAGGCAAAACCCGCACTTCATGCAATTGAGAATTTCGTCATAGTCCATTCTCTGTTGGAACTCTTCCTGAATTCTAGTTTTCTCCTGCGTATTCACGATTAATCACCACTCTTTTTGGATTATGATTGATAAACATCTTACCAGGATTCATGATCTGATTAGGGTCAAGGGACAATTTTAGCTGTTTCATCGCATTCAATCCGGTTTCTCCTAATTTTAAATGAAGGTATGGAGATTTCATGGCTCCTACTCCGTGTTCTCCTGTAATAGTTCCACCTAATTCAACAGCTTTTTTAAAAATTTCCTCAAAGGCTTTTTCCACACGCTCAATTTCTGCTTCATTTCGGACATCGGTTAAGCAAGTAGGATGTAAATTTCCGTCGCCGGCATGGCCAAAAGTACAAATGTAAAGTTTATACTTTTGGGCGATATCATTAATAGCCTTAACCATATTCGCAATTTCAGATCGAGGGACAGTAGCATCTTCAAGGATAGTGGTAGGTTTTAAACGGGAAAGAGCAGAAAGAGCTGCACGTCTAGCTGTAGTGAGGGCCTCAGCCTCTTCGTTCGTTTGAGCAATGGTAACGTCAAATGCTTGATTTTGCTTGCAAATGGAGGATATGTCGTAAATGTCTTTTTCAACCTTATGGGGATCTCCATCTTGTTCAATGAGCAATACAGCCTTTGCATGTGTCGGTAAACCAACTTTCGAAAAATCCTCAACAACTTTAATGGTAGGCTGATCTAAAAATTCTAGTGTTGCAGGAATGATTTTATGAGAAATAATTGCAGAGACGGCTTCAGCAGCCATTTGAATATCTTCAAATAAGGCAAGGGCTGTCTTTTTGGTTTGTGGAAGAGGCAAGAGCTTTAATGTTGCTTCAGTAATAATGCCGAGTGTACCTTCTGATCCAACTAACAAGCGTGTTAAGTCATATCCAGCAACGTCCTTGGCTAATTTGCCTCCTGTACGAATAATATCTCCATTTGGAAGTACAGCCTCTAAACCAAGAACATAATCCCTGGTAACCCCATATTTTAATCCACGAAGGCCTCCTGAGTTTTCATTGATATTTCCGCCGATTTGCGAGACTTTTAGTGAACCTGGGTCTGGTGGATAAAAAAGCCCTCTTTCCTCCACTTGGTTGATAATTTCCTGTGTAATTACGCCTGGCTGTGTCGTAATGGTTAAATTCTCTTCATCAATCTCAAGAATTTTGTTCATGTTTTTCAAAAGCAGGACAATACCGCCTTCCAATGGCGTTGTACCCGCGCTGAGGTTGGTCCCTGATCCTCGGGGCACAAGCGGAATTTTATAATGATTACATATCTTTATTATTTGTGATATATCATCTGTATTGTTTGGAGCGATAACAGCATCCGGCATGGACTGAAACTGTGGAGTTGCGTCGTAGGAGTATACAA
Organism: Virgibacillus sp. MSP4-1; assembly: GCF_010092505.1. Taxonomy (NCBI): domain Bacteria; kingdom Bacillati; phylum Bacillota; class Bacilli; order Caryophanales; family Bacillaceae; genus Virgibacillus; species Virgibacillus sp. MSP4-1. The sequence goes on from NZ_CP048021.1 coordinate 418,579, forward strand.
GTTTATGGGTGTAGGAGTCCATATAATTGTGTTCTCCTACAATTTTCAATAATTCCTGTTTGATTTTTTCAGGTAACATGAAATTACTCCTTTGTTTATCGTAGTACTTTTATTGTATTAAATAGGCGGAAGGATATTAATGTGTCATTGTACAGAAATGAAGATACAGGGGGAGAGCTTTTTTGTACATTTGCCTAAGTAATAAGATTCGTATGTTTGGATAAAAAACCCGCTATTCCATAACTTTAAAGCAGTTAAGGAATAGCGGGTTGCGTGTGAAACATTCTGTGAAACAAGATTTTTCGGGGCGTGACAGGCACCCTACGAAATCAGCTTCAGCCCGACTGCTGAAGACAGGATCATTGTAATAAACAAAATTCGTTTCCATTCCCGGGGCTCCCCATAGATGATCATGCCCATTACCGTAGATCCCACAGTTCCGATTCCTGTCCAGACGCCGTAAACGGTAGCCATGGATAACGTTCGCATGGCAAACCCGAGGAGTGTCAGACTAAAGCCAAAGGTAACGATAAGAATAACTAACGCATCCCATTTTTTTTCGGCTAATCGCTTTAAATTCAGTACGCCTATGACTTCACAAATTCCTGCTATAATAATTGCAAACCATGCCATTTATGCTGTCTCCTTTGTTTCTGAAGATTCATTTGGTTCATTTGAAATTTGTTTTAATCCGATCACTCCAATAAGAAGAGTACTGATTAATAGAATTTTTAATAGATTAAATGGTTCTCCGTATACCAAAATTTCCACCAGTACCGTTCCTGCTGTTCCAAGACCTGCAAAGACAGCATAAAGCGTTCCTACAGGGAGGCGTTTGGCAGAGAGTGGTAGAAGGATAAAGGTTGTTATAATGGCAATGATGGTAAACGTCCATTCGATGGTATTTCCTGAATGTTTCAATCCGGCCACCCAGAATACTTCGAAACAGGAGGCTAATAGGACGTAAATCCAGTATCTGTTCATGTGTGTCACTCCTTATCTGATGATGCTATTCCTCGCCAATAAATGGGGAAGGAAACGTTAACCCGTTCAAAAAATTCGTTTTTTCCGGTAAACAGAAGCTCAATGACCACTCCATCCACCAGCGTTATATAGGCGAGAGCAGCCTGGTAACTGTCTACGCCGGTAAGCTCACCGTTTTTCTGGTGATGCTTCATGAGTTTGACCAGAAGTCGCTGCATTCGGGCAATAAAGGCATTCACGATTTTAGAGACCTCACCTCTAAAATGCCAGGGTGGGAAAAAGCACATTCGGAATAATAGTTTTGCTGTATCAGATTGATAGAATCTATCATCGATATAATCAAAAAATCCCAGCAATTTATCTTTGATCGGCTTTTGCCCTGATGATTGAAAATAAGAGAGAATATTTCTTCTTTCCAGACGAAATACATACCTCACCACAGTAAGAAATAAGTCGTCCTTCCCCTTGTAATGGGAGTAAATAGTTGACTTTTTAATTCCTGTTTCCTTGGCAATTTCGCTTAAGGAAGCACCTTCATACCCATGCCTGGCAAAATGGGAAAGGGCAACGTTACGAATATTTTCTGCACTCACTCGTTTCACCTACCTACCGTTCGGTCGCCTTATTTTCTCACAGGATATTTGCAAAGTCAATGTGCTTGTTTTAGGTGATTTGGTGGGGGACGTTTTGAACCAAAATGTAAGGCATTTTGCAATCATAATTGTATAACTAGTTGAGGAAATTTTAGTTCAATTAACCTAAATATGGTAAAATAAGTTGAAGGACGTTGTTTAACTAACGGCGGGGGCAGGATTTATTATCAATGTTGTCGATGAAAAATGGAGATTAAGGAACATCCAACTAATAGATAACAAAGGTGGATAGTAATGGAAGAGATCTTAAATGATATAGCCAAATTGGTCAGTAGTAAGGAAAAGAGAGTTATAATCGGTATTTCGGGTCATGGTGCTTCCGGAAAGACAACGTTCGCAAATAACCTTATAAAACGATTAGGGCTAAGTAATATAAATTATATAAATACTGACCCATATATAATTGGCTCCTCTAATATAAGGAAGTACGCTGTTATTGATTACGAATATAAGAATAAAACTCATCACTATAAGATGACAGCTTGTCACCCAGGTGCTCATCATATATCAGCCTTAGAACGAGATATTCAAATGATTAGAGATGGTTTAGATATTTACACAATAGTGACTGATTATAAGAAGAGTGATTTTATTTCTTCCGATAATAAAGTAAATATTGTAGAAGGCATGAGTGTTGCATTTATTAATCCAGACTTATTTGATTTAAAAGTTTACTTATATACGGATGGAGAAACCGAATTTATGAGAAGGTCTAGTCGTGATGTTACTGAAAGAGGAGTAAATATAAACTTTTTAAGACAATCTCATGAAGAGCGTAGAATTCAATATGAATTATTTATGCATCCTTACCATGAAAATTTTGATATTGTATTAAAAACTTCCAATGAAAGGTGTTTTTTGGAAAAGGATGATTTGAATTAAGTAGGTTAAATTCAATATTTTAGCAGCAGGTTTTTTGTTTATAGTCACAAATACTTTGAAAATATAGGAGGTAAAATCTATGGAGATTATCGTGACGAGTATTTTTGTGGAGGATCAAGACAAGGCGTTGGAGTTTTATACGGAAACACTGGGGTTCGTAAAAAAGCATGACGTTCCAGCGGGAGAATTCAGGTGGATAGCACTTGTTTCTCCGGAAAATGAAGAAGGTACGGAGCTTGTACTCGAACCCAATGACCATCCAGCGGCTAAAGAATATCAGGAGAAGTTATTTGCGGATGGCATTCCAGTAACTATGTTCGGGGTGGCAGATATTCAAATGGAATACGAGCGACTGAAAAACCTGGGAGTCCGGTTTACGATGGAACCTACAGAAGCAGGGAATGTTACCATAGCTGTTTTTGATGATACATGCGGAAACCTTATTCAGATTGCACAGATGAACGCTTGAGGGGTATATGTAGCCGGCAGCAGTCACACCAAAAATGCTTCAGTTAAAATGACAAAGAGGAACGGTTAGTAAAAGTATAGAAATATTCATCAGAAAAACCGCTATCTGAATCGATAGCGGTTTTTGTATCGGTGCGTGAAACATTTTGTGAAACAAGATTATTCGGGGCGTGACAGGCACCTAATCCTGCTTCTCTGTTTTATTAATAATGGATGTTCCGACAAGGTCGCCGGTAACGTTAAGTGCTGTACAACCCATGCCTACCAGGGCGTCAATGGCTGTTAACAGGGCAACGGCTTCCATGGATAGGCCTAATTGTGCGAATACCGTAGCAATCATAACAATGCCGGCTCCCGGTACACCAGCTGTACCGATGGATACGAGTGTTCCAAGCACGACAATTTGAAGTATGTCAGGGAAGCTTAAGGTCACACCCATCACATTGGCGGCAAATACCGCAGAGATGGCGATTCGGATGGCAGCTCCATCCATGTTAACCGTCGCTCCAAACGGCAGGCTGAACCCGTATAAACTTTTGGATAGCCCTAAGTTTCTGGCCGCATTCAGTGTAAGAGGCAGGGTACCTGAGCTGCTTTGAGTAACAAAAGCAGTGATCATCGGAGTACGTGCCTGCTTGAAAAATTCACCGATACGAACGTTAAACAGCTTCATGAAGATGATATAAATGACAAGCATGCCTAATAGAGCAAGATACAAGACAAGAACCATGCTTCCCAATTCCTCCAACGTATTCAGCCCCTGGCTTCCGACCGTATTCGCAATAATGGCGAAAATTCCAATCGGTACATACTGCAAAATCGCCTTCATAATGGTTAAGGTAGCTTCGTTCAATCCGCTTACAACTTTATATACCTGTTCTCCCAGTTCGCTGTAATCTTTGGTTGAGCGTAAGTAGGAAATGGCAATACCAAAGGCAAGTGCTGTAAAGATGATTCCAAGCAGGTTCATCTCATTAAATGCGGTCACGATATTTTCAGGTACAATGTTTAAAAGCACACTGACAAAACCGGGATTTTCCGGTGTCTCAAACTCTTCAGTTGGAAGAGTCATGCCTGTTCCGGGATTGAAAAGGGTGGCAATTGCCAGGCCAACTGCAATTGCGAAGGCAGATGTAATCACATAATAAAGAAAAACCTTTCCGCCCATTCTGCCCAGATCCCCAATTTTAGTTTGATTCACCCCGACTATAAGAGTAAATAAAATAAGTGGAATAATTAAAAACTTAAGCAAGCGAAGTAACAGGTCTCCGAATGGGGACAGAACGGCCGCATCCGGTCCAAAAATGAAACCGACAATAATACCAAGTATAAGTGCAACTGTAATCTTTAAAATAAGGGATGCTTCGATATATCCCCGCCATATTGCTTTCATCTTTCTATCTCCCTTCTAAAATAATGTTAATCCTATAAGTTTACTAGGAATTATAGAACTCTATGAAAATATAAGGTAAAAAAAGCGTAATGTCAAAACTTTTGCTTTTTTGTCCATCATTATTTACAACAAAAACTTCAAAACATGCACAACAGTTGCTTCACGGAAAAAACACCATGCGAGCGTTTCACATGGTGTTTTCCATACTTAACAAAATGTATCTTTAGGCTTTGGCACGGATAAACCGAATAAAGGTCTGAGATACAAAGCAACAAAGGTTCCTGCGAGCGCTAAAACACCCCAGATATACCCATGAAGACTGAAGGATGCAATTCCACCGAAGTAAGCGCCGATATTACATCCAAAGGCCAGACGTGCACCGTAGCCTAACAGAGTACCTCCAATGATAGAAGCTGCTACATTTCCCGGGCGCAGTTTTGAAAACTTAAACAAACCGCCTGCTGCGGATGCAAGAAAGGCACCCAGGATAACACCAAGATTTAATACAGTGGTAGAATCAGCAAAAATAGAAGACTCAAGAGCAGAGGCGTTTGCCCCCTGCCAGTATCCCCAGCTGGCCACATCGATTCCGAAGAACTGAGCTGCTTTAGATCCCCATAAAGCGAACGCTGACGTTACCCCCCATGGTGCACCACGTGTCATAAGGGTTAAGGCATTAAGTACAGCTAGCACAATAGCAGCTGCAAACAGGGGCCAGGAACCGCGGAAAATTCGCTTCCAACCTCTTTCAGTAGGCAATGGAGGCATTTTTGGCGGACGTTTTTTCTTTTCCACTCTTAAAGTAATCCATGAGATGAGTCCGAATAAAGCGATTGAAACCACCCAGGCGCCTCCATATCCAAGTCCTGTAGTCGTAGCTAATGATACAGGTTCAAATGCCGGCATTTCTTCTGTCCAGAATGGAAGATGATAGGCTCCTAGAGTTGATCCAACGATAAAGAATAATAGCGTAATAAACATAACAGAGCGTCCGCCACCCACGGCATAGAGCGTACCAGACGCACATCCGCCGCCAAGCTGCATTCCTATACCGAAAATAAATGCACCGACGATAAGGCTGACGCCAACTGGTGAAACGTACCCTGAAACCTCACCACCAAAGAATGAAAAACCAAAGGCCAGAATTGGAGCAAATAGCGTAACGGCTACCCCCAGCATCACCATATGCGCACGTAAAGCCTGCCCATTTCCAACAGACATCAGTCTGCGGAAGGCGGAAGTGAAACCGAATCGTGCATGAAAGAGAGTATAGCCAAGGAGCAGTCCAATGACCATCAGTAATGGCTGTGCCGCATTTTGTGTCATCATAAGATAGATTAATAACACAGCTCCAACCAGCAGACCACCAATAATTAATGGGGTTTGAGGTTTATTTAATGTTGACTGGTGCTTTTGCACGGATTCAACCTTGTCTTGTTGTGTTTGAATATTTGCTGTTGCCATTTAAAAACACCCTTTTCTTATGAGTTTGGTTGGTTTTAATCTGATTTACTTTATTTATAATACTCACATGTGGGCAACATGTCAAAGAAAAAATTTTAAGAACAGATGAAGCAGGCGGGGGCTCCCAAATTCATGGAGAGGCCTGCTCCATCTGTCCTGATGTTTAAGACTGGGCAAATTTTTTTATTTGCTCTTCAGGAATATATCCTATGGAACGATCTGCTTCTTCACCGTCTTTGACCAGGACAAGAGTCGGGATGCTCTGAACCTTGAATTCGCTTGCCAGATCTGATGCCTGATCAACATCTACAGAGAAAAAGTCAACACTGTCCAGTTCATCAGCTGCTTTTGAGACCACCGGCCCCAGCATACGACAGGCTGGTCACCAGTCAGCGGTAAACTGAAATACAGCCGGTTTGTCCATACTGTTAATAAGGCTTTGATACTCTTGTGACGTAATGTTTTTGACCACCTTTAATCCCTCCTTCTATGATATTCATGTGTAATTTTCCCTGCGGATGTTAAATATATCCTGAATAATCGAATATGAATCACTTTCATCAATTCAACAAATTTCAACGTTTTGTCCAATACGATTTCCGGTTTTTTTAATATACTATATGGAATCTCTTTTAATAGAAGGGGGTGTATGGGATGAAACTTTATTTAGATCCCGGGCATGGCGGATCGGATCCAGGAGCTCAGGGGAATGGGCTGGATGAAAAGCATATCGTACTGGATATTGCCCGTAGAATTCGAAATATTTTAACCGAAGAATATGAAAATGTAAACATCCGTATGAGTCGTACGGATGATCGAACAGTCAGTTTGAATCAGAGGACTAATGATGCAAATGAGTGGGGCGCCGATTATTTTCTGTCTATCCACTGTAATGCCTTTAATGGCTCCGCCTATGGCTATGAAGATTATATTCACAGTAGTTTATCCGATTCCGGTCAAACGGCTCAATATCAGGATATTATGCACGAGGAAATAACGAAGGTGAATCAATTAAGGGATCGGGGTCAGAAGAAAGCGAACTTTCATGTGCTGCGGGAAACAACGATGTCTGCACTGCTCACTGAAAACGGCTTTATTGATAATGAAAATGATGCAAATCTGCTGCGTGATCCATCTTATCGTCAAAGCGTTGCCCGCGGACATGTCAATGGATTGGTGAGGGCCTTTAACCTGGAGCCGAAACAGGATTCAGGAGGTACCCTTTATAAAGTTATCGCTGGATCCTTTCAATCAAGAGATAACGCAAGAAGACGAGCGAATGTTTTACGGTCAAGAGGGATAGAAGCCTTTATTACTACAGTAACAATCTCTGGTACGCAATGGTATCGTGTTCAGGCCGGTGCTTTTTCTAACCGGGAAAATGCAGAAAAGCGTCTGCAGGAAGTGAGGAATGCCGGGGTTTCGGATGCTTTTATCGTGACAGAAAATGAAGGCAGCGATAACGGGGACAGTCCCCAGCCTGATCCCGAGCCAGCAGGATATCCAATTACAGGGTCAACCTATCTTTCTCCTGAATTAATGAACCAATACGTGAGAGGTATAAACGGCAATGCTATTGAAATCGCAAATTACTATTTAACTTTTGGAGAATACTATGGCATCCGTGGAGATATTGCTTTTGCCCAGGCAATGCATGAAACAGACTTTTTACGCTTTACTGGAGTGGTGGAGCCCGAACAAAATAACTTCTGTGGTTTAGGTGCAACAGGTCCTGACAACCCGGGAGCAAGCTTTGATAAACCAAGAGAAGGGGTACTGGCTCATATTCAGCATCTGTATGCTTATGCGACGACGAAGCCATTACCCGAGGATTATCCTCTTGTCGATCCCCGCTTTGACTTGGTGACCCGGGGATCTGCATCAACCTGGACAGGATTAAATGGCAAATGGGCCGTTCCTGGAAATGGTTATGGCCAATCGATTCTGGACATTTACGAACGTATGATCAACTCGAGTATAGATCACCTGGAGGATGTACGGCAAAATGTCAGGGGAGCATAAGCTTTAACCTGGGGCGTCACCATCCAGTTTTGTCCGACTTTAAAATTGGGTCAGTCATCCCTTATAGTGGAATGGCTGACCTTTTTCATAACTGATTTAAGATAAGGGAGCTTGTTTATCATGATAGGCAAGCCCTGCAGCATTAATGAAGAAAATATAGACTGGATAAAGAATCAGCAATGCTAAAATCATGAAGCCGGTACCAGGGCCAGGTTCATCTCCTCCATAGGTAATGGGAAATATAGACGCAAAAAGAAATACATAGAGAACATGATAGGGGACCCACAGAATTACGGACCAGAAGCTCGATTTGCGTCCATTCAGCCACTTTTGCGTTAGAATGAAAAGACCAATTGAACCTGACATCAACGTCATTAAACTCATCAAGCCTATGATGATTACCATTTGGTCAATATTCACATTTGTAAGTCTGCTCAGACGATATACATTCACCATTAATTCAATAGGGACAAATAATAGCAAAGCATAGATCGCACTGATTGCGTTTATTTTTACGAAAAAGCTCATAGCAAATCCAATCCCCCACTTTGGCTTTTTTCAATCATAACATGAATGATATTTTCTGAATCTGTTTATCAATAAGCCTACGTTGGTATAATAATAGAAATGGAATCAATGATTGAGAGGATGTGTCATAATGGCGATTACTTATCAAAACTTTCGGGGAGATACATATTATTTGCACAGTAGAAAAACGAAAAAAGGAAATACAACCTATCATTTTTCCAAGAAAAGTGAGGGAGCTGATGTTGAGGTCATTCCAGAGGGTTATGAAATCTATGAGAACCCTAATGGAAAGGTTGCCTTGCGCAAAAAACAAAAGCCACTTATTTTTGACGACGAAATTGAAATCATCGACAATGGCATGAAAAAATTCTGTCCTATTAAGGATTACAAACTAGATACTAAGAAAGATACAGTTTATATCTATACTGAATTTCAGAAAGAAAAACTAGGTGAATTATTAGGAAGCTTTTTTGCCGACAAAAAGGAGGAAATGAATCGTTTTAAGGAATACGAAACGGTCATGCGTTTTAGGCTGGTTGATAAAGAAGACAGGATTTTTGAGGTGGAACGATTTTGTTTCATAGGCAGTATTGACGATTGGATAATGGTTGATGGTTCAGATGATCTGCGTGAACTGGTTGAAGAAAATGTTCAGCATATTGGTGAGGACTCTTTTTATGAACTCTTTTAATAGATGGTTTGTTTTGCGCTTGATCCCATATGCTCATTTACACTATTAAAATGCCTGAAGGATTTATGTGTATAACAGCTGAATAATGATAAAGGAGAGAAGATACTCTATCATAATGTATGCTTGCTATGGCAGATACTTTTGACTTGCATGTTGGGAATAGAAATGAAAATAAACTGGTAATCCAGCATAATGTTATTTTCTCTTATTTGGCAAAAATTCGATAACAAACCATGCAATTACCATTCCAATTACAGCTTCTAAGAAGTTCCACTTCCATTCAATTGTGTTAGTAAAAATGTAATCAATTATACTTAGCAAAAAATACAGAATTAAACCTAAGATGACTCTTGTTTTATGATTCATAAAAATCCTCTTTCAGTAATTTATCCAATATTATACATTAAGTGAATATTACATTAAATCCTTATATGTACTCAGCAATCGACAGCTCGGTGATATATAAATTTCAATCATTATAGAGGAGCAGGAACCAGGAGTGTTCTTGCTCCTCTGCACTTTAACGCTTTAAAGCAGTGAGGGACAGTCCCTGGATTGGTTACAGGTACTCCTCAAACCACTCTGCCATTTCATTTAACCGGTCCATTCTTAGCTTTGGCTTTCCGCTTCTGGACAGTTCGTGATCGGATTCCGGAAAACGGACAAATTTTACTGGCTTATGCTGGTGCTTCAAAGCCACATACATTTGCTCGCCCTGTTCGATTGGGCAGCGGTGATCCTCTTCACCGTGAATGATGAGCAATGGTGTTTCCACCTGATTAACGTAACGGATAGGAGAGTGCTTCCACAGCTTGTCAGGTTCATCGAGCTTGTTCGTCTTCAACTCCCACTCCGTAAAGAAGTAGCCAATATCACTCACACCATAGAAGCTGAACCAGTTACTTATGGAACGCTGAGTGGCAGCGGCTTTGAACCGATGGGTGTGTCCTACAATCCAATTGGTCATAAAGCCGCCATAGCTGCCGCCGGTCACACCAAGGCGCTCTTTATCAATCCAATCAAAAATTTCAACTGCGTAATCCACCGCATCCATGATATCCTCATAATCTTTCCCGCCGTAATCTCCTCTGACAGCATCCACAAATTCCTGACCATACCCGTGACTGCCACGAGGGTTCATGAAAAGTACCCCATAGCCTTTTTCCGCAAATACCTGAAATTCATGCATAAAGGAGTTAGAGTACATCATATGCGGTCCCCCATGAATCTCAACAATCAGCGGATATTTTTTTCCTTCTTCAAAATCTGCAGGCTTCATCAGCCATCCTTGTAGGGAAAGACCATCACGTGCTGTGAAATTCATTTCTTCAGGGAGGGAAACCTGCCTATCTTTTATCCAATGTTGATTAGCCTCTGTTAAGCGAGTTTCCTTTCTGCTATCCAAAGCAACATGATAGAGGTCACACGGAACTTCCGGATCACTGACTCCAATAACCGCTTGCCTGCGATGCTGATCAAGTCCAAAAGCATAAAGCTGCCGTTTGCCGCCAACTACTGTAGTTATGCTCTGATCTATACCAATATGATAAAGGTGTGTATTTCCCCGATCACTCGCAAGCACATATAATCCATCATCGTTGGCGGTCCATACCGCACCCGGATTTCCTGCACCTGTAGCCAAATCATTAATAGCGACATCGTTGACTTCTGTATCCCAGTCTCTGGTCAGACAGGTAAGTTCCTTGGAGTGGAGATCAAGGGTCCAGACTCTTGTCAAAGTTGCCCCTTTATATTCCATTTTGTGCCCCAGTAAAGAGAGGCTTTTGCCATCATGGGAATAATTCGGGGTGGTAAAAATTCCTTCACTGTTGGTCAGCTTCGTTAAAATCCTGCTGTTAAGGTCAAGCTCATAAATATCGGAAATCATTGTGAAGTCAGGGTCTTCAGAACGATTGGCGGAAAAAGCTATCCGCTTTCCATCAGGGGAGAAGGCGGCATTGTGTTGATGATAGCTTCCCTCTGTAAGCTGAGTTTTTTCACCAGTTTCCAAATCTATGAAAACAAGCTGTGAAAACTTTTCCTCAAGCAATCCCTGTCCGTTTGCTTTATACTTTAATCTTGTTGTGATATAAGGCTCAGGTTCTTTTTCCTGTTCTTTAGACACTTTTGCATCAGCCTCTGTTTCCTCGATGGATTGATTCTCTTTCAGGCTTACCGTACATAAAATGGAGCGGCCATCTGGTGACCAGACTGGGTGACTGGCACCATTTTTGAAAAACGTCACCTGTTGGGCCTCACCACCATAAAAGGAAATTTTCCAAATCTGATTTGTACCGGACCGGTTGGATGTAAACAGAATCGTATGCCCATCCGGAGACCATCTCGGACTCGCATCCTTATTGTCCCCCTGTGTAAAGGGAATCAGCTCCCTGGTTTGTATGTTCATCACATACAAAGAAGATTGATAGTCTTTCTGCTTATGGATTGTACGTTTCACAAAAACCACCCAGTTGCCATCAGGTGACACCTGAGGATCGGAAATAAAGGAAAATTTTAATAAATCGTTGACGGTAATTCCACTTTTACTCATTCATTTCCCACCTTTATGTATGTAATTGCCTGGTGAATTCAAAAAATTCATTCCCTTTCTGTTATACACTAGTTCTATAGTCACCACAACTATTTTTCATCATGTGAAATTAAAGAGTCCTTTTTAAAATTATGAAACTTGAATCTATGTAAGACGTACTTTATTAAAAGGGTAGAAATCTTGCAATATTTAATAACACCACTGTACAGGGGGACAAAAATTGAGGAATTGGTGGACAAGCAGGAAGGAAGTTATGAGGAAAAGGAAGAAGAACGATGATCACCGTTTGCGGGACTATGTTTTTGATTTTCTCAGTTGGATTCCGGAGCTTATCGTCCTGCCCATTCGATTTATTATTTGGATTGTCAGAGGAATTGGAAAATTGATAGGTGACTTTTTTTAATCCGTGAAACACTGTAGATAAATTGCTTTTTGAATGAAGAAAGTCATAAATGATATTGGGGTGATGTTTTGACAGTGTTTATTCTTATTACACTAATTTTATTTTTTGATGGAGCAGCTATCCATTTTCACAGGACTGGTAAGATCGCTTTATGGTTATCTGGAATAGTGATGGGCGTACTTTCTCCAATATTGGGATATTCTTTCGTTTTTGTTTTTTGGCAACTCAGTAAAACGTTCGACCCTTCCTCTACACACGCAGGTGCAGCGTATGCAGGTGTATTTATCTTTTTCGGATTGATAGCTAATGCTATTATTTTTTTCATTATCGGTTTCCTTATAAAACTCATTAACCACTTTAAATCTAATAAAATTCGTATCTAATTTCTTGTGTTAATGGGAGTTGTACCTTCCTTTGCCGGTTTTTCCATAGGAGTTAAACTGTGGCAAAAATTGCATGTTAAGGATATGTACATATGTTTGTTTCATGTTATAATATATATAGAATTGCATACGATAGAAATGCCGTCCCATGCTGGTAACATGGAACGGTCGTACAATAGACCAACCCCATCACGAGGGGGAGGCACTATGAAGGGAATAACCTCTCACGGCCCTGCTCAAGCACATGAGGGGTTATTTTTTATTGTCGGACATGATGATGGCAATTAACGTACCAAAGGCAATCATTAAGGTCATTGCATCGCTCATATCCATAGGCATCACCCCCTCCCCGGGAGCCCCTTTTCAGGGATAAAGGTGTGCCGTCCCCTCATGTGAAGCTTGTCTATTGTATTTTTTATTATAGCATAATCGAACATATGTTTCCATTATGTTTGGGGAATTAGTCTTTTTCGACTAGATGAGAATAAATGATAGGGTGAGGCCATCCCCATGCAACTGATATGTTATAGTTTCTAAGGAAGAGACTATACATAAGGAAAGTGCGGGAGGTAAAATGGAGGCAAAATCCAGATGGAAAGGCTTTGTTTTAGTTATTTTAGGCGCCTTCTTTTGGGGTGTGGGCGGGACGGTTGCTCAGCGTTTGTTTCAGAAGGATCAAATCCCTGTTGAATGGCTGGTATCCGTACGACTAGTTCTTGCCGGGCTAATCATGATTTTTATCGCAATGTTTACCAGCAGCCGGAATCGGACATTTCGGATCTGGACCCATAAAAAGGCGGCCGCTCAATTGATTATTTTTGGCGTTTTCGGGATGCTGGCCGTCCAATTTACATACATGGCTTCAATTAATGATGGGAATGCCGCGGTTGCCACTCTTCTGCAATATCTGGCGCCGGTTTACATTATTATTTATCTGGCTATGACCAAGGCCAACAGACTCAAAAAGAACGATCTTATCGCAGTTTGTCTGGCTATTATCGGTACCTTTTTATTACTCACGAATGGATCATTGCAGGAGTTATCCGTACCATTTTCAGCTGTTATATGGGGATTTTTATCAGGAATTGCACTGATGTTTTATACGCTTTACGCGAATCCGTTGTTGCAAAAATGGGGTTCTCTGAATGTCATCGGATGGGCAATGATTGTTGGCGGAGCGGCACTTGGACTGTTTTATCCACCCTGGAATATTGATATGAGCGGCTGGACCGGTGAGACGGTTTTCTTTCTTATATTTGTCATTTTGTTCGGCACCATGTTTTCATTCTGGTTTTATCTTGAAAGTTTAAAATATCTTTATCCACAGGAAACGAGTTTACTAGGGAGTGTTGAGCCATTGGCAGCGATTGTTACGTCTGTCGTGTGGCTGCATATCCCATTCGGACTCTATCAGGTTATGGGAACGGCCCTTATTCTGGTTATGGTAGTGGTCGTATCGATGCCGGAGAAAAAGCAGGCAGTTCAGGCCGTCCATTAATTTCAGATATTATGATTTTGCCTGGATTAGGTTAATTATAAGATCACGGAAAAGCGTAGTTCAGTTTGGAGTACATACAAAATGTATTTCAAAATGGACTACTTTTTTTATGCTGTAGGAAATGACGGACCTAATTACATAATAAATACTTTAGGTTTTTCTGTTGAAATTGGAATTATGTGTTAATATGATGGTGAAACATGATGAAGAAATATGCTTATTCGAATCTCACGCTTAGAACGGTCAACAGGAAATAAATTATCACTGTTCTTCCACGAAAATGTACCTTAGAAAAGGATGAGGTGATGCTATGAATTTTATTGACTCATTAGATCCGTTTGTTATGCAACTCATAATCATTCCTTTTACCGTGATTGGTTCAGGGGTTTTGCTGGCTGCTGTCACAAAGAGAATCTTGATCGGTCCTTTAATAACACTAATTCTTAACCTATTGTATGAAATCTGCTATTCATTGTATTTTTACCCGGACTCGGAACTGACCTTCAGTTCCTGGAATGTAATTTTCCCTCTTTTATCCTTATTCTTTTCAGCAATTTTTGTATGGGTTAGAAAGGCAAATGTGGAAATAGAGATTGAGGATTAAGTGACATGATTAATGATGAAGCTAAACGGAGAGAGAGGATGCAAAATGTCTAATGGAACTATGAAGGGAATAGCGATTTTATCCATTATTTGTAATGTAGTATTAGGATGGTTTTTATACTCTATCTATCAGGAAAACAAAAGAGACAAACAGGAACAACTTATGTAAACTAAAGCAGCAAATAGAATGTATAATTCCATTAGCTGCTTTACGTTAACGAGAGGGAGGAAGGCATGCTTACATACAAACCCATTGTCCTGCACAGTCAACTCAACAGAATCTCCCTCTGGATTCTCAATTTTCATAATCCCCATCTCTGTTACCGCTTCTGATCCTTAATTAAACATTGCCTCCACGATTTTACTGATGTGAATTTCGGTTGTATTGAACAGTGGAATGTCAAGGTCATCATCCTTTAGGATCATAGGAAGCTCTGTACAGCCGAGAATCATTCCTTCAACGTTATTTTCATCAATCATTCTGTTTATGATATCGATATAGTCTGCCTTTGTCTGTTCATTGACAATCCCGTTTTCCAATTCCTTTACAATTTTGTCATGGATATAGCTCTGTTCGTCTGCTGTTGGAACGACAATGGTTTTGTTATTTTCTGAAAATGGGGTTTTAAAGAAGTCATGCTCCATGGTAAATTTCGTTCCCAGAAGACCTGTCTTTTGCAGGCCTTTTTCCTGAACCGCCTGATACGTTTCCTCCACAATGCTTATCATCGGGATTTGTACTCTTTCTTGTACCCGGTCAAATACAATATGAGGTGTGTTTGCGGATATGGCTGCATAGTCCGCACCGATTTGTTCCAGCTTTTTAACTGCATCTGTGAGGTAGTCTGTGAGTCCATCGATTTGGTTGGAGTCAATCAACTCGAATACTTTGTACATATTAATACTGTTAATCAGGAATTCAGGCAAATCCTCCTTAGTTCCAACCCTTTCCTGATACTTCGAAATAATCCCCTGATAGTACTCTACAGTAGATTCAGGTCCTAATCCGCCAATTAATCCGAGTTTCTTCATTTGTTATCCCTCCTAATCTTATTTTAACATATTGGAATAGTCAGATTTTGATTTTGACCTGGAAAGGCTGTATGGTTAAAGCAAAGATTCTGCAGGAAAGGGATTTTTTATGAAAATCATTGTCACAGGAGACACTCATATTTCCGGAAAAAATAAGCAGCTTCCACCTAAGTTACTGGCTGCCTGCGAAAAAGCCGACCTGATTATCCATACCGGAGATTGGAAGACCCTTGAGGTTTATCGGACGTTAAGGGAATACGCAAAGGTCATAGGAGTTTATGGGAATGTTGATGGGGAGGAAATTACGGATCAATTTCCCGTAAAGGACAGATTGGAAATAAA
The DNA here is from genome assembly GCF_010092505.1 of Virgibacillus sp. MSP4-1. NCBI lineage: Bacteria > Bacillati > Bacillota > Bacilli > Caryophanales > Bacillaceae > Virgibacillus > Virgibacillus sp. MSP4-1. Next base: position 434,476 of record NZ_CP048021.1, read on the forward strand.
GGGATATAAAATCGGTATGGTTCATGGTCATGGAGAGAAAAAGACGACGGAAAAGCGGGCCATCGAGGCTTTTCAGGAAGATATGCCGGATATTTTAATTTTTGGCCACTCACACATCCCGCTCATCCGGTATTTTAAAAAAACATTGTTGATGAACCCAGGGTCACCCACCGATAAACGAAAACTGCCATTTTATTCATTCGGAGTTTTGGAGATTGGGGAAGAACTGCGGACAGAGATTGTTTATTTTAAATAGACTTTCGGGGGTGGTGCCTAGTATAGAAAATAGGTTCTATTCCATATAAAAAACCACCGTTTTCATTGTAAAATAGAAGTACCTACCACAGAACTTCCAATTACTAACCCAATTAAGGAGATGAAAACGATGGTTTCCTCATTATTGAACCATATTCAAGGGAAAAATGGAAGTCGATGGGCGGATTTTCTTCGAAAAGTAGGTGCAGAAAATTTATTAATTGTGGCGGTAGATGCAGCGAAATATACCCATAAAGGAATGATTTGTACATTTTATGGAGAGATTCTAGTTCGGCCTTTTGAGTTTGATGCATCGATGTCTGGCTTTCAGAAACTTAAGCATCATATAAAAAATGAGATGGATCAACATAACTTTAAAAAAGTCGTCATGGGTGTGGAAACAACTGGTCACTATTATGAGGATCTGGTACATCATAGTAAAGATGAAGGGTACCAAGTTCGTATTTTGAATGCCGCGACAACGGCCAATGAACGAAAGTCTATTTTGAATGGGTCAAAGACTGATAACCTCGACCTTATGGCTATTGTCCAGTCAATTATATACGGACGGGGTACTTCAAGCGAGTTAGCAACTGGCAAGGTACATGATCTTCAAAAACTTACTCGTGCTCGTCGTGAATTAGTCAAAGGAGAAACAGCAGTAAAAAATCTTATTCGTGTTTATCTTGACTATATCTTTCGGGAATTCCAGGGGAAAAGTGTCTGGAAGGATGGTAAGCATAGAAACGTAAAACCATTTTCACAGTTATTTGGTAAAGCGCCACGTTATATCATGCGACACTGCCTTCACCCGAGCGATATCTTATCCCTTGGAGCAGAAGGGTTACGTGAACTTTCCATTCGCGAGAATTTAAAAATGCGCGATCAATCCATTGAGACTCTTTTGGCATTTGCGAAATACTCCATATCCAAACCAAAAGACGACCTTCAGGTCGAACATTACTTATTAAAACAGCAATTAGATCAGTTGGAGTTATTAGAGAGACAAATTAAGAATTTAGAAAGGCAAATTGAAGACTTGTTTGTACAAACAGAAGGAGCTGTGACGTTAAGTGTTTCAGGAATCGGGGTCGTAACGGGAGCAGAATTATATGCGGAAATGGGCGATATTTCCGATTTCGATCATGCGGGGCAACTTATTAAAATGGCAGGGACAAATCCTATCGTAAAACAATCAGGGGACAGAAGTCCGTCTTATTATGCCGTTTCTAAACAGGGAAGGCGGACTTTCCGAAACATCGTTTACCAGGTAGGGAGAACTCTAGCCAGGAACAATCCCGATATGAAACAGAAATATTTAGCCCTATTAGAACGCGGAAAATACCCCAGACAAGCGTATATAGCGATAGGAAATCGCATGATTCGTTTAGCCTATTCCATGATTAAACACCAAACGTTGTACCGGACAAGTCATGAAGATTACACACTTCAAGATCAGATTAGCAAAAAGCTGCACAGGAAAAACGCCAGCCTATTTTATGAGAAGTTCGTCTTATCGAACGAAGAATTGTCAGCTTAGAAATACTGTAAATTCGAATGATGTAAGCAAGAATACAGAAATACCTTTTGAACCCAAAACGGGGCTTCTCTAGGACGTTAGATCACATTGTACATCGTGCCTGAGGCTTTTGACCTCGAGTGACAGCGTTATGGATCTTGTCCTACAAGTACGAATAATACGTGAAATCTAAGTTTATATTTACTAGGCGGTATCCTCTGTAGGATGAAACGCAAGGTCCTTTCACGTTCTAGAGAAGCCCTATTATAAAGTTTCTGTGGTAGATGAGTCTTTCAAAAAATGGAAATGGAGGGCTTTAGTTAAGGTCGACCTTTTTTCCTTAAAATTAAAGTTTGACTTATTTTCCATTATACGCTGTCACCACCCGAAAAATCTTGTTTCACAGAATGTTTCACAAATTGACTCCATCGTTATTCCTCGTTGATTTTGAGTCTTTCAGCTTATTTGTCTCCTTAAAACCTCTCCTGTTTTAGTTCATAGGATACATATTTTTATCGGATATGATTATGCCAGAGCAGATGTTAGGGATAATGGATCATTTTATTTTATAAATATAGCGAATGTGCTAGTTTTCCTAATAGATGAATCCGTCCGGTAAATCCTGGAATCTCTTCCTTCCGTTAGCCTTTTGACAATATTCTCATTCCTGAACGACCTGAAAGAGTAGTACTTTTGTAGATGGCTTAAGGATCTCCTGAAAGGTACAAAACTACTAATTTTTTACAAAGGGATTTCTGCAGTCAAAATATGACAAACTTTCATACAGATATTTACTATACTAGAACTAACTTCATAGATTTTTCACAATAACTCGCCTGCAGCTCTAGAGCCTACATGTTCAAAAATTCGTAGGGAAGGAGGGATGAACAGGGGAGTTTTTTGTTTTTCTTCACGAATAGTCAGCAAATCAAAAAAAGGAGGAGATTTTTTGCTGAAGAGGAAGCGTCGACGAATACGGGCTTTTAGTATGGTTGCTTCTACGATGATGGTATTCTCCCTTCTGGTACCTGGTATGGCCTATGGTGAGAGCGCTGCAAAGAACAGCAAAATACATGAATCAGCGAAGAATACCCAGCAAATCGCAGAAGCAAAAGTCAGTGATCGGCTGCAAAAGCAGTTTAGCGATCAAAAGCAAGTGACGTATCTGGTTAAATTTAAGGAAAAGACGGATACGAAACAGGTTGCAAAGGATGCCAGGAAGAAGGCACAAGCGAACAATCTATCAGCAACGAAAGCAGAATTCACTCAGCGCTCTGCCGTGATTTCTGCACTAAAAGCAACAGCCCAGCAATCACAGCAGAATGTAAAAGCCTATCTTCAAAAAGAATTGGAGAAAGGCAGTGCAAAGGAAGTCCATTCTTATCATATTGTTAATGGGATGGCTGTTACGTCTACGAAAGAGGTTGCGGAAAAGATTGCTTCGTTTGAAGAGGTTGAAAAACTTCTGCCAAATGAAACCCGTCAATTGCTGACACCTGTGGATACGAAGGTGAAAAATAATCCTGAATCTGAATTGACCAGTGTAGAATGGAATGTTGAACGGGTTGGTGCACCTGAAGTTTGGGAAGATGGAATTGATGGTACTGGATCGGTTGTAGCCAACATTGATACAGGGGTTCAATGGGATCACCCGGCCCTTCAGAATAACTATCGTGGCTATGATGCGGATACCGGTGAAGCAAGTCATGATTACAACTGGTTTGATGCGACAGCAGGAGAAAGTGAGCCTTATGATGATCAGGGCCACGGAACTCACGTAATGGGTACGATGGTTGGAAATGAACCGGATGGATCCAATCAGGTTGGTGTTGCACCTGGGGCTAAGTTTATTGCTGTTAAGGCATTTACGGCTGCTGGTGGAACAGACGCGGATTTATTAGAAGCAGCAGAATGGATTATGGCTCCAACAGATTCTGAAGGAAATGCACGTGCCGACCTTGCTCCGGATGTTGTCAACAACTCCTGGGGTGGCGGTCCTGGTTTGGATGAATGGTATCGTGATGTCGTGACGAACTGGAGAGCTGCTGGTATTTTCCCTACCTTTTCAGCAGGGAATACGAGCTTAACCAATCCAGGTGGTCCAGGGTCTGTTGCTACACCGGCTAATTATCCTGAATCCTTTGCGGTAGGTGCTACAGACAGTAGTGACAATCTTGCAGGATTTTCTCTGCGCGGACCTTCACCATATGATGAAATTAAGCCTGAAATTTCAGCACCTGGGGTGAACATTCGTTCTTCTGTTCCAGGAGATGGCTATGATGGCACCTATAGTGGTACGTCCATGGCTTCCCCTGCTGTATCAGGCGCAGTAGCGTTGCTTCGTCAAGTGGATAGCAGTATTACCGTGGACGAATTGGAGGAAGTGCTGATCAATTCAGCGATCCCAATGACCGATGATGAATATCCAGAGTCTCCAAATAATGGATATGGACACGGTTTGTTAAATGCATATGACGCTGTTGCTCTTCTGGATAACGGTCTTGGAACCATCAAAGGTACGGTTACGAAGCATGGAGAAGATAGCGTTGCGCCGACTTTAGAACATACACCCCCGGAAGAAACGTATGAAGGAATGGATCTTCCTTTGAACATTCATGTGGAAGACGATATTAGTATCGCTTCTGTTTTACTTGAATATCAAAATGCCAATGGAGAATGGGTATCTGTAGAAGCAGGCCGCACATCCGGTGATTACAAGTCTGCAGATTACACAGCTGCCATTCCAGGTGACCAAATTAATGGTGATTCACTCACTTATAAATGGACGGTTGAAGACTTTGGAGAAAATACTACGGAAAGTGACACGTATACCGTAGATGTTCTTCCTGGTATTTCCCTTGGTTATTCCGAGGATTTTGAAAGCACTCAGCCAGCAGGATGGTCTGTATTTGGTGAAAACAGCTCCTGGGAGTGGGGTGCACCTGAATCAGGACCGGGAAATGCTGCGTCTGGTGAAAATGTATATGCGACGAACCTTGCAGGTGATTACGATAGTGACATGAATGCAACCCTTATGATGCCACCGATTGATTTACCTGAGGGAGAGGCTTACCTCCAATTTAACCAGTGGCATGATTTAGAGCAGTATTCATCAGGAACGGCCTACGACTTTGGCCATGTCTTTATTTCCACCGATCAAGAAGAGTGGACGCAAATCCTGCAAGTTACAGGTACTACCAGTGATTGGGAAGAAGCAGAAGTAGACCTTTCTGAGTACAGTGGTCAAAGAGTTTATATTGGCTTTAACGTTACAACTGACGGTAGTGTTACCCGTGAAGGCTGGTATATTGATGACGTGGCGTTGTCTGATACATCCAAAGGAAATCAGGCATCACTTCATAAGAAGAAAGGAAACAATGGAAAAGCAAAAGGGAAGAATAAAGGGAGAAAGAATGGAAATGCATTCGGGTTTATGAATGGCTTAGGTGTTATTAAGTCAAACCCTAGTGCAGGACTAAAAGAAAAGGTAAATCCAGCTGATATTCAGCCGAATTTACCTAAAGAAGATCCTCCTGCCCAAGAGGACTATGTTAATCCTAACTTATTGCCTATGCAGGCGCAAGTGAGCGTACTTGAAAGCGGCCGTTCAGTGTCAACTGATCCGGCTACAGGAGAGTATTCGATAAGCCATGCTGCCGGAGAATTTACATTAAAGGCAGAGTCCTATGGCTATGAATCTCAGGAGCAAAGTGTAACACTTGAAGCGGATAGTGAAGCTGTTGCAGATTTTACACTTGAAGAAATTGATCAGTATACTGCAACAGGACAAGTTACTGATCAGGCTACAGGAGAGCCGATTGAAGGTGCGACCGTTCTTTTAGCTGAGGATGCAAACGTTGCACCGGTTGAAACAGACGAAAATGGGGAGTTCGCTATTACTGGTTATGAAGGCTCCTATACTTTGAAAATTATGGCACCAAATTATTACGGTCAGGATGTCAGCATTGATCTGACAGAAGATGTTCAGGTAAATGCTGAACTTGAGCCACTGTACACCTATCCTGGCGGGGAGATTGGCTATGATGACGGCACTGCCGAAAATGCAAGAGCTTTTTATGATGCCGGGAATGCCTGGGCTGTAAAAATGTCCCTTCCAGAGGGTAAGGATCAGGCTGTTGTCACAGACGGTGTGTTCCGTTTCTGGAATGAGGAATGGCCACAGCCGGGTGGAACGGAATTCGCTGTTGAAATCTGGGATGCCAATGGTGAAGAAGGTTTACCTGGTGAAAAGATTGCCGGTCCGATTGAAGCAGAGGCTCTTCGTAATGGTGAATGGACAGTTGTGGATCTAAGAGAACACAATATTTTTGTAGATGGGGACTTTTACATGGTCTATGTACAAACCCATCCGAATCCTGATACTCCAGGACTTGCTACGGATGAAAGCAGCGAGCATGCCGGGCGAAGCTTTCAGCGAGTGGCTGGGGAATGGTCACCATCTCCAACGTCAGAAGGAAACTATATGATTCGTGCTCGAGTAAGCTATGAGGTAGAAGATCCTCAAATTACCTCGCCGGAAGCTGGACTCATTACCAGTGAGGAAGAGGTAACGGTAACTGGTACGGCTTCACCAACAACAGAAGTTGAACTGACGAATAATGGAGAAGCTGCCGGTACTTTTGAGGTAGGCGAATCCGGTGAGTTTGATATTCCTGTTGAACTTACCGAGGGTGAAAATGTATTAAAAGCAGTATCCAAACTAGATGGTGTAATGACGGGTGAGTCTGAAGAAGTTTCGGTTACATTAGATACGACAAGCCCTGAGCTTACCATTGACAGTCCTGAAGATGAGTCGAAATCCAATCGTGAAACCGTAACGGTTGAAGGTGCTTTCAGTGACGCGAATCTTGATTGGGTAAAAGTCAACGGACGTGAAGCTGATCTTTCAGATGACGGGACTTACTCCAAGAGAATTTTACTCGATAACGGTGAAAATGAAATTGAAGTGGTTGCTCAGGATTTAGCAGGAAATCAGACGACTGAAACGATTACACTTGATGTTGACTTTACAGCGCCTGAAATCAGCAATCTTCTGCCTGAGGAAGACCATGAACTGAAAGCTGGAGAAAGCGTGCGTATCGAATTTGACAGTGAGATTGACTTGGATGCAACGTTTGTCATCCATATGCCACTCACCAATACACGTAACAAAGTATCCAACGCAACTGAGCTTCCTATGATGGAAATGTCTGATGGCCACTATGTAGGCTACTGGACCGCCACAAGCAATCTTAAAGCAGAAGGAGCAGTCATCGAAGTAAAAGCCGTAGATGACCACGGAAACGAAACAAGAAAGAAAGCTGAAGGCAAGTTATATATTAATTAAGGTGGTGCCGCCCCGGGCGGTGCTCCCCGGGGTAGTGCTCCCCGGGGTAGTGCCTGTCACCACCCGAAAAATCTTGTTTCACAGGATGTTTCACAGAATCCCTGACATCTTACGTACGGTGTCAGGGGTTTTTCTATATTCATTCGCTGATAAAAACACATTATAAATTACAATTTTAGGAATGTTGAGCAAACCTCTTGATTATCAGTTCAATTCGTCGATAATAATAAAGAGTGAAAATGATATAAAACAGAAAACCGATAAGGGCAAACTTATTGAAAGATAAGGACGCAAAACTAAGGGCCTAAAGCTTACGAGCTATGGCAGCCTGGTTGCCGAAGAACTGGTCATAACAGACGAGCCTTTTTCTTTGGCTGGTCTTTTTTCATGTTATCTGCCTTTTTGTCTTTATTGGATGCGGGTTTTGTACGAACAAAAGTCATAAGCAGCAATCTATGAGTAAGGAAGAGGCGCAAATGAGTGTAATTTTACTAGCAGACGATTCAGCTTTTATGAGAAATTGGCTTAAACAAATCATTCAGCAGCACGGGCCACATGAGTTTGTAGAAGCCAAGGATGGACAGGAAGCTGTTACAGTTTTTCAGGCTGTCCATCCTGATATGGTCATTATGGACATGGTAATGCCCGTGAAAAATGGACTTGAAACTCTGTCTGAGATCATGAGTGTTGATTCAACAGCCAAGGTGATTATATGTTCATCACTTGGAACTGAATCAAATGTTATGGATGCGATTCAGGCAGGAGCCAAGGATTTCGTTGTGAAGCCATATTTTAAAAACCTGGGAGACATTGTAGCTAAACATCTGAATTAAAGCCGGTCAGGTTGAAGCATGTACGTGATTTTCTAATCTAACCACTTTGATATTTCATACCCATATTTGCTATAATATAAAATTGGCTCGCCTGATAATCAGGAGAGAGCGGGTAGGGAGAGGGCTATTTAAATTAGACAGGTCGATAAAATGAATAAATGGATGAACAACTTTTTTCAGCTCGATAAGTATGAAACGACACTGAAGAGAGAAGTTATGGCGGGTTTGATTGGTTACTTTGCGATTGTTTATATCATTGCTGTCAACTCTCTCATCCTTTCAGAGGCCGGAATACCACTGGAAGCAGCAATTCTGGCGACGATTTTCATTTCCTTTGCGGGCTGTTTTCTTATGGGATTCTGGGCCAATATGCCAATTCTCCTCGTACCGGGTATGGGAGTAAATGCTTTATTTTCCTATACCATGGTTCAATCGATGGGGCTTTCCTGGCCTGAAGCGTTAGCTGTTGTGCTGGTTTCAGGGCTAATCTTTGTATTCATTGCATTTTCCCGTTTTGCGAAAACGTTAAGTGAATCGATTCCCCAATCCCTGAAGGAAGCCATCACAGTTGGCCTTGGACTCTTTTTAATGCTCATCGGTCTTGAAAAGGGCGGAATTGTAGAAAAGGGTACAAATTCCATTGTGGCACTTGGGGATTTGGGTAATCCAGCTGTGCTTGCGACTGTGCTGACGTTTTTGATTGCCATCATTTTGTTCATACGGAATGTACCCGGCAATTTTCTCATCACAGTTGTGGCAGGAACTTTAATTGCATGGGCGTTCGGTTTACTGGATGCACAGAGTAATAACACCAGTCAGCTATCCATTCGTGAATACATGGATGTTTTCGGTTCGATGTCTTTTGATCGTTTATTCTCTATAACCTTTTGGATAGCGGTGTTTTCCTTAACGATGGTATTGGTTTTCGAAAACGTAGGGTTAGTGCACGGGCATACGAATTTTATTAATCGCCCGGATGGATTTTCAAGGGCATTCCAGGCAACATCTGTTTCGGCTATGTTATCCGGCTTGTTCGGAACGAGTCCTACTGTGGCAACGGTAGAAAGTTCAGCAAGCATGGCAGCAGGAGGCCGGACAGGAATGACGGCGATTACGACCGGCTTTCTGTTTTTGCTGTCCATCTTTTTTATTCCGGTCATTAAGCTGATTCCAAGCAGTGCCATTGCCCCCATTTTAATTATTATTGGCGGACTGATGCTCCAGAATATTCGAAACCTGGACCTCAAAGATCTGAGTGAAAGTTTTCCGGCCTTCCTGATTATTGCTCTCATTCCATTTACGTATAGTATTGCAGATGGGATGGCGGCAGGATTTATTTTATATCCAATCTTAAAAGTCGGGATAGGCCGGGCACGAGAGGTTTCGTTTACACTGTATATTATTGCGTCACTGTTTTTGGTGAATTTTGTGGTTCATGTGATTGGCTGAACGTGAATATTTAACACGTATGACCATAACTGGGAATGGAACATCCACTTATGAAAGTTTACTTTATTAAATAATTAAGGGGTACAATCCATCATTGTGATTGTACCCCTTTTTTGAATTCATGGGATTCATGGGAAATTCCTGGACAGTAGATGTTTACGATGTTTCCCAATCATCTTATTTTGTTAAAATCAATCATCTAGTCATTCCTCTACATATGTTAAAATTTGTATAAAGGAGGACAGCATATGTTCAATATTTTTAGTAGTATCCTTATTATTGCCGGACTTATACTGTTAACGTTTTTTCTAAGTATTATGATAAAAAACAAAAAGATTTTGCTGGTTGTTGAAGCATTGCTTATTTTCGGACTGATTTTTGTCGTTTATCAAATGCAGTTTACCAGTTTCAAAGCTCTGTATTCAGAAGAAATATTCACCAATAACACCGTGGTAGAGGAAGTCCGAATTACTGAATATAAACCTGCTAAAGATCAAGGATTATCTGAAATTGACAGGCAAATGACAATCAAAGATACACAAGTGATAGAGGATATATTGAATGATTTTTCACAAGTGGAATTAAAGAAAGATCGTGATTCTGCGACATTATTTAAACAATTTGGGGTAAGATTCCTGACTACTAAAAAAGTGAAGGAAGATTACCATCTGTCTGATTATCAAGGTTTTCGTGTAAACAAAAATTACCTGGGTACGTATGAAATTATAAACGAAACGAACCATTTGAAAACCATTTTATCTATAATGGAAAAGACAAAGTAGACCCATTAGGATGTGACTTTGATGGAAATAAGCATAAGCCCCATAGAAGAGGGGGGGCATTTCTGAAATTGTTGACATTTTCAGAAAATTAATCATATAATACGGTCAGCGATGTGTGTGTTGAGGTTAGCTTTTTATTAACGAGAAAATGAAAACGCATTCAAAGGTTTGGAGGTGTGCATATGCTGCAAAATCTTCCTGATAAAATCTATTTAAAGGATGTAGGCCCAAGAGATGGGCTACAGAACGAGGAAACCTGGATAGAAACAGAAGACAAAGTGACGATGATTGATAAACTGGCTCAATCAGGATTAAGAGAAATTGAGATATCTTCCTTTGTCCATCCCAAGTGGATTCCGGCTTTATCCGATGCGAGAGAGGTTGCCAGACAAATTCAGCGTTATCCTGATGTGAATTATTCTGCACTTGTTCCTAATCAGAAAGGACTGGAGCATGCACTTGAAGCTGATCTCGATGGAATTTCTGTATTTATGTCCGCAAGTGAAACCCATAATCAGAAAAATATCAACAAGACGATTGATGAGACATATCCCGTTCTGCGTGAGGTCGTTGAGGTGGCTAAGCAGGAAAATAAGGTGGTCACCGGCTACGTTTCAACGGTGTTTGATTGCCCTTTTGAAGGAAGAATGGAACCGGAGCAGGTGATCCCTGTTTGTGAACAATTACTGGAGTCAGGTGCTGATTATCTGTCGCTTGGAGACACTATTGGATCAGCCGTTCCATCACAGGTGGAAGCTTTACTTGATGAATTATTGAAGTGGTACCCTGAGGAAAAGCTGATTATGCATTTTCACGATACAAGAGGAATGGCGATGGCTAATATACTTACTTCTCTCAATTATGGAATTACACATTTTGATAGTTCTGTAGGCGGGCTGGGTGGCTGCCCATATGCCCCTGGTGCAGCAGGGAATGTTGCAACCGAGGATGTTCTGTATTTATTACATGGCTTAGGAATAGAGACAGGTATCTCAATGGATCATCTTTTGGATACAGCCGAATTTATTCAGAGTAAATTAGGGAAGCAACTGCCAAGCAAATCCCTTACTCACCAATTAAGCAGAAGTTAAGAATATGGTGATTAGGCCGGTATAAAGTCAGGGATTCAGTCATTCTGGAGGAGATAGTCGGTAAGCAGCAGAATAACTAAATGTTTCTGATTGGAAAAGAACGAAATCATAAAGATTCCGTTCTTTTCTCACGCTATTCTTCCTCTGTCTCTACTTCATTTTCTTCATAGGAAATCCAGTCACTGAAGCTTCCCGGGTAGAGTTTAACATTATGGAATCCGGCCATTTTCAGAGCCATAATATTCGGAGTAGCAGAGACGCCGGACCCGCAGGAAACCATAATTTCCTTATCTTTCGGAAGGCTGGCAAAGTGCTGATTCAGATTATCCGGATCCTTCCATTGTCCATCCTCGCTTAAAACGTCCTTATAAAAGTAGTTTTTGGCTCCGGGAATGTGGCCGGCTTTTTTATATAAGGGTTCATTTTTGCCCAGATAGCGGTCTTTGGAGCGGGAGTCAATTAAAATTGCCGAGTCCTCCTGGAGCTTATCTTTGACCTGGTGAATATCCACGACTTCATCTGTTCTGGGCTTTGGAATAAAGGTTTTCTTTTCAGCAACGGGCTGTTTCGTCGTTGTTTCATAGCCCTTTTCCTGCCAGCGTTCAAAACCACCGTCCAGAACATAGACGCTTTCGTGTCCTAAATAATGAAGGAGCCACCAGCATCTGCCTGAAAACATTTCATTGCTCTGATCATAAACGATCACGGTTGTATGTTGATCAATTCCGATATTCCCGAGCTTTTGAGCAAACTCATGAATGTCCGGCAGAGGATGATTTCCGCCGTGCTCTGTTTTTTCTCCGGCTAGATCCTTATTCAAGTCCAAATAGAACGCTTGGGGAATATGACCTTTGAGGTATGCTGCTTTGCCTGCATCCGGATTCGTTAACTCAAATCGTGTATCAACAATGACCATCTCATCGGAAGCATCCATTTTTGATTTTAACTCATCCACAGATATTAAAAATGACAATCCAATCCCTCCATATGACGTAGGTTAATTTTATTCTAAATGAAAAGGATGAAATTGGATAGTTGTAAAAAAGGATGAAAGAAGGTCTTCATTCCTTTATAATAGATTCCAACAAGAATAACGTCGGGAGAGATGAAATTGGTAACCATAAAAGAGATAGCAGAAATGGCACAAGTATCAAGATCAACCGTTTCCCGAGTGCTGAATGACTCCGGGTATGTCAGTGAGGAAGCAAGAGAAAAGGTAGAAAAGGTCATAGAGGAAACCGGCTATGTTCCAAGTCAGTATGCAAAATCCTTACGAACCAAAAAGACAAAAGTTATTGGAGTCATTCTGCCAACCATACAAACCGAGACACCGAGCAGAATCGTAACGGGTCTCGGCAAAGAATTGGAGAAGCACGGATACCAGATTCTCTTAGCCAATACCAATCACAACAAGGAGAAGGAGCTGGAATACCTGGATCTGTTACAGGTTCGTCAAGTGGATGGAATTGTGCTGATTGCCACGAATACGGCACCTGAGTTAATAAAGAAAATCAGAGAAATACCCATCCCGGTCGTTATGATTGGTCAGGAAGCGGAGGATGTCATGTATGTTTCCTATAACGATTATGATGCAGCCCGTGCACTGACATCCTTATTTATTCAAAAAGGTCATACAAAAATAGGCTTTATCGGGGTGGATGAATCCGACAAGGCTGTGGGGATTTTACGAAAACAGGGATATTATGATGAAATGCAGGCAAATGGTTTACCTGTAGAAAAGAATTGGGTGCAAAAGGCAGTCTTCAATATAGATTCCGGCTATGATGCCATGAAAAAAATTCATACATCAGCTAGCGACCTTCCAACGGCTGTGTTTGCGGTGACAGATCGGCTGGCGATTGGAGCGATGAGTTATCTGAAACAGGAGGGGTTGCGGATTCCTGACGATGTAGCGGTAGCAGGGATTGGGGCTTCAGAAATTTCCCAGTACATTCATCCGAAACTGACAACGATTGATTATCAGAATGAAAAAGCTGGAGAGGAAGCCGCAAAACAGTTGTTATCCTGCATCCATTCGAAAAAAGTGAAAGACAAAATCATTTTAGACTATAGACTAATAGAAAAAGATAGTGTATGATTGTATCTGAAATCGATTCCATATTTATTTTGAATAATGTGGAATCGATTCCATCCAAAAGAATACTCTTTGAAGTATAAATCATTTTTTATACAGTATGGGATCGATTCTACACAGTTAAAAGGAGTGTACATCTATGTCTGAAAACAAGAAAATTGCAGAAGAGCTGATTGAGGCCGTTGGCGGTACAGACAATATTCAATCGGTTACTCATTGTGCCACCCGTCTGCGCTTTATCATTCAGGATGAAGATAAAGTGGAAAAAGAAAAGGTGGAAGATATTGATAAAGTTAAAGGGGCCTTTTTTAATTCGGGACAATACCAGGTCATTTTTGGGACAGGTCTTGTGAACCGAATCTATGAAGAAGTTGCAAAATTTGATTTAAAAACGGCTTCTAAAGATGAACAAAAGCAAGAAGCTGCTGAGCAGAATGGTAACCGTTTACAACGGGCCATCCGCACATTTGGCGATGTATTTGTTCCGATTATTCCTGTTCTGGTTGCAACCGGTTTATTTATGGGATTGCGCGGGCTGTTTGTACAGGAACAGATTCTGGCCTTCTTCGGTTTAACACCTGAAGATATCCCGGCTAATTTACTGCTGTACACAGAAATTCTGACTGATACGGCCTTTATTTTCCTGCCGGCTCTTGTGGCCTGGTCGACATTTAAAGTCTTTGGCGGCACTCCAATCATTGGTATCGTACTTGGTTTGATGCTCGTCAGTCCATCTCTTCCAAATGCGTGGGGTGTAGCTGAGGGTGCGGATCCGATTATGTTCTTTGGTTTTATTCCAGTAGTCGGGTATCAGGGTGCAGTTCTTCCTGCTTTCATAGCCGGTATTATTGGTGCCAAACTGGAAAAATCCATTCGTAAACGAGTGCCTGAAGCGCTAGATCTTATTTTAACACCATTCCTTACATTGTTAGTGATGAGTATCCTGGCTCTATTTGCGATTGGACCTGTATTCCATACCGTTGAAAATTATATTCTGGATATTGTTCTGGCTCTACTTGAGCTTCCATTTGGTTTAGCTGGTTTGATTCTCGGTTTCTTCAACCAGATTATCGTTATTACAGGTGTTCACCACATCTTTAACTTACTGGAAATTCAATTACTTGAGAACTTGGGCGAAAATCCATTCAACGCGATTGTTACGTCAGCGATAGCGGCTCAGGGGGGAGCAGCCCTAGCTGTTGGGTTGAAAACGAAAAATAAAAAACTTAAAGCTCTGGCTATGCCTTCTTCCGTCTCTGCTTTTCTGGGTATTACGGAACCTGCCATTTTTGGTGTTAACTTACGCTATGGAAAACCATTCCTGATGGGACTTATCGGTGGTGCGGCAGGTGGTTTTGTTGCTTCCATTACCAACCTTGCCGGAACAGGTATGTCCATCACGGTTATCCCGGGGACACTCCTTTATCTCAATGAACAGATCTTCCTGTATCTGCTCGTTAATATTATCGGAATTGCCGTAGCATTCGGTTTGACATGGATGTTTGGCTATTCGGACGAAAAACAGCTTAAAGAATAAATAACGATAAAGGAGCTTTCTATGCATCAGGAATTAAACAATCTCAAAAGAAAAGCACATGCACATGCAGAAGCGTATAAGCATGTAGTTGCAGACGATCCTTATCGTCTGCACTACCATCTTATGCCACCAGTTGGGTTGTTAAATGATCCAAACGGTTTTATTTATTTTAAGGGAAAGTATCACATTTTTTATCAGTGGAATCCATTTGAAACAGCGCATGGCGCTAAGTTCTGGGGACATTATATATCTGAAGACCTTGTACACTGGGACAGTGCACCCGCAGCTCTGGCACCTGATCAATGGTACGACAAAAACGGTTGTTATTCAGGCAGTGCAGTGGTTTCCGATGGAGAACTCTATTTATTTTATACTGGTAATGTAAAGGATGAAGCTGGAAATCGTGAATCCTATCAATGTGTTGCTACCTCCCAGGATGGCATTCATTTTGAAAAAAAGGGGCCGGTTATTCACGTTCCGGCTGGATATACCGCTCATTTTCGCGATCCAAAGGTGTTTCGTCATGAAAATAATTGGTACATGGTAATCGGTGCCCAGACCGAAGCAGAAGAAGGATTAGTCGTACTTTATTTTTCAGAGGATTTATTAAATTGGAACTTTCTGGGACCTATAACAGGCAGCAGACAGGATCAACTGGGGGACTTCGGTTATATGTGGGAATGTCCGGATTTATTTCCTCTAGGGGACAAGGATGTGCTGATCGTTTCCCCTCAAGGATTAGCCCCACAGGGAATTAAGTATCAGAACGTATTTCAGACGGGTTACTTTTCCGGTGAGGTTGATTACCAGAATGTTCGTTATCAGCACGGAGCCTTTACAGAGTTGGACAGAGGGTTTGATTTCTATGCCCCGCAAACCACATTAGCATCCGATGGTCGTCGTCTGCTGTTTGGCTGGATGGGCAATTCAGAGGAAGGAGATGCTCGTCAGCCAACGCATGAACACGAATGGATTCATGCGTTAACTCTTCCCCGTGAGCTGGAATGGAAGGATGGAAGACTGTATCAGAAGCCGGTACGTGAACTGAAACATTTAAGAAAGGACAACATCGAAAGGAAAGATGTTACTTTTGAGAGCGCCAATCCAGTTTCGTTTGAAGGGATAAACGGAAAGGTTTTTGAGCTTGAAGTATCTATCCTTGATTGGAATGCACGCAGTTTTAGCATTAAAATTGGTAAAGCTGTGAAAATACGTTATGATAAAATAGAAGGGATTCTATCATTGGAAAGAGAAGGGTTCACCCCTGATAAGGAAATGGAAACAAGAAAATGCTACCTTCAAAATCTTCATCATTTGCAGGTTTACAAAGATACATCTTCCATAGAGGTTTTTGTCAACCATGGCGAAGAAGTATTTTCGGCACGTATTTTTGATGAGCCGGACGCAGAATCGATTGTTTTCCAGTCTGACGGCCAATTAACCGCAAGCCTGAATAAATGGAACCTCGATAGAATCACAGAATTTTAAATAGTGGAGTGGTTAGATGTTAGGGAAATTTTTTAAAAAGAAGAATAAAACTTCAGAAAATGCTGAGGTAAAAGATATTACGATTTTGGCCCCAGTGTCAGGAGAGCGGGTATCGCTTGAAGACGTTCCGGATCCTGTTTTTTCTCAAAAAATGATGGGAAATGGTGCGGCCATTCAGCCTAAAGAAGGCAAGATTTATGCACCTGTAAATGCAGATGTTATACAGGTATTTCCGACAAAGCATGCGATTGGTCTGAAAGCGAGTAATGGTGCAGAAATCCTGATTCATGTCGGCCTTGAAACAGTAGGTCTTGAAGGGGAGGGATTTACTGCAAAGGTCAAAGAAGGTGACAAGGTCAATCAAGGGGATCTGTTACTGGAATTTGACATGGATGTCATTAAGGAAAAAGCGAAGGATACTGTAACACCGGTGATTATTACGAATACAGACGATATGAGCGAAATTGCCGTAGATGATACAGCTAAAGAACTGACGGCAGGGGAACATCCGCTGCTCAGAGTCAGTAAATAACCGCGTACTTGCTGGAGTACAGCAGTGTCAGTTAAGGAGGAGACGCGCATGTTGATTGGCGGCATAGAGGCTGGTGGAACAAAATTTGTATGTGCTGTCGGCGATGAAAACGGCCATGTAAAAGAGAAAACAACATTTCCTACAGAGGATCCAGATCAGACGCTTGAAGATGTAGAGGAATTTTTTAAACAATATGAAATCCAGGCGCTCGGTGTCGGTACATTCGGGCCGGTGGATCTGGATGCTAAAAGCAGTACGTATGGGACGATACAGAAGACCCCTAAGATCAATTGGCAGTACTATCCTTTCTTACAAAAACTGAAGGAAATCTTCTCAGTGCCGATTGCCATGGATACAGATGTCAATGCTGCATGTCTGGGTGAATTCACGTATGGAGCAGCCCGTAATGCGGATTCCAGTCTGTATATCACGGTAGGAACTGGAATCGGTGCAGGATTGGTGCAGCACGGCCGAGTATTTCAGGGGAAAAATCATTCAGAAATGGGCCATATTCTCATTCCAAAACATCCGGATGATGATTTTGGAGGGAATTGTCCCAGTCATGGTACTTGTTTTGAGGGACTCGCATCAGGTCCTGCGATTGAAAAACGCTATGGGAAGAAAGGGCACCTGCTGGCTGAAGAGGCCCATGTTTGGGAGCTTGAAGCTTATTACTTAGCCCAGGCTATTATGAGCTACTATGTTATCCTCTCACCGGAGAAAATCATTCTTGGTGGTGGCGTCATGAAGCAGGAAAAATTATATCCAATGGTCCAGGATAAATTTATGGAATTATTAAATGGTTATTTAGAGGTGGAAAATGTAAAAGATCTGATTGTAGCTCCGGAACTCGATGATGAGCAGGGTGTCATTGGATCTGTTATGTTAGGGCTAAAAGCTTTGGAGAAGAAGGCATAAGCCGTAGCAACTTTAAGGGAAAGGGCTGTTCCCTCGTGAAATTCGAATTATATATGGACTGAACAGAAGCCGCCTGAAATTCAGGTGGTTTTTTAATTTAATAAACGTGGGTAAACAGGAGCAGGGCCGTAGTTTCACGGCGTATTTTCTCCCTTTGAAGTTTATCACGTATTAACTGGCTGTAATCCCCCGCTGATGAAAGTTTCATTTTATACTAAAGTATAGTTTTTCTTCCCGGTTATGTATGGTACCTTTTTATCATACAAATAGACAGAGCTTCATGAGTCAGTTATACATCAGGGGGAATGGGGTGGTTGAAGATGAGAAAGGATGAATTGGATAAAGAATGGGTGGCACTAATGCTTGAGGCAAAACAGATCGGACTGACCATTGATGAAATCCGGGATTATTTTACAGGCAGAAGGGCAGAGAAAAAGTTAGAAGCGAAGAAAACGGTCTGAGGGAATAAGCACTTATTTGCTTTTAACATTTATACCTTGAAGGCAGGGATTGGCAGGAGCCAATTCCTGTTTATTTTGTTTAGGCCAAAAAGTTTCTATGCCGGCACCTCTCTTATTTTTCATGAAAACACTAATGGTACCAGGAATTTTCTTGAAGGAAAATATATGAATATAAATTCAAAGTGTAATTTTGTCGATAGATGAATCGTCTTATACGTGAGTATGGCAATTGGGAGGAGAAGACTTTGACACATGAGGATACATTGACAACCTGGTTTCAACATTACAGTGATGATGTTTATAACTTTCTGATTTATTATGTGGGACACGGGGATGTGGAGGATATGGTTCAGGAAGTATTCATCAAGGCCCTGAATCATATAGATACCTTTAAACACGAGTCCAAGCCGAAAACATGGCTTTTTAGTATTGCCCGTAATGTGGCGATTGATCATATGCGAAAGAAGAAGAGGGATCGCAATAAGGAATCGAAATTAATCCAGCACAAACAAACCGTAAATGAGAAGTCCCCAGAAGACATTTATCAGTTAAGTGAAACCAGAAAAGAAGTTTATCAGGCGATGCGATGCCTGAAAAGGAATTATTATGAAGTCCTCCTGTTGCGCGGTATTCAGGAATTATCTGTAGAAGAGACAGCTGGAGTTTTAGATTGGAGTCAGAACAAAGTAAAAGTGACATTTCACCGTGCAATGAAAGCCTTAAAGAAGCAATTGGGAGGGGTAACATGAGAAAAGATAAGCTATGGGATGAATTAAGGTCATTTCCTAAGGATCAGCAGTTAAACGGGGAAGTAAAACAGGAAATGCTGCAAAATCTTCAATCTGAAGCTTTACAAAAGAAACGGCAGCGTGTAAAGCCTTCGAAACCGCGTAAGCCTGGGATGGTGTTAAAAAGAGTATCCATCAGTTTCTTAAGCCTGGCAGTTTTATTTATTGCAGGAACCTTTTTATTCAGTGAAATTCAAATGAATCAGCAAACGACACCTCAACAGAATGAGGACGGGAAACAGGATAACATGCAATTGCAGGATGCTGACCAGGGAGAACAGGCAGAGACGCCGGAACCATTGGAAAAAGAGGATGCTATTCGGATCTTAAGGGAATTTAAATCAACATTTAATGAACTCTATCAACGTAGTGGGGATGATCAAAAAGTGACAGGTATCCAATCCCTTGAAGAAGTGAAAAAAAAGCTGGAAACCATAATGTCAGCTGAACTTGCTCAATGGTTTACAGATTCCTATTTCCGTGAACAAAATGGAGAAGTGTATGTCGTTGCCATGGATGGACCTACATGGCTTCAGGAGGATGTCCCTTTTGATCTGGAAGAGCTTAGCAGCACAGAGTATAAGGTGCACCAGGAAAGAGACAACGAGCTATTAGGGCACCGAATCATGACCTATGTTCTTGTCTATGATGAAGATCACTGGATTGTTGACCGAATGGAAAGTGAAAATCTGGACCAATAAAAAAGACACGAATGACTTTCTCCCGAGAGGAGCCATTCGTGTTTTTATCGCGTATTAACTTGCCGTAAATCCTCACTGATAGAAGTTTACTTTGTTTGAAGAATTAGCTGTTGCTTAGTATATCTTATCCCCGTTAAAAATAGAATTTTTCACGACGACATAATCAACATGTCGAATGGATTTTAATTCCCTTCCTCCAGCATAGGAGATGGAGGATTGCAGGTCCTGTTCCATTTCATTCAGCGTATCCTGGAGCGGACCCTTGTAATCGACATACATTTTTTTGCCCTCAACGTTCCTTTTTTCTCCTTTTTGAAATTCGGAAGCAGAGCCGAAATATTCTTTATAAAGCTTTCCGTCTTTTTCAACGGTTTCTCCAGGTGACTCTTCGTGACCGGCAAAGAGGGAACCAATCATGACCATAGTTGCACCAAAACGGATTGATTTGGCGATATCCCCATGTGTCCGGATTCCTCCGTCCGCAATAATAGGCTTGCTTGCCGCCTTTTCACACCATCGTAAAGCGGCCAGTTGCCAGCCTCCAGTACCAAAACCGGTTTTAATTTTGGTAATACAAACCTTTCCTGGACCAATCCCGACCTTAGTAGCATCGGCGCCGGCATTTTCCAATTCTCTGACGGCTTCAGGTGTTCCCACATTTCCGGCAATTACAAAGCTGTCTGGCAAGTGCTTCTTAATGTGCTGGATCATTTCTATAACAGCATTGGAGTGACCGTGGGCAATATCAATGGTGATAAATTCAGGGATCAAACCTTCAGTAGCTAGTTGTTCAACAAATTGATATTCCTCTTCTTTCACACCGACACTGATTGATGCAATCCTGCCATCTGCCTGCATGTCTTTTACAAAATTACGACGGGTTTCAGGTTCGAAGCGATGCATAATATAGAAATAACCGTTTTCGGCTAAATAACGGGCAATTCTTTCATCAACAATGGTTTGCA
This sequence comes from Virgibacillus sp. MSP4-1, assembly GCF_010092505.1. Classification (NCBI taxonomy): domain Bacteria; kingdom Bacillati; phylum Bacillota; class Bacilli; order Caryophanales; family Bacillaceae; genus Virgibacillus; species Virgibacillus sp. MSP4-1. Next base: position 455,237 of record NZ_CP048021.1, read on the forward strand.
TATTTGCAGGTACCACTGGAAGTTTAAATGTATATCCCCCAAGTTTTACAGAAGTATCGCATTCTGTTCGGCTTTTCACGACACATTTTGCCGGAATCAACTGAATATCTTCATAATCGAATACATTTTCCATTGTCATCCCCCTAAAATACGAACGAATTGTATATATACAAATTATAATGTTCGCCTATATGAATTTACAATAAATTTTAATGGATGTCAAAGTTTTTTGATATCTTTATTGATTTTTAGTCTGAACCTGTTGTTATAATAGGTTTAATTATTTTCTAACACACATATTTAAAGGGGATAGGTACATATGAAGCTTTCGGGGAAAATGAATCATTTTCAGACGTCTATTTTTAATGAACTGGCAGACTATAAAAAAGAAAAGATAAATGACGGCCGCGAAATGATAGATTTGAGTATTGGCAGTCCGGATCTTCCCCCACCTGAATTTGTCAGGGAGGAGTTAGCCGCAAATGTAAAAGATCCCTCTCAGTACGGTTATACATTGACAGGAACCGATGATTTTCTTCAGGCGGCAGTAGATTACTACAAAGAGCGGTATGGTGTCTGTCTGGATGCAAAAGAAGAGGCCTTGATGGTTATGGGATCACAGGATGGCCTTGTTCATTTGCCCCTGACCATTACCGATCCTGGTAATTTGATATTAGTACCTGATCCTGGCTATACAGCTTATGAAACAGGGGTTTCCTTAGCGGAGGCCACTCCCTATAAAATGCCATTGAAAGAGGAAAATCATTTTTTGCCTGATTTGGACGCCATCCCTGAGGAAGTCAGGAATAAGGCAAAGCTGATGATTTTGAATTTTCCCGGGAATCCTGTTCCGGCCCTGGCCTCACGGGAATTTTTCGAAAAGGTCGTTGAGTTTGCGAAAACCTATCAAATAACGATTCTTCATGACTTTGCTTACTCCGAATTGTATTATGAGGAAAAGCCAGTCAGCTTTCTGTCTATTGAAGGTGCTAAGGATGTGGGGGTTGAATTCAATTCTTTATCCAAAAGTTTTAATATGGCTGGCTGCCGGATCGGCTATGTGGTGGGGAATGTCGAAATTATTGAGGCTTTGAGTCGTCTGAAATCTAACCTGGATTATGGGGTTTTTTTGCCCATACAGAAAGCGGCGGTAAAGGCTTTGCGTAATTCCGCACAGTTCAGTGATGATTTACGAACCATCTATCAGGAGCGTCGTGACCAGTTTGTGAATGGATTGCATCAGGCAGGCTGGAGTGTTGAAAGTCCGAAAGCATCTATGTTTGTATGGGCCAAGGTCCCACATGGAACAGACTCCAAATCATTTGCCTATCAACTAATGGATGAGGCCGGAATTGTTGTCGTTCCTGGCCAGGCCTTTGGCGAAAAAGGGGAAGGCTATGTTCGTATTGCACTTACCCAGGATAAAGACACACTACGGCGTGCGGCTGAAAAAGTGAAGGAAAGCGGCTTATTTTTATCACGTATTAACTGGACGTAATATCCCTACTTCAAGTTTTGAGGGTAGTCCAACAAGACGGAGTGGGGGATAAACGGCTAGTAAAAATCTGATAAGTTCAACTAACCATCATTGGGGAATGGACTAACCCATAAGACTAAGTGGGCAATGATGACCGGTGAATTTCTGAATCATTAGTGAGGGATGGATCAAAATCCCCAATATGGAAGTTGAACGCTATTTGAGTCAGTCGGCCGTTAAAAAATTTTGTAAGTTAAAAAGAGGTATACGTCTGTTTGTCTTTTCGTTTTGGTGTAAAATAGAATCATAAAGAGTATTAACGCTAAGAACATAGGAATAGATACATAGAACATCAGGAGTCATAGCAACTGAGGGAAAAAGTAGGTGATCAGAATGTGGTCATGGCATCCGGTCCAGCTGTCTCTTTTTGTGGCAACCATTGCCGCAGCTATAACATTTATCCTCGCCATATGCGCTGCATACGGGATGATCCGGAAGAAAAGAAGAGGAAAGGCGCTGGTCGAAACATTATTTTTTATGCCTCTGGTACTGCCGCCGAGTGTCATCGGTTTTCTTCTCCTTATCGTATTTGGGAATCAGGGGCCTTTTGGAAAACTTTTGGAATGGCTGGGAAGTGATGGGATTGTATTTACTCCCACAGCCGCTATTGTCGCAGCAGGTGTGGTTGCTTTTCCATTAATGTACCAATCTTTGAAAACAGGTTTTCAGTCTGTTGATTCCAACATTCTCGGAGCCGCTAAAGTGGACGGGGCTTCGGAATGGACGCTTTTAACCCATATTATTATCCCAATGTCTTCCAGGTCATTATTAACAGCTCTCATTCTTGGTTTTACCCGTGGATTCGGCGAGTTCGGGGCAACATTAATGTTCGCAGGAAATATTCCGGGAAAGACCCAAACCATTCCGACTGCCATTTATTTTGCCATTGAATCGGGCCAAAATCAGCTGGCATGGTCGTATGTCTGGATCAGCATAGGGTTTTCGTTCCTGTTACTGCTGCTTGCGAATCGAGTAAAAGCATAACCTTGCTAAGTTTTTTCAGCTTTGGTCCAGGAGTTGCAACTGACCAAAGAAAAGCGGAGGCGAACGTTCAGACCCGACAGCGCAAGTAAAATATCCCGAGAGGCCGTATTTTGCCATGCAGGAGATTCTGACTATGACGTTTGGGCCTGTGACTGTGAGCCACAGTTGGACAAATGGGCGCTTCTGCCTTTGTTTGCTTAAGCATATTTTTTCCATTATATCAAAAGATAAAAACGGACTGAATCTAGAGTATGGAATGAAAAAGGATGGTAGGCTGTGCAAATAAAAATTGAATGGACTTATACAACAGCTAAAGGAACGGAAGTGTTTTTTCAATCAGAGGAAATGACCGTGGAAAAAGCTGTGCTGGTGGCGGAGGATCTAGAAAAGACAGGCCGGGCCAGACATATACATTTTATCGATCATCAGGAAAGCTCATGGAAACTGAAGGAATTAAAGAAGTACATGGAGGGCATTCAGACAGAACCCCACAATGTTACGGTATATTTCGACGGAGGCTTTGATCGGGACTCCAGACATTCAGGATTGGGCTGTGCTATTTATTATGATCAGAACGGAAAATCTTATCGTTTACGAAAAAATGCTGCAGTAGATGAACTGAAAACAAACAATGAAGCGGAATATGCAGCCCTTCATTTAGCGTTGCAGGAGCTGGAGTTTTTAGGCGTCCATCATTTACCAGTCACATTTGTTGGGGATTCCCAGGTTGTGATCAATCAACTGAAAGATGAATGGCCCTGCTTTGAAGAGGAGCTATCCAGGTGGATGGACCGGATTGAAGAAAAAACAGACTCCCTCGGAATCCAGCCTGACTATCAGCTCGTCGGAAGAAAAAAGAACCAGGAGGCAGACCATCTCGCTTCGCAGGCCTTGAAGAATATTGAAATCATGAGCACCATCGAAGTAGATGCTGAATAGATTATGGGAATCCAGATCAAGATTGCTAAAGCTTTGTTTTAGCAATCTTTTACACACTGCTGACATTTGTTAGCAGTGTTTTTGGTTTTCTCCAATGGATTAAATCTTCCCGGGTTGATATCCGCATTGGTAGGGTGGATAAATCCGGTAGATCGGCGGATAGAATCACTAAATCGATTGATAAACCCGTTCAATTGACGGATACTTCAGGTGTTGATGGATACCCTGTGGATTTTGACTGATACATTGCCGGAACAGGTGGATAAAATAGAGAAACAGACTTGATTTCCATCCAAATAGATGGATTCACCGCCCAAACAAACGGATGGAATTTTCCTGAATGGATATCCGCAGCGAATCGGTGGATAGATCCGCGAAACTGACTGATAAAAGCATCAAATCGATGGATACAGCCACGGAACAGACCGATAGTCCACGCCCTATCACTTAAACCGCTTACAAATGAATTCCCCGCCTATACATTTGTGAAAATAAAATATGAAAATTCTGAAATTGGTGGTAAAATAATACCAGATATATATCATCTGTGCCGTTGCAGCTACTACATAATGAATGCGGGAATCAGGCAGTCTTTTTAAATACAGATGGTGTATTTCAATTTCAGTTAGGGGGAATGGAAGGATGTTAAAGAAGTTTGCTTCAGATGCGCTGGGATTATCGGATATTGGAAAAATCATTGAGCCCAAAGATTTTGACAAAACGGATGCGGATGATTATGTTCGCCATGAGGACGATGAGAAGATCTATTTTCTTATTAAAACAAAAGCGGATGAATACTGCTTTACCAATTTGGCGTTCATTCATGTGGACGGTGAAAACGCGGTCTCCTCCAAGCGGACACTTCGGCGTTATCCTTATTTTCAGCATCAGATTTCGAATGTGCTTCTGGAAACAGCGGGACGTGTTGATTTAGATATCGAAATTAAGTTTTCACTTGGGAATCAGGAATTCAGCATCGATGTAGATAAAAATCAGATTGAACAGTTAAATGATCTTTATAAGGCATTAGTGTATATTTCCGAGGCCACTCAGGAAAACCAAGTCATGTTAAAAATGAGTGAACAGAGTCTTGACAAGGCTGTCAATGTTCTGCAAAACTCCCGTACAAACGCTGCCGACCTGGCTGATCAATTCAAACAAATAACGGAGTACGGATTTTCCTGGCTCCATTCCAATCATGAAAAGTTTCACCAGAAAGACTTTGGTAATGTGTTTGAAAAGTATATTAATCAATAGCATGCTCCCCGGCCTTTTTTGGCTGGGTTTTCTTTTTTCAATTAAAATAAATTACCCCCAAAAGGATTCACTTGAAAAACGTACAATGGTTTTATAAAATCATATTTTGGAATGTTTTTCAAAACCTCTTTTGAAAAATTCATATAAAGATTGTACATAAAGGAGAGAGATGCTGTGGGTCCCGCGGTTATGGGTATTAGCTTATTAGTGTTTATGGCAGCTGCGATCATGCTCGTTGTGTATTTATTTAAACGGAAATCATTAAAAAATATTAAACATCTCTTTTTAGCCGGTTTGGCCCTGTTTATTTTCAGTCTGTTTTTACCAGGACCAACGGAGGAATCGACTTCTCCTGATAAAAAGAATGAAGATGCAAACGTAGAGGAAAAGGAAGAAACGGATCAAACAGTAGATGATAAAGGGCGCAAGGATGAAAAGGATAAAGATAAGAAGTCTGCGGATAAAAGTTCGGATGCAGATGAGGAAGACGAAAAATCAGATCAGGAAAATAACCAGGACAAAACAAGCAGAAATAGTGAAACAAAGGAGGACAATGACCCTGAAACAGAGGATTCGTCTGATTCGTCCAAGGGAAAGAACGAATCACAGTCATCAGATAAACCATCTCCCAATTCAAATTTGGAATCAGCCCGAGTATCGAGGGTAGTTGATGGGGATACAATTGAAATTCAATATAAAGGAAAAACAGAAGATGTTCGTCTTTTGTTAGTGGATACACCGGAGACCGTTCACCCAAGTAAACCGGTTCAGCCCTATGGACCTGAAGCAAGCTCTTTTGCAAAGAATACTTTATCCGGAAAACAGGTGCAGATTGAATTTGATGGACCAAAACGGGATCACTATGACCGTCTGCTTGCCTATATCTGGGTTGATGGAAAAATGTTTAACCAGATGCTTCTGGAAAAAGGCCTTGCACGGCTGGCTTACGTATATGACCCGCCATATACTCACTATGATGCTTATGTAAAAGCGCAAACGAAGGCTGTGAATGCCAATCGGGGAATCTGGAGTATTAACGGTTATGTAACAGAGGAAGGCTTTAATGATTCGGCGTCAGGAAACTCTTCGGATGGTGGCTCGAGTTCCGGGTCCGGTTCGGGTTCGAGCGGTTCTGATTCCGGCAGCTCCGGCTCTGGATCAGGAGAGGTCATTTACGATCCTGATGGTCCGGACCGCGACTGCGGAGATTTTGATACTCATAATCAGGCACAAAACTTTTTCGAGGCAGCTGGTGGACCGAACAGCGATCCGCACCGTCTGGACCGGGATGGCAACGGCCTCGCTTGTGAAAGCCTGCCATAGTTTGGGACTGTCCCCACATCCTTTAAAGCGTTAAAGGATGTGGGGATTTTTGTTGTGTTAACGGATTCCTGGACTGTGGTGGCGGATGGATCGGCATGAGAGATGGATTCCCTGTATTTTTTGACCGATAAATCCTGAATTTTGATTGATAAACTCCAAATTCAGACGGAAATCACCACCAAAGTGACAGATATAATCCGGAGCGACTGATAAATGGTATAAACTGCTGGATGAATCAGAGTTTTTGCCTGATAAACTCAGCAATTAGATTGATGCCCGCATTCACTTGACTGATTAAAAGTCCTAGATTAACGAAATTTCCACCGATTTAGCATTAATCCTTAGAATAAGAGGCTGAAAACGAAGGGATTCATCTGAATAAGTCATGTATGCTATAATATTTAGGAAAATTCAAATAAATATTTTAAATTTATAAACATGAATATTCAAAAATTGACAAGGAGTAAGTCTGTGTTTGCAGATACTGGTGGAGGCTAGACTTATATCAATTTTTGGACGGTTAATTTATTCTGACTGGGGGGAAGAGGTTATGACAACATTAGGTTTCATCCGGCATGGCATAACAGAGTGGAACGCGACAGGCAGGGCGCAGGGAATCTCGGATGTTCCTTTGAATGAGATCGGCAGAAGTCAGGCTTTAAAGGCCGGAAAAAGGCTTTCGCGGGAAGAAGAATGGGATATGATCATAACCAGTGATTTGTCCAGGGCGATTGAGACAGGTTCAATCATTGGAAGGGAGATAAAAGTCCCTATTCATCACCATGACCCAAGAATCCGGGAGAAAAACTGCGGGGAGGTTGAAGGAACAACGGAAGAGGAAAGGTTGCAAAAATGGGGCCGTAACTGGCGCGAATTGGGTCTTGGCATGGAGACAGATGATGAAATAGCAAAAAGAGGGACAGAATTTGTCGAGGAGATTTCTGCTGCATACAAAGGAAAGCGAATCCTCGTTGTTAGTCATGGATTGTTGCTTGGACTCACCTTAAAGAGGCTTCTTCCCAATCAATGGGAAAAGCCGGAATTGGAACATACATCGGTTACGATATTAGAATATAAAGATGATAAGTGGGACTGCTCTTTGTATAACTGTACAAAGCATTTAAATGACACTCACACTCGTACAATCTGAATTTGTCATAGTCAACCAAAAAGGTAATTCTGGAAGCAGAGTTAACCTTTCTAGCTGTCTAGGAAATTATAAAATAAACGGATTGTGGATGATATAGACATGAGAGACCACGTCCGGCTCCAGCGCCCAGCGACTAGCGAGACTTCCTTCACCTCCGTCCGATAAGTCAACATCGACTCTCTCCGTTCGTCGTGTTTCCTTTTCCGCGTGTTAACTGTCTGTAAGACCCCCTGTGAGAAAAAATGGGGGTCAACAGCCAGTAAACACCCGATTTGTTCAACTAACAATCAGTGGGGATGAACCCCACTGATTGAAGTTTCACTTTATCTCCTGCGGCTCAGTCCAGTCCGTACGTCGCTAATAGAAAAGCGGAGGCGACCGTTTAGGCCCGACGGCATAAGCAGAATATCCGGAGTGGCCGCTTTTTGGCCATGGAGGTTATTCTGCTTATGACCGCTTGGGCCTGGGAGCCGTAGCTGGACAAACGGGCGCTTCCGCCTTTGTTCCTGGCTCCTATGAGTTATTTCATCCGAATGACAATTTTCCCTTTCGCATGGTGAGTCTCGCTTAATTTATGAGCTTCTTTAATTCCCTCTTCGGTAAAAGGAAATTCATGGCCAACGACAGGTTTTACTTTTCCTGATTCTATGAGTATTCCTAATTGATCAAGCTGTTCTCCGTCAGGCTCAAGCCAGAGAAAACCAGCTTTTATATTCCGGGCTTTTGCTTTTTCCTCATCGGGATTGCCGGCTATTGAAACCAACTTCCCCCCATCTTTCAGCACTTGAAAGCTCTTATCCATGATTTCACCGCCGAGGGTGTCCACCACAATATCATAGTCATGAAGGATATCCTCGAATCTTTGTTCCTTATAATTAATGAACTCATCAACGCCTAGTTCCGTTAAAAGGCCCTCGTTTTTCCCGCTTGCCGTAGAAGCAACATAGGCACCAAAATGCTTGGCAATTTGAATGGCAAAGCTGCCAACTCCTCCAGCCCCTGCATGAATAAGGACTTTGTTCCCTTTATTGATATTTGAGAAATCGACAAGGCACTGCCAGGCAGTTAGTCCGGTTAAGGGTACGGAAGCTGCCTCTTTAAAATCGAGTTTTTTTGGTTTGGGTGCAAGTAAATGCTCATCAACGACTGTATACTCAGCGTATGTACCTGTTGAGGTTGTGTCCGGGCGGGCGAATACTTCATCTCCAATCTGAAATTTTGTCACTTTCGAACCTGTTTCTGTGATTACTCCAGCTGCATCCCAGCCTAAAATAACTGGAAATTCAAATGGCAGCCCTTCCTTCAGGTACCCCTCTCTCACTTTCCAATCAATTGGATTAATGGAAGTAGCATACATCTCCACTAGTACCTGGTGTTCCCCGATTTCCGGTTTAGGAATTTCTTTCATTTTTAATTGATTTCTTCCGCCATATTCTTCAATAACCACTGCTTTCATGAATGTTGACCTCCTGTTGATATAGATACTGATAAAGTCTAAAGTTATTTTTTATATTATATGCTATCTTATACGATTGCTAGTCAGCAAATCATTCGCTATCCAATTCATTTTAGTGAGAATGTCTACCCATTAATCATAATAAAATGGATTATTGATTAATGGAGGAATCACCTGAACAAATACATAAGACCTTCGAATCATTTTTATAAACGAATTGTATAACAGAAGTATAAAAAAACTGTTACAGATAAATAGAATGTTGAATTTAAAGAGATAATCTGTTATATTTTAAAATGTTTAAATAATGAAACAAAAAGGGGTTGAGCGTGTGAAACGGAAAATTTCAGCAGTCATATTCTTCATGGGTCTTTTAATATTGACGGCATGTGGAAATATGGAAGGGGAAAATAACGGAGGGGATGCAGAAAAGTCAGAACCTTCAAACAAGTGGGAAGAAATTCAGGAAGCTGGTGAGATTGTCGTTGGAACTTCAGGAACCTTGTATCCGGCATCCTATTATCCTGAGGACTCCGATAAGATCACTGGTTATGATGTGGAAATTGTCAAAGAGATGGCCAAGCGTCTTGATTTAGATGTTTCTTTTGAAATTATGGGAATTGACTCTATGCTCTCTTCATTGGATAGTGGCAGAATCGATTTAGTCGCAAATGACATTGAAGTTACTGATGAACGAAAAAAGAATTTTGCTTTCAGTAAGCCTTATAAGTATTCTTATGCAACAATGATTGTCAGGGAAGATGATTTATCCGGTATACAGACGCTGGAGGATCTTGAAGGGAAAATCGCCGGTGGCGGTGCAACTACGGTATTCAGTCAAATAGCCAAGCATTTCGGAGCTGAAATTAAAACTTACACAAATGTAACGAACGATGTATATTTACGGGATGTTGAAAATGGACGTACAGATTTAGTTATGAATGATTATTACCTGCAAAGTCTGGCGTTAGAGGCGCTGCCGGAAATTGATGTAACCCTGCATCCTGACCTGCGTTTCCATCCATCAGAACAGGCCCTGGTCATGCAAAAAGATGCCGAGGTTTTCCGTGAGAAAATCAATCAGGTTATGAAGGATATGCGTGAGGATGGAACGTTAAAAGAGCTTTCAGAACAGTTCTTTGGTGGAAAAGATGCGTCAACACCTCCTGACAAAGAGATTAAGGAAGTTGAAGGACTTGACCTATAGGTGATTTCTTATGATGGAAATTAATATCTCTGAATTTGATGTCAGTAACCTTTTTGATCCAAAGTTAGCGATTGACAGCCTTCCGTTTGTTTTAGGGGGGCTTCCCATGACCATTGCCGTTTCCTTTGTTGCTATGGGTATTGGTTTAATCCTTGGGTTGTTTCTTGCATTGGGGAGAAACTCCAGGACTATTCTTTTAAGATGGCCGGTGCGTCTCTATATTTCCTTTATGCGGGGAACCCCCATTATTGTCTTTCTGTTTATTTTATATAATGGGCTGCCGTATGCAGGAATTGAATTATCCGCCTATATGGCAGCCATTATTGGTTTTGGATTAAACAGTGCGGCCTATATAGCGGAAATTAATCGGGCATCGTTAAACAGTGTGCCATCCGGACAGTGGGAATCTGCCCAGGCCTTAGGATTAACAAAATGGAAAACGCTGGGGTCTATTATTCTTCCGCAGGCAACACGGATTGCCCTGCCCCCATTGACGAATGTCTTTCTGGACTTAGTAAAGGCAAGTTCTCTGGCCGCAGTCATTACGGTCCCCGAGCTATTCCAAAAGGCACAAATTGTGGGTGGCAGGACATATGATCATATGACGATGTATGTTCTGATTGCTCTTATTTACTGGTCATTATGTATCGTTATTTCTGCCTTTCAGGAACGGCTGGAGAAGCGTTTTAGCCGGTATATCCAAACCTGATTTTAAGACCCCGAATATACAGGTTATTTCAAACTTGTGTATTCTGGGTCTTCTTTCGTAATTGTGTTCCTTTTTATGTTCAAATGATTAGATTTATACCGATAGAAAGCGTATACTGGAACATAGAAACGACATATTTTTGCAACATAGGAGGTATTTACATGGCATTTGTCATTACAAGCCCGTGTCAGGAGGAGAAAGCAGGAGAGTGCGTGGAAGTCTGTCCTGTTGAATGTATTGAAGAAGGTAAGGATCAATTTTACATAGACCCGGATATTTGCATCGACTGCGGTGCCTGTGTAGCTGTCTGTCCTGTTGATGCAATTGTGGAAGAGTTTGATATGACCCCTGATCAAGAGGTGTATTTAAAGAAAGCGGAAGAATTTTTTGCAAACCGTTAAAAGGGCATAAATGGAGTAAAGGAGTGTGTCTTCCTGGTGAAAATGCACTCTTTTTTTTAGCAGGTATATCTGAGTTTCTGTTGAAATAATGATAGAGAAATAGATACAGAAAGAGGTGTTTTGAAGATGACAAGATCGATAGAGTTAGACCCTAAAACAAGTCTGATTGATTTGTACGACTTAAACCTGGAGAAACGAACAGGTTCATTTGTTTTACATGATGAGAAACTGACCATTATCGAAACGAGTGCCAGTCCTTCCGTTCCCCATCTCTTAGAGGGGCTGAAAGAATTGGAGATTGAACCTGAGGAAGTGCACTATATCATTGTGACCCATATTCATCTTGATCATGCAGGCGGAGCAGGGGTTTTTCTGGAAAAGTGCCCGAATGCTACTGTTGTGGTCCATCCGAAAGGCAAACGACACCTTGCTAATCCTTCCAGATTAATAGCGGGAGCGAAGATGGTGTATGGAGATTTATTTGAAAAACTGTTTGATCCTATAGTTCCTGTGCCCGAAGATCGATTGATGGTGAAGGAGAATGGGGAAACCCTTCAGATTGGGAAAAATCGTACGTTAACGTTTTATGATACCCCCGGGCACGCCAAACATCATTTTTCCATTCACGATTCCTACAGTAACGGTATGTTTACCGGCGATACAATCGGTATATTGTACCCGAAAACACCATTTGAGTTTATACTCCCGACAACTTCTCCTAATCAGTTCGACCCTGCAGCTATGATGAACTCCCTTGAAAAAATAGAAAAGCTTGACGTTGATGCGATAAATTTTGGGCATTATGGTCAATCGGCAAATCCCCAGCACGTATATGAACAGATGCGCTACTGGCTTCCGAAATTTATGGAAATTGGTGAACAGATTTATTCTGATATGGCCGATGCTTCTGATAAAGAAATGGGAGGAGCTGTCGCAGAGGGATTGCTGAATGAAATAGGTCAATACCTGGATAAACAGGGACTTTCCCGGGACCACGAAGCATATCCGTATTTAAATATGGATATGCAGGTCTGTGCGATGGGAATGGTAGACTATTTAAAGAAAAAATCATAAAGGAATCCAGAAGAGCCCAAAACCAATGACGGTTTGGGCTTTTTTACGCTTAATCCTTCGATTATCCTCATAAAAATCCCGTTCACATCGATTATTATAAGTAGAGCCATTTTTTTGTTCTGTAAAATGTGTGAAGTGTATAGATTTTATTATGGCACAATGTGTGTACAGCGAGGGATTAAAATGACAATTGAGGAACAGTTGATTAATAAATCATATTATCAGACGTTTATGGATGGCGTCCAAAATGTGCATCCCATTAAAGTCCTGGGAGAGATGTATTTAAGTGAGCATAAAAGTGACATTCCGGAGCTGTCCGCTATCCGATTTGCTCAGGGAGAGGTTTACTATCTTAATGATGACTATGAATCAGCGATCCTGAAGTGGGAAAATGTTTCGAATGAGCTGCAGCCATGGGCACAAAAAAATCTTGGCGATGCCCACTTTGAACTTGGATTACTGGCCATTGCAGAGGATTACTATAAAGCGGTTGAAACAGATTCAATGGAGTTAAAGTCAGAGATTCTTTTGCAGCTATTTTCATTATACATACAGCTGGACCAGTCAGACAAAGCCATGGATACGATAAAAAAGGCGGTTGAGCTGAACCCGGATGATCCTGATGTGACGGATATAGCCAGAGCATTTTTTGAAGAACGTGAGGAATGGAAGGAGGCTATTCATCTTGCTGTAAATGAGGCTTTGCGAACAGAGTCTTTACACTGGTTTGAAATCATTGAGGGCTATGCAGGAGCCGGGCATACGATCGCTTTTGAGCCTCATTATTTTACAGAGGTGTTAAAAACCCTTTATTCCATTCAGCTGGCCAGGTTTGAAAGTCTGACGGCCGCATTATGGAAAAGTTACCAGCAGACCGATTTTTACTTTTCCTGGCTGATGGAAATGAATAAATGGCTGATGAATATGGAAAAAGGGCAAAACCATATGTGGCGAACTCTATCGCCCTTATACAAGGAGAGCTTTTTGAAGCTGATGGATGGCACTTATTTCATTAAGGATTTATCTCCTTTACTCCCAAACTACTTAACGAACTGGATACATCTATCGACGCATTCAGATGATCTATTCGCAGGTTCAGCCGTCCTCGCATGGAATGAGATGTTTCCGGAAGATATAGATGATTCAGTCGTTCGACGGGCTGAGCACAGGGTGAGTGAATCCCCTGACTATGAAAATGTTTTAGATGAGTGTCTTAAGCTTTTCGAAACCTTGCTGAATTGGGCACGGGATAAAGGAGTGGCCCTGGATGCTCGTGCAGAGAATCTCGTCCGGCAATTGACTGATTTAAACGAGCACCGTTTGATGATCTGGGGTACATCTGTAGATGGGAGAAGAACCGTTTTCAACCGGCTTCTTCAACAGGAGCTTATCGGGGAACCCACATCAGCTACTGTATTTGTAAGGGGGGCTGAGGATACGAATATTCAGATCATTACTGAAGATAAAGTGCAAAGGATGGAAAATCTGGAAGACGTTCAGCAACAAGTACAAAACCAGAAAGCGATGGTTGATTTCCAGGTACCGGCACCATTTTTGAATACCCATCATCTGGCCGTAATTTATCCCGGAACTGCAAATCACAAGGAAATGCTGCCTTATCTTCAGGCTGCGGACAGTTTATTGTTCACTATAAATGTTGATTCCCCCCTTACCCCTGAGGAATTGGATATGGCGGTAACACTTGCGGAAGAGGTGCCGGAACTTACGATTCACTTCCTTCTTTTAAGTGAACAGGTACATCGTATTCATCATCAGGAAATGAAAACGAACACCATATCAAGAATTCATACGTACTTTCCAAATGCCAGGATACTGAGCGATTTCAGTCAGGAGACAGGAGTAGAGGAGATTTCTTCCTTTATCAGAATGATCACTCATGAAGCAAACAGAAAAGAAAAACGTACGCGAAAACTTCTGCACTTTGTGAAGCAGACCATTACCTATATGCTTGATCAGCGAGTAGAAATGGAAAGTTCCCTGATGGACGAAATGAAATGGAACAATGAAACCCGTGCCAAAATCAATGATGCCCTTAAAAAGGTGAATCATCTTGAAGATACGAAAATAAAAAATATGAAAGACAGTTATCGGAAAATGAAGGAGAATATACGCCAAAAGCTTGAATCCAGGATACCGGAAATATTAAGAAACAGTTCTGATATCGTGGATGAAGATTCCGATTTTGAACAGATCCATGATGAAGTGAATGCTGAAATGAATAAACGAGTCGGGAAGTATGTGAAAGATGAGATTTTACCTTCCTTTCATAAAGACCTGCATGGATGGATTAAGGATAATGAAGAGGAATTTAAGAATCTTCAGGGTGATTTAGATGGATTAAGTGGGGACCTTAATCGTCAATTTACTGAGCATAAGATTTCCCTGAACGGTGATTTTAAAATCCTGCAAGACTGGAAGCGGGATGTCCATCGAATGACAAGGGGAAGTTTGCAGATTGAAAACCGGAATATATTGAAAAGCACAACTTCTTCACAGATCTTATGGAAGGGCGCAGGAAAACTGTTTGATGTGATCAGACAGGATAAAGAAAAACTGGAGGCAAAGTTAAAAAATTCTATTGAAAGGAAGGATTACAGCGAGACGGTTAAGTCGATTTCAAATGAGTTCATGCAGCAGTTTGAGCTGTTTGAGCATTCTCTGGAGTGGGATGTGGGTACATTTTTCATTCAGCCCTATGAAGTACTAAATGAAACGTTAACCGAAACCCAAGAGCTGATTGAAAGAACAAATGAGGAACTCAACCATATGAGAAAAAATCCGGAGACCTACCGTGATCCCCTAACATTGTTTAAACTGCGTGTTCTTCAGTTTGAATGGATGACAAATCGAAGCTATCAGAGAAACAGCAAACCATAATAACTAAAAACCCGACTTGTCATGCTGTTAAAAATTAACCATGCGCGGACCTGATGCTGATCTGCGCATGGTTTAACTATTTTCAGGTATTTTTCTTCAATTCCTTTTTAATATATCCCAAAAATTCATTCGCTTTTTTCTCGGGGGCTTTCGTTAATAAACTAACGGTTATAAATAAGAAGCTGGAAGTGAGTAGCCCCCATATTCCAGAAGTGAGTCCAAAAGGTGTTGTTTGTGAAACTTCGAGCATGATTACCAAAAAACTACCTGTGATTACACTTGTTAAGACCCCGGAAGCCGTGCCTTTGCTCCAGAAAAAGGTGCCGATGATGGATGGAACGACAACTAGTAATCCAGCCGAGGATGATACAGACAATACCGCAATCAGGTTTAATTCCAATTGTGCAAATAGAAAGGCGAGGACTGCGATTACTGGTATCACCAATTTCCCGATTCGAAGCTGCATCTGATCACTTGTGTTTTTTTTCACATTCCCATACACATCACGAGCAAATAAAGAGGATAGTGTGAGAAGTATGGAATCGATTGTTGAAATAGCTGCTGCCATAATTCCGACCATCACGATCACACCTAAAACAGGCGGAACTAAGTCAGAGGATAACAGCGTTGGTGTAGCTAAGTCTGCGTTTGATAAATCAGGAAATTGGAGGCTTGCCGTAAAACCCCAAATGACTGAAACTAACGTGTAAATCAATCCGAAGCCTAAAAAGCCCATTAACATCGTACGGAGGCTTTTGAGGGATGCCGGCATAAACAGTCGCTGACTCACCTGAGGATTCGATAGACTGAAGAAAAACCACGGAATCGTTAATCCTAAAAAGGTAGTAAAACTGAAGTAGCCGTTTCCCGGAACAGTCAGCAGTTCACTGCGTTCTGTTTCAAGCGTATGAAAGAACCCGTCCAACCCACCTAAACGATTGATAATGATAAGCACAACAGTGGTTGATGTGATGACCATAAACAAGGCCTGCAGAGCATCTGTCCAGGCAACAGAACGGATTCCGGCAATATAGGAATAAACAATGGCTAACACAGTTGCGATCACGACACCTGTTGTAAAGGGAATGGCATCATCTGTCACACCTTGCAGCAAGTAGCCGACACCGGATAATTGAACAGCGCTGTAAGGAATTAAAAAGAGACAGCTTGACAGGGACACGACAATAGCAACCAGTTTGCTCTGGTAACGATCACCCAGCATTTCAGAGGGGGTAACGTACCCGTATTTTTTCCCTGCTAACCAGAATCTTGGTCCAAAAAAGGCAACTAAAGATACGCCAATCAGATAGATGAGTTCAAACCCTAATGCTCCGACACCACCGTTATAGGTAAGGCCGGCTAACCCCACTAGCATAAATGCGCTGTAAGTGGTAGCGCTATAGCTTAGTGCAGAAACAAATCCATTTAATTTTCGATTACCAAGAAAGTAGCTATCCATGGTGGTCTGTTTCCCTCGCCTTGATAAAACAGCAATGAATAACGCCAGAATAATGTAGATGACGATAGCTGACCATACATAAGTCGTTGTCATGGTTATTTACCCCAATCCTTTGTAATAAAATAGTTCACGCCAATGATAACCATCGTTAATCCTGTCCATAGCAGAAAACTTCCATACCATGCTGCCACATTAGTGAATATTGTATAAGGAAGAAGGTAGGCCAGTAACACAGTGAATAAAATAACGAGGGCCCATTTTCGCTCTGAGGATGCCATGTGTAATCACCTCCCAGTACGTTTAAATATTTCCATGCTGCTGCCACTCTCCATTATAGAATAAAGTGACAATATTTTGAACAGTGCCATGGCTTTTTCCCTCCTCTTTAAGAATGGCAAGGAGCATCCGTGAAAATGGTTCAAATCAATTGAAGTGACCGTGTAAACGTGATAACATATCCAATAATTTATCACGTATGAACTGGCCGTAACACCACTATCCATTGCCGGGGGTACCCAAACAGGACAAAGGGATAAACGGTCAGTAAACGAACCATCAGTGGGATCGAGAAAGCCTCACTGATAAAAATATCGAAAGGGGATGTTCATGATGCGGGATGTGACCTTACAAATGATTTATGAGCATCCAATTGCGCAAAAATATGTGAGACGTGCGGGAATGGCCCATGCGATATCTGTAGCCTCTCATGCGTTCAATCTGGCTCATAAATACGATGCAAATCCGGATTGGGCTGCAAAAGCCGGATTTTTGCATGATATTGGCCATTATACATGGTTTCGTGATGGAGAATGGGACTATCAATTGTATCAGGACTGTGATATACACCCTATTAAAGGGGCGGAGCGTGCGCACAAACTGCTGGTTCGTTTAGGAGAAGATAAAAAGGCAGCAAAAGAGATTTCCCATGCCATTTTATTTCACACGGAATCGGCACTTCCACAAGGTCAATTTGAATTAAATTCTTTACAAACGGTCGTGCACCTTGCAGACGAAAAGGATAAACAGCCCGGCGACCTCCATCATTACCGAAACATCAATCAGGAAAAAGAACGGCATTTGATGAAAATACTGGATGAGAAAATTGATTTGGATTCAGGAAACTATACGGAGAAAATGTCTATTGGCATAGATTATAATAGGTAAAAAACAAAGACAGGCGAGGGTCTGACTTTATATAGCCGTAAGCTGGATAAATGGGTTTCGCTTTTGTTTGCAGGCAGTTAAATTGACTGGGGAATAGAGGGATCTTACAATTTAAAGTGGCTGATAGATGCATTTAACTATCACCACATCATACGTTAACGAAAAGGAGTGGACCACCTATGGGTAAAAAAGTAGCCGTTTTACTTACGAATATGTTTGAGGACGTGGAATATACAGAGCCTGCAGAAGCATTGAAAGAGGCAGGACATGAGCTAACGGTTATTGAAAAGGAAAAAGGAACCTCCGTAACAGGGAAACAAGGTGAAGCAAAAGTGGAAATTGACGCTTCTATTGATGATGTAAAACCTGAAGATTTTGATGCGTTATTAATACCAGGTGGCTTTTCACCGGATATTTTACGGGACGATGAGCGTTTTGTTACCTTCAGTAAACACTTTATGGATGAAAAGAAGCCGGTTTTCGCAATCTGTCACGGTCCCCAGCTATTGATTACGGCGAAAACTCTTGATGGGCGTAAGGCGACTGGATACAAGTCCATTCAGGTTGATCTTGAGAATGCTGGGGTAAACTTCGTGGATGAAGAAGTCGTTGTATGCTGCAACCAGCTGGTAACCAGCCGTCAGCCGGATGATATTCCAGCATTTAACCGAGAAGCACTTAAGGTACTTGAAAATAAATAATTAATAGAGTATAGAATCCCCCGGAATTTTTCTTCCGGGGGATTTTTTTGCTTACGATTTTACCTCTTTATATATATATTTTGCAGATATAATGATGTCTGCCATCACGCACAATTTGATCAGGACTATTTGCTCACGTAAATGTATTATAGTTCCAGGCAGATAGTAAAAAATATAGCGTAATTTCACAAATATGTCATTGACTGTGACTGCTGATTTAGATTATGATACTTTCTGTGTCTTTTGAAAATTTATTCCATTAAAAAACAGGGTTGCCATAGATACAAAATTTTACCGGTAAGTATCGGTCACTTGATTTGTGGATTGTGGATTTCATTGGTGGTTTCACTTTATTTTTTCAAATCACACTAATTGGAAATCGGCTATCGGACAGCTGAAGAAGGGTAGAGGTGAAATAATGAGTAAAAGATTTCAATTTAAGAAGTTACGAACCAAAATTTTGCTTGGTTTTTCATTAATTATGCTATTGGTTCTCGTTTTAGCAGGGTTCAATATATATTCGACTTACCAATCTAATCAGGACATTGATGAAATTATGGAAGAGCAAATGACTTTATTAATTGCAGATGAAAAGATTGCCTTTAACATGGCGGAAAGAACAGCATTAATTCGTGGGTTTTTGTTGTATGAAGATGAGCAATATAGAGAACGTTTTGATTCATACATAGAAGAAAGCATTGCGTTAGAGAATCAGGTGTTGGAGTTGTCCGATTCCGAAAAGGCAAAAGAATTGATTGATCAAAAAATTGAATGGGGAACCTTAACGGATAAGGTTTATAAGGAGTACGACAATGGCAACAAAGAAGTTGCGATGAACATTATGAGGGAGGAGGTTCAGCCACTTGCGCGAGAGCTGATAGACGGTTTCGAAACACTGGCGAATAATCGTGAAGAAGTTATTCAGAAAAAGGGTGAGCAGATTCAGTCCAATGGTGAGCAAATGGCAATCTTAGGTATGATAGTCGCTGGGATTATTGTCATTGTTGGAGTTCTGGCAGCATTCATTACAGCCCGGAAGATTACGAATCCAATAAAGCTCGTTGTGGAAAGGATGCAGACGATAACAGACAGAGACTTAAGCCATGAAGATTTAAATAATCCATATAACGATGAAATGGGCCAACTGATTGAAGCTACGAACCAAATGAATGGACAAACAAGGGAGTTACTGCAAAAAATTAATGAAGTTTCAGGAACAGTTACATCTCATAGTGAAGAATTATCCCAATCAGCCAGCGAAGTAAAAAATGGTTCAGAGCAGATCGCAAGTACGATGGAGGAAATTGCTTCAGGGTCAGAAAACCAGGCCAACAAAGCCAGTGAACTTGCTTCCCATTCCAATTCTTTTACTGGGAAAGTACAGGAAGCCTATTCCAACGGGGAAAAAATCCATCAGTCCTCTAATGAAATTTTGACGATGACCGTTAATGGTCAAAAATTGATGGAACAATCCGTGGAAGAAATGTCCAATATCGATCAAATTGTGAAAGAAGCTGTAGAAAAAGTAGACGGATTGGATACGAAATCAAAACAAATATCAAAATTAGTGACGGTTATTCAGGATGTGGCCGAGCAAACCAATTTATTAGCTTTAAATGCTGCTATCGAAGCTGCTCGTGCCGGTGAGCATGGAAAAGGATTTGCCGTTGTAGCAGATGAAGTAAGGAAACTTGCTGAACAAGTAGCGCATTCGGTAACAGAAATCACGGGGATCGTTGATGGGATACAAACAGAAACAACAAATGTGGTGGAAGCATTAGAAAATGGATATTCTGAAGTCGAAAGCGGAACAACTCAGATTCAAAGAACAGGGGAAACCTTGGAAAACATTAATCATTCCGTGGAAGAAATGGTTCAAAGTATAGAAACCGTGTCCCAAAATCTGTCCCAAATTGCTGGTACGAGTGATGACATGAACGGTTCCATTTCGGAAATTGCTTCTGTATCAGAGGAGACAGCGGCTGGTGTGGAACAGACCTCAGCATCTGCCCAGCAAACGAATAGTTCAATGGATGAAATATCGGCAAGCTCTATAGAACTATCAAAGTTGGCGGAAGAATTAAACGGCCTGGTTAACCAGTTTAAGCTGTAAAAATAGCTAATTCTTCTATGGAAAGGGGATTTTTGGCTTTTTTCCCATGATTCCACCGAACTATTTAAGAAGGTTTCTTGTTAAGATAGAATAGATCATTCGGAGGTGACATCATGAGAATTGCATTATTAAAAGAACCGTCTTTAATGAGAGATATATTAGTGCATGAGTTGAAAACCCTCTTTCCAGCAATTGAATTTACGGCTTATGGGCCTGAAAATCAGGAAGTATTACTAAATGATTATGAAAGTATCCGTTTATTAATTATAGATTTAGACACGAATATGGATGAGTCTAAAATCATTGATTTCTATAAAAGTCAGAATATAAAAGTCGCCGTCTGGTTTTCAACACTGGATAACCCGGAGCTTTTTGATCTATTAAAGTTAAATCTGAATGGGTATTTCTTTAATGGTATGGAAAAAGAGGAGCTGACGTATGCCATCCAGACAATCGTTAAGGGAAAGCGATATGTTCACCCTGAAATTAACCAGATCTTTCTAAATGATTATTCCCGTCTTCATAATCATGCCAAGCCCCGTCCTGTTGGAATCCTTTCAAAGCGTGAATGGGAAGTGCTTGAACTGCTTACAAAAGGATACAAAAATCAGGAAATAGCAAAGTTTTTATTTATCACAGAAAAAACGGTTAAAATTTATGTCAGTTCCATCTTAAGAACCTTGGAAGTGGAGGACCGTACCAATGCTGTTCTGACGGCAATTAGAAACAAGTGGTTTGTGCTTTAGAAACCTTGCATCTCATAGGAGAAGACTGAAAATTACGGATTTTCATTTTAAGAAATTTTCATCTTCAGAATTCTAAATACTTTTCTATTGTATGACGATATAACTAGTATACAAGTTTCATATACACATCGAAAAAGGCAAACTTTCCGAAAGGTTAGGACGCAAAGCTCAGGGTCTAATATTCTTTTGGGTTTATGACCTGGAAGAATGATGATTGCCTGGCTGCCAAGTAAGATCTTTTTGGCTATTCAATGTTTTGTGAGTAGCCTTTTTTTATGAAAATTTTAGTGGAAAAGAAAGTAGGTAAATGATGACAACAACGGCTGAGAAAAGTACTGAATCTGTAACAAACATCCTGAATGGCACGATACAATCGGTGAGGAGCGTGATTCCTTTAAATATAGATATCGGAAAACCTCAATTGTACGAAAAACCCTTAGAGTTGGAGTTTGGAGTACTCATTGGGATTACCGGAGAAATAAAAGGATCACTTGTCTTAGCGGGATCGGCACCACTTTTTGGCTCTATAGGAGAGAGCATGTATGGAATGAGTTTAGAAGGAGAAATGCTTTCATCGTTTAGTGGAGAACTGGGGAATATGATTGCAGGCGGAATGTCCACCAACGCAGAGGAGTCCGGGACACATACAGATATAACCTCTCCAACGATCATGGAAGGAAATACCTCTTTAAAGGGCTTTAGAAAAGGGCTCCAGATACCGATATTAATAAATGAGTCAGAAAAATTTACAATTTATTTACTGCTTGATTCCTAGAATAGGTTGATCATCATCTGGTTAGGAGGAGTGAAATGGATACAAATCAATATATTGAAGTGTTTTTAGACGAAAGTCGGGAACACTTACAAGCAATTAATGATCATCTGCTCGAACTGGAGAAAGAGTCTGAGGATACGGCTATCGTAGGGGAAATCTTCCGTTCGGCACATACACTTAAAGGCATGGCTGGAACGATGGGGTATGAAGACATATCTTCGTTAACCCACAAAATGGAAAACGTTCTGGATTTAATTCGCAATCATCAGCTTGCTGTGGCAACAGATCTAATTGATATCCTGTTCAGCTGCCTGGAAACATTAGAAGAAATGGTAGAGTCTATTGCTTCAGGCGGGGACGGAAAAAAGGATGTCTCCCAATTAGTTCATCAACTGGAAGCCATTGAGAAGGGTGAGCAGCCTGAAACAACAAATGGAGATCAAGAAGCAACAGGTAAAGCGGATACGATGGACAATCTGGAAATTGATGAATATCAGAAAACCGTTATCGATCAGGCCAGGGACCAGGGTTATCAGGCTTTTCAAATAACCGTGACCCTTAATGAAGACTGTATGCTGAAACAGGCTCGTGTTTTCATGGTCTTTGAAGTTCTGGAGGATTTAGGTGAAGTCATCAAGACCTCCCCTTCTGTTGAGGAGCTGGAAGAAGAGGATTTTAATGACCAGTTTTCTGTCGTTCTCTTAACACAAGACAGCCTGGACAGTGTCAAAGATAAAATTATGAAAATATCTGAGATTAAACAGGTTGAAGGTGCATCCCTGGAAGACTCTCAGGTACATATGCCAAATGATGAAAAGAAAGAGAAAGATAGTCTTAAAGAAACTAAACCTCAGGAGAAACAGACAGAGGAAAAAGAAGAACAGAAGCAGCAACAATCACCGAAACGGCAAACGCAATCTAAATCAATAAGAGTCAATATTGACCGGATCGACCGTTTAATGAATCTGTTTGAGGAAGTCGTTATTGATCGCGGTCGTTTGGAAGATTTATCGAGTAAAATCGGTCATAGTGAGCTGATTGAAACGGTTGAACATATGTCTAGGGTTTCTAAAGATATGCAGAATATGATGCTAACGATGCGTATGGTACCAATTGAGCAGGTGTTTAATCGATTTCCTCGTATGATTCGAGGTCTTTCCAAGGATCTTGATAAAAAGATTGAACTTGAAATCAGTGGAGCCGAGACTGAATTAGATCGGACGGTTATCGATGAAATAGGAGATCCATTGGTTCATTTAATTCGTAATTCAGTGGATCATGGCATTGAATCTCCTCAGGAACGCCGGGAAAAAGGCAAGACGGAAGAAGGACATCTTCAGCTCAAGGCATACCATAATGGCAACCATGTTTACATTGAGATTGAAGATGATGGTGCCGGAATTAACCGGGATAAGGTTGTGGAAAAAGCAATCAAAAACGGTATTGTAACAGAAGAAGAGGCGGAGAAGCTATCCGATGAAGAAGTCTATCCATTAATCTTCTCCTCAGGTTTTAGTACGGCGGAACAGGTCTCAGACATATCAGGGCGTGGAGTAGGCCTGGATGTTGTGAAAAATACTATTGAGTCCTTGGGTGGACAAATCTTTACCACATCTGTCCCGAATAATGGCAGTAAATTTACGATTCAGCTTCCACTAACTCTGTCGATTCTTTCGGCCATGCTGGTCAACGTGGAGCGTGAAACCTATGCGATTCCGCTCTCATTTATCGAAGAGACGGTCATGCTTAAACCTGAAGAGAAGATGTCGGTAAATGGACAGGCTGTGATGGACTTTAGAGGAAAAGTGGTGCCTCTTGTATCCATCCAGGAAGTCTTTGAAGTACCGGAAACCGAAAAAACAGATCAGAACGGTAATCAGGATGAAGCCATTGTTGTTGTGAAAAAGGGAGATAAGCTGACTGGATTAATTGTGGATCATTTTATGGGACAAAAAGAGGTCGTACTTAAATCACTTGGAAATTACTTTAAAGATGTGTTTGCCATTTCCGGAGCTACTATCCTTGGTGATGGAAGCATTTCACTCATTATTGATCCAAATGCATTAATTAAATGATAGAAGGAGGATGGTCACATTATGAATGAACCATCTAAGGTCATTGTTTTTCAATTAAATGAAGAACAATATGGTGTGGATATACAGCAAGTACTATCGATTGAAAAATTAACGGAAATTACAAAAGTTCCGAAGACATCAGATTTTATCAAAGGGATCATCAATATCCGCGGGGAAATTACTCCAATTATAGATTTAAAGGATCGTCTGCAAATTGGAGAAACCGAATATACGAATGACACCCGAGTACTAATTGTGCAACTAAAGGATATTCAAGTCGGTTTAATTGTTGATACTGCGTCAGATGTGATTGATATTTCAGACGCATCGATTGATCCCCCGCCCAAAGTCATAGGTGGAGTGTCGGACAACTTTATTATCGGCGTTGCAAAATTAACAGAACGTCTATTAATTTTACTGGATTTAGAACATGTTTTGAATCTGGATGAAATGAATGAAATCAAATCCGTTACAGATGAAGCATAGAGGAAGGAGAATACTGATATGGCAACCGTTTTAGTAACAGATGATGCTGCGTTTATGCGTATGCAGCTTAAAGATATTTTAACCAAGCAGGGGCATGAGGTCGTAGGAGAAGCTTCCAATGGTAAGGAAGCAATAGATCAGTTTACCGAGTTGCAACCTGACCTGGTCACGATGGACATCACCATGCCGGAGATGGATGGTGTAGCTGCTGTAAAAGAAATTAAAAAAATGAACCCGGATGCGACCGTAATTATGTGTTCCGCCATGGGACAGCAGGGAATGGTCATTGAAGCTATTAAAGCAGGAGCAAAAGATTTTATTGTAAAACCTTTCACCTCCGAACGAATACAAGAGGCATTGGCCAAAGTTTTATAGATTAACTAAACTTCAGGGGGAAACTGACATGCTAAATAAGCTTAAGTTTAAAAACTTAAATATAGGTTGGAAGTATGGAGCTGTGCTAATCATTGTATTCATTTTGTTCGGTGCGATGACCAGTGTGGTGTCTGTTCTTTTAACAAATACGGGTAATAATATCGAGGCTTTGGAGAGAAGAGGAAACCGGGCCATCAATGTAACCGAAATGGGGTCACTTACCCGTTCAAAAGGAATTCGGGTTGCACGTTTTGCTCAGACGGGCGATGACGTACTCGTTGAAGAATATGAAGACCGGCGGGAACAATTTAATACTTTAGAATCAGAAATCCGCCCAAAAATGGACACACCTGAATTAGAAAAACTTTTTAATCAGATTGTGGAGAATGATAAAGAATTAAATGCCCTCTTTACTGAAGAAATGGTACAGGCGGAGAGACAAAACGACCAGGCGGAAATGCAATCTCTGGCTAGAGATGCGGATGCTATTCGATCAGAAACCGTTGATCTTCTTCAGGAACTGCGTACAGTTGTGAATGAGGAACGAGCCTTAGCTGTAGAAGAAGCAAAAGCGAGTCAGCAATTAACTCTTATCGTACTGATTTCATCGATGATTGGAGCTGTCGTGATTGGCGGATTGATAGTCTTCTTCATTAGTCGCGCTGTTTCCCGCAACTTGAATAAAGTTGTCCATGTTAACAATATGGTGGCAGAAGGAAACCTGGCCATTGACGCGATTGATTATGATGGTCGTGATGAAATTGGTAAACTGGCCGATTCCACCAACGCTATGGGTAGAAATCTAAAAGACATTGTAGAAAAAATTTCCGATATTTCTGAGACGGTAAGCAGCCAAAGTGAAGAACTCACTCAGTCAGCCAATGAGGTAAAAGAAGGATCCGAACAAATCTCCTCCACAATGCAGGAGCTGGCATCCGGTTCCGAGTCACAGTCCAATAATGCCAGTGAACTCTCTTCCAATGCCTCGTCATTCGTAGCCAGTGTTGAAGAAGCTAATGCAAATGGTGAACATGCATATCAATCTTCCAATGAAGTTATGCAAATGACAGGTGAAGGACAACAATTAATGGAGCAGTCGGTAGAGCAAATGACCACCATCGATCATATTGTCCAGGATGCCGTGAAAAAAGTACAGGGATTGGATCAGCAGTCTAAAGAGATTTCAAAACTTGTGGTCGTTATTAAAGATGTGGCAGAGCAGACCAACCTGCTGGCTTTAAATGCAGCTATTGAAGCGGCTCGTGCAGGTGAACAGGGCCGAGGGTTTGCGGTTGTGGCCGACGAAGTAAGGAAGCTGGCAGAACAAGTGGCAGACTCTGTTACAGATATTACAGATATCGTAGGCAATATCCAGAAAGAATCCTCCAATGTCGTTGATTCCTTGCAGAATGGATACTCAGAGGTGGAAAAAGGGACAAGCCAAATTAAAACTACAGGAGAGACCTTTGATAAAATTAATTCAGCGGTAAGCGATATGGCAACAAATATTAAGACGGTAACGGATAAACTTTCAACGATGTCCAGTACAAGTCAGGAAATGAGCTCATCCATTGAGGAAATAGCCTCCATTTCAGAAGAGTCTGCAGCAGGCGTTGAGGAAACATCAGCTTCTGCAGAACAGACAAGTACATCAATGGAAGAAGTGGCAAAAAGCTCCGAAGACCTGGCTAAGCTTGCTGAAGAGCTGAATGAATTAATTCGTCATTTCAAATTATAAGAATTTGATTAAACATGGGGATGCTCGTTGATTAAAAAGATGATTCCCAATATGAAATGGTGAAGCATAGGAGTCGAAAACATGGATAACTTTCAAAACAATACGTTTCACGACGTTATTGAGCAGCAATTGTTTTTTCATCATTTTCAACCCATTATGGATATAAAGAAACATAAAATTATTGGATATGAAGGTTTATTACGTTCCAACTATATTCAGAACCCGGAAACCTTATTTAATACGGCAATCGAAACGAATCGATTGTTTGAACTGGATACAGCATCTATCATCAAAGCTATTCAGACCTTTGATGAAATGCTGGTGAATCAAGTATCTGACGTTTATGTGTTTTTAAATGTATATCCGTCAACGATTTTGTCTCAAACGTTTTTGTCTTTGTTAAAACATGCTTTTCCGAATGGGATTCGGTCAGATGTTCATATGGTATTGGAAATAAATGAGTCAGAGCTGATTCATAATGTTCCTTTATTTAATGAAACCCTTACAAAATTACAATCGTTTGGCTTTTATATCGCGCTGGATGATGTTGGGAAAGGTGCTTCTACCTTTAAGAGGATCATTGAATTAAATCCGGATTTTATTAAATTGGATAAATACTTTGCCAGGGATCTTCATCAATCCCCGAACAAACAGGAAATGATTCGTTTTTTCTCCAATTATTGCGAAAAACAGGAGATTAAGCTTGTTTTAGAGGGGCTTGAAACCCGGGATGAACTGGAAACCGCCAAAAGGTTAGATATCACCCTGGGACAAGGATACTTTCTCGGGAAACCGAATCAGCTTGAAATTTATCTTTAACAGAAATAACAGGAAACCTTCCATACGATGGTATGGAAGGTTTTTTGGCTCTAAAATATATGTTGGGGTGCTAATAATTTTCTAAAAACTTTTCAAGGCAAAAGAAAACACGCAATCTCCTAATTTTGTTAGACTTTGTTTAGACCAATAAACAACCACAAAAAGGAGATGCGTGCAATTGAATTCTAACATTTCTTTACCAGGATTAGAAGGGTTTATCATTACCAAATCATTCGAGAAAGATGGATATTACCAACTTCATGTAGAACTGGAGCGTGTACCCCACTTATGTCCTTCCTGTAAAGAGGTAACGGATCGAGTTCATGATTATCGTATACAAAAGATTAAACATCATCATATCTTTGGTAGACGAACAGCCTTATTTTACCGGAAACGTCGGTATGCTTGTGAAAATGAAAACTGCGGTAAACGGTTTTATGAAGATAATTCGATTGTGGAGCGTTATCAAAGGCAGTCTCTAGAGTTTAGCCAGGCGATAGGTATTGAGTTAATCAATGGTAAGAACTTTAAGGATGTCGCAGAACGTTTTGACACCTCTCCTACAACGGTTATGCGCCGTTTTGATCAGGTTAGTGCTTCGATGTTAAGGGAAACAAAGAAATTACCTGAGGTTATTGCGATAGATGAATATAAGGGGGATGCAGGTGGAGAAAAGTATCAAACCATTATAGCCGATCCGGTTGAAAGAAAACCATTAGAGATTCTGAAAGACCGCAAAAAAGAAACACTAATGGCCTATTTACGAGAACATGGAGATAACGTAGAGGTTGTAGTCATGGATATGAGTCATTCCTTCAAAGCAGCTGTTGATCAAGCTCTGGGACGACCGGTTGTAGTAGCTGATCGATTTCACTTTTGCCGGTATATCTATTGGGCTTTAGAAAGAGTTCGACGGAAGGTACAAAATGAGTTTGATGATTACGATCGTAAGAAGTGCAAACGAATGCGCCACGTATTTTATAAGCATTATGAAAACTTAACGGACAAGCAGTTATGGTACTTAAATTACTACAGGGAAAAATCAAGTGAGTTAAACCGAGCTTATCAACTAAAAGAAGCTTATCGCTTGTGGTTTGAAACAGCGAAGCAATTGGCCCCTAATGGATTAAAAGAAATAAAAGAGCACTTATACCAATTTTATGATTTGGTCAGGACTTCAGGGATGAAGGAATTTGAAAAGGCGCTTGAAACCTTTCACAACTGGCAGAAAGAGATTATGAACAGTTTTGCGTATGATCTACATAATGGCTTCGTAGAAGGCATTAATAATCAAACCAAAGTCATTAAACGTAACGCATTTGGTTTTAGACAGTTTAGCCGCTTTAGGTTAAAGGTGTTATTACATCATCAGTACAAAAATATAAAAGTTCGCGTCGCATAAATTAGGAGTGAGCGAAGTGCTCACCCCAACATTTGACTTAGAACCGGTTTTTTTAGGATTTCATTGTGAATAAACATTTTTATTGAAGTATATAAGCATTTCATTATATACTAATACAGGTTTAAAGGAGGTGTTGATCATAAATGGAAAGTACGGCTATAGATCTGGAGAGTGTCGCTAATATATTTAAGTTACTGGGGGATCAAACCCGGTTAACGATGGTAAAAATCCTTGATGAGGATGAATGCTGTGTTTGTGAGTTTGTGGAAATTTTTCAGATGAGTCAGCCTGCGATCAGTCAGCACCTTCGAAAATTGAGAGATGCCGGGGTGGTAAAGGAAGAACGAAGAGGGCAGTGGATTTTTTATTCTTTAAATCAGGCAAGTGATCTTTATCCTTTTGTCAAACAGATCCTTCAGACTCTGCCTGAACAGGGGGATAAGTTAAGGGAGCTTGAAAAAAGCGGAGCAAGGATTACTTGTTGCTAACAGGAGGTCTTATGTTTGTCTTTATCCGTTATCATAGCGATTCTTATATTTCTGGCAACACTAATTTTAATCATCTGGCAGCCTAAAGGGTTATCTATCGGCTGGTCAGCTATTGGCGGGGCCGTTCTTGCCTTACTTGCCGGAGTAGTTGGCTTTCAGGATGTAATAGAAGTAACAGAGATTGTGTGGAATGCTACTTTAGCCTTTGTTGCTATCATTTTAATTTCTTTAATTTTAGATGAAATTGGAGTCTTTGAATGGGCGGCTTTACATATGGCGAAAGCCGCCAAAGGTCATGGCGTGCGTATGTTTGTTTATGTAAGTATCCTAGGCGCCCTGGTTGCGGCCTTTTTTGCCAATGATGGTGCGGCCCTAATTTTAACGCCTATTGTGTTAGCCATGGTACGGAACTTGAATTTTAAAGAAAAAATGATTTTTCCTTTTATCATGGCGAGTGGATTTATTGCGGATACTACTTCACTGCCACTGGTGGTAAGTAACCTTGTAAATATTGTTTCGGCGGACTTTTTTAATATTGGATTTGCAGAATATGCTTCGAGAATGGTGATTCCGAACTTGTTCTCGTTAGTGGCTACCATCACCGTCCTATTTATTTATTTTCGAAAAAGTATTCCGCGGAGCTATGACTGGTCCCAGCTTAAGGAACCCGGGGAAGCTATACAGGACGAGAAACTGTTCCGTATTTCCTGGTATATTCTTGGTGTTCTTTTAATTGGGTATTTTGTAAGTGAATTTATTCAGCTGCCCGTTTCGATTGTGGCCGGTACCGTTGCCATCATTTTCTTATGGCTGGCGAAGAATAGTCAGGCGGTGAATACAAAAGCTGTGGTCAAAGGTGCGCCTTGGGACATTGTCTTTTTCTCCATTGGGATGTATGTTGTGGTCTATGGTTTGCGAAACGCCGGTCTGACGGACTTATTAGCCGGTCTGATTCAGGCAAGTGCTGAACAGGGATTGTTTGTGGCTACCATCGTTATGGGCTATCTCGCGGCTATTCTGTCGTCGATTATGAACAACATGCCAACTGTAATGATTGATGCCCTGGCGATTGCTGAAACCAGTACATCAGGTATCCTTCGTGAAGCACTTGTCTACGCAAATGTGATCGGTTCTGACCTTGGACCCAAAATTACACCAATAGGGTCTCTGGCAACGTTATTGTGGCTGCACGTATTGTCCCGGAAAGGTGTAAAAATCTCCTGGGGAACCTATTTTAAGACAGGTATCATTCTGACGGTACCTATTTTATTCATGACTCTCTTAGGACTCTATCTCACGTTACTACTGTTATAACTCATAGGGAGTCTGTGAAACATTTTGTGAAACAAGAAAATTCGGGTGGTGCCTGGCACCAGAAGGAGCGATCTTATGTCTGAAAAGACGATTTATTTCTTATGTACAGGGAATTCCTGCAGAAGTCAGATGGCTGAAGGATGGGCGAAAAAGCATCTGGGCGATGATTGGCAGGTGAAAAGTGCGGGGATTGAAGCCCACGGACTGAATCCCAATGCAGTTAAAGCTATGGAAGAAGCAGGAATTGATATTTCTGATCAAAAATCAGAAACGATTGATCTCGAACTCTTAAATAACGCGGATATGGTGGTTACGCTTTGCGGAGATGCCAATGACCGTTGTCCGACGACCCCTCCCCATGTGAAACGGGAGCATTGGGGCTTTGATGACCCGGCTAAAGCAGATGGTACTGATGAGGAAAAATGGCAGGTTTTCCAGCGTGTCAGAGATGAAATTGGGGAACGTATTAAACGATTCTCCCTAAAAGGTGAATAATTAAAAGATTACAGCTGATCATCATTGTTGAATGATCAGCCCTTTTATTTTGACTTGTTTCTGGATTTTGGTAACAATGAAAATATAATCAAATCACAGAGGAAAATATCAAAATTTGCCGAATGAGGAGTAATTCAATGATTACCTTTCAAAATGTAAGTAAGA
The DNA here is from genome assembly GCF_010092505.1 of Virgibacillus sp. MSP4-1. Classification (NCBI taxonomy): domain Bacteria; kingdom Bacillati; phylum Bacillota; class Bacilli; order Caryophanales; family Bacillaceae; genus Virgibacillus; species Virgibacillus sp. MSP4-1. Next base: position 486,487 of record NZ_CP048021.1, read on the forward strand.
CTTACGCTGATGGAACGCATGCCGTAGAAAATATTGACCTCAGTATTAAAGAGGGCGAATTCTTTGTTATTATCGGTCCCAGCGGTTCAGGCAAGACAACAACTCTCAAGATGATCAATCGACTCATTCCATTAACTGAAGGAACCATTTACATTCAGGGAAAAAGAATCAGTGATTATGATATTCACGAACTAAGATGGAACATCGGCTATGTCCTGCAGCAAATAGCTCTGTTTCCACATATGACGATTGGGGAAAATATAGCCGTTGTTCCTGAACTGAAAAAATGGAATGAGGATAAAATTTCGCAGCGCATAGACGAACTGATGCAAATGGTTGGTCTTAAACCTGCCATTTACCGAAATCGTAAACCGGGGGAATTATCCGGAGGTGAACAGCAGAGAGTCGGAGTGATCCGGGCACTAGCTGCTGATCCTGATTTAATTTTAATGGATGAACCCTTCAGTGCGCTTGATCCCATAACGAGAGAAAAGCTGCAGGACGATATCCTCGATCTTCAGCAGAACATTAAAAAGACCGTTGTTTTTGTCACTCATGATATGCAGGAGGCCTTACAGCTTGGCGATCGTATTTGTGTTATGCGCGATGGAAAAGTTGAACAGGTGGGAACGCCGGATGAACTCTTACAAGATCCTGCCAATGAGTTTATCGAAAATTTTGTGGGATCGAATAGCCCTTTTGACAATCAGAAAGTAGACCTTGAAAACCTGGTTACTCCTGCATCTGAACGGAAACAGGATATTAAATATACATTACCTTCAAAAGCAACCCTCCAGCAGATATTTGATGGTTTATCACGGGAGGATTATTTGCATGTAGAAAAAGGTGGACAAGTGATCGGCACCGTGAATCGCAGGCAAATCTTCGGCTATCTGGCCAATCAAGGAAAAGAAAGAGGGCAGCAGTATGAAACCATGGATTGATGTTTTTCAGAAAAGACAGGGAGAGCTTCTTAGTGCCTTTATTGAACATATCCAAATTTCTTTTATTTCCTTATTTTTTGCGGTTATCATTGCGGTACCGCTTGGTGTTTACTTAACACGTAAAGAACGAATAGCGGAATCAATAATTGGAGTAACGGCTGTCCTTCAAACGATTCCTTCTTTAGCCCTACTAGGCTTACTGATCCCACTGGTTGGGATTGGAAAAGTTCCTGCAATTATTGCTCTTGTTGCCTATGCCTTGCTGCCGATATTGCGAAATACATACACAGGAATTAAAGACATTGATCCATCACTTCTCGAAGCTGCAACTGCCATGGGCATGAATTCAGTGAAAAAGCTGCGAAAGGTCGAGCTTCCCCTGGCGATGCCTGTGATTATGGCAGGTATTCGTACTGGAATGGTGCTCATTGTAGGAACGGCCACCCTGGCTGCTTTAATTGGTGCAGGCGGTTTAGGCGATATTATTCTGCTTGGCATCGACCGTAATGATTATTATCTTATTGTACTAGGGGCAATTCCAGCAGCTCTTTTAGCCATTCTATTTGATGTGTTATTGCGTAAAATGGAGAAGCTTTCTTTCCGTAACATTTTCAGGACAACCGGTGCGCTTGTGATCATTGCAGCATTGTTCATTGCAACTCCAACTTTACTGAAAGAAGATCAGGAAACCATAGTAATAGGTGGTAAACTGGGAGCAGAGCCGGAGATTTTAATTAACATGTATAAACAGCTGATTGAAGAAGAAACAAATCTGAATGTGGAGCTTGAGCCTGGTTTGGGCAAAACCTCATTTGTATTCAATGCCTTAAAGACAGGAGAAATCGATATTTATCCGGAATTTACCGGAACAGCGATTGTACAGTTTCTTAACGAACAGGCCATCAGTACAGGTGAGCAGGAAGTGTATGAACAGGCGAAAAAGGGTTTGAAGGAGCAGTTTGATATGGTGCTTCTCGAACCTATGGCCTATAACAATACTTATGCATTAGCGATGCCTGAAAAACTAGCGGAAAACCGAGGTGTTCAGACTATATCAGATCTGAAGCCGATGGAGGAGGAAATCACAGCAGGATTTACTCTCGAGTTTAACGACCGGGAGGATGGTTACAAAGGGATACAGAATTTATACGGAATAAATTTTGGTGAAGTCATCACTATGGAACCACAGCTTCGTTACAATGCCCTAGAGTCCGGAGATATCCAATTAGTCGATGCCTATTCTACAGACAGTGAAGTCCGTCAATATCATTTAAGAGTGTTGGAAGATGATAAAAATCTCTTTCCACCTTATCAGGGAGCCCCATTACTCCGGGCAGAAACAATTAGCAAGTATCCTGAAATTAAGACCGCATTAAATCAGCTTGGTGGAGTCATTACGGATGACCAGATGCGGGAAATGAATTACCGTGTAAATGTTGAAGGTGTAAGTGCTGAAGAGGTGGCTCGGAAATTCTTAGAGGACGAAGGATTGTTAGGGAAATGATACGAAAGACCGTAATGGCTAACTCTGACAAACGGACATGCCTTTGCCTATTTTGCTGAAATTCAGTACGAACCCCCACAACAAAATATGGTAGAATAAAGAAAAAAGGGAGCTGCCATTTCGCTCTCTTTTTTTCCAGTAAATGAAAATGAAAACACCATACATAAATGATTGTTGATAAGACAAACAGGAGGATCAGACATGTACAAGGAACCCATCTTTTTAAAACCCGTTTTTCAGGAACGCATATGGGGCGGGCAAAAATTATGGACACAATACGGCTATCAAATTCCAAGTGAACAGACAGGAGAGGCCTGGGTGATTTCTGCTCATCCGAATGGCCCAAGCATTATTCAAAACGGTCCATTGCAGGGCCACAATCTAAAGGATGCCTGGGAAAATCACGCAGAGTTATTTAATAAAAGCTCCAGTAATCATGACGCCTATCCATTATTGGTGAAAATTTTAGATGCCAATGATGACTTATCTGTTCAGGTTCATCCGGATGACAGCTATGCCCGGGAAATGGAAGGAGAGTCCTATGGCAAAACTGAGTGCTGGTATGTTCTGAGTGCTGAAGAAGATAGCGAAATTATTTTTGGGCATCATGCAAAAACCCGTGAGCAAATGGAGCAAATGATGGACCAAGGGAAGTGGAACGATTTACTGCAACGTGTGAAAGTGAAGCAGGGAGATTTCATCTATGTTCCAAGCGGGACCCTTCATGCCATTGGAAAGGGAATCGTTATTTTGGAAACCCAGCAAAGCTCTGACATTACCTATCGAGTGTATGATTATGATCGTACAGATGATCAGGGAAATACACGAGAGCTGCATTTAGACAGAGCCAAACAGGTAACAACTGTTCCCCATAAACATGTGGACTTTAGCAGGGATAAGAGGGTTGTTGATGATTTAACGATCACAAGTCTTGCAGAGGCAGAATACTTTGCTGTTTCTCATTGGCACCTGAATGGCCGAACGATGCAAAAGCTGGACAAGGATTTTCTGCAGGTAAGTGTCATCGAAGGCAATGCGGAAATAACAGTAGAGGGTAAAACCTTTGAAGCCAATAAAGGCACACATTTTATTCTGCCTTATGGGATTGAAGAGTATGAATTAACTGGTGAAGCAGAACTTATCGTTTCCTGGACGTAACAGAATCCATCGTAAAGGTGCCTTGGATACAGGGTTGTGAATACTTATGTCGAAACCTTTGGAGGGGAGAGCTTTGCATGTTGAAACCCAATCCTTAAATAATGAATGGAAACTTTATAAATTGGTGAATGATCATGGTATGGAAGTTCATGTTTTAAACTTTGGCGGAATCATTACAAAAATTCTGGTTCCGGATAAAAAAGGTAAGCTTGAAAATGTGGTCTTAGGCTATCAGGGCATTGAGCAATATGAGCATAATTCAATTTTTTTAGGAGCATTAATCGGCCCTGTAGCTGGAAGAATTAAAGGGGCTTCCTTTCAACTCAAAGGACATATCTATCATTTAGAAGCCAATAACGGGAACCATCATCTTCATGGAGGCTCCAGCGGTTTTCACAGTCTGATATGGAAGGCACAGCCCTTTGAATCTGCAAATGAGTCTGGTGTGCATCTTTGTCATGTGCGTGAAGATGGGGATGGAGGTTACCCGGGTGAGGTAAGGGCAGAGGTCACGTATACCTTAACGAACGACAACGAGCTGATTCTCAATTACAAGGCGGTTACGGATCAATGGACACCTATCGCCTTGACCAATCACTCCTATTTTAACCTGAGTGGAAATGTAAAGGACACCATTCATGATCATCAGGTCACCATTCAAAGTCACAGATTCGTGGAGCTTGATAAGGAATTGATTCCGACTGGAAGAATTCTTAAGGTGGAAAATACTCCCTTTGATTTTCGCAAGGGGCGATATTTGAGGGCTGGGATCCATAGTAGCCATGAGCAGAATCTAGTCGCAGGAAACGGTTACGACCATTATTTTCTGTTTGATGAGAGTGAGCCAATCAAAGTAGTCATGAAAGATCCACGCAGCGGACGTATTCTGTCGGTTAAGACGGATGATCCGGGTATGGTCATGTATACGGGCAATCATTTACCGGAAGGCCTAAAGTTAGCGGAAGGAACGATGAAGAAGTATTCGGGTGTCTGCTTTGAAACTCAGAGCTCACCTGCATCCTTACATGAAGAAGGGTTTCCAAGTGCTCTTTTAAAGCCTGAGGAAACCTATCGAAGACGAACGGTTTTTCAGTTCGATACTGAGAAATAAATAGGCAAGAGCAGATATCCTTTTCTGCTCTTGCCTTTACTTTCAAGATTTTTTATGTTCTTCTTCCTGTGCACCCCACCAGGCGACATTTTTCAGATCTGGTAAATTTGAAATATTAAATTGCGGGTCTTTTCCTGCCTTTTTCTGTTTCACATAGTCATTTAACACGGCCATGGCAATTTTACCTAACAGAAGAATCGCAATCAGGTTCACAACAGCCATCATAGCCATAAATAAGTCTGCCATATTCCAGACAATATCAATGGAAGCTCTGGATCCGAGGAACACCATAGCTAATACAGCAAAGCGATAAATGTTCCGAAAAGGACCGGCATTTTTCATGAAGTCGATATTGGTTTCGCCATAGTAATAGTTTCCAATAAGGGAACTAAAGGCGAATAAGAAAATGGTAAGGGCAATGAAAATGGTGGCCCAGTTTCCAATTTGTGCACTAAAGGCAACCTGTGTTAGCTGTATGCCATCCTCCGTTACGCTCGCAAAGTCTTCATAAAGCAGAATGATAAAAGCTGTGAAGCTGCAGATGACGATCGTATCAAAAAAGACGGCCAGGGATTGAACCAGCCCCTGTTTCGCCGGGTGACTTACACCGGCTGTAGCCGCTGCATTAGGTGCACTCCCCATACCGGCTTCGTTGGAGAACAGCCCCCGCTTAATTCCCTGCATAAGGGCAACCCCCATTCCACCACCGACAAATTGTTCAATGCCAAATGCATGCTGAAAAATCATCGTGAAAATTCTCGGGATTTCCGAAATATTCATTAATACGACGACAAAGGATACAGCAATATAAATGACTGCCATAATCGGGACAATGGTACCTGATACAATAGCAATTCGCTTAATTCCTCCAAATATGATGAAACCTGCCAGAACCACCAAAATGATTCCCGTCCATGTACGATCGATATTAAAGGCCTGTTCGACAGCCATGGAAATGGTGTTGGCCTGAACAGCGTTAAAAATCAGCCCAAACGTGATGGTGATAAGAATTGAAAATAATACAGCCATCCATTTTTGGCCCAGTGCCCGTTCAATGTAATAAGCCGGACCTCCATGAAACCCATCTTCATCCGGAACTTTATACACCTGAGCCAGGGTGCTTTCAATAAAAGCTGTCGCCATACCAATTAAAGCAACCACCCACATCCAGAACACTGCCCCAGGTCCACCAATAGCTACAGCTAATGCCACACCAGCCAGGTTACCTGTCCCTACACGGGATGCAATACTTATACTAAAAGCCTGAAATGCGTTTATCCCTCGTTTTCCACTTTGTTCTACAGCTTCTTCTCCTATTACTCCAAACATGTTTTTAAAGAGGCGGAATTGGACAAAACGACTGCGAAACGTGAAATAAATTCCTGCGCCAATTAATAAATAAATGAGAATATAATCCCAGAAAATTGTATTTCCAAAACTGATAATACTGCTTAATATTCGTTCTAACGTTTCCATCCTGGTGTACTCCTTTCAATCTTACTTTTATTCGTTTACGTATGAATAAGTATGAACGGTTATGACCTCGTGTATTGCACAGGTTCAGAAGGGTGTAAAACTGGAGAAAGATGGGTGCTCATATGTAACAGAATGCTCCAATTATATCGAAAATCAAAGGGTTTGTATATTTAAAAATTCAAGAAAATGTACAGAGACAAGAGGGTATACCTTTAATGTAGCCTTTGCAGGTACGCAGCTTTCCATACTGTAAAGAGATAGGTATTATCTGTTCATTTAAATATCAAAAAAATCAAAATTTTGTATAAAGGGTTGTTTTTGTTCATCGGCATGCTATACTGTACCTATCAATTCAATATGCTTTTCATATAAATGCAGGAATACGGTCTGCAAGTCTCTACCGATTTACCGTAAATAAATCGACTATGGAAAGCAGGGAACGGAAAAACGTGTCGCCATCAGGTGTGGTTTACTCTTTATGAGCGAGCTTAAACTGTCCGGTTTCCTTGTTTTCATATGTCGATGAAACAAGGGAGTCGGGCAGTTTTTTTATTAATTCTAATTCAAGGTTGGGCTTGAAAAATGAATAAGGGGTTTTTCATATAATCGCGGGAATATGGCCTGCAAGTTTCTACCGATCTACCGTAAATAGATCGACTATGAAAAGCAATGGGACGGGAAGGGCATCTTTTTATCCTTACCCGTACGATTTGAGTTGGTGAAATAACTCGAAATGATTGCTTCTTCATGGAATGGGTGGAGATCGTCATTTCGAGTTTTTTTCTTAAGAAGGAGGATTCCTATGCGACGGTTAGAGGAAAGAATTTTGCGTGATGGAAAGATTTTGTCCAGTACAGTATTGAAAGTTGACTCATTTTTAAACCATCAGATTGATCCGGAACTCATGAAGGAAATAGGAGGGACTTTTGCTCAGCGATTTAGAGAAAAGGCGGTTACGAAGGTTGTGACACTGGAGTCTTCAGGGATCGCTCCTGCAGCCATGACAGCCCTGGAGCTTGGAGTTCCCGCTGTATTTGCCAGAAAAAGAAAATCTCTGACACTGGCAGATGATTTGTATTCAGCGGAGGTTTATTCGTATACGAAAGAGGAGAGAAATTCAATTTCCATATCCAAAGACTTCCTTTCCGCAGAGGACCGGGTTTTACTGATTGATGATTTCTTAGCGAATGGTCAGGCTGTGCTTGGGCTAAGTGAGATTGTAAAGCAGGCGGATGCCACCCTTGCCGGAGTTGGTATTGTCATTGAAAAAGGATTTCAGGATGGAGGTCACATTCTGCGAGAAAAAGGAATCCATATTGAATCATTAGCCATTATCGATTCTTTATCCGGTCAGAAAATACGATTTCAGAAGGAGGATGTTACGGTATGAAAACGGCAGCGTTAAGTTTTCAGCATCTTTTGGCAATGTACTCAGGGGCGATTTTAGTTCCTCTTATTGTCGGAGAAGCTTTAGGGTTAACTTCAGAGCAACTGACTTATTTAGTGGCAATCGATATACTCATGTGCGGGGTAGCTACCATTTTACAAGTGTTAAATAATCGTATTTTTGGAATTGGTCTTCCTGTCGTGCTTGGATGTACGTTTACAGCAGTAGGTCCGATGATTGCTATTGGGGGTCAATATGGTGTTTCTGCTGTATATGGGGCCATTCTTGCTTCAGGGGCAATCGTCGTTATTATTAGCGGGTTCTTTGGTAAATTAGTACGTTTTTTTCCACCGGTTGTAACAGGAACGGTAGTCACAATTATAGGTCTTACTTTAATTCCTGTAGCCATAAATAATATGGGGGGTGGAGAGGGAGCGAGTGATTTTGGCTCCATTTCCAATATTTCTCTTGCTTTCGGTACCTTAGTCTTTATTGTTCTGTTGTATCGTTTTACAAAGGGATTTATCCGCTCCATATCGATTTTACTAGGTTTAGGAGCAGGTACGCTGGCTGGGGTTGTGATGGGAAAGGTCGATTTTTCTGCTGTAGGGGAGGCATCCGTTTTTCATATGGTAGAGCCTTTTTATTTCGGAACCCCGACATTTCAATGGTCAGCGATTTTAACCATGGTACTGGTAGCCATGGTTTCCCTGGTTGAATCAACAGGAGTATACTTTGCTTTAAGTGATATGACGGATCAAAAATTAACGGAAAAGGATTTATCAAAAGGATACCGGGCTGAAGGGCTGGCAATCCTATTAGGCGGGATTTTTAACGCCTTTCCTTATACGGCTTTTTCGCAAAATGTAGGGTTAATGCAAATGACAGGGGTTAAATCGAGAAAAGTTATTCTTTTAACTGGGATTATGCTGATTACCCTTGGGTTTGTACCGAAAATTGCAGCTATCACTACGATCATCCCAACCGCTGTGTTAGGTGGTGCCATGGTTGCCATGTTCGGTATGGTTATTTCCCAGGGAATTAAAATGCTGAGCCGGGTCATTCCTGATTCCCCTGAAAACTCTATGATTGTTGCCTGTTCAGTTGGAATGGGGTTAGGCGTTACTGTTGTACCTGAATTGTTTTCTCAACTGCCACAAAGCATTCAGATTTTAACAAGCAATGGAATCGTGGCTGGCAGTGTAACAGCTATTACGTTGAATATATTGTTTAATAGGCTGCCTTCAGGGAAATCCTCCGGGGTAATCACCGAACAGGAAGCACAGTCCGCATAAGGAACCGATTTTTCAACAGGTTTATATCCATAATGAAATCGCCTGGATTTATTTATCCAGGCGATTTAGTGTTTGTTCAGAGAAATAGGTATTCTATGGAGATAGTAAACCAGACGGCTAAGTCCAGTTCAAGGATGTTCAAAAAGGCTTAAAAACATTTCGCTTGAGGACTTTCGATGCTTCCCAGTTTGGAAATCATTCATGAATAATTCTGATTCATACACCGTACGAATGACGCTTAAGTTATGTTATAGTTACGTTAGAAAAAAGGTAAAGTAGGTGTAATGGATGCTGTTTTCATTGATACAATCAGATGATGTCTGGATTCTCTGGGCCTTTTTGGCCGGCTGGGCAGCTGTGAGTATTTATCTTGAACAGAAATATGCTTGGGCGTCAAAGGTATCAGGTGCGATTATCGCTCTTGTGGGTGCGATGCTTTTAGCCAATTTAAATGTCATACCGATAGAGTCACCGGTTTATGATACCGTATGGAGTTATGTTGTTCCTCTGGCGATACCACTTCTATTGTTTCAGTCAAACTTGTTACGGATTTGGAAAGAGAGCAGAAGACTTTTATTCATGTTTTTCCTCAGTGCCATTGGAACAGTAGCTGGGGCAGTCATCGGATTCTTCCTATTGAAGGAATATATCCCGGCTCTGGACGAAATTACCGGCATGATGACAGGTTCTTATATAGGAGGCAGTGTGAATCTGGCCGCATTATCGGCAAAATTTGAAACTCCGTCAGAGCTTGTATCATCGGCTGTTGTTGCCGATAATATGATGATGGCTCTCTATTTCCTTGTATTAATGGTCATTCCGGCGTTGCATTTTTTCAGGAAGCATTTTAAAACGCCTCACGTAAATGAGGTAGAAAAATGGGGGGCCGATCAAGAAGGGAACATGGCAGCCGCTTATTGGAAAGGAAAAGAAATTTCGTTACAGGATATTGGACTTGCTGTCGGGGCAGCATTTACGTTAGTTGCTATCTCATTTACATTAGCCGATTGGTTTGCAGGTGTGATTCCAGCAGGTGAACAGGAAACTTTTCTAATTAATGCTTTGAACGGATTGTTCGGGGATCCTTACTTAATGCTGACGACCATTACTGTACTGACGGTCACTGTTTTTTCCGGATTTTTTGAAAAAATTAACGGAGCTCAGGAAATCGGCACTTATTTAATTTATATATTCTTTGTCGTTATCGGTGTACCGGCTTCCCTGCCACTCATACTGCAGAATGCACCCCTGTTATTTGTATTGGTGTTCATTATGGTTGCCCTGAATATGATTATTTCTTTTGCCCTGGGTAAGGTGTTTAAGTTTAACCTGGAGGATGTGATTGTGGCCAGTAATGCCAACATTGGCGGTCCGACAACCGCTGCAGCGATGGCCATTTCCAAAGGGTGGAGTAAGCTGGTGGCGCCTATATTGATTGTAGGTACTCTCGGTTATATTATTGGAAATTATATCGGATCGGTGATTGGCTTTTGGTTTAGCACTTTTTAATCAAATTGTTTAACAGAGCGTGGAGAGTGGGGAACTGCTTTTTACGCTCTCTTTATTTGAGACTGTTTACCATTTGAATCCCCGTTGAAGTGAGGGATTTTTGTAACGAAGCCTTCCATATAACGAATGGCTCCTGTCCATTCGACAATACCCAAGCTTTTTAGAACTTGATTATACGCTGGAACTAAAATAAACTAAAATTACAGAATATTCAGCAAGTAATGTCCTCAAAATGGTTTGAAGGAGTGTATTGTTCTTGAGGTTAAATACGAATGTCAATGAGGGATTAAGTCAAATGCTGGAGAGGGCAAGGCGAAACACATTAGGAGACTTACTTGCACGTACGAGAGAGAGGATGCCGGATAAATTTGCTCTGGCATATCGGGATCAGCGCTTAAATTACGAAGAATTGGATGATTTGGTTAATCAGACAGCGCGTGCTTTTTTAGAGGACGGGATGAAAAAAGGGGATATGATTACCGTCATGTCCAGAAACAGCCTTGATTTTGTGATTGCTAATTTTGCTTTGGCCCGTATTGGTGCGGTCATGATTCCGATTAACTATATGCTGACAACGGATGATGTCGCCTATATTCTTGATCATGCCGGGGTTTGCGGTTTTATTGCTTCCGAGGAATATGCCCCTGTTTTAGATCAGTCGGCCGGATATCTGGAAATTAAATTTCGTTATTTAATGGATGTTCCTGAATCAAGCGAAATTTCAACAGAGCTTTTAGGATGGACACCTCTGTCTGCAGCACGAAAGGAGCAGTCGGCAGAATTCATTGATGAAAATATTGAGGATGATGAACTTGCACATATCCTTTATACGAGCGGTACAGAATCCCGGCCAAAAGGGGTGATGCTGACACATAAAAGTCTTATAAGTGAATATGTCAGCTGCATGGTTGACGGAGACATGTCTGAACAGGATGTTTTTGTCCATGCTCTGCCTCTTTATCATAGTGCCCAGCTTCATTGCTTCCTTGGGCCAAGTATTTATCTTGGGGCAAGTGGCATTATTCTGGACGGAGCCAACCCTGAGGTCATGCTTGAGACGGTTGAAAAAGAGGGGGCTACACAGTTATTCTGTCCGCCAACTGTCTGGATTGCTCTCCTTCGTCATCCTGATTTTGATACCCGGGATTTATCCTCTTTGGAAAAATGCTATTATGGAGCTGCCATTATGCCACGGGAAGTACTTAAAGAACTTTCAGAACGTCTTCCTAAGGCGCGGTTCTGGAATTTTTACGGCCAGACCGAGGTTGCTCCCCTTGCAACGGCGCTTCAGCCTGAAGATCAGATTCGTAAATTAGGCTCAGCAGGAAAACCAAGCCTTAATATGCAAACCAAAATCGTTGATGATCATGATGAAGAAGTACCCAGGGGAGAAATAGGTGAAATTGTCCATCGAACCCCACACGCCATGAAAGGGTACCTTTACGATCCGGAGAAAACGGCAGAGGCCTTTAAAAATGGCTGGTTTCACAGTGGTGATTTAGGCGTAATGGATGAGGACGGGTACATAACCATTGTGGACCGGAAAAAGGATATGATAAAAACCGGTGGCGTCAATGTGTCGAGCCGGGAAGTTGAAGAAGCGATTTATCAGATGGATGGCATTTCCGAGGTGGCTGTGATCGGAATTTCAGATGCGTATTGGATAGAAGCAGTCACAGCTGTTATTGTACCAAAGTATAATGCGAACCTTACCGAGGAAAGCGTCATCGAATTCTGTAAAGATCACTTATCCACATTTAAGGTTCCGAAGCATGTTGCATTTAAAGAAGAACTACCGAAGAATCCGAGTGGAAAAGTCCTGAAGCGCGCTTTAAGAGAGGAATTCGAACATTTAAGCAGGAAGTAAAAAACGATTACTGTTCATACAAAATCCCGTATCACTTTTTTTATAAGTGGTGCGGGATTTTTCGTTCGTTCATTTAAAACAAGGAGAAGAGGTTTCGTAAGGGGATAATCGTATGATTGTTGCCCTGGAGCTAAACCTGAACGATGCGCGGATTTGGGTTGACCAACATAAAAAATTAATTGAAAATAGGGATATCATTTTAAACAAATTAATCGTAAGTGAGGAAGTTGAACGTTTTCTGCAGGGTCAATACGTAAGATTTTAAAAGGAGTTCATGTATGTATACTTATATGAGATGGGGATTAAGCGTCTCCATAACTTTATATGCCTTATTACACTTCATAACGTATTTCTATCCCGGTGAATTTTTATTACATATCGAAGCAGTCAGCGGTCTGTTTCTGTTTGTATTGGCTGCCCTGCTGCTATCATTTACAAAATTTAAATTGCCTTTATTTCTTGTTGGAACCGGTTTGCTCATTCTCACTTTATCTGACACTTCCATTATTGACGGTCTCCGTAATGGAATGATATTAATGCGAGATATCATTGGACTTCTGGTTATCATTCCGATGATCAGCTGGGTATTAAATACCGAGCCTTATATTGAAAGCATCATGCGTGCCAGCTATCGGTTTATTAACACAAGCCGGAAAATGTATATTGGAATTGCTTCCTTTACTCAGGTGATTGCCTACTTTTTATTATTTGGCTCCATTCCGATGATGTATCAATTTGTAAATAAAATGATCGGGAATCATCATGGAGAGCCTCTGGAACGGTTTAAAGGAACGGCCTTGGTACGTTCCTTTGCTCTTTCTACCATATGGGTCGTCACGATTCCCAGCTTTATTTATGCTGTAGAAGCACTGGATGCCTCTTTATGGCTTTCAATCATTCAGGGATTTTTTATTTCCCTATGTGGATTGACGGTAGCTGTCCTCTTTTCATACTTTGAAGAAAAGAAATATGGGGTTCATTTAACGGAAATCATCAATAAGGAAATGAAAGATACCCTCCACGAAACACCAGAATATGAGCAGGCAAATAAAACCGGAGAATTCATGATTCTATTTATCACACTTTTTGGCTCTATTTTTATACTCCATGAACTCTGGTCTGTTGATTTAATGGTAATAGTTCCTTTAGTGGTTATCGTGTGGACGTTTACCTATTTTATTGTAAAAAAACGTACCGGAAAACTTGCTGATGAAGCTAAAACATACTTTAGTAAGGGAGTTGTCAATCAATCCTATCAATTCAGTGTCATGCTTGGTGCTGGTATGATGATCTACAGCTTAAACCAGACCGGTTTTGAAGATGCGGTTATATTTGGTGTCGAGTTTATTCAGGAATCCCTGCCCGGCATGAACTTTCTTTATTTTCTTCCTTTTATTGTGATCATCCTGGGTTTCTTAGGTTTAGGACCATTAACAGTTATGGTTCTTGTGGCTGGCATCCTTCAGAATATATCCCTTCCCTATCCACCTGAGATTATTGTTCTGGCCATTACTTCAGGCAGTGTGGTATCAATTTTGATATCCCCATTACTGATGCCTAACATTATCTTGAGTGGACAAAATGGAATGAGCGGATTTAAGAACGGGATTCAGTTTAATCTTCTATACGCTACTGTGTTCTATATTCTGGTTCAAATTTATATTCAGACGATGGTTATTGTCTGGTTTTAAAGAAATAAAATTTAAATAAAGTAAAAAATTGTATAATAATTGAAAGGGCTTATACATAATCTAAAAAAGAAATTAGATGTATAAGCCTTTTTGATGACATAGGTAACAATAATATATTTTATGAATGGCTTATAATTCCCCTTGACCTGGGAGCCGCAGCTGGAAAAAGAAAAGCGGAGGCGACCGTTCAGGCCCGACGGCATAAGCAGAATATCCGGAGTGGCTGTTTTTGGTCATGGAGGGTATTCTGCTTATGACCGCTTGGGCCTGGGAGCCGCAGCTGGACAATAGAAAAGCGGAGGCGACCGTTCAGGATCAATTGTATAAGCTGATGTTACTTATGAGGGTTTGGCTTTGGAACAGGAGTTATGAGCATTCTATCCTACGTAATGGAAAAAGTTGCAAAAGAAAATGTATTGTGCCAGATGCGTAATCATGGTAAATTAAATTTTGTCGTAAAAAAACGACATCGAAAAGAAGTAAGGAGATACAAATTAATTACCAGACATTTACTATTGTTCATACAAGCTCCTTTATGGTAAATTAAATTTTGTCGCATTTAAAACCGATATTCGTGTTTGGTAAAATTTTGTTGTCGAAGTAATAAGATAATTCATGATAAATTAATAGTCGTTGCTGTAGAAAAAGCAAACGTAATTCTTTAATTGAATTTAAAATTACCTATTGAAACAAATTACTAAGCATGATATATTATTATCTGTCGCTTTAAACGGCGCACAAAACAAACTGAAAAAGTTATTGACTTTCAGTTGATAACTTGATACAATAATTAAGTTGCTTTGAAAGGTAACTAACTTTGAACCTTGAAAACTGAACAAAACAACCAGTACGTCAATTCGCTATTTAAAATAGCATTTTGAATATGAGCATTATGGATTTCAACATCCAAACTTATTGGAGAGTTTGATCCTGGCTCAGGACGAACGCTGGCGGCGTGCCTAATACATGCAAGTCGAGCGCGTGAAACAAGTTGATTCCTTCGGGATGAAACTTGTGGAACGAGCGGCGGACGGGTGAGTAACACGTGGGCAACCTGCCTGTGAGATCGGGATAACTCCGGGAAACCGGGGCTAATACCGGATAACACCTCCGACCGCATGGTCGGAAGTTGAAAGACGGCTTTTATGCTGTCACTTACAGATGGGCCCGCGGCGCATTAGCTAGTTGGTGAGGTAAGAGCTCACCAAGGCAACGATGCGTAGCCGACCTGAGAGGGTGATCGGCCACACTGGGACTGAGACACGGCCCAGACTCCTACGGGAGGCAGCAGTAGGGAATCTTCCGCAATGGACGAAAGTCTGACGGAGCAACGCCGCGTGAGTGATGAAGGTCTTCGGATCGTAAAGCTCTGTTGTCAGGGAAGAACAAGTACAAGAGGAACTGCTTGTACCTTGACGGTACCTGACCAGAAAGCCACGGCTAACTACGTGCCAGCAGCCGCGGTAATACGTAGGTGGCAAGCGTTGTCCGGAATTATTGGGCGTAAAGCGCGCGCAGGCGGTTTCTTAAGTCTGATGTGAAAGCCCACGGCTTAACCGTGGAGGGTCATTGGAAACTGGGAGGCTTGAGTGCAGGAGAGGAGAGTGGAATTCCACGTGTAGCGGTGAAATGCGTAGATATGTGGAGGAACACCAGTGGCGAAGGCGACTCTCTGGCCTGTAACTGACGCTGAGGCGCGAAAGCGTGGGGAGCGAACAGGATTAGATACCCTGGTAGTCCACGCCGTAAACGTTGAGTGCTAGGTGTTAGGGGGTTTCCGCCCCTTAGTGCTGAAGTTAACGCATTAAGCACTCCGCCTGGGGAGTACGGCCGCAAGGCTGAAACTCAAAGGAATTGACGGGGGCCCGCACAAGCGGTGGAGCATGTGGTTTAATTCGAAGCAACGCGAAGAACCTTACCAGGTCTTGACATCCTCTGCTACCTCTAGAGATAGAGGGTTCCCTTCGGGGACAGAGTGACAGGTGGTGCATGGTTGTCGTCAGCTCGTGTCGTGAGATGTTGGGTTAAGTCCCGCAACGAGCGCAACCCTTGACCTTAGTTGCCAGCATTTAGTTGGGCACTCTAGGGTGACTGCCGGTGACAAACCGGAGGAAGGTGGGGATGACGTCAAATCATCATGCCCCTTATGACCTGGGCTACACACGTGCTACAATGGATGGTACAAAGGGCAGCGAAGCCGTGAGGTGAAGCTAATCCCATAAAACCATTCTCAGTTCGGATTGCAGGCTGCAACTCGCCTGTATGAAGCCGGAATCGCTAGTAATCGCGGATCAGCATGCCGCGGTGAATACGTTCCCGGGCCTTGTACACACCGCCCGTCACACCACGAGAGTTGGCAACACCCGAAGTCGGTGGGGTAACCTTTTGGAGCCAGCCGCCTAAGGTGGGGCCAATGATTGGGGTGAAGTCGTAACAAGGTAGCCGTATCGGAAGGTGCGGCTGGATCACCTCCTTTCTAAGGAAGAATTAAAAGCGGAGACGACCGTTTAGGTCTGAGCTTTAAAAAAGAGCGTACTCGGTTGTTTTGTTTAGTTTTGAAGGATCGAAGGATTCTTCAAATAGCACCTTGAAAACTAGATAAGAAAGCAATCAAGAGCAGACAACGGACAATGATGTCCGTGTGCGTTAATAAGTTAAGTGAATAAGAGCGCACGGTGAATGCCTTGGCACTAGGAGCCGATGAAGGACGGGACAAACACCGATATGCTTCGGGGAGCTGTAAGTAAGCTTTGATCCGGAGATTTCCGAATGGGGAAACCCGCTGTCCGTAATGGGGCAGTATCCTTATCTGAATCCATAGGATAAGGAAGGTAACCCGGGGAACTGAAACATCTCAGTACCCGGAGGAAGAGAAAGCAAACGCGATTTCCTAAGTAGCGGCGAGCGAACGGGAAACAGCCCAAACCAGAAGGCTTGCCTTCTGGGGTTGTAGGACACTCCATACGGAGTTACCAAGAAATCAGGTAGATGAAACGGTTTGGAAAGACCTGCCGAAGAAGGTAACAGCCCTGTAATTCAAACCTGGTTTCCTCCGGAGTGGATCCTGAGTACGGCGGAACACGTGAAATTCCGTCGGAATCCGGGAGGACCATCTCCCAAGGCTAAATACTCCCTAGTGACCGATAGCGAACCAGTACCGTGAGGGAAAGGTGAAAAGCACCCCGGGAGGGGAGTGAAAGAGAACCTGAAACCGTGTGCTTACAAGTAGTTGGAGCCCGTTAATGGGTGACAGCGTGCCTTTTGTAGAATGAACCGGCGAGTTTCGATCTCATGCAAGGTTAAGCAGAAGATGTGGAGCCGCAGCGAAAGCGAGTCTGAACAGGGCGTATGAGTATGAGGTCGCAGACCCGAAACCGTGTGACCTACCCATGTCCAGGGTGAAGGTAAGGTAACACTTACTGGAGGCCCGAACCCACGTACGTTGAAAAGTGCGGGGATGAGGTGTGGGTAGCGGTGAAATGCCAATCGAACACGGAGATAGCTGGTTCTCTCCGAAATAGCTTTAGGGCTAGCCTCAAGAATCGAGTTTTGGAGGTAGAGCACTGATTGGACTAGGGGCCCTCATCGGGTTACCGAATTCAGTCAAACTCCGAATGCCAACAACTTGAGCTTGGGAGTCAGACTATGGGTGATAAGGTTCATAGTCGAGAGGGAAACAGCCCAGACCGCCAGCTAAGGTCCCTAAGTATACGTTAAGTGGAAAAGGATGTGGAGTTGCTTAGACAACCAGGATGTTGGCTTAGAAGCAGCCATCATTTAAAGAGTGCGTAATAGCTCACTGGTCGAGTGACTCTGCGCCGAAAATATACCGGGGCTAAACGTATCACCGAAGCTGCGGATTGTACCGTTGGTACAATGGTAGGAGAGCGTTCTAAGCGCAGCGAAGTCCGATCGGAAGAACGGGTGGAGCGCTTAGAAGTGAGAATGCCGGTATGAGTAGCGAAAGACAAGTGAGAATCTTGTCCACCGAAAGCCTAAGGTTTCCTGAGGAAGGCTCGTCCGCTCAGGGTTAGTCGGGACCTAAGCCGAGGCCGAAAGGCGTAGGCGATGGAAAACAGGTTGACATTCCTGTACCACCTTTCATCCGTTTGAGCAATGGGGTGACGCAGGAGGATAGGGAAGCGTGCTGATGGATATGCACGTCCAAGCAGTGAGAGTGATGAGCAGGCAAATCCGTTCATCGTAAGCTCGGGCTGTGATGGGGAGGGAAATAGAGTACCGAAGTTTCTGATTTCACACTGCCAAGAAAAGCCTCTCGTGAGGATGAGGGTGCCCGTACCGCAAACCGACACAGGTAGGCGAGGAGAGAATCCTAAGGTGAGCGGGATAACTCTCGTTAAGGAACTCGGCAAAATGACCCCGTAACTTCGGGAGAAGGGGTGCTCGTTCAGGCTTCGGTCTGGATGAGCCGCAGTGAAAAGGCCCAAGCGACTGTTTATCAAAAACACAGGTCTCTGCGAAGCCGAAAGGCGAAGTATAGGGGCTGACACCTGCCCGGTGCTGGAAGGTTAAGAGGATGAGTTAGCCCTTCGGGCGAAGCTCTGAATCGAAGCCCCAGTAAACGGCGGCCGTAACTATAACGGTCCTAAGGTAGCGAAATTCCTTGTCGGGTAAGTTCCGACCCGCACGAAAGGTGCAACGACTTGGGCACTGTCTCAACGAGAGACCCGGTGAAATTATACTATGCGTGAAGATGCGCATTACCCGCGACAGGACGGAAAGACCCCGTGGAGCTTTACTGTAGCCTGATATTGAATGTTGGTACAGCTTGTACAGGATAGGTGGGAGCCATCGAAACCGGAGCGCTAGCTTCGGTGGAGGCGCCGGTGGGATACCACCCTGGCTGTACGGACATTCTAACCCAGAACCGTGATCCGGTTCGGAGACAGTGTCAGGTGGGCAGTTTGACTGGGGCGGTCGCCTCCTAAAGAGTAACGGAGGCGCCCAAAGGTTCCCTCAGAATGGTTGGAAATCATTCGCAGAGTGTAAAGGCAGAAGGGAGCTTGACTGCGAGACCTACAAGTCGAGCAGGGACGAAAGTCGGGCTTAGTGATCCGGCGGTACCGAATGGAAGGGCCGTCGCTCAACGGATAAAAGCTACCCCGGGGATAACAGGCTTATCTCCCCCAAGAGTCCACATCGACGGGGAGGTTTGGCACCTCGATGTCGGCTCATCGCATCCTGGGGCTGTAGTCGGTCCCAAGGGTTGGGCTGTTCGCCCATTAAAGCGGTACGCGAGCTGGGTTCAGAACGTCGTGAGACAGTTCGGTCCCTATCCGTCGTGGGCGTTGGAAATTTGAGAGGAGCTGTCCTTAGTACGAGAGGACCGGGATGGACACACCGCTGGTGTACCAGTTGTTCCGCCAGGAGCACGGCTGGGTAGCTACGTGTGGAAGGGATAAGTGCTGAAAGCATCTAAGCATGAAGCCCCCCTCAAGATGAGATTTCCCATCATTTTAAATGAGTAAGATTCCTCAGAGACGATGAGGTAGATAGGTCCGAGGTGGAAGCGTGGTGACACGTGCAGCTGACGGATACTAATCAATCGAGGACTTAACTTATACGAAAAGCGTAGGCGAGCTTATGCGAGCCGGAGCTGGACAACACGAAAAGCGCAGGCGACTGTTCAAACAGGAGCAGGACACAAGAAAAAGCGCAGACGGACCCACAAGTCCATTGTATGCTCACATGATTGCCTTTCTTATCTAGTTTTGAAGGTGCTCATCACCTGAATTGAATAATGCTAAGGAAGTTCTGCTAAGAGCGCTTATGTCCTATGAGCCACACAGAACGACCATGCCAAAGTCCAGTGGCGATGGCGGAGAGGTCACACCTGTTCCCATTCCGAACACAGTAGTTAAGCTCTCCAGCGCCGATGGTAGTTGGGGTTCTTCCCCTGCGAGAGTAGGACGCTGCTGGGCAATTAAAAAATCCTCAGAATCTAATGCGATTCTGAGGATTTTTTAATTAAACAGAAAGTACATTTGAAATATTCGATAAACAAAGTCTGACTGTTATTCTTTATTTTCTATGTTATCTAATTTCACTAGAATCATAAATAAAAGACCAATTATAAGTCCATTATTTATTTGACTTACTATGATTTATTCACCACCCATTATCATGGTAACAATAGTATAAATAATAACGAAAATAATAAGATAGGCAAAAGACCTTCCTGTATCAAACATGATATAATTCCTCCTAATCCTAGTACAATATCTTTTTCTGTTCTTAAGTGATAAATAGAATTTAACATAATTATATCAATAATCCACGATGTTTTAGAACTATACACTTCACTGCGGTCGTCCTGGCAACAAATGACCTCAAACTCTGAACAGCATATGTTAAAGTGTTAGTGTGCACTAATTTTATTTACGACATAAATGGGAGGAGGAGAAAGTATGCATCCATACATACTTATGATTTTTGTAGTATTGATGTATGCGGGGAATATCCTGACGGGAAAAGCTATCAATGAATTACCACCATTGACTATTGCGTTTTTTCGCCTATTAGTGGCATTTATGGTTATATTTCCTATAGGGTATAAAAGTGCCAGGGAATACTCCGGTACCTTTATGGAATTAAAGAAACCATTTTTAGTGATGACCTTAACCGGGGTCACTTTTTTTAATACGTTCATTTATGGATCGCTACAGTTTACAACAGCTTCAAAAGTATCCATATTGGAAACCGTCATTCCTGTTGTGACTGTTATTTTAAGCGCCATTTTCCTGAAAGAGCATTTGGGCAAGGTTCAATGGCTGGGGATTGTTTTATCCTTTGTTGGAGCACTATGGGTGGTTATGGGTGGAAAAATAAGGACTCTTACAGGTCTGAACTGGAACATTGGTGATGCTATCATGATAGGGGCCATTTTATGCTGGTCCATTTATTCCATTTTTGTTAAAAGGTATATGCATCACTTTCCTGCTTATGGTGCTCTTCTGGTGATGACGGGGATTTCGGTTATTGTCTTATTTCCTCTGGTGATGGTGGAGTGGATGCTGGCGGGAGTTCCTGATCTGGTTCATGCAAATTTATGGTCGGGCTTATTATATCTGGGAATATTCCCTTCGTTTATTGCATTGCTTTGTTATAATCGTGCTGTTGATCAATTGGGAGCTTCGCAGGCATCGATATTTTTGAACTTTTTGCCTGTTGTGACGATGGCAGGTGCTTTCTTATGGCTGGGTGAACGAATCACATTTATGCAAATAGTAGGAACGTTGGTAGTAATTACTGGTGTATTGTTAACTACACAAGTCAGAAAGAAAGGAAGTATACATATAAAAAACAAAACTAAATTTTCCACGACAAAGTAAATCGTAATACCATTTTTCCAATTGGTCATACTATAAAATGGGTGATAAAAATGAAGGCAACCGACGTTGAGCAAAAACGTTTTGATAAGGCACTTGATGAAATTATTGATTTATTTAATAATATTGAAAATGATATCCCTATTATTAACTATAGTGATGATGTTATTGAAAATATAGATAAAGCCAAGAAAAAATACGGAAAAGACGTAATGAATGAACGTATTAATAATGTCGTAGGGGAAATGCTCTCGTGGTTGGACTTGGATGATGTAGAATTGGATGGTGAAGAAACTGAGGGTGAAAACGAGGATGAATAAAATGGTGTCTTTGTTGTTTTTTATCTTTTCGACCTGCTCCTTTTATGGTAGGATACATTTAATTTAACTGAATTTTCTACTAATCTATTTGAACGTAAAGTCCACATTTGCAAAGGGAGTTGTCTACAATGAATCCAATTCTGCTTGATTTTCCTCATGAATTTGAGACCGAACGCTTATTTATTCGAATGCCAAAACCAGGGGACGGGAAGGTGGTTTATCCGGCAATTCAGGCATCTATAAATGAGTTAAAACAATGGCTGCCATTTGCTCAGAATAAACAGAGTGAGGAAGAATCAGAAATTAATACACGGGAAGCGTATATAAAATTTTTACGGCGAGAGGATTTACGACTGCATATCTTTCTTAAGGAAACTGGAGAGTTTGTGGGTTCTTCAGGCTTACATAACATCGATTGGGATATCCCTAAATTTGAAATAGGTTACTGGGTACATACAAAACATAGCGGAAGAGGTTATGGCACAGAAGCTGCAGCGGGAATTACTAATTTTGCTTTTCATGAGTTGAAGGCTAAACGTGTCGAAATTCAATGTGATGCAAAAAATGATAAAAGTCGGGCCATTCCTGAGAAATTAGATTTTAGTCTGGAAGGAATTTTAAAGAATGATGAGTTATCTGTTGATGGAAAAAGTCTTAGGGATACATGTATTTATGCAAAAATTAAAGCATGAAAAAAAGCGTAACAGTTCATCACTGTTACGCTTTTCATTCTTATTGCGGCGGCTCCGTGCCAAACCATTTTTTATAAATTTCAGCATAAGTGCCATCCTCTTTCAAGGTAGCCAATGCCTCATTAACCGGCTCAACCAGATTAGATCCTTTAGGGAATGCAATACCATAGGGTTCACCCTGTAATAGATCCCCAACTGTTTTCAGGCCTGTATCAGGGTTTTCTTTAATGTAATACTGGGCATTTGGCAAGTCATATAAAACGGCATCTAAACGGCCGCGTTGCAGGTCCTGATAAGCTGTTACGATTTCAGGGAATGCTGAGACTTCAGCATCTGTATTTTCATTTAAGTAAATTTCACTCGTCGCCCCGGTCTGAGCCCCCACTTTCAGGCCATCGACATCATCGATGGATTGGATATCGGAGTCTTCCGGTACAACCAAAATGAGGCCGGAATCTAAGTATTTATCGGAAAAATCAATTTCCTGTTTCCGTTCTTCCGTTATGGAAATTCCGGAAATGGCCATAGGGTATTTACCTGTACGCATTCCGCCCAGCACACCATCAAATTCCATAGTTTCAAATTCAACGGTAAAGCCGGCTTCTTCGGCTATGGCGTTCATTAGATCGATGTCAAAGCCTTCCATTTCACCTGTCTCTGTATTCATAAATTCAAATGGGTGGAAATTTGGCTCGGTCGCTACAACATAATGATTTTTCTCCCCATCCGCTGAATCCTTATCACTACCGCCCTTAGATCCATTTGACGTTTCACTGGTACCACAGGCAGTGATCAATAGTGTACCAAGAATCATAATAAAGATGAAAAGTAAGCTTCTCTTCATGCTTACAACCCCCCTGTATTTAAATAGATACCAACTATTATTCATATTCCTTTTAAAAAATCCCAAATTAAAGAAATCGATGTAAGTTTTTTAGTAAATTATCAATATCAATTGCGTGACGTTATGCTGGATTTAAGATTTTTATATATGCAACGGGTTTGTATTTCGTAAAAAAATCACCAGAAATGGAATGATTTTATAAATTTGTATGAAACTATAGGAGGGTTTTTCAGGAGGAGCTTATAATGGCTATTTTCCTGAAGTAAAGAATTTTAACGGTTCCTAATAACACCGTAATGCCTGAACAAGCGGACAGATGAGGGATATCCGTAAACAGATATGATTCCCATACTGCAATCACTCATAAAGGAGAGGAATTCAGTAATGAAAGGCACGCTAGTTAAAGTTATAGCTGGTGGAATCATCCTGTCTTCCATTCCTCAAATGGGAGTACATGATCCTGAGGTGAAAGCATCAGGAAGTAAGATTCAATCCACAGAGAGTTTAACTGGAGATGACTTTACTCTCATTACACAAAAGGTTTCTTCATCCGGAAGAAAAGAAACGGATTTGGAAGAGGTCCAGAAAAACCTTCAAAAGTTGGGATACTACGCTGTACAAACCATGACCGGCAACTATGATAGTCCGACAAAAGAAGCGATTCGGGACTTTCAAAGTGACTATGGATTAACCATAACTGGTACGGCAAATGAGCAATCAAGAAAAGCGATTGAACATGCGGTTGTGAAACAGAATTTAATTACAGATACGAAAAATTATCTGGGTGTTCCTTACGTGTGGGGAGGAACTACACCATCCGGCTTTGATTGTTCGGGATTTGTATATTATATGTTTAATAAACATGGAGTGGATATGCCGCGGGATACATCTGCCGGGCTTTATACAAAAGGTGAGTTTGTTTCACAGCCCGAATTACAGCCTGGGGATTTAGTGTTTTACTCGGTTGATTCGGATGAGGTCACCCATGTCGGGTTTTATATCGGAAAGAACGAATGGATTTCAGCGACAAGCTCTAAAGGGATTGCTATTTATTCCCTGGGCAATTCTTATTGGTCCGATTATTACGAAGGAGCAAAAAGAATATATTAGTCATGAAAAAGGGGGGTCTCACCCCTTTTTATTGGGAAAATTAGGTCATGAGCTCCTGATGCGCATGCTGAAAGTTTTGGTAAGCCTGTTCGCCTAAATACAGAGGATCGCGTTCAAAGAGGTTTTCAAAGGTCACTTCTCTGGCGACTTCCAATGAGCATGTACGAGTGTTCATGACAAGTTTCATATAGGCTTTAAAATAGGCGATGCTTGGTGTGCCAGAACGGTTTAATTTCATGATTTTTCACTCCTTAAATATAGTATAAGAAGTGAAAGTCATTTTCACAATCAAAACGTCATAAATGAATGGAAAAGGACTGATCCAGAAAGATTCCGGGTCAGCCCTTTTTGGTTTATGCCTGCTGATTGGTTTTCCTGTCCGGAAATAAAAGACTGAAAAGGATACCGAAAAAGCCTGCGATAAAGAAAGTAGAGAAGCGGGATGTGATGATGCTGTCTAGAGGAGTGCTGATCCATAAAACGGTGAAAACAAAGCCTGAAATAATCGTTGCAATCACTCCGGTACTTGAATAACGTTTCCAGAAAAAGGTCATAAGGATTGCGGGAGATAAGGTACCGCCTACACCAGCCCATGCCCAGCTGACAATTAAGTAAACCAATGATTCGGAGGTCAGAGCGATAAGCATTCCCACAATTCCTGATACAAGTACGGTAATTCTGGAAACTTTTAATAACTGTTGATCCGTGAGCTTAAATCCAAGTGCCTTGTGAATAATATCTTCACTGACTGAACTTGTAACCACCATCAATTGAGAGTTGGCCGTAGTAATGATGGCAGCTAGAATTCCAGCAAGAAGCAGACCCGCAATCCACGGAGGCATTAAGTCCAAAATCATAGTAGGTAAAATGGTTTCCACATCAGCAAAGCTTCCCTGGCTGTACATGGCAATCGCTGCAAGCCCAATGAGGAAGGCACCTGTGTAGGCCAAGATGGTCCAGATAATCGCTACATTTCTCGCCTGTTTTGCTTCTTTTTCGTTTTTTAAGGCCATAAAACGGGCACTTAACTGCGGCTGTCCACCTAAGTATCCAAAAAACCAGGAAAAGTTATTAAAGAACAAAATTCCTAAGGCAAAACCTGTGGTGCCTCCAAACCAGGAATGAAAAGAATCGCCGGCAGTTACAAGTGATTGACTGATAGACAGGTCATTCGTGGAGACATAAATTAGAGCAATAATAGGAAGGATGCAAAGAGTGATTAACATCATGAGGCTTTGGATCATATCTGTCCATACTACAGAAAGAAAACCTCCAAAAAAGGCAATTCCAAGGACAACTATTGTGGCTAAAACAATTCCCAGCGTATGGTCCATATTGAAGGAGGTAAAGAACAGCTTCCCTGCTCCTGCAAGTTGTGCACCTACATAAAACATAAAAAAGCCTGCGATTAAAATACTTGCTATCCAGCGAATCATATTGGCCTTTTCACCAAAATGGCTGGCTAAGTAATCAGGCAAGGTCAAAACCCCATGCTTATCGGTTTCATCCATAAACCGTCTGGCTAAAAAGATCCATGCAAAGATGATCCCGACAGCAATCCCAATGGCTACCCAAATTCCGGCCAGACCGGTCGTAAACACAAAGCCTGTAAACCCGAGTAAGAGCCAGGCAGATTCCCCTGTAGCCCGTTCAGAAAAGGCCAGAGCCCAGCCCGGGAGTTTTTTTCCACCCAGCAAATATACGGAGTGATTCATCTTTGTTCGGCTTGTGTAATACGCGATACCAATCATGACAACAAAGTACAAAATGAACTCTGTAAGAATAATGGAATTCATATTTTGCCCTCCTCATCAAGTTTTTAGCATACACTCATGGTAAGCGCTTACATTTTATAATTTTAAAAAATGATACACTCACCTCACGTATGCATTTATATATATGAAAGGTTGTTTGCTAGTTATGCATGAATTTTTTCTAATGCTTGATGAGGGCTTCATCACCGTTGCGGGAATATTGTTTGCTTTCTGCAGCCTGAAAAAGGGTGTTTACCATAACCCGTAAACACCTTAGAGAATTACTATTTTCGTTTGCTCATTCTGCCGAATAAAAAAGCTCCGGCTGCTATTCCGAGGATGGTATTGGTTTTTTTGTTAAAAACTTGTTTAGCCACCAGTTGAATATTCTGGGGGCGTTCTGCCAATCGTCTCATAAAATATCCATACCAGTCTGTGCCAAAGGGGACATAGGTACAGAAGTTATAGCCTTCATTTGTAAGCTGGAACTGCAGATCATTCCGAAAGCCGTAAAGCATTTGAAATTCAAACTTTTCTTTTGGGATGTTGTGCATGGCTGTGAAGTTTTTGACATGGTTAATGATTCGATGGTCATGAGTGGCAATAGATGTGAATTTTCCGTATTTCAGATGATATTCAATCAGGTTGATTAAATTTTGATCAATCCTTTCTTTATCCTGATAGGCAACGTCCTCAGACTCTTTATAAGCCCCTTTTACCAGGCGTAAGCGGTAGTCTTTATATTTTTCTATATAGTCCTGTGCTTCATAGAAATACGACTGAATCACCGTTCCTATATTTGTATAGTCCTGTGATAGCCTGTCGATGAGCTGGAAGGCTGTATGGAGATGAGTGTAATCTTCCATATCAAAATTAACAAAAATGTCGTATTGATCGGCTTTATTTACGATTTCTCTTAAATTTTCCAGACAAAACTCTTCGTCAATATCCTGACCTAATTGCGTTGGTTTTAAAGAAATATGTGCATCAACATGATGGGTATGAATCGCTTCAATGACTTCTAAGATTTCATTTTTTGCCTGGATAGCTGACTCTTTTTCAGAAACAAATTCACCTAAGCTGTCAATCGTGCAGGAGATTCCCTTGGCATTCAGCTGTTTTACGCTTTCAATCATTTCTTCCACATTTGTTCCAGCTACGACTGATTGGGCCCCTAATTGCAGGCCATACTTTTTTGCAAGCGCATTCATCATTTTGTTTTCTGACAGACCAATAAAAAAGTTTCTCAGATTCATAGCGCATCCCTCTGTTTGTATGGTTTTCTTTATTATAACACAAATTTGTAATTTAAAGTTAATTTTAAATATTGTGAAAAGGGTCGGGGTAGGCTCTTTCACCATTTTGATAAAAGCCGTCCTGTTCATTCACTGGACGTTTATCCACACAATAAAATGAAGTAAGTTCATGACATCATGGTTAGGTCAGGAGGGATAGGAGTGGTCGCTGTAAAATCATCTGATTGGAATCCACAGGGAAAACCTAAATTATTTTTGCAGTCCATCGGCAATGAGTCTGTACACCAAGATTTGTTTTGTCACAATATGGAGGAAGAAAAACGTGAAAATCAAAGAAAGGAAATCCATCACTTGAGGAAGTCGATTAAGAATTGTCACCATCTTTTACAGCAAATGGCCGGAAATGTTTATTCCTTAAGAAGAGCGTTAAATCATTCCATAAAAGATCACATCAAGTTACAAAATGAGGTTGGTCAGCATACAGAGCTGGAGGAAAGGACAAAAGAAGGCTTATCTAAAAAAATATCTCAGCTTATTCGAAAGCAGCAATTAAATGAGCACCATTTTTTAGATCGTTTTGAGCGAAATGAAAAAATGAATGATCAGCTGCAGGAAGAACTCCAGGAACAGAAATCGAGCCAGCAGGTGATGAGACGTGAGCAAAGAAATAAACACCAGGAAATGGATCATTCCTTGCAGTACCTTAAGCAGCATGACAACAGGATATGGGGAGAAATGGAGCGAGTCAATCAACAGCTTCAGAATGTTAACAGTGAGGTGCAAAGTGTTCATAGTGAAGTCCAGGATGTGAATGCAAAGGTGCTGGACTATCAAAATCAAACAGATCAGCGGCTCCAATCCTATGATGAAAGGCTTCAGGAAATGGAGGATTTGTATAAGGACGAACATCCCTATGTTCAATTATTAAAATCACTGCCTCCAAATTATCCGGTTCGTCGCCTGTATGTAAATGGGACCATTATACCTGTAACTCATTTTATTCGTAATGATCCATCTAAAGGAATGGCGTATTTTAAGAATGATAACCAGATAAAAACGATAGATTCCGAGAAAATTGACGGGATTATCTTTTAAATCATCAGAGATTCCGGGAATGCACATTCTAAATCTACTGAAAAGGCTGTGTGGATGCAGTCTTTTTTTATTATTAAGAAACATATATGATAGTCGATCTGCGTCAGTGGGGGGCCTTTTGCCTTTCTATGTTTACTATCTATTTTTCTTTATTTTAGGACCGTGTTTATACCAAAAGAATTCTACTACATAGAGTAGAGTAGACCTGATGATACAGGTCAAAAAATAAGAGGAGGTTTTTTAGTATGAGTAACAACCGAGGTGGAGGAAACAACCCATTCTGCGATTTATTGGAGAATCTCGATCCAAACACAGACGTAGAGAATGTTTTTGCAAACGGGAATAACATTAATGTTGAATCCTTTGTAAACATTGACTCAGACAGCGGGCTTGCCTATTTTAATAATGGTGATTCTGTAGTGACTGTATACTGCGACTCTATTGATGCTATTGACTGGGATTAACATGGAAACAGGCTGCGTTTTGCAGCCTGTTTTTTATCTTTCTGTTTTTGGCAGGTTTAGACGTAGATTCCTTTATTTACATCAGGCAAAATCTTTTCCTTATAAGCTGAAATTAAGTAAACTACTAAAGTAATGAAAGTTTATTAGATGAGGGATACGTGTTGAAACAAGTATATACAGACATATTTCAATATAGAGGAAGTCATTATGATTTTGGTTATCAGCAAGGGGAATGGTTAAAGAATTCTCCAATTTTATCGAAAAGAGAACAGCAGCTCGGGTCTAAAAAAGAGCGGCATTTTAAGATTGACCGGGATCAGGTGATGGCTGCAATCAAAACGTTTATTCCCGGTGTTTTGGAAGAGATTCATGGTCTTGCTGATGCGCTGGAGATGAACATGGAAGAAACCCTCCGTGAATTTGGGGGGTATTATTTAGAATATGGAAAGAGCGGTTGTTCAATTTTTGCCGGAAAGGATTATCTGATCCGTAATTACGACAGTCATCCGGTATCCTATGAAGGACGGTATATGCTGTATCAACCGACAGATGGGGGCTATGCGACACTTGGTCCTGCGATGCAGATTACCGGACGCATGGATGGTATGAACGAAAAAGGATTGGTGATGGGCTATAATTTTGTTCATCGAAAAAAGGGTGAGGATGGCTTTATTTGCAATATGATTGGTCGTATCATTTTAGAAACCTGTGCGAATGTGGAGGAAGGGATTCAAGTTCTAAAAGAGCTCCCGCATCGCCACTCGTTTAATTATGTATTGCTGGATTCAACGGGGAAACGCGTTGTAGTTGAGGCCTCTCCCAGAAGTGTATCCTATCGTAAATCAAATATAAGCACCAATCATTTTGAATTAATAACGGAGGAAAATCGGTACCGCACGGATGAGTCCCGGGAAAGAAAAATGAACATCCTTTCACAGGGGGAAGAGCTGGAGGATGGCTACCAGGCCTTCAGAATGATGAATGATTCCGAGCAGGGCGTTTTTTCCTCTAAATATGATGCATGGGCAGGTACCCTTCACACAGCGGCCTATTTTCCCGAAGACATGAAGGCAGCCTTTGCCATAGGGGCGGATCGTTATCCTGTAATTTTTGATTTCTCTAAATGGCTAAAGGGAGATAGGGTGAATGTGAAGAAAGTTAAAGGTCAACTGGAACCGGATGTCCCCTTTTTAAATATGCATGAGTAAGTCATTATGGATTGATTTCCTCCTGAGAACGTTTTACAATAAATATATATAATCAAATACACACTACTAGGGGAGCCTGTGTGGCAGGCTGAGAAAAAAGCGTGAAGACTTTTTGACCCTCAGGACCTGATCTGGATTATGCCAGCGTAGGGAAGTAGCTTTTTTATAAAGTATACTGACAGACAAACCAGGTCCATAGGGGCCTGGTTTTTTATTGGATAAAATTTCCATACGACTCCCTGAATATGAAGGAGGAATAGAAATGTTTGAAAAGCTTACAAGATTAAGAAAGAAACAGCCTTTAGTGCATAACATTACAAATGTTGTGGTTACCAACTTTACGGCTAACGGTCTGTATGCTCTGGGGGCATCTCCAGTCATGGCTTATGCTAAAGAGGAAGTGGCTGAAATGGCGAGGATATCTGGGGCTGTTGTATTAAATATTGGAACCTTAACGAAAGATCAGGTCGATGCCATGTTGATGGCAGGAAAATCGGCCAACGATCATGGAGTGCCGGTTGTACTTGATCCTGTAGGTGCTGGTGCAACCACTTACCGTACCCAAACAGCAATAAGCATATTAGAAGAGATTGATGTCACTCTTGTTCGTGGGAATGCAGGTGAAATTTCCAATATAGCCGGCGAACAGATAAGGATGAAAGGTGTAGATGGAGGAGATATCGAAGCCAACACAATTGAATTAGCACAGAAGGCAGCTCAATTATTTGAATGTACAGTGGTGATAACAGGGGAAACAGATGTCATTTCAGATGGGATGGAGACCTGTACCGTTTCAAATGGCGATCCGCTGCTTACTCAAGTGACCGGAACCGGGTGCTTATTATCATCGGTTCTTGGTGCATTCCTTGCTGTTGATGGTGATATAGTCCGAACCGCTGCTGCAGGTGTTTCTCTTTATGGGATTGCGGCAGAGAAAGCAGCCGGAAAATGTGCTCGGAATGAACCCGGACGTTTTCAAATGGAATTTTTAAATGAACTGGCTAAACTTACAGAGAGTGATAAATCCGTAGCAAAAATAAAGCAATTGACAGAGGAGGGGCACCATGACCGTATCTAAAGCCTTAACCATTGCGGGTTCTGATAGTGGAGGGGGAGCTGGTATACAGGCTGACTTGAAAACATTCCAGGAACTTGGTGTATATGGAATGTCTGTATTAACGGCTGTAACCGCTCAAAATACGTTAGGAGTACAGGGAGTTTATCCGGTTTCCATTGAAGGAATAACCAATCAAATTGATGCTATTGGTCAGGATCTTGGGACGAATGCTGTAAAAACAGGAATGCTTCATTCAAGAGAAGTAATTGAAGCGGTGAGTGAAAAAATAGTGGAGCATCAATTCCCGAACCTTGTTGTTGACCCAGTGATGGTGGCTAAAGGCGGTGCAAAGCTGTTACAGGACGAAGCTGTGGAGACATTGGTCAATAGGCTGATACCTTTAGCTGCTGTTGTTACACCAAATTTGCCGGAAGCGGAAATTATTACCAACCGTAAAATTCATTCATTGGATGACAAAAAGGAAGCAGCCAGACAAATCATAGAATCAGGGGCCACATCGGTTGTGATGAAGGGTGGTCATGAAGAGACTGCTGAAGTTACCGATTTATTTTATGATGGGGATACCTTTTTGGAGCTTACCTCCCCGAGAATCAATACCCGGCATACCCACGGAACCGGATGCACGTTCTCATCCGCTATAGCAGCAGAGCTTGCCAGGGGAAATGCTTTAAACCAAGCAGTCATTCAGGCAAAATCATTTATTCGTGCAGCCATCGAATATCCTTTAGACATCGGAGCGGGTCACGGTCCGACCAATCATTGGGCCTATAAGCAGCAGATTAGAGGTGTGCAGCCATGAACTACCATAAGATTAAAGAATATCTTTCCTTATATTTTATTATGGGAAGTGTAAATTGTCGGGATCACAACCCCGTCAATGTACTGAAACAGGCGATAGAAGGGGGAATTACACTCTTTCAATACCGTGAAAAGGGGGAAGCAGCCCTTAAAGGCAGGGAAAAATATCATCTGGCTGAAGAACTTCAAAAAATTTGCGCTGATGCAAAAATTCCCTTTATTGTTAATGATGATGTGGAGCTCGCGATTGAATTGGAAGCAGATGGGATTCATGTCGGACAGGATGATGAAGCGGCAAGGTTTGTTCGTGGGAGAATGAAGAATAAAATTTTAGGTGTCTCGGCTCATACCATAGATGAAGCCCACCAGGCCATTTATGACGGGGCTGATTATCTCGGAATAGGCCCAATTTTTCCAACCTCATCCAAAGCCGATGCCAAGAAGGCTCAGGGGCCAGAGTTGATTAAACATTTCCGCAATCAGGAAATAAACATACCACTAGTGGGAATTGGCGGCATAACATCAGCAAATGCGCAAGAAGTTATTGAAACGGGGGCCGATGGTGTATCTGTCATATCAGCTATTGCAGGAGCAAAGGATATCAGAAAGGCAACGGAGGAGTTTAAAATTAAGTTTCGATCGTAAATAAAACGCAGGCGCTAATTAAAGTGCCTGCGTTTAATCGTGCGTGAATGGATGGAAGTTTCACTTTATGAGGGTACATTTTCTTCAATATATGGGACAGATGTCTTTTCATCTGAAGAGGAAGAAAGAAAGGCTTGTAAGGCTTCTGCATTCTTTTCTGCTTCCTGATACCCCTGGATGTAAAGCTGTTCTAGCTTTTGATGACTCTTTTCAATACGACTGGCTGACAGAGGGGCTTCAGGCTGCATGATAAATACCTTATTTTGTTTTTCCATCTCTCTTAACTGATGCATGGTCTGGTTGTAAAGAATATGACGATTCTGTAAGAGCCTTCGTAATTCAGGTTTGTCTTTAAAAAGACGTTTATATAGCCAATTAAGCTTTGTAGCTTTTTTGGTATAACCTTTATTTCTAGTAAGAATTACAACATTTTTTTCTATGCCACGATCGATGAGTGGTTGAATAGGGATAGGATTAGATACCCCGCCATCCATAAGATCCAAGCCTTCATAAGAGACACTTGGGGAGAGAACTGGAAGTGAACAGGAAGCTCGAATAATTGTAAATAAATCCTCTTTCTCATGAAATGAATCATAATATAAAGGCTTTCCTGTATTTATGTCTGTGGTTCCAATAATAAATTGTGATTTTGCCTTGGTAAAGGCATCAAAATCCAAAGGTACAATCTTGTTGGGGACTTTATCAAAGATATACTCCATATTAAATAATTCTCTCTTTTGGAACATGCGTTTAAAAGAAATGGACTCAGGATTTTTTCCTAACTCCTTCAGAATTCTATAATTGCGATCCCTTTGTCCGGCTATGAATGAGCTTCCGATTAAAGCTCCTGCTGATGCAGTTGCTACATAGGGAAATTCCATGTTGTTATCCATAAAAAAGTCCAGCACCCCAACTGTATAGGCACATCTCATGCCTCCACCTTCCAGCATAAGTCCAGTATGATGTTCCAAAGCGCACACTTCCTTATTCCAAAATTAAATGAAAAAAACGGCAGTCTCTATTAGTCTATCAAAATTCCAGGAAATACTCTAGTTCAGGGCCTTGTGCTCATAGTTATGATGAATGGATATTTCTGAAGTGATCGTTTGATTTCGGAAAATGAAAAAGGCATATACTTTATTAAATGTAAGGGATCGTAAATTATGAAGAAATGATAAAAATATATCAAAACAGGAAGTACCGACTATAAAGTCAATTAGGAAGAGCCTGGTGCAGCACTGCTAATTTCCCCAGTATAGCCCTCGTTTACCATCCATTCCCGCTATCTTTTCTACTAAAATCGTCATATAATCAATTTGTGAGAGAAAATAAGCGAGGCAGACTTGCAGAAATGTAAGTTCGTGAAGCTGGTGAGACTAAGGTAAGTGTAAACTATGGCTCCTGGCTGCCTGCGAACATCGATTGCAAGTATTGATGCCTTTAATATTATTTTTCACAAAATAATATTTTGGGAGGAAATTCAATGCTTCATAAATTTAAAAAATTAGCTCCAGTTGTAATGGTTGGTATGCTGGCCTTTGGAAATTCAGTGTTTGCAGCAACCACAGAAACGAGTACACAATTAGATAGTGGAAGCTTGGATGTGACAAGCTTACCTGCGACAGCATCCTTTGATACAACGACATTAACAGGAACAACCGATGAACTTACTACAACTTTTACTTCTCCATTAACCCTTAAAGATGCTCGAGGCACAGGTGCTGGATGGATTCTTCAGGCATCAGCTGTTCAATTAACGGATAACACTGTTGATACTCTTGGGAAACCACTTCCATTTGGATCTCTGTCTCTAACATTGGATCAGTCAAACCTGACAGCTGCCGTAAATTCAGGATCATCTGTTGAGAATGTAGCAGTAAACGCAGGAACTCATCCTTTAGATAATAGTGATTCTTCAAAGGTCGATTTAGTAGAAGCCCTTCCTGATTTTGGAATGGGTACGTATGACCTGAATTTTAATACGGATGCTTTAAAGCTGTCCTTAAATCCTGGAACAACTTATAAAGGTACGTATACAACGACGATTAACTGGAACCTGCAGGCATCAGGTCCAAGTCTGTAAAATTGAATAGTTTAAGGATCCCTCTAAACAACCATGAGAAATCATGGTTGTTTTTATTTTTTTGGGAAAGCTATTTTAGATGAGGTGATGAGTGTGAAGCGGCAAATATTCATGATTATTTTTATATTTATGATTATTTTTCCCATTGTTGCTCAGGCCGATTCTGCCCCAATCACGGTAGAGCCGATTTTGCCTGATCAGCAGAAGCAGGGAGTGAAGGGTTATTATCATTTAGAGCTTAATGAAGGGGGACAGGTGCAGCTTCAGATTCAGGTATCCAATCAAACGGATGAGTCTGTGACGGTATTGCTTACTCCTTTAAATGCATATTCGAACCCGGCTAAATCAACAGGGATCCAATACAACGAACAGGATACAGAAAGACATCAACTGCTAAATAAGTCATTATCCATGAAAAAACATCTTCAGCAGAAAGAAGTGGACTTGAAGGCTGACGAGTCGAAAACTGTACCTTTTACCGTGGATTTATCAGGGGTTCATGAGGGACAATGGTTAGGGGCCATACAAGTTTCAACGTTGGATCAAGCCGACAATACCCAGACTATGACAGAAAATGAGACAAATGTGGTGATTAGACATCAATTCACCTATACCGTTCCGATAGAGATTGATTTTAACCAAGTACCAGAAACGGATTTTTCCTTTGGCGATGTACGTTTTGATTACCCGGCAGGTGGTACGGAGCTTCTTATTGAAATGCAGAACCCAACAACAGGAATCGTCCGAGATATAGGGGTTACCTACAGGCTTGAGGCTGCAAATGGTGAGGTCCTATTAGATGGACGTATGGAATCATTCGGCTTGGTTCCGAACACCTCGGCTGCCGTTCCAATTAAGTGGGAACGCTCCCCATTAGGACCTGGGGAATACACATTATTTCTGGAAGCTGTATATGATCGGAAAAAAATTACCGATGAAAAAAAGCTTGTCATCAATCGGGAAGAATCAGAAAAAATGGAAGAAAGTATAGCTGCTGCTGATGAAGAAGCAACAAATGATTTTTCTATACCTGTGTGGGTAATTATAGCTCTTGGACTGCTTTTAGCGATTATATTCGTATTTCTCGGCGTTTGGATAGGAAGGAGAAGAGCGGATTAAGGCAGGTGCCGATGAAATGGACTACTTTTAAACATAATAACCAGACATCAGGGAGATACTAATTGAATGAATTTCCAATTAGTTATATTCGTACAATTTTTGAAAGAAGTGATCTCCTTGCATTTTTTGCTTATCTCATGGCTGTTATATTTGAATATAAAATCGAGAAGCTGGCGTTGCTTAGGAAAAGTGTATCCCAGTCTTATTTATGTGACCATATTTAATGGGCTGTATTATTTTCTGTGCAAAAATTACTTGCTGTGGGACTTAAAAGATAAATATTTGAGTACGGGGACACTTCGGAACATCCATATATTTGTGATTAATCCATTAATGGTCCTCTATTTTTTGGCCCGTGTTCCTGGAAACTTTTTTATGAAAGGGATATATATTGTAAAAAAGTCCTTACAATCCTTGATGGTGGAATGGATGGGGAATAAGCTGAACATGATTTATTTTGATCATGGCTGGAACTTTGGCTGGTCGATGATGATTTATGCGAAAATGTATACGTTTAGTCTGCTGATACTTCGCAGGCCGTTATTAACTACTATACTCTCAATTTTTACAACCATCTGCTTTCTGTTGACGTTTAATGTTCCTATACAAATCCAGATCAAACTTCGCCAATTTATGAAACGACTGCTCAGATTTTATAAACTCAATCGGCAGTTTGTCCTGGCCGCTTTAACGGTTTTGGTAACTCTTATGGCACTGGTGAGAGGAAGAAGGAAAATGAATATTTTCTTCTGGCTATTATATACCATAGGACGTATGTTTCTTCTTCCTGTCCATACAGATAAGGTGGCATGGAAGCAATGATCAGAAGAGTGCTTTTTGAAACTGAAGTGGTTATCAGGGTGTTGACAAAATACTACTAGGGGTATATGATATACATACACTGTTTTTCAATCCATTAATGAAACAGGGATTGGCAAATAGCTGTTGTTTTTGTATGATAATATTAGAAACTTGAATAATTCAAGATGCTTCCCTTCATTCATTATAGAAACGTGCAGAAGATTGGAAAGGGGGAATATCAGTGGAATATGACACACAGACAAAGAACCGGATGAAACGAATTGAAGGACAAGTCCGGGGATTATTAAAAATGATGGAAGAAGAAAAAGAATGCCGGGATGTTGTGACGCAAATGTCTGCGGTTAGAAATGCCCTGGACCGGACAGCTGCATTAATTGTCAGTAAGAATCTGGAGCAGTGTATTCGGGAGGAAAAAGAGAGCGAAGAAAGTTCCGAGGATCTTATTAAGGAAGCTGTAAACCTGCTTGTAAAAAGCAGATAAATAGATGGGTTGACATTTTAAAATCAGTATATTACCCTTTTAAGGAGGGTAAACAAGAGATGTTAACCCTATTTTTTACAGAATTACAGATACCCCTACGCGTATATGTATTATAAAGTTGTGCATTATTTCCATCATAGCCATGTTGGAAATAGGGGAATATGAAACTAATAGAGTATGGAGGTCATCAACATGAAGGAAATTCAACCAAAGGAACTGGCAAAAAAATTAAAATCAGGTGAGGACGTCAATGTGATTGATGTTCGTGAAGATGATGAGGTTGCACAAGGTAAAATCCCTGGTGCAAAACATATTCCGCTGGGTCAAGTTCCAGATCGTTTAAATGAGCTGGATAAAAATGAACATTACTACATGGTCTGCCGTTCTGGTGGCAGAAGCGGAAGAGCCTGTGAAATTCTGAAATCTGAAGGCTTTGATGTAACAAATATGAGTGGCGGAATGCTTGCCTGGGAAGATGAAACTGAATAATTAAGGAGGT
This sequence comes from Virgibacillus sp. MSP4-1, assembly GCF_010092505.1. NCBI lineage: Bacteria > Bacillati > Bacillota > Bacilli > Caryophanales > Bacillaceae > Virgibacillus > Virgibacillus sp. MSP4-1. Next base: position 524,046 of record NZ_CP048021.1, read on the forward strand.
TCATAAATGACTATACAAGCAAATGAAACCTTAGATGCAACAGGATTATCATGCCCGATGCCGATTGTGAAAACGAAAAAGGCGATTACGAATCTTAGCCCTGGCCAAGTCATTGAAGTTCAGGCTACGGATAAAGGCTCCACTGCCGATATTAAGGCTTGGGCTGAAAATACCGGTCACCATTACCTTGGAACTACTGAAAAAGGCGATGTGCTTAAACACTACATTCGGAAGGCCAGTGAGTCTGAATCCAGCGAAGAGACAAAGCATGAAGATGTAGTGGATTTGGAAGATCTTCGCCAAAAGGTAGAAGGGGATGAAAAAATTTCAATCATCGATGTTCGGGAGCCTGCGGAATATGCTTTTGGTCATATTCCGGGAGCTAAAAATATCCCATTGGATCAGCTTGAGGAACATGTCGATGAAATGGATTCTGAAGAGGACCTGCACATCATCTGCCGTACAGGGAATCGCAGTGATCTGGCCGCACAGAAGCTTGCAGAAAAAGGTTTTAAATCCGTAAAAAATGTAGTACCGGGCATGTCCAGCTGGGAAGGCCCAACTGAAAAAAATGAAGACTAATATTTAGGAGGAGATTTATTATGGCAAACACAAAAATCGCGATTATTGCAGCTAACGGAGGACTATTTGACGCTTATAAGGTATTTAACATTGCATCTGTAGGAGCCGCATCTGATGCAGAGGTAGGAATATTTTTCACATTTGAAGGTTTGAATTTAATTCACAAGGATGCACACAAGAACCTTCCATTACCTGAAGGAAAAGAACACTTTCAGGAAGGATTTAAAAATGCAAACGTACCTTCCATTGAAGAACTTGTGAGCATGGCACAGGAAATGGGTGTCAAAATGATTGGTTGTCAAATGACAATGGACGTTATGAACCTTGATAAAGATCAATTTGTTGATGGTGTTGAAGTAGGCGGAGCAGCTTCATTTATTGATTTCGCCAAAGATGCTGATATGACACTTACATTCTAAAAAGAAGGGAGAGCTGACATTGGCAAATTCAATTACAACGAAAGAACTTGCGCAAAAAATCGTCAATCATGAAAAAACGATGATTTTGGATGTACGAAATACCGATGAATTTGATAATTGGAAAGTAGAAGGTGGCAACGTAGAGGTCATCAATGAACCCTATTTCAATTTATTAGATGGAATGGACCCTGTTGCTGAGAAATTGGATAAAGGTCAGGAAATCATTGTTATTTGTGCTAAAGGCGGCTCCTCTGAAATGGTTGCCGATATGATGGAAGAAGAAGGATTTACAAATGTATACAGTCTTGAGGGCGGAATGAAAGCCTGGAGTGAACACTTAGAGCCAGTCAAGATTGCTGATTTGAACGGTGGAGGTGCTTTATACCAATTTGTTCGTCTTGGTAAGGGCTGTCTATCCTACTTTGTAGAATCCAATGGCGAAGCAGCTATCATTGATTCCAACCGTATGACGGATATTTATGAAAACTTTGCGAAAGAAAAAGGCGTGGAAATCAAGCATGTTCTGGATACCCACCTGCACGCAGACCATATTTCAGGTGGCCGTGAGCTTGCGGATCACACAGGTGCAACCTATTATCTTCCGCCTAAGGATGCAACGGAAGTAACCTTTGACTATACACCACTTGAAGAAGGGAACGATCTTACAGTTGGAAATACAACTGTGAAGGTTCAACCGTTATATTCTCCAGGTCATACAATTGGAAGTACGTCTTTCATCATTGATGATCAGTACCTATTGACTGGAGATATTCTATTTGTGAGATCCATTGGTCGTCCGGACCTTGCAGGACTTGCAGATGATTGGGTGGGCGATCTTCGTGAAACCCTATATTCACGTTACAAAGAACTATCCGATGACTTAATTGTTCTTCCTGCTCACTACTCCTTTGCAGATGAGCTTGGTGAAGGTGGTCAGGTATCCGCAAGACTCGGCGATCTGTATGATCAAAATTCAGGCTTGAACGTGAATGATGAAGAAGAATTCCGTAAAATGGTGACAGAAAATCTGCCGCCGCAGCCTAATGACTATGAAGATATTCGAAAAACCAATATGGGTAAAATCAGCCCAGAATTAGATAGACAAAAAGAAATGGAGACGGGACCAAACCGTTGTGCCGTTGAAGGCTAAATGAAAGGAGGAGAAACAATGGAAGCAGCAAAAGTATTAGATGCAAAAGGTCTATCCTGTCCAATGCCAATCGTTAAAACCAAAAAAGCGATTGAAGAATTGGAGACTGGGGAAATTTTAGAGGTTCATGCAACAGATAAAGGTGCTAAAAATGATCTGACCGCATGGGCTAAGTCCGGCAGTCATGAAATGGTTGACAGCACTGAAGAAGATGATGTTCTGAAGTTCTGGATTAAAAAAGGTTAATAGTCACGGGCCCCCTAAAATGGGGCCCCTTTTATCATCTGAAATCTTTATTTTATCCGGATTGTGTTGAAGAATTGGACAAATGAAAACAACAGTCCATGATAATGAGTACAGAAGTAAAATTTTACAAAGGAGATAGGGGGCAGACGATGGAATACAGTATACTCTTCATGATTACCCTATTTTTAATTGGCTTTGCCGGTTCCTTTTTATCCGGAATGGTAGGAATTGGTGGATCAATTATTAAATATCCAATGCTTTTATATATTCCTGGATTGCTCGGATTTGCAGCCTTTACAGCGCATGAGGTATCGGGAATAAGTGCGATTCAGGTATTGTTTGCTACGATTGGCGGGGTGTGGGCTTATCGAAAAGGCGGCTATTTAAATAAACAACTCATCATTTATATGGGTGTAAGTATTTTAATCGGGAGTTTTATCGGTGGATATGGCTCTCAATTTATGAGTCAGGGTGGAATTAACTTTGTCTATGGAATCCTGGCTACGATTGCAGCTATCATGATGTTTATTCCGAAAAAAGGTGTCGATGATATTCCTCTTGATGAGGTGACCTTTAATAAGTGGTTAGCTGCAGGATTTGCATTTATTGTAGGTGTAGGAGCCGGTATTGTTGGAGCAGCCGGGGCTTTTATTCTGGTACCAATCATGCTTGTGGTTCTTAAAATCCCAACGAGAATGACTATTGCCTCCTCATTAGCGATTACCTTTATCTCATCAATTGGTTCCACAGCCGGTAAAATTTTAACAGGTCAGATTTTGTTTATCCCTGCTCTTATTATGATTATCGCAAGCCTTATTGCTTCACCACTCGGTGCAAAAGCAGGTCAAAAAATAAACACAAAAGTTCTGCAGGGGATTTTAGCTGTACTTATACTCGGAACAGCAATAAAAATCTGGGCTGACTTTTTCTAATTCAATATTAAGGGAGAGGAATTATGGACATTATTCAATGGATATTACTCATCTTATTAGCGTTTCTTTTAATGAATCGTTTTATGCCTGTGAAAGGGATTACCAATATTACTTCACAGCAGGCGAAGGACAAATTTAAGGATAAAAACGTTCAATTTGTTGATGTTCGTACACCTGGCGAATATAAGGCCAATCACAAAAAGCCATTTAAAAATATTCCATTGCAGCAGCTTTCAGGTCGAGTGAGTGAACTTGATCCTGATAAAGAAGTGGTTGTGGTTTGCCAAAGTGGAATGAGAAGTATGAAAGCCGCTAAAATGCTTAAGAAAAAAGGTTTTAATAAGATTAGCAATGTTAAAGGCGGTATGGGTGCCTGGGTATAATAATAAAATAACAACTCGCTAACTCCAAGTAACTTAGAGCTTGGGGTTATTTTTTTATCCTTTTTGGCAGAGGGAAGATGGATGAGGGATGCATTTTAAATGTACTGGAGATGAGATTGAGTCTGATTGGTTGAATTATCAGTCGTAAAGGTCATTTTATCCGTCATTTTGTTCCTGATTCACGTCTGAGATGAAATTTATCCGCCGGTGCCTGATTATTACTGGAATTTATCTGTCGTTTGGTTGGTTGTATAAGTCAGTGTAGGGAACATATCTGTCTGTTAGCGGTGGGAATCCGTCTGTATGAGAAGTTTATCGGTCAATTGACACCATTTATCAGTGTGCCACTGGGGAATCGGTCTATTTTTCTCGTAACCATGCCCATTCGAGACGTTTATCTGTTTAAATGATATGTTTATCTGTCAAAAACGCTTACCTATCAGTCACCAATCCTAACTTCATACAAAACAAAAGCCCAAACCATATAAAGAGGCTTGGGTCACGGAATGGCTTTGGCTTATATCCGCCTTGACCTAGGAGCCGCAGCTGGACAAAGAAAAGCGGAGGCGACGGTCTTTGTTCTTAATTCTCCGCTTCCAAATGATCATCCAGAAACTGCATCCGATCATTAAATAAAGTTGGATAGGATAAATATCCAAGCAGAATACTTGTGACAACCGCCGTGGTTAGCAGAAGGAATAAGATAAGCAGTTGAAACATGACGGCCTGTACGGGGTCGGCGCCGGCAATAATCTGTCCGCTCATCATTCCGGGCAATTGGACGAGGCCGATGGTTTTCTGGCTTTCAATGGTTGGGATGGTACTAGCTTTTATGGATGTAACCAGTTGCCTGTGAATGGCTTGTTTAGGCGTTCCTCCCAGAGATAAAATCAGTTCGGTCTCGTCTTGCTGGTTGGTGATCTCTGATGTAAAACGATTTAAAAACAGGATGGCCAGTACCATGGAGTTTCCAATCACCATTCCGCTGATAGGAATGATGTATTGAGCCGTTGCCGGGGTTATGTCCAGCCCCAGTAAAATGCCCTGAGTTAATAGTTCAATGAAAATAAATGTGACGACTAGTTTCCAAATAATTCCTTTTATTGAAGCCCCTTTTCTCTGGGCATTATGTGTGGCGGCTGTAATCATAAGAGCAATCATGAGCAAAATATAGATGATATGCTCAGCATCAAAAACAAATTGCAGCACATATCCAACCGCCAGCAATTGAATGATCGATCGAATGGCAGCAATGATGGTATCCTTCTCCAGCCCCAGGTTAAAGGTTTTTGATAACAAAAGGGGAATGACAACAAAAATGAGCGTAATCGATAAAGTTAAGTAAGTCATTCCATTTCCCCCTTTACAAAGTGCTGTACAGCAGAATTTCGGGGATGATTGAGTAAATCGCTGGGACCGGTTTCGGCAACCTTGCCCTCCATCATCACCCATGTATAATGGCCAACATCCAAGGCCTGCTGCAAGTTATGAGTGATCCAGATAATGGTGGTGTGGTAAACTTCATTAATTCTTACAATCAGTTTTTCAATATCTTCCTGGGATACACGGTCAAGTGATGACGTGATTTCATCAAGCAGTAAAATATCCGGTTGATTGACAAGGGTTCGGGCGATAGAAAGCTTCTGCTGCTGTCCGCCTGATAAATCCTTTGTATTCCGCTGTAAATAATCTTCGGGAAGGCCGACTAATTTGAGTAATTCTTTTGCCCGATCTTCAGACAATTGCTGTTCCTGCAGTTCTAAGGGTAAATTCAGATTATCATAAACATTGCCTTTAATCATTGGTGCACTTTGCAGGGCGATGCCAACCTTTTGGCGCAGATGCACAGGGTTGTAATTTTTTATATGCCTGCCTAATATGTAGATATCCCCATCATCTGGTGATTTCAGCCCATTACATAGCGTGAATAACGTGGACTTACCGGCACCGGAAGGCCCGACCAATGTAGTGATTTTACCTTCCGGGAATGATCCGGTGATGTCTTTTAAAATATGTAATCCGTCATCTGAGTAATTCACTTGTTCAAATCGTATTGCCGTATTATCCATCGACATGGATTCATCACTCACTTTAGAAGTCTATTCTTCATTATATTCTTTCCTTATTTTATGGAAAGCTATTCTCATATTCAAGATGATTGCTCAGAGCTGCACAAAACCCCGGGGCTTTCGACTGATAAAAATTTTGTATTTTACTTTATATAGAAAAAAGCAGGGGACAATATATGTTCCCTGCCTGGTATTACAGGTTCATTCGTGAAAAGGGTAAAGGAAAACCACGAATGAACTAAGCTTAATGAATTTACTTACCATATACGGAGGAATACGTTTTCCATCCACCATCAAGGTTTTTAGCTCGGAACCCGTTATTTTGTAAAATTTGGGTTGCTACGTATCCACGCAGTCCAACCTGACAGTTTACATAAAGGGTCTCATCTTTTGGGAGCTCATCCAGGCGATGACGTAATTCATCGAGTGGAATGTTTACGGCTCCATGAATATATCCTTTTTCCAGCTCCTGAGGATTTCGTACATCAATGAGCTTGCCGCCATTAGCTATAATTTCATCAATTTCATGCCACTGAACGGTTTCTACAGAGCCATCAACAATGTGACTTCCGGCATATCCGGCCATATTGACAGGGTCTTTGGCAGATGCGAATGGGGGAGCATAAGCAATCTCCAGTTCCGGAAGATCCTGAATGGTCAGATTTCCTTTAATAGCCGTTGCAATTACATCAATTCGTTTGTCTGCTCCGTCCATACCTACAGCCTGTGCTCCGTAAATTTTTCCGCTTTCTTTATCAAAGGCAACTTTAAGGGCAATAGGTTTTGCGCCTGGATAGTATCCAGCATGTGAAACGGGATGAACGTGAATGACTTCATATGGAATCCCTAAACGCTTCAAAGTTTTTTCATTGTTCCCTGTTGCGGCTACGCTGTAATCAAATACTTTGGCGATGGATGTTCCAAGGGTTCCATTGTACTTTATCCCTTTCCCATAAATATGATCAGCAGCCACACGTCCTTGACGGTTAGCAGGCCAGGCTAATGGAACCATTGTTGCCTGCTGGTTAATATAATCCTTAATTTCCACGGCATCTCCAATGGCATAAATATCAGAATCACTCGTTTGCAGATGTTCATTAACCTGAATACCACCACGCTTGCCGACATCAAGCCCTGCCTGCACAGCCAGTTCATTTTCGGGGCGAACACCGATAGACAGAAGAATCATGTCTGTATCTATTTGTTTTCCATTTTGAGTGATAATAGTTTTCCCTTCGTTTTCAAATTGCTTGACACCATCGTCTAATATAAGGTTTACACCTTTTTCCTCAAGGTGGCGATGAATGATGCTTGCCATTTCATAGTCGATGGGTCCCATAACCTGATTGGACATTTCAACAATGGTGACCTCCAACCCACGCTCATGAAGGTTTTCTGCCATTTCCAAACCGATAAATCCACCACCTACAACCACGGCACGTTTCGGATTCTTCTGATCAACAAAGCCCTTGATTTGATCCGTATCCGGAATATTTCTAAGCGTAAACAGATCTTTGGCTTCATCTATTCCCGGGATTGGTGGGACAACCGGTCTTGCACCTGGAGATAGAATGAGCTGATCATACGATTCTTCATACGTATCCCCAGTTTGAACATTCTTAACAACGATTGTTTTTTCTTCTCTGTTAATCTGAGTCACTTCACTGAGTGTGCGAATATCCAGATTATAACGGGTGGACAGACTTTCAACCGTTTGAACCAGCAGCTTATTACGGTCCTGGATGGTTTCCCCGATGTAATAAGGTAACCCACAGTTCGCAAAAGAGATGTATTCTCCTTTTTCGAACATGACAATTTCGGATGTTTCATCGAGTCTTCTTAAACGGGCGGCGGCTGTTGATCCTCCAGCAACCCCACCGATAATCACAATTTTTTTACTCATCATTTTCCTCCTAATGGTTAGAAATTAATTTTTTAGTATACCTTATGGGGTATTTTATACTACATGGGGTATTATAGCACGGGACCATATCTATTAGAAGTGATTTATATCACAGATTTGTGAACACGTGGGTTTAAGATGCAGTCACGGTGATTTCGGACCAGGTGATACCGGTGAATCTGCCGTAACGGGCGTCCTCATAGCCGATTCGTGAAGGGATGGGTTTGAATCTTCCGAGACACTGCCTCTCATGGCAGATTCCTGCACGGAAAATGACTGAATCTGCCGAGTTACCTTTTCTCACGGCCGAATCCAGCTCACAAAACAACTGAATCCGCCATGATAACCCCTGTACATAGTAAAATCTTTATATGAAAGAACGTCTCTACTATATATTGTCGCAACAAAATAGAGCGTATCAAACACATGATGTTTTGATACGCTCACAATTGCTGGAATCATGAAATCCTATTATTAAATATCCATCAATTGACGCAGTTCATTGTCATTTACAACTAAATCCTCAATGGTATATTCCTGCAGGACCTCCCAGAATGCCCTCATTGCCTGATGCAGGGTATGCTTCAGCTTGCATGCCGGTGATATGACACAGTGATCGGCTCCTTTGTCAAAGCATTCAAGTAAAGCGAAGTCATTTTCCATATAGCGTACGACGGTTCCAACATTGATTTCATTTGCGGGTTTGGCCAGGCGAATTCCACCGTTACGACCCCGAACGGTTTCCAATAATTCTATTTTATTTAATTCATAGACGATTTTTCTAAGATGGTGATCGGATATATGAAAGGTCTGAGAGATTTCTTTTATACTCGATAACTCATCTTCTTCTTTGGCCGCACAGAAAATGAGCACTCGCAAGGCATAATCTGTGTATTTTTTTAGCTGCATATATGATTCTCCTTGTTTTTGCTGCTTCACAATATTGTAACACAAATCGGGCTTACCCCTATTGAGATAGTGCTTATATTACTTATAAAATAAAAGGTGTATTCAAAATACATCTTTTTGAAAAGGGGAGTGCTTGGATTGAATACAGAAACAGCAACAGGATTAGATAAGCAAACGAAGGATATTGTTAAATCAACGGTACCTGTATTAGAAGAACGAGGAACAGAAATTACAAAGCGTTTTTATGAGCGAATGTTTGAAAATCACCCTGAACTGAAAAATATTTTTAATCAGACGAATCAACGAAAAGGCGACCAATCGAAAGCATTAGCCAACATGGTTTATGCAGCTGCCCTACATATTGATAATCTGGAAGAAATTTTGCCGGCTGTTCAGCCTGTTGCCCATAAGCATAAGAGTTTAAACATTAAACCTGAGCATTACCCAATTGTTGGAGAGAACCTTTTAATGGCGATTCGGGAAGTGTTAGGGGAGGAAATAGCTACGGATGAAGTACTTGCTGCCTGGGAAAAGGCGTATGGCGAGATTGCCAATGTATTTATTTCCATTGAAGATCAAATGTATCAGGAGGATGAGAATCAGCCTGGTGGATGGACCGGATTCCGAAACTTTAAAGTGAAGCGGAAAGTAAAAGAGAGTGATGTGATTACATCCTTCTATCTGGAGCCTGCAGATCACCATCCATTCCCGGCTTTTAAACCCGGACAATATATTACAGTTAAGGCTGACATTGAGGGAGAAGCTTATACTCACCGTCGTCAGTACAGCTTATCGATTGCTCCTAATGAAGGGGTTTATCGTATCAGTGTCAAAAGGGAAGAAGCACTTGATGAAAATCCGGATGGCGTGGTATCAAACTATTTACACGATCATGTAGAAGAGGGAGATATCATTCCGATTAGTGCTCCTTCAGGTGATTTTGTTCTTGATACAGATGATGAGCGCCCGCTGGTTCTTCTTAGTGGGGGTGTCGGACTAACACCAATGATGAGTATGCTGGAAAGTGTAGTGGAATGGCAGCCGGAACGCGAAGTTATTTTTATACATGCGGCAAGGTCCGGTAAATTTCATGCGATGAGCGATCGTGTACGCTCCATCGATCGGGACTATAAACAGGTAACCACCTATTTTGTCTACGATAGTCCTGAAGAGGAAGATGAAGGCAAATATGATAAAAAGGGTTATGTGGATTACGAGTGGTTGAAATCTGTTGTTCCTACCAATGATGCGGCCTTTTATTTCTGCGGACCTAAAGGGTTTATGAAGGCTATTTACCAAAGTCTGGCCAAGTATGAAGTGTCTGAAGAGGACATTCATTTTGAAATCTTCGGCCCTCAGACTGATATTACAAACTCATGATGTCACTGTTTAAGCGCTGGGACAAAGGAACGTTATGTCTCAGCGTTTTTTTGGTGTACAGAAGCAGAGAATCTTTAAACATAATTTCTGAATTCCCACTTGACTTATCTGAATTATTGCAATAGACTGTTAGTTAAAATTAAATATATTCTTATCCAGAGAAGTGGAGGGATCTGGCCCTGTGAAGCTTCAGCAACCTCTGACATGGTCAGAAAGGTGCTAAATCCAGCGAGTTTCATCTCGGGAGATAAGAGTGGATCGTGCACATATACCCTCTTTTCTCCATTCCAGAGAAAAGGGGGTTTTCTAATGGTAAGATGCATTTTTAAAGGGGACTTATAACAGAATTCAAAAACCAAAGACTTCAGGAAAGGGTGTAAGAGCACATGAGTGAAATCGTTTTATTATCGGGCAGTCCTTCTAACCCTTCACGTTCAGATAGGGTTGTGAGCTACTTAGGTGAGTTACTGGAACAGGAAAATTTCTCAGTTTCTTCTGTATCGGTTCGTGATTTTTCTTCGGAAGAACTGTTTCGAGGTCGATATGACAGCGTTGCTATTCAGCAGCTCACAGCACTTATTCAAAATGCTAAAGGTGTCATTGTCGGTTCGCCGGTCTATAAGGGGGCTTACTCCGGTGTTTTAAAAGCTCTGCTGGACCTGCTGCCACAGGATGTTTTTCAATCCACACCTGTTCTGCCGGTCATGACAGGGGGCGGCGCCGGACATCTGTTAGCGCTGGAATATAGTTTAAAGCCTGTTCTGGCAACACTTAAAGCACATAACTTAAAGGGGCTTTATTTTTTGGATCATCAGATTAATAAGTATCAGGAGCTCCCGATTGTAGATGAGGAGATTCTTCTGCGGGCGAAAAAACAATTAAACTATTTTGTTGAAATGATCAAGCGGGATACGACTCTTACGGCCTATTCTTCATAGGGGAAAACGGAAAGACAGGAGGATTTTATAATGAATAAACGGATCTATTTAAATGCGTTTGATATGAGCTGTGCTGGTCATCAGTCACCTGGACTCTGGACTCATCCTGATGATCAATCTCATCGATATAAAGATAAGGAATACTGGGTCGAACTTGCCAAGCTATTGGAAAAAGGAAAATTTGACGGTGTCTTTCTGGCTGATGTCCTCGGTCCGTATGACGTTTATCAGGGTTCACGGGATGCTGCCGTTCGACAGGGCGCACAAACACCGGTCAATGACCCAATGCTTGTGGTTCCTTTAATGGCTGCTGTCACAGAGCATTTAGGTTTTGCCGTGACAGCCTCAGTAACCCATGAACATCCATATCCTTTTGCCAGGAAAATGTCCACGTTAGATCATCTGACAAATGGACGTGTGGGATGGAACATTGTGACCTCGTACTTAAGAAGTGCAGCAGTGAATATGGGAATGGATAATCAAATTAAACACGACGAACGGTATGATATTGCGGAGGATTTTTTACAGGTGTGTTATAAGCTTTGGGAGGCGAGCTGGGAAGATGATGCAGTCCGAATCGATAAAGAGGCAGGCGTGTTTGCCGATCCTGATAAAGTTCATGATATCCACCATCAGGGAAAATATTTTCAGGTGCCAGGTGCTCATTTAAGTGAACCATCCCCCCAGCGGACTCCTGTATTGTATCAGGCAGGTGCATCGAAAAGAGGGAGAGCATTTGCTGCCAGGAATGCAGAGCTTGTTTTTATAGGAGCCCCGACCCTTAAAGCAGCCAAGAAAACAGTGGAAAGAATAAGAGGGGAGGTAAAAGAAGCAGGGCGCGCTCCTGAAGAGGTCAAAATTCTGCCGATGTTTACCCCGATTGTCGGGAAAACAGAGGATGAAGCCAGGGCTAAATTCCGGGAGTACCAGGATCATATCAGTCACGAAGGTGCCCTTGCCCTATTTGGTGGATGGACGGGAATTGACTTATCTGAATACGATTCGGATCAGGTGCTTGAATATATTGAAAATGATGCCATTCAATCCATGGTCGAGAGCTTTACCAAAATTGACCCCGATAAGGAGTGGACGGTTGAGGAAATCAAGAACTTTATCGGCATTGGTGGAATGGGGGCGTTTACAGTTGGGTCACCGGAACAGGTTGCAGATACGATGGAAAAGTGGGTGAGAGAAGCGGGAGTAGATGGCTTTAATATTGCCTATGCAATCACTCCTGGGACGTTTAAAGATTTTGTGGAATACGTGGTTCCGATTTTGCAGGAAAGAGGTCTCGTACAGAAAGAATATAAAGGGGAAACCTTTCGTGACCGGATTTTTCATCAGGGCAATCAGCTGCCAGACCATCACCCGGGGAAAAATTCAACATCTGTACTTGTATAAGGGAGAGAGGATTCCTGTGCTGATTGTGCAGAAAATAAAAGTGGAAGCAGCCGGTTAGGCGGGATAGCATAAGCATAATATCCGAGTAGCCTTGCTCAGCCCTGACCGTCTACGCAAGCCCTATGGAGTGGCATGCCCTTTTGCCACGTAATAGGGCTTGCTTATATTGGCCTGGGGTCAGGCCCGCCCTGGCACTGGACAAAGAAAAGCGGAGAGGTTTCAAGGAAAAGAAGATAAACAGGAGAAGAATTTCAGATCAAATTTCACCCGTATTTTATTAAATTTTCAAATAACATTGAAATGTATAAAAATTTACTATATTATATAAAAATACATAATTAAAAGGGGTGAATAAGTTGAAGGTTTTAGAGAGGATCAGTCAATTTGCGGGGAATACGTTTGCGATTTGGGTTATTCTTTTCGGTATAATAAGTTTCTTTTTTCCTGAAGGGTTTACGTGGATTGCCCCGCACATTGCTTTATTACTGGGAATCATAATGTTTGGTATGGGGCTGACGCTGAAACTGGAGGATTTTAAAGGTGTTCTGAAGGCTCCCAAAAGTGTATTATTTGCGGTTCTGGGTCAATATACGATCATGCCACTGCTTGCATTCGGACTTGCATCAGCGTTTCAGGTTCCGGCTGAGGTAGCAGCAGGAATTATTTTAGTAGGCTGCTGTCCGGGTGGAACAGCTTCGAACGTCATGACCTTTCTGGCAAAGGGAAATACAGCTCTGTCCGTTTCGGTCACTGCTGTTTCTACGTTGCTGGCCCCCATCCTTACACCGGCGCTGACATTGCTATTTGCCAGTCAGTGGCTGCCTGTGTCGTTTATGGACATGTTCATTTCCATTGTTCAAATCGTTCTCGTACCCATTGTTTTAGGCATTATTGTACGCCTGCTATTTTCCCGACAGGTGGAGAAAAGCATTGCCGTACTTCCGCTCGTATCCGTTATTGGCATAGTTGCCGTGGCATCTGCTGTCGTTGCGGTTAATACAGAGGCCATTGTAACTACGGGGCTGTTAATTTTCAGTATTGTCGTCCTGCACAATATTCTTGGACTTATGATCGGTTACTTGCTCGGTAAACTGCTGAAACTTGACTTCAGTGATCAAAAAGCTGTTTCTATTGAAGTTGGCATGCAAAACTCTGGACTTGGTGCTACACTCGCTCAGTTACATTTTGCACCTATTGCAGCGGTCCCAAGTGCTCTGTTCAGTGTGTGGCATAATATTTCCGGACCAATCCTTGCTACATGGTGGGGAAAGAAGAGTGAGGAAGAATCTCTTTCTGAACATAAGACTGAAGCAACCGGCTGAATAAATTGTATTTTAAATCAATGAGGATCGACCTGATGACAGTCGATCCTCATTTGCTGTAGTGTAGGGAATTACAGACCTTGTACTGGTCCCATCAGGAAGGATGACTCTTTAGAGTGGAAGGGTTTACCACCATCCACCTCCAAAGCCTCCAAAACCACCGCCATAACCGTAACCATAGCCGCCGTATCCACCGCCATAGCCGCCGGCACCGACGATGATCAGGAGAATAAAGAGAACAACAATTAACGCAAAGCCAGTTCCATAGCCTCCTTTACTCACTAAAAAACACCTCCTTTGCACCAGTTACGATATCCTATGTTTACATGATGTTTGTTGTATAGATACCTGGACTAAGAAAGAGGTTTATTCCGGCTTTTGTCACAGGTTTATAAGTAAAAAACTTACAATAAATGTGTAAACGATTGCATTTATAAGAATATTCGTAAAACAAACCAAATAACTATAGTACACAAAGGGGGTGGACAAATCAGTACGTACTCAAATGAATCATTAACTGAAAAATATGAATAAGGAGGGAAATGGAATGAGTGATAAGCAGCTAAGTCAGAAACAGCGGGAGTATTGGAAGAAGAACATACGATTAATTGTGACTTTACTTATCATTTGGGCTTCCGTTTCACTTGTAGCAGCTATCATCCTGGCCGAGCCGCTAAGCAATGTGTACTTCTTTGATGTACCATTATCCTTTTGGTTTGCCCATCAAGGATCTATTGTTGTGTTTATTTTCTTAGTGTTCATTTATGCCATTCGAATGGACCGACTTGACAAAAAATACGGTGTGGAAGAAGTCATCCTAACCGACAAGAAGGATTCAAAGGGGGATGAGTCATGAATTTAGATGTGGAAGTCATTACCCTCACCCTGGTGCTTATAACTTTTGCGATTTACATTTACATCGGCTGGTGGGCAAAGGTTAAAGACACGAGCAGCTTTTTTGTTGCTGGAAACGAGATCCCTGCTGTAGCTAATGGGGCTGCAATCGCAGCCGATTGGATGTCAGCAGCATCCTTTATTTCCATGGCTGGCCTTATTTCATTCTTAGGGTATGATGGAACGATCTATTTAATGGGGTGGACAGGTGGATATGTTCTGCTTGCCCTGTTATTGGCACCATACTTAAGGAAGTTTGGCCGTTATACTGTTCCTGATTTTATTGGAGACCGCTATTATTCCAATAAAACAAGAGCAGTTGCCGCAATCGCTACGATTTTCATTTCATTAACCTATGTAGCCGGACAAATGCGTGGTGTAGGAATTGTATTCAGCCGCTATTTACAGGTGGATATTACAATCGGTGTCATTATTGGAATGGCCATTGTTGCTTTCTTCGCTGTACTGGGTGGTATGAAAGGGATTACCTGGACACAGGTTATTCAATACTTTGTTTTGATTATAGCCATTATAATTCCAGCAGCTGCTATTTCCCTGCAATTAACAGGAATTCCTGTTCCTCAATTAGGCTTAACATTCTCCGATATTGCTGAGCGATTAAGTACACTTCAGGTTGAACTTGGTATGGATGAGTACCTGGCTCCTTTTCAGAATATGTCCGGACTGAATGTGTTTGCTGTAACACTTGCACTCATGCTGGGTACGGCGGGGCTTCCCCACGTTATCGTCCGTTTTTATACGGTTAAAGACGTTCGTTCCGCGCGCTGGTCAGCAGGGTGGGCGTTAATCTTTATTGCCTTGCTTTATACAGTTGCACCAGCTATTGGTGTGTTTGCTAAATACAATTTAATCAACACCTTTAATGACGCGCCCATCACTGAGGTTCGTGATATTAGCTGGGTAAGCAAGTGGGAAGAAACCGGTCTCTTGGGCTTAAATGATAAAAATGGAGACGGAATGCTGAACTTTACGGAAGAGGGCTCACCTGCAAATGAGGTAACAATAGACCCGGATATCATTGTATTATCTACTCCAGAAGTAGCGGAACTATCTCCATTTATTATTGCACTGGTGGCTGCCGGTGGTCTGGCTGCAGCCTTGTCGACAGCCTCAGGTTTGCTGCTGGCCATGTCGAGTGCAGTTTCGCATGACTTGTACTATCGAATTTTCAGACCAGAAGCAAGTGAAAAGCAGCGGTTGAAAATCGGGCGGATAATGATTTTCCTGGCCGTTATCGTTGCGGGCTATTTTGGTATAAATCCACCCGGGTTTGTAGGAGAAGTAGTGGCATTTGCCTTTGGTTTAGGGGCTGCCAGTCTGTTCCCGGCGATTTTACTCGGCATATTTGATAAACGAATGAACCGGGAAGGAGCCACATGGGGAATTGCTATTGGTTTATCCTTTACCCTCACCATGATTTTACTGATGAGATCGGTTCAGGTATTTGGAACGGAAACTCAAATTGTTGATAGCTTCTTAGGAATCGATGCACTCGGGATTGGAGTGGTCGGAGCGATATTAAACTTTGTTGCTTCCTTTGTCATCTCGAGAATGACGCAGGCCCCACCAAAAGAGATTTCAGATATGGTTGAAGAGATCCGGGTACCAAAAGTATCGGAAACAGGTGAAAAATAAATAGGATCTATTCCTCTTCCTGTATGGCAGGGGGGAGGAATAGATTCTTGCCTTTTTTAGTATTTTGAAAGAAAGGAGGATAGAATCATGCTCATTCTATTTTTTCTGACCATTTTAGTAGCATTTTATCTGTTTCACCCACATCTGAACATTCTGGCCGTTAAAAAAGTGCTCGGTATTACCTTGTTTGTGGAATTATTTTATTTAATTGGACATTATATGTCAGGCTGGCCCTTTCCAACTCCTGTGGTGATTCTTCAGATCTTAATTGTTGTCGCCACAGGTGTAGCTATAGGCGTGCTTTTCTCAAGAATCTGGCCCTTGCCTGATAAAAAAGGCTTTGAACGAATTGCACGTACCCTTCTGATTATGATCCCCGCATTAGGAATAGGGATTGGGATGCAATTACTGCTTCAGGGGCAATATGCCACCCAGGCACTCTATCTTATTTTTGCTCTGTCTGCCTGGCTGGGTTCAGGCCACTTCATTCGTAAAACAGCCCAGTCTTAGGCAGATAGATTCATAGAATAGAAAGGAGCCGATCGATATGAAAACCACATTAACTCCACTGGATTGGAAAAGAAGAGCCGTGAAGTATTATCCGGAAAAAATTGCGGTGATTGATGACAGGAAAACCTTTACGTATCAGGAATTTGCCGAACGTACGGATCAATTATCCAAAGCTTTGCATCAGGCTGGTATTCAAAAAGGCGATCATGTGGCTGTCATGCTTCCGAATACTCATTATATGCTTGAGTGCTTTTATGGAATCAGTCAATTGGGTGCTGCGATGGTCCCGTTGAATTACCGTCTGTCGGCAGAGGATTTGGAGTACATTATTGAGCACAGTGATGCAAGAATGTTGATTGTAGATGAGGAATTCACCGGTCCGATTGAACAGATTGCTGCCAGCCTTTCTTTGGAGAAAATCATCATTGTCCCGGTAGAAGGCTTTCATACCTCCTTAAATGGAACCGATTATGAAGCGTTTATAAGTGACCTTCCTTCTCATGCATCACTTCCGGAAGTGGATATCGATGAAAATCAGCTGCTCACGGTAAACTATACAAGCGGCACAACTTCCAAGCCTAAGGGTGTGATGCTTACACATCGGGCCAATTATATCAATGCCGCGAACTTTATGTATCATCTTGATGTGAAGAATGAGGACGTATACCTTCATACCCTGCCGATGTTTCATGCAAACGGGTGGGGAGGTGTCTGGGCGATAACCGGAGCGGGTGCTACTCATGTGTGTCTGCGCAAGGTTGATCCGCCTTACATTTTAGAGCTGTTTGAAAAAGAACACATTACCTTGCTGTGTGGAGCGCCGACGGTTATTAATATGCTTGTGAATGAACCAAAGGCCAAGGAGGCGAACATTCCAACAAAGCCTCGTATGGCAACAGCCGGTGCACCGCCGGCAGCTGCGTTAATTCATAAAGCCCAGGAAATCCTAGGACTAAATATGATTCATGTGTATGGCCTGACAGAAACCTCTCCTTTTATTTTATATTGTGAATGGAAAAAGGAATTTGACGCTAAAACTTCTGATGAACAGGCGGCAATAAAGGCGAGACAGGGCATAGAGCTTGCCTTTAATGGGGAGACAAAGGTGGTACGACAGGATGGAGAGGAAGTGAAATGGGACGGTCAGGAGCTCGGTGAAATTATTACCAGGGGAAATGTGGTGATGGAAGGCTATTACAAGAACCCCGAAAAAACGAAAGAAGCGTTGAAAGATGACTGGTTTCACACAGGCGATCTGGCTGTCACTCATCCTGATGGGTACATTGAAATAAGGGACCGGGCTAAGGATATGATTATTTCGGGAGGGGAAAATATTTCCTCCACGGAAGTAGAAGGGGTGCTCTATAAGAATCCTGATGTGCGGGAAGCAGCCGTGATTGCTATTCCACATGAAAAGTGGGGAGAGGTTCCTAAGGCAATGGTTGTTTTACAGCCGGAAGCAGATGTTACAGTAGATGACATCATAACTTACTGCAGAGAAAATATGGCGCATTTCAAAGCGCCGAAAGAAGTGCAGTTTGTTGAATCTTTGCCAAAAACAGCGACAGGAAAATTGCAAAAATACCGCCTGCGTGAAATGCACTGGGAAGGGGATAAAAAGGTAAATTAATGAACGAAACCTAGACGGGTATTGGGTGCAAAGGTGTTTCCTGTTGAACAGGGAACATCTTTTTCACTTATGGGAACGGTCCGTCTTACCTCCACTTGAAGTCTTGAGGGTCTCAATAAGACAAACTGGGTATAAGGCCGGTACATTCATGATAAGCGGGTTCAGCATCCAATTATAAACAACAGCGAAACATTAAGAGAATCCGTTATGGTTTGATAGAATTAGAGGAAGGAAGGGGAGGATCTTTATGTGGAATAAGCTGAAAGATATGTTCAAACCGAAAACTTGTGCGATCTGTAAAAATAAAGCCGAGCAGCCTGCGATCTATTACAATGATGAGGGAGAAAAGGTATCTGTCTGTTTTAAATGCGTACCTTACGCGGAAAGAAGAGCTTTCCGCAAAGGCTGAAAGATTACGTATGAAGCTCTTCCAGAATCTCACCGATTTTCTTATCATGAATCACCAGGTCGGCATAGGCATCAAAAGGGGTTTCATCCCGATTAATGATCACTAATTTTGCTCCGTGATCCTTTGCGATTAAGGGAAACTGATTAGCAGGTGTTACAGATAGAGAGGAACCCAGAACGATAAATAGTTCCGCTTTCTCAGCTTCCTCAAATGCGAATTGAAACGCCTCCTGAGGTAAAGACTCCCCAAACAGGACAATGGAAGGTCGTAAAATTCCCCCACATGTATCACAATAGTAATCCTCGGCAACATATTCCTCACTGCTGTATTCTCTGCCACAGGATTGACAATGGAGCTTTTGAAGCGTTCCGTGCAATTCAGCCACCTGCGTGGAGCCTGCCTCCTGATGAAATCCATCAACATTTTGGGTAATAATGGACTGTACTTTTCCCTGCTGTTCCCACTCAGCCAGTATGTAATGTCCTTTATGCGGGTGGTATTCCTTTACTCCAAGAACCCGCTGCCGATAAAACTCAATAAACTCTTCCACGTTGTCATTCAGGGCATTAGTATTGGCGATCTGGCTTGGATCCTTCTGCTTCCACAGCCCGCTGGAGGAACGAAAATCAGGCAGTCCACTTTCTGTTGACATCCCTGCTCCTGTAAAGACGACGGTATGCCTGGATTCGTTCAGCCATTCTTTTAAGATCATGCGTTACCCACCTTTTTTGTATAGTGTTTTTCTGAAGGGGACAAAATTATCCTAATATAAATGGGAGGACGGTTCAAATGGCATAAACTTAAAGATATGGTACCAGATCTGTATAGTAAAACCGGTCTCCGCCTGTAAACAAATCCTTTTGGACGGTTAATGTTTCATCAGGGCGAAAGCGAATGCTGTGCTTGAAGAGTGGACCGTCAAATACAAATGTGTGAAATTCCCCATTTTCGCCGCAAGGATCCACATGTGACGGAAGGTCGTTCAAAAATGAGCGGTTGACCACTTTTCCTGTAAATGATGAATCGAGCTGATGCCCATCTGTACAGGTGACAATCGTTTGAAAGCCTTCGCTCAGAAATTCATGGATTAATAGCTTGGTATCTTCCCCCCAAATAGGAAAGACAGGCTGGATGGGAGTACTCTTTAGCATGTTTTCCCTGAATTTTCTGATATCTCCAAGTTGAATATCTCCAAACATCATATGGGTCACATCATCGCTGATCAGCTGTTCCATCATCCTGCCCATTATTTTTTCATATTTGTCATTTGGACAATTTTGAGGAATATAGACCTTTTGCAGTGGGATATTTAATGCAGAGGCCTGTTCATCCAGGAGGGCTTCCCGAACGCTGTGCATGGTGGTGCGTTGACTTTCCTCTGTAATGGTTGTAACAAGGCAGCATACGTCCCACTCATTAGATGTTATGATTCTGTTTAAGGCAAGGATAGAGTCCTTGCCGCCACTGAAGGATATTGCGATTTTCTTTTTCAAAACATTCACCTCAAAAAGCAACAAAAGATGGTTTTTTTAATAGATTAATTTATGAGAGGTAAAAAAAATAGGAAGGAAGGAAAAAGGAGCGGGAGAAAGCGGAATTTATAGAAAGACTTCACTTAAAGCTAAGTGAGTCTTTTCTAAATGAGCTTCTGTTTTTGCAGAAATTCCACAATCATGTCTTTGTTGGATATTAGTAATCGGCCATTATCATTGGGGATGACCTTGTTCCCGTTACAGGTTGGACAGGTTTCTTGTTTGATTTCCTCTTCGTATTTGTCACGGGCGATAGCCATTGCCTGATCAAATGTCGGGTATAACAGTTCCAGGTCCTCTAAAATTTCGCGAAACCGATCCGAAAACACTTCTACATAGCCTTTTCCGCTACAGTGATGACAAGTTTCCTCTAAGTTCAGAAACAAATTTTTCTGTTTTCGCATCATCTGCTTCATTCACTCCCTCCATTCGAAAAATATTCCTAACACCTTATGAAAAATGAAAAACAAAAGAACAAATAGTGGAAAAAAGATAGGTTTATATTGGGAGTACTGGTTCATTTGTGACTGGATGAAAATGTGAAGTTTTGCTGAGTTGAGTAGTTATCATTAACGCTGGAGAATAACTGGTGAATTTAATTGTACCAAAAATAAGAAAATTTGGCAATATGGAGACAAGTCTGTTTATATCCGGCTTTTTAATGTACTCTGGTAATTCGACCTACTTAAAAGCATTTGTGGCAGAAGAAGAAAAATTATCACGTATTAACTGGCTGTAATATCCCACTTCAAGTTTTGATGGTAACCTAACAAGACTAATTGGGGGATGGGGGAAAACCTACTGATGGAAGTTTCACTTTATGGCAGGAAATCATATACAATTTTATCTACTAGATATATAATAAAAGTTAACATAATCTATGAACACCGGATAGGAGGTACCCCCGATGACAAGTCAGCATGTTAAAACAGGAGTAGAGGGCCTTGATCAGATTCTTTATGGCGGGCTTCCAAAAGGGAATACAGTTATTCTGGAAGGACTGCCAGGTACGGGGAAAACGATTTTGGGCATGCAGTTTTTATACGAAGGAGCGGTCAAGTATAATGAGCCGGGAATTTATGTCACCTTTGAGGAATTTCCGGACCAAATCTATCAGGATATGAAATCTTTTGGCTGGGATATTCGGCCACTGGAGAATGAAAATAAATTGCGTGTAATTACATTAACACCAGACGTATTAATGGATCAGATGATGAAGCCTGATGGTCTGTTTGAGCGTTTGACAAAAGAAATCGGCTGTAAACGGATCGTTGTCGACAGTATCAGTCTATTTCAATACTATTACGCATCAGCTGAGGAACAGCGTAAAGTGATTTATTCACTTAGGAATACATTGCGGAAATATAGCCTGACCTCTTTATTATTAAAGGAAGTAACTTCAGGTGAAGAGGAGGATGTATCCTTTATCAACTATCTGGCAGATGGTGTCATCACCCTGGATTTACAGCCTCATTATCAAAACTATCGAAAGCGGACGCTGGAAATAACCAAAATGAGAGGAAGTAAAATTCAGGAGGGGGAGCATTTATATCGTATATCAGATAAAGGAATTCACTTAATCCCTGCTTTATCAATGGTAGAGGATGAAGTCGTCACAGCTCCAGATGATGTCGTGCCAACCGGGATCGGGAAAATTGATCAGGTCATCGGTGGGGGCGTTCACCACGGATCAGTCTATACTATCGATACAAACAGCAAATCGAATTACCGTTATCTGATTACTTCCATGAAAGCTCACAGATTACAAGCCGGAGAAAAAATATTGCTATTCTTGTCCAGTCTGACTACATTAGAAGAACTGGAGATGAATTTCAGGAAGTTTGGAATGAATTTGGCGGAATACGCCAAAAATGGACAGATTCGTTTTATTGAGCACTACCGGCGGGCCGTCCCCGAAGCATATAAAGATGCGGTTATTAATGTAGCGAATCTGAATAACGAGGAATATAAAAATAAGCTGCACGATGAGGTCTTTCGAAAAATGGAAAAAGAAGTAAGCCTGGGAGAGCACTGGTCTGTGTACTATGACTTAAACACCATCGCTTCCCAGCGTGGAAACGAGTTTGTCAAATTATATTTTGGTGTCGAGGTGGCTAAACTCAGTTCTTTAGGCGTAAGCACACTTGTCCTGACTAATTATAAAGAGCTGGGAGAGGAAACATCAGGTTTTGTCGAGCGATCCAGTAATGGTGTCATTCGAACATGGGTAGACGGGAATTATCAATTTTTACAGGTGACCAAAACACCAAAAGGTCAGATTTCCGAACCATTTCTTGTTGAAAAAATTGAAGAAAAGCCATTTATGCGGCTTGTGTAGAGGGGGAAATTAAATGGAAAATCCTCAAACAGAGCTACCATTACAATTGGAATGCACCATGTATTTTGAACATAATCCGTACGCTTATGAAACCATTGAGGGTCTGGCCGTGAGACTGGGGAGAAGTCCGGCTGATTTGGAAAAAACGTTAAGACATCTCGTATCTCTGAACATTTTAGAAATGATTGGAGAAGGGAATTCTGCTATTTATTGCTATAATCAGCCTAATCTGGAAAGTAGAGTTGATTTGTCATGTCAGGGAACATAAGTGTATTACAATCTCTGCAGGATGTCTTTTCCAAATCCCTGAATTTTTTTCTGGTAATAAGTGACGATCAGGGACAACCGATTACGAGTGAGTCCGGTGATTCCGAGTTTATTCGTTTATTGAAGGAAAAAAGAGATCTTAGCCGGGAAAGAGCCCGATTTCTGCAAAACTTTCATCGGATATCCAGTCCTATTCTTTATGATTATCA
This sequence comes from Virgibacillus sp. MSP4-1, assembly GCF_010092505.1. Lineage (NCBI taxonomy): Bacteria > Bacillati > Bacillota > Bacilli > Caryophanales > Bacillaceae > Virgibacillus > Virgibacillus sp. MSP4-1. The sequence goes on from NZ_CP048021.1 coordinate 547,125, forward strand.
GCCTGGAATCAAAGGGATTGTCGCTCCTATCCCAGTTAACGAGAGCACAAAGTATTACGTGTGGACAAGCTTTATTATTGATGAGAATACAATCGAACTGATTGATCACTTTTTTTCGGAACAGACGGGGGATGAGTACAAACACTGGCAGCCTGCTCTGGAAGCACTCCCCAGAGTAAGTGAATCGAAAAAACGTGAGATTCTTAATGAAGTAGGTTTGTTTGCAAGGATGGCTTCTGAGCATTTGAAGGACTTGCAGAATAGCAATCACTCGAGTCTGAGCTTTGTTAATCGACAACTGGAGGTTCTGGCAAAGAATGAATCTTCTGTAGAACGAATCCTTAAGCAGGTGTTAGCCCAATTCAAGGAGCTCGATTTTGTCGGAATTGCTGAAAAGACGGAGTTTCCGGATTTTTATTCCGTTTCCTTTTATTTAGGGCCGACGGAGGGGACATTAACTCAGAAGGAATTTTCAACTGGTGAAGGATTTTTGGGGGAAGTTGCAGCTACTGGAAAGGGGAAAGTGTGGACCGATGTTTCCTCTGACCCTCGTATTGGCTTTTTTTCTATAAATCATATTCATCCTAAAAGCATCATGTCATTTCCTCTTATTATTAATAATGAAGTGGAAGGTGTATTTTTTGGAGGAACCATTGATCATGAACTTTCACGGGAAGACTATCTGGTAACTGGTCAGACTGTTGCTCAGCTGATTACACTGCAGTTTAAGAAAACCCAAATGGAAAAATCAATCAATCAATACTTCCTTCAAATTTCAACATTTAACGATATCTTACAGCTTATGACCACTATGAGTGATGTGAAACGTATTTTATTTGTTCTGGTGGATATAAGTATCAACTTAACCAATTCGCCGTTTTCCTGTGTGATCCTGAAGCCTCAGGATAACTCCAGTCAGGCTACAGTTGTTTCCAGGGGAATGAATCATGAACAGATCCAGACAATAGGCAGAGTGGTAGCAGACAGATATTTTTACGAGGATGATCAGGAATTTAAGCCGTCTCATCAGGATACAAGTATATGGGATGACCAGGCACTCCTTATTCCCATTCATTATCGGGAGAAGACCCTGGGCTGCTTAGCCATTAGTATCCATGAAGTGAACCAGCTTCAGGATATCAAACGATTTTTGTTCAATTTAGCAACGGCTGCGGGAGTGCTTATTGCGACTAATCAATCGTCAGTTAATGAAACAGATACAGCCGTTGAAGCCCTGTATATGGGATTATCGCAATATAATCCGGAAGAGTATGCACTCATTCAGGAAGAGCAGGCCTTGTTGAAGGAGTTTTATGGAGAGCGAAAATCCGGACACTCGAATTTTGAACATGTCCAATCTGCATCAAAATTGAAAAATGTGGATCAAGCGATTTTGAAAACGTTGATGCCAGACCATCCTGTTCTCACAATTATCGATCAATTCAGGTCGTGTCAGCAGGAGGATATCGATTCTATGTATACCACTGGTGAAGAAGCGCAAATTCTTTATATGGTGAGAAGATTTATAGAATCCAACAATATAGAAGAAATAAAATCGATGACTTACATGAATCAAAGGGTTAAAGAAGAATTTCAGCACTTTCTTTTGAAGAAAATGAGATCGGAAGGAACGATAGAACTATCACAGTCAACGGACCGTCAGCATGCAGATATTGTGGGTTCCTTACGAGAGACGCTCTCACTTTCCGGGCGGGAAGAAGAGGTGTTAAGGCTTGTGGTAAGCGGGTACAGTAATAAGAATATTGCTAATGAACTATTTATCAGTGAGCATACCGTAAAGAATCATATTACCAAGATTTTTCAAAAACTGCAGGTTTCAGACCGGGCACAGGCCATTTCGAAGGTTTATGAATTGAGTACAGCTAAACCTGCCCGTTCTGTTGCCGAATCGTAAAATCAGGACCTATTCCTATTCAGGGATTAGGTCCTTTTTTAATAGGAAGGTGCATAGGAATACCTTCCTATTATGAGCAGACCTGTGAGAATGGGAAGGGTGGGTGATAGGAAACCTGTTAATAATCTGACAGAATAGACCTACATCACATAAACGGATAAAGGAAAAGAGGTCTAAGGTCATGAGTCCAATTCAATATATTTCTGAGCAAAAGAAAGATTCAGCGAAAGCCTGTCATAAGATGGCAGAGGATCTATATCATGCGATTCAAACCAATGAACTGCAATTAGTTTTCCAGCCGATTCTGGATCAGCAAAAGCAAGTTGTAACGGTTGAAGCTCTGCTTAGATGGAAGCATCCAGGGATATCCTCACCGGAACAAATTATCCAGTTAGCGGAAGCCCATGGCTTGATGTCAAGTCTCGGGGAGTGGATTCTGAGTCAGGCATGTCTGCATGTGAAGCGCCTCCAGGAAAATGGGTTACCTGATTTGAATCTCAATGTAAATATTTCACCTTCACAGTTTTCTGATTACCAATTTGTTTCTAAAGTCAGCCGTATTTTATCAAGGACTGGGTTAGAACCGGAGAAGCTGGAGCTGGAAATTACAGAAAATCTTAACATGCTTGAAAACAGCAATATTACTCATCAATTAACTCAATTAACACAGCTGGGAATAGGAATAGCAGTTGATGATTATGGTACCGGCTATTCTTCCCTGCACTATATATACAAGTTTCCGATTAATCGTATAAAAATTGATAAATCCTTTGTCATGAACTTACAGCCAAATGATCAGCGGGGAAAAATCATCTTAAAATCGATTATTGATCTGGCTTCTGATTTAGGACTGGAGGTTGTAGCTGAAGGAGTTGAAACGGAAAAGCAGTATCAGTTTCTTAAAAGTGAAAGCTGTCATCTATTTCAAGGTTACTATTTTTATAAGCCTTTATCCATTGAAGATTTCCTGGAATTAGCCGGGAGCTTCAACGAGGATTTAGCCCAGGAGGAGTACAATGGTTGAGTCACTTATTGAACAAAAGACCCTGGAGCAGGTTGAATTCATACACAGGCTGGTGGCTGTTCATAAACAGGTTTTACGGACAGAGGCCATTATAAATAAAAAAATTCCTTCAAATGTTATCAGGGAAAGTGCACAGGATCATTTAATCAGACAAGGGATATTAAATAAGAAGATGTTATATGGACAGCAATTTTTAATGTATCACCCACCAGGAGTTGTTTATATTACACTTACTTGACAATGGGATGAACAGGTAAATCCTTTCATTACACTTAAGGGGACGAAGATTATGCAAAAGATTATTTCTAAAGGGAAGACAATTGATGACGCTGTACGTACAGGATTGCATACATTGAATGTAAAAAAACAGGATGTGCATATTGAAATTATTCAGCCGGAAACAAACGGCTTCTTTGGCATAGGAAAGAAAAACGCCGTCGTGAAGCTGACTTATCAGAATAAATCTGCAGAAATAAAACAAATGGACCAAATAGCTGGATGGATGAATACTCTCCATGGTTCTTCTGAAAAGACTCAGGACGGAATGGAGATACCTGGCGAACATTCAACGATACAAAAAGAAAAGACTTATAAGGGAAAGGCGTGGGTGAAAAACGGTCAGCTTCAGGTGAATAACTCTCCATTTCATTTTCCAACCGTAAAAATAGGAAAAGGCATTGAAATCAGTAGAAACGGTTCCAATGTTAAGGATCATCATGCGATTCTTTCTGAACTTGATGATATACAAGTAATTTTTGAAGAGTCGAGTGAAACCAAAACTGAATGGAGGATAACGGTTAGCTCCAACAACCTTAGAGTTATGCTGGAGGTGAAACCGGGATACCGTATTAAACGGCATCTTAAAGATCATGACCCGGCAGAACATATTGAGCTTACTTTAGAAGAGATTAAGATGGTCGAGAATCATCTATCGGTTCAGGATATCTTAATGAGATTAGAGGAATTGAATATCCATTATGGATGGAAACAGGATGTGATTATGAAGGCTGTGAACACAACCAAACAGGGAACATTTGAAATTGCAGCAGGGAGAGATGCTGTAGCTGGAATGGATGGATGGTTAGAATTAACCGTAGATACAGATACGAAAAACAGCCTTACAGAAGATGAAAATGGAGACATCGATTTTCGCGACTCCACACTGATTCCGACCGTAAAAGAAGGAGATGTTATTGGGATGATACATCCTCCTTTACCGGGAAGGACTGGAATTAGTGTAACGAATGAACCCGTACAACCGAAGCCGGTTAAGCCTGTTCAAGTTAAAACAGGAAAAGGTATCATTGAAGTCGATCAAAGGCTGGTTGCTACCGAAGCAGGAAGGCCGTTCGTTGAAAAGCGCGGAAATTTTGTCAAAGCCTACGTGGCACCTAAACTGGTTCATCGGGCTAATGTAGATTTATCCTCAGGTAATATTCACTTTAATGGAGATGTAGAAGTGGTCGGTCAAGTCGAGGATCATATGCTTGTTGAAGCAGGTGGGGATATTTATATTCATGAAAATGTCCATAATGCCAACGTAACAACGACCAATTCTATCGTCCTGTTCGGAACGGCCACTGGTTCCAATCTGTCTGCAGGTAAGAATAATATGATTATCGCAGAATTAGGTCATATCCTTGGAAAATTGAATCCACAAATGAATAAAATGATCAGAGCCATTCAGCAGCTCAAAAATATTCCGGCATTCAGGACGTATGATACCGAAAGTTCAGGCATACAGCCTCTGATCCACTTGTTGCTGGAAAACCGTTTCAAGAACTTTTCTTCCCTTATTCATAAATACCGCACCGTTGTTCAGAATGGCGGGGAATACTTGGATCATCAGGAATGGAAGACGATTTCCAGATCTCTTCATCAAATTTTTCTATCCTTATCCAACAAGGTTATTGGAATGGAGCAATTATGGACACTCTCAAAGAAAATGAAGGAACTGCATGAATTTACCCAGACCCCTGTGGAACCTGATGCTTACATTACGTTATCCGATGCGAGCAATAGCAGTCTTTATTGCAGTGGGAATATTAATTTGCTGGGTAAGGGATGTGTGAACACGAAAATTCATGCAGGGGGAAAGCTTTTTGTAACCGGAGCTGTTCGTGGTGGTCACGTATATGGGGGACTTGGTGCAAAGCTGAATGAGACAGGATCTGAAAGTGGTACAAAAACGATAATCTCTGTACCTTTTGATCAACGGATACAGATAAAGGATGCAAAGGTAGGCACCGTATTAAAAATAGGTACATTTACACATGTTTTACAGGAGGATAGTAAAAATATAGATGCCTGCCTGTACGAGGACGAGATTATGTTTGCCTAACACATCCATAATATGGATCGGATGGTAAACATTTATCCCATATAAAACGAGCTTTAAAGTAGTAAATGGAGTCTGGTTATGTCATAATCTTTCTTTGTATATAGAGAGATTCCATAAAATTGAGGAGATGCAAGAATGATTACAAATCTGAAAAATGCTAAATACTTAGATGTTATTTTTAATAGTATTTCGGATATGGTCTTTTTAGTGTCGGTTGGTAAGGATCAGTCCTACCGTTACGTAACCGTGAACCAGCAGGTCATGGATCTGCTTAAGTTTCCAGAAGATTACAATGGTAAAAGAATAGAGGAAATCATGCCTGAATCATCAGCAGAAAAGATTATAGGGAAATATAAGGAAGCTATACAGAAACAGGTAACCATATCCTACGAAACACCGTTGGACTTTCCGTTAGACGGTAACAAGGCTGAAGTCAGGCAGGGGTGGGTAGAGTCGAATGTTACCCCAATCTTTAACGAGGAAGGGCATTGTGAACACGTCATTGCCATCACCCGGGAGGTGACCAACAGAAAAAATCGGGAAAGAGAACTACGCCGAACGAAGGAAGAACTGGAAAAGGTTTTTAATCATGTAGCAGATGCGGTATTTATGTTTGATGAGAACGGGGATTATCTGGCTGTGAATCCGGCTTTTACAACCATGTTTGGGTGGACAAGAGATGATGTTTTTTATAATCCCGAAGCGACTATTATTCCTGAAAACCAGAAGGCGGAACTGGATAAGCTTTTCCGACGCTTAAAGCAGGGGGAGGTTATTGAGGCCCATCGTTCCCAGAGAAAAACCAAGGACGGCAGTGTCATCGAAGTCCTGTCCTCCTATTCTCCTATCATGGAAGACGGTACGATGATTGGAGGAGTAGCCGTTTATAAAGATGTGGCAAAGATTACTGAATTAAAGGATCAGCTGAAAGAATCGGAAAACCGGTACCAGATGATTGTGGAACATTCCAATGATATGATAAGAGTTGTTAATCGTGACGGCTACATTCAATATGCTTCCCCTGCCCATCAGGATATTTTAGGGATTCACCCTGACTTTTTTGCGGGGAAATCCTATCTATCCTTTATTCACCTTGAGGATATGGCTAAAGTACAAAATGCTTTTTCAATGATTATCGAAAATAAGGAAAGTATTAAGTTTGAATATCGCCGTTTGAATAAGGATGGAGAGTATGTCTGGGTTGATACGCATGGGGGACCTGTTCTCAGTGCCTCTGGAGAAGTTGAACAGGTTGTGTTTATTTCAAGAGATATATCCAATCAGAAGGAGAAAGAAAAGGAATTAATGAATATGGCGCTGTTTGATGAATTGACAGGACTGCCAAATCGCACCTTTTTCCAGCATCAGGTTGAAATTGCGATGAATACAACGAAACGGAAAGGGACAGTTGCAGCTATTCTCATGTTAGACAGTGACAACTTTAAAGTGATCAACGATAAATACGGACATGATGCAGGGGATAAAGTGATTAAAGAGGTTGCCAGACGGGTACAGAATTCGGTCCGTGACACGGATACGGTTTCGAGAATGGGTGGAGATGAATTCCAGGTCGTTCTTCCAGACCTTGAAGATAAAGAGGACGCAATAAGAGTCAGTGAACGTATTCGGAAAGAAATGAAGCAGCCTTTTGAGGTATCTGCCAGTGGAGATACGATTACTTCAACAGTGAGTATCGGAATTTCCTATTATCAGGGAGAGGGCAAATCGTATGAGAAACTCCTCAAGGAAGCAGATAACGCCCTTTACCAATCAAAGGAATCAGGCAGAAATCAATGGGCCGTTTATCATGCATAAACGACCCGTATACTCCTGATAAGTTCAACTAACCATAAGCGGAGGATGGAGATCCCACCGATGGAGGTTTCACTTTATGAAAAAGAATGCTGAATAAATTTAAGCAAAAAATCTTTCTGAACTGAATAGATAATGCGATACGGTCAGTTTCCCCATATCAACGGGGCTGGCTTTTTTGTGCTGGAAACTGTTCGACAGATTTCCAATATCCATATAAAATATACGATAGATGGCTATGGGCAGGAGGTTCTGGTCGTGGAGTTATTTACAGCCTTAAAAAACAGCTTCTTATTACCTGAGAAAAAGGCGTTGTTTCGGTTAAATCGTATTTCCATGCGTAATACCATTGTTTATATCAGTGTGATTCTGTTTCTTCTCTTTATTCCGGATGTCTTACAAATGATTCTGCATTTTGAGGATGCTGAGATTCCAAGGAGTATGTATGCCCTTCAATTAATGGTCATATATCCCTTTTTAATCATTTTTTTGGCCGTATCCGGAATTTCACTGCTGGCGGGTGTTTCGTTTCTGATTAAGGTGCTGCTTAGACGGAGACTGGCGTACCAGCAGCTTTGGAAAATGACGGCTTTTGCACTGACCATCCCTTTACTTTTACACGTTCTATTAAAGTATACAGTTGATTATTCGTTCATGATTAATGGGGTTCCATTGCTGGTGCTGTATTTTCTCATGTACAGGATGATTTTGGTTTATCCTCAAAGGCGCAGGGAATAATTAGAATAGTTGTACATATTTAAAAAGCATGATATTTTTATTATTGGAAGACTTCTATATGGAGTTCTCTAAGATGTTTCATTTGTTACATAAAAGGGATATCTACGGTTTTACGGATAGATTTCCTGAAAGAATATAGATGCTTTTTACGTCTAAGAATGGGGGAATTGAAGATGGCATTTGTCATTACTGCACCTTGTAAGGAAGAAAAGTCCGGGGAATGTGTAGAAGTTTGCCCGGTGGATTGTATTGAAGAAGGAAAGGACATGTTTTATATAGATCCGGATATCTGCATTGATTGCGGAGCCTGTGAAGCTGTATGTCCGGTCGAAGCTATCTATCATGAGGATGATATGCTGGACGAGGATGTCCCATATCTGGAAGCTGCCAGAGAATTTTTTGCGAATAAGTAAGCAGGATTAGAAAAACTCCCGTCAGGTAAAGTGCGGGAGTTTTTTGTCTGTTGGTCATTTGAAAATAACCGCAAAGGAGCTCTTTACCATGAAGGAAATCTACAGTGATATCATTCAGTTTCGCGGGTCTCATTATGATTATGGTCGAATGCAGGGGGAGCAATTAAAGAATTCTTTAATCGTAAAAAATCGGGAACGGCAATGGAAGGTGAGAAGACCACGATTTTCCGTTGATGAACAGGAAGCAAGAGATGCCATCCGCCGCTTTGCTCCTGGCATCTGGGAGGAAATCATCGGCCTGCAGGATGCTTTGGAATGGCCGATCGAACGTGTGTTAATGGAATTCAGTGGTTATCGCTTGCCATACGCTCGCTCGGGCTGTTCGATTCTGACAGGGGAAAATTATTTTATTCGTAATTATGATTATCATCCGAAGACTTATGAGGGCCGGTATGCGCTCTATCAGCCAACGGATCATGGCTATGCGACAGCCGGGCCTCAGCAGAAAATTACAGGGCGTCCGGATGGAATCAATGAAAGAGGCCTGGTATTAGGTTATAACTTCATGCATCGGAAAAAGCCGGGAGAAGGATTCATCTGTCATATGATTGGCCGGATGGTACTTGAAAATTGCGCGAATACAGAAGAAGCTGTGGCTATGTTAAAGGAAATCCCGCACCGCCATTCCTTCAGCTATATTGCCTATGACCAGGGTGGGCAGGCCTTTGTTGTCGAGGCATCTCCACGGGGAACAGAGGTGCGTCAATCTACGGTCTGTACGAACCATTTTGAAAGGATGAAACAGGAAAACCGTCATCACCTGGTTGACTCCTATAAGCGATTGGAGGCGATGGAGCAGGGGAAATCAGCCATTCAGAATTCCTATGATGCTTTCCGTTTGCTGAACGATACGGATAAAGAAGTTTTCTCAAAACAATATAAAAACTGGGCGGGTACTATTCATACCTCCGCCTACTTTCCAAAAGAAATGAAAGCGTGGTTTGCTCTGGGCGGTGATCAGGAGCCGGCAGAGATAGACTTTGGAGATTGGGTAGCAGGAAATGATTTAAATATGGACCGCATTTATGGGGAAGTGGATACGGATATTCCCTTTGTTCATATGGATGAAAATGCCACCTGGTTTAAGTAAGAATGAACAACCTGCAGGACCTTTATGATGTCCTGCAGGTTTTTAATGAGTGCTTTTTTTGAAGTTACTTCCTGAGACGTCTGCTACGTTTTCGATGGCGATGAGTGCTTCTGGATCAATGTCATTGGCAATGCTTCGGACGGTGGACAATTCAATGCGGGTGACAACGGTGTAGATGATTTTTTTGGGATCATTTGTATAAACCCCTTCCCCATGAAAAAAGGTGATGCCACGCCCCAACTGCTGAATGAGTGAATCTGCCAATTCATCCGGCACGTCGGAAATAATCGTTACAGACTTGAGCTCCTCCAACCCTTCAACAACGACATCAATCATTTTAAAGGCAATGTAGTAAGTAATGATGGAATACATAGCCGTCTCCCAGCTGAAGACAAGTAAGGCAGCCAAAATAAAAATGAAAAAGTTCATAATCATAACCAGCTGTCCTACAGATACAGGACGTTCCTTGCTGAATAAAATGGCAATAATTTCTGTTCCATCCAGTGCCCCACCGGTACGAATGACCAGTCCGACGCCTGTTCCAAGAATTACGGCGCCAACGATTGTGGCTAAGAATAAGTCGTCTGTTACTGGTTCGAATGGATGCATAATGGCCGTGAAAATGGAGAGGACAATTATTCCATACAATGTATGCATCGTAAATTTCCTTCCCATGCGGCGAAAGCCAATCAATAAAAAAGGAATGTTAAATAAAATGATAAACACACTCATCTGATAATTGGTAATCGCACCTGCAATAATTGATAGTCCGATGACTCCACCGTCCAATATATTATTTGGAACGAGAAATAATTCCAGCCCCATACTTGCGATAATAGCTCCGATGGTAATTATAATGATTTGCATGATTTCTTTTAGGAGTTTTTTTCTTTTGACTTTGGACAACAGGATCAGCCTTTCCTTCTAACCTTAGAAGAGTGTTTTTTGTTGATGACCTCATACAGTACATATCATAACCATTCGCTTATAAATCATAATCGAAAGGTGAAGAGGACTAATCTGGATGACGGCCATAGAGACAGGTGCTGCAGACAAGATGTTTCTCATAATGTATACTCAAATGAACGATGAAACCTTTAATTCTTATATGGCAGGTGTTGAAAGATGGATAATGACTTTGTAGTAGGTTGGGGTACACTAGCCTTGATTAATGCCGGGCTGGCGCAAGGAAAAAATCGTACGGGTCTAAACTGGTTTTTACTATCGTTATTCCTCGGTCCTTTAGCAACGTTTATCCTGTTATTTGTGGAGGAAAGGGAGGATTAGAATAGGCAAAAAAAGTGGCGGCCTTTTTCATAAAGCGTCTTCATCCTTGTAAAAGTTGTCTTAAAAACTTTCTATCAATATATAATAAGTGATTCAGAAAGGCAACACTTTATAAAAAGTTTTCACAAAAAGCACCAGGAGCGGAGTCGTTTGAAAATAAAAAATAATGAATAAAAAAGCACCATTCTTTTTTTCTGGCCAAAAAAAAGTTATCATCTAAAAGGAGTACTTTTTCATTTAGGTAAATCTGCTGTTTGCAGGTGGACAAACAGGGGTGTTGCCGATGAATATGAATGGTTTTTCCACCGCAGGCTAAAAACGAGTGTATAATAGAGGAGTTGAACATATGCAAATGGACAGGATGGGGTTTTTGTATGACTAAAGGAAATCATAAGCATAACCATGAACCGCAGAATATAGAAGTATGGGAAGATCTTGTACATATAAAGGATTTAGGGCTTGCCCTTCTTATTTGTGGGGCAGGAGCATTGGGAGGATATTTTCTTGCTCCAGATAATGCGTCTGAACCTTTATTTTATGGACTGGCAGGTGCCGTGATCGGATTTATCATCAGCAGTTTTATCATTAAACCAAAACGTACATTTGAAGAGATAAGGGAAGAGGATCAATAATGGATATTAGTTTAATTTTACAGATGGTGCTCGTTGCCGGAATTGCATCTGTACTCTATACATTAATTGGGGTGGCACCTGGTACAGATGAAACGGCTGTTTTAGCACCCGTAACTCTTGTTTTAGTCTTGGCTGGATTTGAACCTGTGATTATTTTAACGTTCTTCATGGCAGCCATTGTAGCAAAGAAATTAACGGATTCGATTCCGGTCGCTGTTGCCGGTATACCAGGCGGGGTGATGTCGGCTCCGATGGTCGAACATGCACTGGTCTTAAAGAAACACGGTCTGGCGGATGTCAGCATACGAAAAATGGCTTCCGGTTCAGTGATCGGGACCATCGTTTCGATTCCGATCAGTTTTGCTTTGGCGAATTTCCTATCTGAATTTTCGGAAGCTATTAAAGAATATACAGATCCCATTTTCTTTATTGGAGCTATCTTTTTAGCCTTAATGACGAAAAATAAATGGCTTGCTTTAGTCTCTATATTCCCGCTTGCTCTGTTAATTCAAGGGCTGCGTCATTTATATTGGGGAGTGGGGATTGTTCCTGAGGATACGACGGTATTTATCTCCTTTTTCTTAGGAATTACAATTGGTCCAGTGATATTAACCCTATTTGAATTGTTAAATGGGGACTTACGTTCAAAATTAACGCGTCACGAAACAAAGAAAATTTCCTTCAGGATCAGCAAAAAAATTAAAGGCTTTCCGAATCCGTTTCGAATACTGACGAAAAATGAGACGGTTTCAAGCTTCTTTTCTTCCCTATTAGGTGTAGGGACCTTTTTCTTAAGTCCTGTAGGTATGACCATTATGATTGGTGAGGTTGTTGCGAGTAAGATTAAGGATCCGGTCAAAAAGGCCGCCCGTGCGATTTCTTCAATGGATGCATTAACAAATGCGGCTTATATCAGCGGAACATTGATTCCATTGATTGCACTGGGACTTCCTTTGTCACCTACTGCTCTTGGACCTGGTCATGCTTTGTTTAATGCACCACCCGTTTTTACACAGGATCATAATTTGCATCATATTCTGTCAATGTCTGAATTTTTCTGGGCGACGATTATTGGTGCCGGAATTGCGATTTTGATTACGTATTTTGTTACCGTGAAGTATGCGGTGCAGATTTGCCGCTTTGTCTTTAAGCGTATTCCGCATGAGGCGATGCTGGGCTTGTTTTTCGGGCTGGTTCTTCTCCTTGCCTATATGGATGCAGGCTGGCTGAATGTTGCCGGAGTTCTGCTTATTGGACTGGTTGCCGGCGTCCTTAACCGGTTAGGCGTCAACTACGGAGTACAGTTTATGACACTTTATGCAGCACCTTTTATTGTTAATACGCTATTTTAAAAACAGAATTGATTGAAAAGAAGTGGGGGATGTTTATGCGTTCATCTTCTCAAATAAAGGGAGAGGGAACTGCCCATAGTAAACTCATCTTAATTGGAGAACATTCAGTTGTATATGGGGAGCCGGCGATTGCTCTTCCATTTCCATTACTTATGGTAAAATCAACGATACAAGAAGGTGCTGGTGAAATTACGATATCCAGTGACTTTTATAACGGCCCGCTCGGTACGATTCCCGACCGGTTGGAGGGCATTGCTGTATGTATTCGTGAATCCTTAAAATTCTTAGCCAAACCGGCAAAAGATATACATTTTACCATCAAATCCATGATTCCGATTGGTCGTGGTCTGGGTTCAAGTGCGGCTATTGCAACCTCCGTCGTACGCAGTCTATTTTCATATTTTGAAAAGACGCTATCGCATCAGATGTTAATGTATCTGGTTGATGTTGCTGAAAAATACGCCCATGGGAATCCAAGTGGAATTGATATGGAATGTGTGTCACGGGATGTTCCTATTTGGTTTAAGAAAGGAGAAGCCATTCAGCCGATCGAAATGGGAGTACCATTGAACCTGGTTGTGGCTGATTCCGGCCGAATTGGGGATACACGGGCTGCCGTCACAGCGGTTCGGGAAAAATATGAAAAGCATTATCAGAAAGCCAGGCAATCAATTAAATATATTGGCGACATGACGCGCAAAGCAAAGTCTATTTTAGCCGGCGAACGTCCGGAAAAATTAGGCGGACTGTTGAACAAAGCCCAGGAGGAATTAATGAAGCTTGGCGTCAGTGATGGGAACTTGAATGAGCTCGTTACCTGCGCCCGGAATGCCGGAGCGCTGGGAGCAAAATTAACGGGTGGCGGACGAGGGGGCTGTATCGTGGCCCTGGCCAAAAATATGGAGGATGCTGAGCATATTTCCGATTCCCTGAAAGCAGCCGGGGCAAAGGATACATGGTTCTTTACTCTTGGAATGTCCCAATCCGCATCGATGAATGAAGCAAGCAGAGGAGATTTAATATGAAGGCGGTAGCGAAAGCACATACAAACATTGCCCTTATTAAGTATTGGGGTAAGCGAAATGATGAACGGATCTTACCGATGAATAACAGTCTGTCCCTCACACTGGATCATTTTTATACGACCACGGAAGTTCAGTTTGATGAGGCTTTACAATCAGACACATTTATTTTAAACGGGAAGACGGCCATCGATACAGAGTCTGTGAAAATTTCCCGTTATCTGGACCGGATCAGACATTTTGCCGGTGTGCAGAGGTATGCCACCGTTCGTTCGGTAAATCACGTTCCGACTTCAGCAGGCTTTGCTTCGTCTGCCTCCGGATTTGCCGCTTTGGCTGCGGCTTCAACTAAGGCGCTGGGTCTTGACTTGGACAGGAAAACCCTCTCCATCCTTGCTCGTCAAGGATCAGGATCTGCGTGCCGGTCTGTTTATGGCGGATTTGCCGAATGGGAAAAAGGGAGCCTGAGTGATGGTTCCGATTCCTACGCTGTGCCGATTATGAGTGAGGCGGAGTGGGATGTCCGTGTATTGTCTGTACTGCTGGAATCTAACGAAAAACCGATTTCCAGCCGTAAAGGGATGAAACGTACAGTGGAGACCTCTCCGTTTTATTCAGGGTGGCTTGAAGCGGTTGACCAGGAATTAAAGGAAATAAAAACAGCGATACGAACGAAAGACTTTGAGCGGTTAGGAAAGGTCGCCGAAGCCAATGCGCTAAAAATGCACGCAACGATGCTGGGTTCTCATCCGCCATTTACCTATTGGCAGAGTAGTACGATGGCTGTTATGGAAGAAGTACAACAGCTGAGAGATAAAGGGATACAGGCCTATTTTACGATTGATGCAGGACCTAACGTGAAAATTCTGTGTCTTCCGGAAGACGAGCAGAAGATACGGGATGAGCTGGAGAAGCTGGAAACAGTGAAAGGGATTTATGGCTGTCGACCAGGTCCCGGTATTGAATATAAAGAGAATCTTCCATCCCGCTGATGGGTGGTTGAACGTAAATTTACTGGCCGTTGATTCCCCACTTAGTCTTATTGGATAACCCTCCAGACTGAAAGGGATTTGACGGCCAGTTCATGCATGATAAAAACCAATGATAGTTGCGAAATGACTGGTAATGAAGTGATTGTGATCTGAAAGAGAGGGAATTCCATTGCCCATCAAGATAAAAGTCCCGGGAAAATTAATGATTGCAGGTGAATATGCCGTACTGGAACCGAATCAGTATGCCATCGTAGCCGCTGTCAACCGCTATGTTTATGCAGACATCACACCAAGTAATCAATATAAATTTTCCCTTCCTGATTTAGGCTTTGAAACGGTTTCGTGGGTTTCCAATTCCCATTCCATTGAATTCAGTGAAACCGATGAAAAATTACAGTTTGTTCAAAATACGATTATGATTGTGAAGGACTATTTAAATGAAGCATCCATACACCTTTCTCCCTTCCATCTTACGGTTACAAGTGAGCTTGATGATCCCTCAGGTAAAAAATACGGCCTTGGTTCCAGTGCCGCCGTTGTTGTTTCTGCGGTTTCGTCTATTCTGGCGCTAGCCCAAAAGCAGACCGACTCCTTTCACGTAAATAAGGATTTGATTTTTAAGCTAGCCGCACTTGCTCATGTCAAAACACAAGGGAGCGGATCCGGAGCTGATGTAGCCGCATCCACCTATGGGGGATGGCTCGAGTACTCTGCTTTTCAGGCAGACTGGCTCCTTGATCAAATGGAACAGAAATCCTCCGTCAGGGCACTGGTTGATCAGCCCTGGCCGTATGTATCCATTCGCTCCATAAATCCGCCCGCTGAACTTCGGCTTTGTACCGGGTGGACCGGAAAGGCGGCTTCAACTGGACCGATGATCAAACAGCTGAAGCATGGACAGCAGGAACATCGAAACATTTACCATACCTTCGTAGAGGAAAGTCATGAGGCGGTAGAAGGACTGATCAGAGGTTTTGATCAGAATAATCTGCCATTGTCCTTAGACAGTTTAAAGAAAAATCGCGCCATCCTTGTAAAATTAGGAAAAGAAGTGGGTATGCTAATAGAAACACCAAAATTAGCAAGTTTATCCGAATTAGCGGAACAAATAGGAGGAAGTGGTAAATCCTCGGGTGCAGGTGGCGGAGATTGTGGAATTGCATTTGTTCGCTCACAGCGACAGGCTGAACAATTGTGGGAAGCCTGGAGAGAAGCAGGCATTGAACCTTTAAATCTGACTGTTGACCACAATGGAAGCACCTGGCACGAATAAGCAGATTTACCTCTCTTGCTGGTAACCCAACTTTTTCTGCAAGGAGGAAGCGACATGGATAACATTGAGGTCAGGATTACCCGTCAGGATCACCCTGAGTCAGATTCCTATGAAGAAACGTTTTTCATTCCTTATCGGTCCAATATGAACATTATTTCTGTTCTGATGGAAATCCGGCAAAATCCGGTAACAAAGGAAGGGAAACAGACCACTCCTGTGCAATGGGATATGAATTGTTTAGAGGAAGTTTGCGGGGCCTGCTCCATGCTGATCAATGGCAAGCCGAGACAGGCCTGTTCAACATTGGTTGACCAGCTGGAGCAGCCGATTACCCTTGCCCCGATGACCACCTTTCCGGTTATTAGGGATTTATTCATTGACCGCGGGAAAATGTTTGATGCGTTAAAGCGTGTAAAGGCATGGATACCGATTGATGGAACCTATGACATTGGTCCGGGTCCGCGCATGAAGGAAAATACCCGGCAATGGGCCTATGAGTTATCCAAATGTTTTACGTGCGGGGTATGTCTGGAGGCCTGCCCAAACGTGAACGAAAAAACGGACTTTTTAGGACCGTTCGTATTTGCACAGATTCGCCTGAAAAATGTACATCCTACAGGAGAAATGAATAAAGAAGAGCGTTTGGAAGCCTTTATGGGAGAAGGTGGACTTGAAGAATGCGGAAACTCGCAAAATTGTGTTCAATCCTGTCCTAAAGGTATTCCACTGACTACATCGATTGCAGCCATCAACAGAGAAGCTACGGTGCAGTCGTTTAAAAGTTTTTTTGGATAAGGGACGGAAAGGGTTTCAGCCGATGATGGCCAAAAGATTTAAGGAAGATGGAGGAACTGTCCCTCATTAGGTTGATGAAGGACGGATCAATACGAATTTAAGTAAAAAGAGTCTTTCATAGAGGTAATGAAGGACAAAAACTATAGATAGCATGAGAAAACTGTCCTTCATCCCCCGCAGCAAAGCATTTTAACTCCGGTGGAGACTTTAACCTGGGATTTTTCGACAAAATTCGGGTGGTGACAGGCACCACCCTTGACTTTTTTTCTTTTATGATTTATGATTTTTCTAACAATTTTATATAGGAATCTTATCCAGAGAGGTGGAGGGAAATGGCCCTTGGAAGCCTCGGCAGCGGGTTCTTTTTTAAAGAATACTGTGCCAAATCCATCAAGTCAGTGTGCTTGAAAGATAAGAGGACGAGTCGATGACAGTGGTTTCAACTCTCTTCTTATTGGAAGAGAGTTTTTTATTTTACATAGACAGGGAGTGGAGAACATGAAATATGGATTCTGGTTACCGATTTTTGGCGGCTGGCTTCGAAATGTAAAGGATGAACAGATGCCGCCTACCTATGATTATGCTAAAGACGTGATTCAGTCAGCGGAGAAGTGGGGATATGATACAACCTTAATCGCTGAGTTATATTTGAATGATATTAAAGGAATTGAGCACGATTCACTGGAAGCCTGGACGACGGCTGCGGCCTTGGCTGCTGTGACGGAAAAAATCGAAATTATGACGGCTGTCCGGCCAGGGTTTCATCATCCGGCAGTGACCGCAAAACAGGCGGCTAATATTGATCACATCAGCAAGGGGCGTTTTACGTTAAATATCGTGTCCGGCTGGTGGGAAGGGGAGTCCAGGCAATATGGCGGGTCCTTCACGAGACATGATGAACGCTATGACCGGACCACTGAATTTCTCGATATTCTTAAAGGAATGTGGTCAGAGGAGTCATTCTCTTATGATGGGAACTTCTATCAGGTAGAAGATGCAAAATTGGCCCCTAAGCCTGTGCAAAAGCCGAATCCTGTCCTTTATGCAGGGGGAGAGAGTGAAAAAGGCAAGCAGGTGATTTCCTCAGCCTGCGATGCGTATGTCATGCATGGAGGAACGGTAGATGAGGTCGCCGGTAAAATCCAGGATATGAAAAATCGCCGAACAGCCGCAGGGAAGGAGCCCATGGAATCATTCGGTATGGCGGCATATGTCATTTGCCGGGATACCGAAGAAGAGGCACTGGAGGAACTGGAACGGATTACGACTGTTGAGGATATGAGCGGATATGCCGGCTTTGAAGATTTCACTTCCAAATCTGAGCTTGAGCAAAAAATTCAATTGCAGGATTATTCAGTTTCCAATCGTGGATTAAGGCCGAATCTTGTAGGAACTCCTGAACAGATTGCCGAGAGAATTTTAGAATACGAGAATGCCGGAGTAGATTTACTGTTATTACAGTGTTCGCCGCAATTAGAGGAACTGAAACGATTTTCCGACCAGGTTATGCCACTGGTAGAAAAATTACGGGCAAAGGTTCAAAATTAATCTTAAGGAGTGTTTAGATGAGTAAGGTATATGTCATCCACGAAAACGAAGAATGGACGGAGCATTTATTTAAGAGATTGGAAGAGTTGGAGATTCCTTATGAAGACTGGCTGCTTGAGCAGGGAGCCATTGATTTAACAGAGGAACCCCCTGAGGGCATCTTCTATAACCGGATGAGTGCTTCCTCACATACGAGAGGAAATCGCTATTCACCTGAACTGGCCAGCGCGGTTATTGGATGGCTTGAAGCCCACGGACGCACGGTCATAAATGGGAGTCGTGCCTTACAATTAGAGGTGAGCAAGGTGCTTCAGTATTTGGAGCTTGAAAAATACGGGGTCCGGACACCCAAAACCATCGCAGCTGTTGGAAAAGAAGAGTTAATCAGGAAAGCGGAGGCATTTGAAGGACAGAAATTCATTACGAAGCATAATCGGGCCGGAAAGGGTCTTGGCGTCCAGCTTTTTCAATCTGTGGATGCACTGAAAGAATATGTGAAAGGTGAGGATTTTGAGGAGCCTGTGGACGGTATTACACTGATTCAGGAATATATTGAATCTCCGGAATCCTTTATTACCCGTTGTGAATTTGTCGGTGGCCGGTTTTTATATGCGGTACGTGTTGATACTTCAGACGGTTTTGAGCTTTGTCCGGCCGATGCCTGCACAATTGATGATTTATTCTGTCCGGCAGGGGATGAATCGGCATCCCCGACGAAATTCCAAATTCAAAAAGGCTTTGATCACCCTGTTTTGCAGCAATATGAGCAGGTGCTTTCAGCCAATAATATCCAGATAGCAGGGATTGAGTTTATTAAAGATAAGAACGGAACCCTGTATACCTATGATATCAATACCAATACCAATTACAACAGTGATGCCGAGGCCGTTGCAGAGCAATATGGAATGCTGGAAGTCGCCAAATATCTGGGTAAAAAACTGAATCAGGCCAGGCAAAAAGCTTATGCTTAACAGAAAGAGGCTATCTTCTAAATGGAAGGTGGCCTTTTCTTTTGGCCATTTACATTGAAGAATAATTCTGCCATGTTCAGGCAAAATATGAACAGCGACCCAATGCAGAATTCTGATGGAAAATGTGAGGATTGGCAAATGAAACTATTCGGAAAAAAGAAATCAGCACAGAAAAAACAATCCAATACACTCCTGGAGCCTTCAAATATTATTGAACTCATAGATATCTGTAAAACATCAAATGATTTTTTGCACTTTAAGGAGCCGATAAAAAAACAAAAGATTTGGATTTCCTTTTATAAATCATTAATTGATACTGAAATTCTTCACAGAGACATTCTGGAAAATATACAGGAGTATAAGCATTACTCTCTGGAGGAGATTAAGGAATCGATTCCGGTTGAAAAGGTGCTGACAACTAAAGATGTAAAAAAAATGCAGACGAAACTGTTAAGAGGTTATGTTCTGATACGGCTGGATGAATATGATCAGCAGGGTCTGCTCATCAATGCCCCTTTAAAGAAAACGAGAAATGTATCCGTACCAGAAGTTGAATTTTCTGTTATTGGCCCAAAGGAAGCATTTATCGAATCGATCGACACGAATTTAAATCTGGTCCGCCATCATTTACCGATCCCGGAGTTAATGATCAAGGAATTAAAGGTTGGTAGATTGACTAAGTCAAAGGTGGCTGTACTTTATATTGATGGAATAGCCAATGAGGAAAACGTCAACACAGTTATGCAGCGTGTAGAGGACCTCGATATGGACCATCTTATTGACAGTTCCTACATTACACAAACGATTGCGGACAATCCAAAGTCCCCTTTTCCACAATTGCTCGATACGGAAAGACCTGATCGTGCTGCAGCTGTATTGGCTGAGGGGAAAATCGTTATCTTGGCTGCCGGTTCGCCCCATGCATTAATTGCACCAGCCAATCTTACTGAGTTCTTTATATCCTTTGAAGACTATTTTTTAAATCCATTGATTGCTTCTGCCTTTCGGATTATCCGTTTCTTTTCGGTAATCTTTTCCATTCTGGTAACACCGATTTATGTTGCTGCGCTGACTTATCATTATGAATTAATCCCGAAAGATTTAATGGGAACGTTAATTACCTCAAGAGAAGTAGTTCCGCTTCCACCTATACTAGAGGCGATCTTTTTGGAATTAACGATTGAATTGCTGCGTGAGGCTGGGGCTAGACTGCCTACGAAGGTCGGTCAGACCATTGGTATCGTGGGTGGTATTGTGATTGGAACCGCGTCCGTTGAGGCCGGATTAACCAGTAACGTTTTATTAATCCTTATTGCGCTTGCGGCCTTGGCTTCCTTTACAACGCCGGTCTATCAAATGAGCAATACGATTCGTCTGATACGGTTTCCTTTTCTAATCTTTGCTTATTTATTTGGCATGCTGGGGGTTGTTCTCGGCTTCTGTTTTTTACTCACGCACTTGCTGAGACTATCATCCTTAGGGAGACCTTTTTTAGAACCGATTTATCCTCCTCGTCTAAAAGATATGAAGGATGCGATTATCCGCTTTCCGTTTTCAAGAAATACGAAGCGGCCTGTACAGCTTCAGACACAGCAAACAGAGAAGTACAGCTATAAGAGAGCAACGAAAAAGAAGGATATTGATGAATAGACAGGGAGGTGAGGAGGTTGGGTAAACCCGTTTCAGATACCCTGAAAGTATCGTCTTTCTTGGTCTTCTTTTTAGTTCACTCGGTTCAGGTAGGGATCGGAATTTTAAGCTTTGAAAGTGCCGTCATTGATTATGCCAGTTATGATGCATGGATTTCCGTAATCCTCGCTGGAATTGCGGTCCATGTCATTGTCTGGATGTGCTTTAAAATGCTGAAGCAGGATGAGGACATTTTTGATATTCATAAGAAATTATTTGGAAAATATGCTGGCGGGATGCTTGGCTTTCTCATCTCGATCTATTTTCTGATTTTATCGGCCATTACACTTCGGCTTTATATTGAAATTGTTCAGGTCTGGATGTTTCCCCATATAAGTGTACTCTATCTTGGGATTGTATTTATCATTCTTTTTTATTATGTGATTAACGGAGGATTCCGGGTTGTGGCGGGGATATGCTTCCTGGGAACGGTGATCCCTCTTTATCTTCTGCTTACGCTGCTGTTCCCTCTGGAATTTGCCCGTTTTCATAATTTAATGCCTGTCATGAATCATTCCGTTAAAGACTTACTACTGTCAGCGAAAGAAATGACGTTAAGTTTTTTAGGATTTTCTACGTTGCTCATCTATTATCCTTTTATTAAACATCCAGAGAAGGCTCATAAATGGGCGCACTTTGGGGTGATGTTTACGATTTTTATCTTTACAGCGTTAACCATTGTGGCCTTCGTTTTTTATGATGATGAACAGCTTAAGACAGTAATCTGGCCCACGCTTGGGATTTGGAAAATTATTGAGATGCCCTTTGTGGAACGTTTTGAATATATCGGAATCAGCTCATGGGCGCTGGTCATTCTCCCCAATATGACTCTGACACTATGGGCAGCCACCCGGGGAATGAAACGTATTTTTCATGTGAATCAAAGAAAAACCGTCCTTGTTTTCCTTATGATCGTACTTATTGCCAATACTTTGATTAGCGGACATGAACGTATCATGAAATTAAGTGAGTATGTATCGCGAATGGGTTTTTATACGGTTTTTGTCTATATTCCATTTCTATTTATTGCTTACACTATTTATCAAAAAGTGAGGAAATCCAAATGAGAGCAGTGGCTTTGGGAATCGTCTTTTCTACGGTTGTATTGCTTACAGCAGGATGTGGGATTGAACGGCAAATTGTTGATGATATTTCTCTTGTCACCGCTGTGGGTTATGATCCGGCAAAAGGAAATAAAATTCAGGGGACCATAGCGGTTCCGAATTTTCAGGCTGAAGGAACGGTGATGACAGAGATTTTCAGTGATACAGCCATGCTGATGCGTGAAAATTCGGCTAAATTAAATACGGAAGCCAACCGTCCACTGGCTATAGGGAAGCTCGAGGTGATTTTATTTAATCAGGAGTTGGCGAAGGACGGAATTCAAAAGCTGAAGGATGTGTTTGTCCGTGATCCGAGCATCGGTTCCAGAGCCAGATTGGCCATTACAGAAAGCTCTACTAAGGAAATCTTAACTCGTCAATACTGGGATAACGATGCGGGGATGTACCTGTCTGATATGCTGGAGCAGAATATTGACAGAGGAACGATTCCGCAAACGAATCTGCATCTATTTGTGTATGCTCTGTATTCAAAGGGAGCTGATCCATTTCTGCCGTATTTGTCTGTGGAGGATATGGTCAGTATTGATGGCATTGCTTTAATGGACCATGACCGTTATGTAGGAAAAATCCCCTATGAGCAAACCTATACCTTCAATTCTCTGGTTGGGGATTTTCAAAATGCTACCTTTCCCATCCATCGCGGGGATAAAAAAAGTGCAACGATTAGTAATATAAGCTCGGAAAGAACGATTCATTTTAAAGGTGAGGGGAAGGATATGGAATTAGTTATTGAAGTGGAACAAAAGGGCATTCTCAGAGAATATCGGGGAGGCAAGATTACGAAAAATGTACTGAAAAATGTAGAGGAGAAAATGGAAAAACAGATGGAAAAACAGGCGAAGGATATTCTGAAGAAACTGAAGGAACTGAATATAGATCCGCTCGCTCTGGGGAATGAATACCATAGTGAACATAGGAACTTCAGCTGGAAGGAATGGGAGCAGATGTATCCGGAATTAAAATTTACGCCAAAGATTGATGTGAAAATTATGGAGTATGGGATTCGGAGGTAAATAAAGACCACGCGCCCTAATAGTTGGACACGTGGTTTCTTTATGGTCCCGGACATCATGAAGTTAACCGGATTTCACAGGTTAATCGCCCATGAACCCTGTTTCAAAATGGGCTCCTCCTCGCCATCTTTAGTCACGCCGTAAACATCGAGCTTGTCTGATCCCATCATAAAGTCTACGTGAACCAGACTGTTGTTGACGCCGTTTTGATCGAGAGCTTCGTCATCCATGCTTGATCCACCTTTAATGTTGGTAGGATAGGCCTTACCAAATGCGAGGTGGCAGGATGCGTTTTCGTCATAAAGGGTGTTGAAGAAAATTAACCCTGACTGGGAAATCGGTGATTCGTGCGGAACAAGCGCAACCTCCCCGAGTCTTTTTGCTCCTTCATCCGTATCCAGTAGATGTTTCAGGGTTTCATAGCCTTCTTCTGCCGTAAAATCAACGGCTTTTCCATCTTTAAATGTGATGGAGAAGTCGTCAATCACATTGCCTCCATAGTTTAGTGGCTTCGTATTGCGCACCGTTCCATTTACTCCGTATTTATGCGGCATCGTAAAGACTTCTTCTGATGGTATGTTGGCGTTGAAAATGGTTCCTCTTTCAGTCGGTGATGCTCCGCCTTTCCAGACATGGCCTTCAGGTAAAGCAATTTCCAGATCGGTACCAGGTGCTTTGTAGACTAACTTTTCGTATTGTTTCTCATTTAAATAATCTCTGACAGATGCCAGGGTCTGGTTATGCTTGTTCCAGGCTTCGATTGGGTCCTCCTGATCAGCACGGGTAATTTTAAAGATTTGCTCCCACAGTTTTTCAACAGCGGTTTCCGGGGATTCACCAGGGAAGACCTTCTGGGCCCATGCCTGGCCGGGAACAGCTGCTACACACCAGGTGATGCGGTCGTTCATCGTATAGCTGCGGAAGTTTTGCAGGGCATTTCCGGATGCTTTATTGGCAGCTGCAATACGGCTTGGGTCAATTCCTTTCAGTAAATCAGGATTAGATGGCTTAATGGAAAGAACCGCGGCTCCATCCTCCGCATAGTAGTCGTACATATCCACGCGCCATTGCGGAACCGTTTCAAGCGTTTCCATTGGTGCATGCTCAAATTTAAGACGGGTGAGCGTTTCATCTGTCCAGTTCATATGTATATCTTTTGCACCGATTTCATACGCTTTTTGCGCAACGATACGGACAAATTCAACCGCTTCTGTTGGGGCATTGACCATCAGGGCTTGATTTTCCTGCAGGTTCACCCCTTTGCGCAGCACTAATTCTGCATATTTCTCCATATTTTTTTGAAAATCTGACATATGTTCATCCTCCTTTTTCACATCCTCTATTATTTCATAGATTGAATGTTTGCACAAAGCCTTGGCGTGCATTTCCCGGATATATCAGGATTGTTAATGGATAGCATAAAAAAATGCGACTCTGTCGTGAAGAGTCGCATCCTGAACTTTAAGTTATCACATATCAACTGGCCGTAATCCCCCACTTATGGAAGTTTTACTATAAGACTAACAGCAGACTGACAGCCATAACAGCCATTCCGGCAATTAATCCGTATATGGAAAGGTGGGCTTCATCATACTTTTTGGCAGCAGGCAGGAGTTCATCAAGAGAGATGAAAACCATAATTCCGGCAACCGCTGCAAAAATGATCCCGAACATCATATCATTTAAATAAGGCATGAGAATGAGGTAAGCAGCAATGGCTCCCAAGGGTTCAGATAAACCGGACAGAAAGGATAGCTTAAACGCCTTTTTCTTATTTCCGGTTGCGAAATAGACCGGAACAGAAACGGCAATGCCTTCCGGGATATTATGAATGGCAACCGCAATCGCAATCGCAATGCCTAAGCCGGGGTCCTGGAGGGCGGATGTGAATGTCGCGATCCCTTCAGGAAAGTTGTGAATTGTAATGGCTAAGGCTGTAAAAGATCCCATTTTGAGCAAAGAAGATTGGTCATTTATGATTTTCGGTTCTTTTTTCATATCTTCTACTTTTCTTATTTCATGGGGATTTCCCTGCTTAGGAATAAATTTATCAATCAAAGCAATTAAGAGAATCCCTCCAAAAAAGCCTCCCACCGTTATCCAATTTCCTAACGTTTCCCCCTGGGCTTCAATCAATGCTTCCTGTGCCTTGACAAAAATTTCAACAAAGGAAACATATATCATCACTCCTGCAGAGAAACCAAGGGCAAAGGATAAAAATTTTGTATTGGTGTCTGATGTAAAAAAAGCTAAGACACTTCCGATCCCCGTAGACAGTCCGGCCATCAATGTCAAACTGAGGGCCAGAAGGACATTCTCTGTCATATGCATCTCTCCCTTCCGCTCGATGTTTATTTTTACCGTTTGTTATTATCGATTTGTTAAACAAGTCTTTCCTTAGGGAAACTTCCGACTAAAAAAATAATTTACATATGAATGTATATGAATCAGATGAGGTAATTGTGCGAAAAAACTTTTGCAACTATAAAAAAGTTTCCTGAGACTAAAATATAGCAAGTTGCCAAAATTGTCAATAAAATAAATCGCTGGTATGGTTGTATTAAAATTTCCAAATCTGATGCGGGTTATGCAATTCGGTCCTAAGCGTTTTCATTGCTTTCCTGCCGTTTAGTTGCTCCGAGGGGGGATATAGGCTTAAGATCTCGACGTCTGAAGGCCAATTAGGGTATGAACATACTTGGATATGGCTTTCATCTCCTTCATGAAGGACAATAGGATTATGATTTTTACCCTATATGGCCTTCATAAGTGCTATGAAGGCCATATTGAATCCTCATTTTCGATTTAATGTCCTTCCTACTTGTTTATTCGCATTGATGCTTGTCCACACCGCTCTTCACACCTTTTCCCGGTTGTTTTCATGGGTGTTTTCATCTATAATTTAGGTAAAGGTATGATGTAAGGGGCTTTGTGAAATGGGTGGAACGACTCCGAGTATGGAAGACTATATGGAACAGATTTATTTATTGATACATAGAAAAGGATATGCCAGAGTATCTGAAATCGCGGAGAATTTATCGGTTCAGCCGTCATCGGTTACGAAAATGGTACAGAAGCTTGGCGATGATGGCTATCTAGTTTATGAACGCTATCGAGGTCTGAATTTAACCACCAAAGGGGAAAAGTTTGGTCATCTTCTTGTCTATCGCCATGATTTGCTGGAAGAATTTTTGGAAATCATCGGAGTTCATAAGGATAAAATTTATGATGATGTAGAAGGGATTGAACATCATTTGAGCTGGGAAGCGATTGATAAGATCGCGAATCTGGTGCAGTACTTTAAAGATGACCTAAGCAGAGTACAGGTTTTGCAAGAAATTAATCATGAGAATGATTCGATTGATTAAGTTTTATCATGCATAAACTGACCGTAATACCGCCACTTCAAGCTATGGGGTACCCCAACAAGACTACAACACTTTATAAAAAAAGCTTCTGGAAGGATTGTCTCCAGGAGCTTTTATTGTATAAAAAAGGAGGAGAATGACGATGACCATTACGTTTCAATCATTAGTTGCTGATAAGCAGGGGGATGAATTTTCTTTAACCGTTAAAAATCAGGCAATCGAGGATCTGCCTGAGGGAGAAGTGCTGATCCGTGTGCATTATTCGGGAGTGAATTACAAGGATAGCCTGGCAGGTATACCTAATGGCAACATCATTCGAAACTATCCTATGGTGCCGGGGATTGATATGGCTGGTGTGGTTGAATCGTCCACGGACTCCCGCTTTCAGAAAGGGGATGAAGTCATTGCCACCAGCTATGAAATTGGGGTCTCACATGCCGGAGGGTACAGTGAGTATGCGCGGGTACCCGCTGACTGGATTGTGCCCCTGCCTCAAGGACTTTCCCTAAAAGAAGCAATGATTTTAGGAACAGCAGGGTTTACGGCAGGTCTGTCTGTTCAGCGTCTTTTGGAGAACGAGGTAACCCCTGAAAAAGGAAAGGTACTGGTAACAGGAGCTACAGGGGGCGTAGGGAGCTTTGCCATTTCCATTTTACAATCCCTCGGCTTTGAAGTAGAAGCAAGTACAGGCAAGGATTCTGAGCATGTGTATTTAAAGGAGATTGGAGCCAATCGCGTGATTTCCCGCACCGATGTGTTTGACGGGAAAATAAAGGCATTAGGCAAACAGACATGGCAGGCGGCTGTTGATCCTGTGGGCGGCGAACCGCTGGCATCCGTGTTAAGTCAGATTCAGTATGGTGGTTCGGTTGCTGTCAGTGGATTAACGGCAGGGACAAAAGTACCAACAGCTGTCTTTCCCTTCATTCTCAGAGGGGTGAATCTGCTGGGGATTGATTCGGTTTACTGTCCTATGGAAACGAGGCAAAAGATATGGGAGCATTTGGCTTCAGACTTTAAACCAGATTCTTTTGAGCCGTTTGTGCAGCAGGAGGTTACACTAGAAGAGCTGCCGGCTGTTCTGCCTGATTTGCTGGAAGGAAAGGCCAGAGGAAGGACCCTTGTGAAAGTAATCTAGTCCTTATCGTCGGTAGAAAATTCAGGTATGTTCCTATTTTTCTTTCACTGGAAATATCGTATAATGATAACATTCATATTTTTTCATGATAGGGGAGAGGGGACCTATGACAACGATTGGACTAATACGGCATGGATTGACCGATTGGAATGTGGAGCGGAAAGCGCAGGGGCAAACCGATGTGCCATTAAATGAAGTGGGTCAGAGACAGGCTGAGGTACTGGCCACCCGTTTTCAAAAAGGGGAGTGGGACCTTATTGTGACAAGTCCGCTGTCCCGGGCCGCTGATACAGCAAATGCTGTGGCTCGCCATACAGGGCTTTCCGTCATAAAAGATGTTCGACTTCAGGAACGAGGTTTTGGAGAAATCGAAGGCACAACGGAATTGGAAAGAGTGAAAAAGTACGGGGAAAATTGGCGGAAACTGGACCTCGGACGTGAAGGAACAGATGCGGTCACCCGGAGAAGTGTTGAATGCGTAGAGGAGTTTTGTAAGACCCATGAGGGAAAACGGATCCTGTTTGTCAGTCATGGTGCAACGTTAAATATGCTTATTAAAGGTTTACTGGATAATTCCCATTTTGATGAACGCTTCGAAAATACAGCCTTCTCTATTTTTGAGCGAACGGAAGGCGAGTGGGAGTGTCAGCTGTTAAACTGCACGAAACATCTGGATCATCAGAAGGAACTGGAGGCAAAGTAAGCAGGCCCTGATTGCGTGATGCATATCACCCCTTATTAAACCTATATTGCGATATAATAATGTCGTAGTTTACTAAGGGGAGGCATCACGATGTCATTCTATATGCTATTGGTGACCATTCACGTATTTTCAGCAATACTTGGTATGGGACCGGGATTTGTTATGATTCGTGTCGTGTCCGGTGCAAAAAATATGACCGAATTAAGACAGGCTTATGCTATACGGAATCGATTACATATTTTTGTGATGGTTGGCGGTACATTCCTTTTAATTACAGGGCTTGCCATGGGCTTTATGAATACGTCCTTGTTTGAAGAAGCCTGGTACTGGCTCAGCCTCATCCTTTTCTTGATTGCCCTGGCGTTTGGTCCGCTATTGCTGTCACCGAGATCCAAGCCAATAAAACAGTGGCTGGCTGAATATGATGGGGAAGAGATTCCAAGTGATTATGATCGGATGGAAAAAGAGTTGTTTCGATATGAGCGATTGGAAAATTTTATCTTTTTAATCGTCATTGCACTGATGATTTTAAAGCCTTTTTAAAAATATCGGTATGATGTGAAAAGCATCGCTGTATAGAAGACGAAACAGGTAAACGCTTGGGGTTCCAGGCGTTTATTAAGTCAGATTATCTGCGTAAACAATCTTAATGATGCGGGGCCTATTTATCTAATACTTGTTCCAATTCTTTATCTGTACGAAAGCAGCCTTTGAAAGAATAATTATCCGGTTTTTTTCCTACATACAAGTGACTGAATGATAAATTAATGTGAGTTCCATCTGGTAATGTTCTGCTGGTGCTTGCATTACCTCCATAATGAATATACTTTTCGTGATTTAACTGTTTCCGATTGCCTTGATTGTCCACATAGTAATAATCGACTTGACGGAAACCGGAATGATCCTCATAAGCCCAGCCTATATTCTCAGGAGAAGAAGTTTTTATTATCCCGTCATCAGGGACTTGAT
The DNA here is from genome assembly GCF_010092505.1 of Virgibacillus sp. MSP4-1. Taxonomy (NCBI): domain Bacteria; kingdom Bacillati; phylum Bacillota; class Bacilli; order Caryophanales; family Bacillaceae; genus Virgibacillus; species Virgibacillus sp. MSP4-1. The sequence continues at coordinate 576,394 of NZ_CP048021.1, forward strand.
ACGTAATCGTATTATTTTCTATTTGTAATGGTTCCTGGTTTTTAAAATCATAAAAAATGCCTATACAGCCTTCATATCCATCCGGAATGAGATATACTTCATCTGCTGGATCTTTCACAACGAAAAATTTATACAAAGAGATAGATAAAATCAGGATTAAAATAATTGTAACAATACTAAATATAAGTTTTTTCATAAATTATACCCTTTCTTCCAGTATAACCTTTCCTGGTTTAGGTTTGGAAAATGCAATGAGTCTACAGGAGACATGGAAGGCCTCCTCTATTAATTTCTATATGGCTTCTCATAACACCTTGTCTGACGTATCGAAAGGATGATAGGCTCACATACTAATCAAGAGGTTTGTAACATGATGGAGGCAAGTATATGAAACGGCAAATGTTGATCGGCTTCGTGTTAATTATAACATCATTTTTTATAACCGGCTGTAAAGATCAAACAGAAGAGGGTTCGAATGAAAGGAAACAGGAAAAGAAATTGGAGGGGACCTGGGATGGGGAAATCCAGATTCCTGATCGGCCTTTACCGATTGTCATTACTTTTTCCAATGAAGATGACTGGATGGGAACAATAAGCATCCCTGTGCAAGGGGTGAAGGATTATCCGCTATCCAATATTTCAATTGATTTGCCCCAGGTATTTTTTCAAATGGAACGGCAGGGACAGAAGATTACTTTTGATGGAGAGAAAAAAGGGGAGTCCATTGAAGGCACCTTTAGTCAGAATGGACAGTCCTTTCCTTTTACTATAGAAATGAGGGAAGACAGGAAAGAAGAGTCCGAGGAGGATGAGGGGCCATTCATGAGCGTGGATACACCGAATGGAGAGTTGAATGGAGAATTACTTCTTCCGGATGGTGCAGAGGGGCCGTACCCGGTCGTTCTAATGATTCCAGGATCCGGCCCGACCGATCGTAACGGAAACACACCGACCATTCCGGGGAAAAATAACAGCCTGAAAATGCTTGCGGAGGGTCTGGCTGAGAATGGGATAGCAAGTCTGCGTTACGACAAACGTGGGGTGGGCAAAAATCAGAATGCACTGATTGCGGAAGAGGACTTGCGATTCGATGATTTTGTGACGGATGCACAGGCCTGGATTCAAAAGCTGAACCGGGATGCACAGTTCTCGAATGTCGGTGTTATCGGGCATAGCCAGGGGTCATTAGTTGGCATGCTGGCTGCTGCCGATACGGATGTGGATACCTTTATCTCCATTGCCGGTGCAAGCCGTAGCATTGATGAAGTGCTCTATGATCAACTGCAGGCAGGGTTAAGCGATGACTTAATGAAGGAAAGCAAAAAGATTCTTGAACAGTTAAAACAGGGTGAAAAAGTCGAGGATATTCCACAGGCACTCCAGAGCACCTTCCGTCCGTCTGTTCAGGCCTTTATGTCTTCGTGGATGAAGTACAATCCGGTTGAAGAAATACAAAAGCTTTCGATGCCTGTGCTCGTGATCAATGGTGAGCATGATGTTCAGGTAACGAAAAAAGAAGCGGAGAACCTGCATGAGGCCCATGAAAATTTTGAGCTTTTGATCATTAATGAAATGAATCATGTGTTGAAAAGAGCGCCTGAAGAACGGGCGGAAAACCTGGATACGTACTCGAATCCTGATTTACCTCTGGCTGAGGGATTAATGGACGGGATTCTTTCCTTTTTGCAGAATCATCAATTTGTCAAGTAAAGAAACAAAGGGCAAAAGCCAGGGTTGGCTTTGCCCTTTGTTTTTGTGGAACTGGTGATGGGTCTAAAAAAAGAGAGACCTCGTATCAGGCTTCTAAGCTTGATGTGCTCCCGCCGATGCTCTCAAGATGATGCCTGATAAGTATTTGGATCGGTTAAATAGTGATAAACATTTTCCGCTAATTGCTGGCAATTTTGCAGGTCTTCCGGTTCTGCTTCCATATCTGCTTTGATCGGTTTAAAGGGAATGGCGGCACCACTTTCCTCGGCCTGTTCCAGAAACTCATCAAGAGCTGTACAAAATTCCGGGTAGATGGAATCGCCTGCTCCGAACGCTGCAACGACCTGATTGGATAGATCCTGCTCTTCCAGTTCATCATAAAAATCAAGGATCTCATCCGGAACTGTTCCGCCACTCCATGTATAGCTGCCAATCAGAATTGCGTCGTATTGGTTCAGGTTTTCCGGTTCTTCATCAATAATATCCATAAAGGTCAGGTTAATGTCCTTATGCTTTTTGAGTGTGTCGGCCATCGTATCTGCCATTTCTTCTGTATTCCCTGTCATACTCGTGTAGACGAGAAGAATATTTAACATGTTCATCACCCTTTTCATTAGGATTTGTTCAGGAAAGTACCTTGAAGGGATAGGGAACCCTACCTGTTCACCTCCATTATCAGGCTTCCGTTTTATTCTGTAATTGATCGATATCAATAATTTTTATTTTTCTTTGCCCGGTTTGTTCGATCATTTCTTTGTCCTGTAAAGCGGTTAATCGACGGCTTAAGGTTTCCTGTGTGGTCCCGATCATGGAGGCCAGATCCTTCTTGCTCATCGGCAGCTTTACGACATGGCTCTCTGATGAATTTTCTTTCAAAAGATCAATTAAATAACTGGCGATTCGTTTCTCCACATCCTGTGAGCTTAGCTGTTCCACGAGATGCTCCGTATGGTCGAGACGTCTACTGAATTCCTCAAGGATTTTTAGCGAAATCGCCGGGTGTTTCACCATTAATTCCTGAATGTCTGAACGATTGATAATGCATATATTTGTGTCCACCATGGCTTCTGCGTAGCTTGTCAACGTTTCTTCAGAGAAAATCGACATTTCTCCAAAAAAATCTCCCTGATCTAGGATACGAATCAACTGCTCCTTGCCATTTGGAGCAAGCCGGTAAATTTTGACTCTGCCCTGATGGACAATGAACAATGAATTTGAAGGTTCCTCAGCCTGGAAGATGGTTTCGCCTTTTATGAACTTTCTATGAAAACTTCTGTCAGCAACTTCCCACATCTCATCATCCGTTAAGTGATTAAAAATTGGTACCAGGGATACACAAAGCTGCTTTGTACTCGATGCTTGACAGTTATGGCATTCACTCATGTCAACATCTCCTTACTTCACTCAATTTCTTCCTCACCTTCATTATGCATGAAATGATAGCGGTTTGTAATGATATGCATCACACTTGGGACTGTCCCCACATGCTTTAAAGCGCTAAAGGATTGGCCGGGAATGCATGGATGGAGGGAAGATTAGGTATGCTAAGGGTGTACAAATATTTACATATGAGGTGATGGATATGAGTGAACATACGCATGATCATGAGCATCATCATGACCATGATCACGAGGAAATGGATTATATTGAGGAGCTTATTGTGGATTTTAAGGAGGGAGCCACCCGCCTTCAAAAGGGTCTGCCAGAAATGACACAGGGCTTTTTCGATTTTACGGAAGCCTGCTTTAAAGAAGGAGCGCTGTCCGAAAAGCACAAACAGCTCATGGCTCTTGGCATCAGTATTTATTCCCAGGATGAGTATTGTATCATGTACCACGCTAAAGGAGCGGTGGAGCATGGGGCAAGTGAGAAGGAGGTTATGGAAACCGTTGCCGTAAGTGCGGCACTTGGAGGCGGGGCATCCTTCTCCCAGGGAGTTACCCTTGCGCTTGATACCTTTGATCATTATCAGGCGAAGCATTAAATCATCAAAAGTTATCATTCGAGAAGAAAGTAGTTCAATTCAGGAGGACAAAACGAATTTGTATCCCCTGACTGAACTACTTTTTTTTATTATTGTCTAGGAAATTATAAAATAAACGGATTGTGGATGATATAGACATGAGAGGCCACGTCCGGCTACAGCGCCCAGCGACTAGCGAGACTTCCTTCACCTCCGTCCGATAAGTCAACATCGACTCACAAGGTTCGTCGTGTTTCCTTTTCCGCGTGTTAACTGGCTGTAAGTCCCCTTATAGAAATCAATGGGGGTCAACAGCCAGTAAACACCCGATTTGTTCAACTAACAATCAGTGGGGATACTCCCCACTGATTGAAGTTTCACTTTATCTCCTACGGCTCAGTCCAGTCCGTACGTCGCTAATAGAAAAGCGGAGGCGACCGTTTAGGCCCGACGGCATAAGCAGAATATCCGGAGTGGCCGCTTTTTGGCCATGGAGGTTATTCTGCTTATGACCGCTTGGGCCTGGGAGCCGTAGCTGGACAAACGGGCGCTTCCGCCTTTGTTCTCAAGTATTTACTAGTTGTAATCCTCCCGCTTCAAGTTCTGGGACCCCTGCAGAATTACCCGACAATATGCGCGTTGTTGATTTTGATTATACAAGTGAACCTGCAAATGACCCTGACGGCAAAATCATTCTGACGACTTTCACATATGCAGGAGACAGCTCAAACTTATTACTGAACACGAAGTATGGAAATGTTTCATATGCGAATGAAAAAAGTAGTAAAACCGTTACTTTGGAAAACGGAATGGAGGCTAACGTATCTGAATCAAGTGTAAGATGGGAAAACGAAAATGGTCATCATCATGAATTATCACTGATCGAACCCCCTGATGAAACTGGTTCTGACGTAACAAGGGATGATTTAATCGAAATAGCTAATTCGATGGAGTAATGTGCTTTAGGAGATAGTGAGGTCGGGAAGTAAGACCATATAATCGGTTGGGAAGATGAGACAACGAACGAAGAAATGAGCGTTAAATGGCTACCCTTCAACGCTCATTTCATCAGACGTTTTTTATTGATTAACCTCTTTGCAGGTAAGAAATCAAAAACCTCATCCGGCTACAGTGTGAGAGCTTCCGTCTATATTCGAAAGGGGTCTGTCATTTTTTCTTAGCAATCTTTTCCCGATCTGTTGCCATGGGCGGCTGCTCCATCCAGCCATTTTTAATCATCAAATTCGCACAATCCTCAGCATAAGCCACTAATTCAGCGGTTAATCGTGTATAATGAGCCCCTAAATCTCTTCTGGCATTCACACTCATGGCTGTTCCATAGAAAGCGATGGCTATTTGAGTGGAATACTGAATCTGATACATCATGTATTTGTCAGAGAATGGCGCTTCGGTTGAGTCAGTCACCAGCGGCTGCAGTGAAATAGGGGAGTTCAGCTTTTCTTCATTAAAGATACTTTTAAACACTTCCGTATGTTTGGTGGAAATCTGCATTCCCCGCTCAATGATTTTTCGAACGTGCTTATCCGTACAGGTCTGGGCAAAGGCGACCTTTAAGGCGATATGCAAATTCATTTTATACATATTAAAGGTAATATCCCCAATTTCCATGGAGGTAAGGGGACGACGGTGGCCAAACCAGCCCGTTAAAAACCCCTGATCTGTAACAAATGACACCTGTTCCGCGGGGTTCACCACTGGGGGACGACTAACTAATCCTTTTGTAAGCATGGCCTGAGTGGTCTGGTCAAACAGCTCCATTGTCTCCGTGTTACATCGGATAAAATAGGAGCGCAAATCAGACCGAAGCGATGTACCTACAGACAACCCATACCCTGTAAGTCCCTGAAGAGACATAATATATAAATAGTGAAGGTAGAAAGGCTCCTGAAATAGCGGTGCTGCTTTTTGGTTTACATCATTGTCTGTAAACGCCTGAGGAATGGGGTGATTTTCCTGTTTAAAAAACTCCGATACACGTGCCAGGTGTTTTTCAGACAATGTTAAGGCTTTTTTATATAAACTTCGGATATCGTCATCTTCAATATGTTCCAGAGCATACTCGAAAAAGCGCTGGGACATACTGTCAAACATATATTGTGTCCATAAACCGGACATTTCCGGTGCGGTTAATCGGACATGATGTTCAGTTTCCATCGATCTTCCCCCTATAAGGATAGTCATGTGTTTATATTTTCAAGTTTCTTCCCTAATTATGCAGAGCAGCCAAAAAGAAAACCGGACCACATGGGTAATGGTCCGGTTTCGTACTTATGAATGAATATCAAAGGCAATTTTTCCGAAGTTTTTTGAATCACGTAAATAGCGAAAGGCCTCTTTATAATCAGAGAGTGAAAAAATTCGATCTACAACAGGTCTGGTTTGATGCTTTTCCACAAAGGCCAGCATCTCTTTAAACTCTTCATGACTGCCCATTGTTGAGCCGAGCAGGTTAAATTGACCGTAGAAAAATTTGCGGATGTCGATATTTACTTCATCCTCAGTCGTCGCACCAAAGGTTACAATCGTCCCGCCTTTGCGAATGATACCGAGAGATTTGTTAAAGGTGGCCCGGCCAATGCTTTCAATCAAGAGGTCCACCTGTTCGTCCTTGAGTTCTTCTTTCCAATCAGATTCTGTTGGAATGGCGACATCAGCTCCAAGTTCCAGTGCCTTTTGCCGTTTCTCTTCACTTCTGGACGTAACAATGACTCTGGCTCCGGCTGCTTTGGCAAACAGTAAAATATAAGTGAGCACGCCACTTCCGATACCGGGAAGCATTACGGTATCGCCTGATTGTACCTTGCCCCGTGTAAAGAGGGCACGATAACCGGTTAGCGCTGCCAGTGGAAGCACTCCAGCCTCTGTCCATGATAAATGTTCCGGCTTTTTTTCCACGTTTTCAGCCGGAATCGTGATATACTCGGCAAATGTTCCGTGGTCAGGCATATTGAGAATTTTAAATCCTTCAGGTGGAGCTTCACTATTTTTCTGCCAGCCCAGGGAAGGATCGATTACCACTTCGTCACCGGTTTTTACATTATTGACCCCTTCACCGACAGCTTCTACAACACCTGCCCCATCCGAACCCATAATGAGTGGAGGCTGATCCGGTTTGTGCCGGTGGAGCAGGGCAACATCGCGACGGTTCATGCCCCCGGTTTTCAGTTTGATTTTGACTTGTCCGGTGTTTACGTCCGGCTCATCCATGTCCTCATAAAACAGACCGTTGAGACCTTCCTGTTCTTTATGAACGATGGCTTTCATGATAAGCTTCCCCCTTTAGTTCCTGCCATAGCTGATTGGCGAATTCCGTTAATTTTTCCATATCAGAGACATCCTCTTCGTATAAAGGAATATGTAATCGATCCTGTTTTTTGAATGTCTTCCTGATTTCCTGCAAATAGGTTTCTTCCTGCTGTCTTCGCTTCCTTAAAAAGTCTCCATCGGCATGTTCCGGCAGTACTTTATTGACGATGAGTGTACGTACATGCAGATGGTAGGAATCCAGCTGTTTTACGGCTTTATCGGTTTCGAGTATGGGCAGACGTTCAGGAATCAGGACAAAGGTAAAACCGGTTTTTTCAGGATCTAAGAGGATGTCCCGTACGTTGATAAACTTTTCCTTCCTTGCTTGTAAAACGTCGAAAATGGGATCCTCCACCGGTTCTCCATCATTCAGCAGCTGAGTATAATTATCATTGATTTTCTTTCGTCTGTCTACCATGCCCTCCATCCATACGGTCATAAGCTCCGGTAAACTCAGCAGCCGAATGGTGTGACCGGTCGGTGCGGTATCAAAAATAATTTTATCAAAATGATCGACTTCATTTAAAATAATGGACACGATTCGATCAAACAGGGCGGCTTCATCGGCACCTGGAGAGGCGCTGGCCATATCAATCTGCCGGTGAACCTCCTCAACCATTCTTGATTTGACCAGTCCTTTAAGGTTGTCCTTCACCGATTCAATATATCTCTTTGACTCCTTTTCCGGATGAATCTCCATCCCCCAGAGGTGTTCCCGGATTTTGACCGGCTGATCGTCTATCTTTTTATAGAAAATATCTCCAAGGTTATGAGCAGGGTCAGTGGATACAATTAAGGTTTTTTCCTCTTCCTTAGAGAAGGCCAGGGCAAGGGCGGCAGATGCGGTAGATTTACCGACCCCGCCTTTTCCACCGACAAAAATGATTCGTTTATTCAATAATTCATTCATGTGATCCCCTCCAATAAGCGTATAAGGGTTGAATTCATTTTAGCAGCAGCGAATCCCTTCAAAAGGTGATTTTTCCATACCCATGCGTAAATGCCAATCATGAAAACGATCAATGATGTAAGGGTATAACTCAAGTGTGTAATAAAAGGCCGGATTCGGGATTCCTAACATATCTGAATAAAGCAGCAGTAAAAAGAGGTCATCCTCGTCACGGAGCTCCCGTGCCACCTCCTGTTTGTGAGGGAGACGCAGAATTTCGTCGTAAAGTTCAACTATTCGTTTCAGTGATTTCATCGTCAGTCTCCTTTCGATCAAGTAAATCTTCCCGTGGGGGCTGCGGCCAGTTCATACGTGAATAAGTAAGGGCTGCCTCCCTCGTGATACCAGATTGAAAAAAGAGGGAAAAGCCGCACATCGACTGCGCGGCTTTGCTCTCATTTAATCATTCGGTATTCCTGTATGATTGTTCTTGGACAGAACGGATATAGCGGTCAGGATAATCCAAATAGCAAAGATCAAAACAATAGCTCCGAATACAAACAGCAGCATATTGGCTTCTCCTCCGCCATAACCGGACCAGTCAAAAATCACCTGCTGGGCCATTGCCCATAACGTCATAATCATGAGGAAGATCATTGGTATAAGGGCCGGCCAGTAATTGCGGCCCTGTCGTTTCAGCCAAATGGCAATTAACAGTAAACTGATGCCGGCAAGCAGCTGATTGGATGTGCCGAATAATGGCCAAAGTAAGTATCCACCTGAACCAAAGCCTTTTGGACCCTCAGGAAGCAGGGTTAAGACCGCACTGGAAACGACAGCGATCGAGGTAGCCACATGCATTTTTGTCATTGGACGGATGTTGTACTCTTCCCCTAATTCGGAAATGATATACCGCATGAGACGAACAGATGAGTCCAGTGTCGTCGCGGCAAAACTTACGACAATGACGGAAACAATGGTGGCGGCTGCCGTTTCCGGTATTCCTATGCCCGTTGCAAGTTGAGCTGCCCCGGCGACAAAGTTCCCAAGACCGGATGCACTGGCTGCTTCAAAGCCGCTGTAGGTAGCAGTAAAATCACTTACGGTAGGGAAGAAGGTAACGACGGCAATAATGGAAATGAGCGCAAGAGCTCCTTCGCCAATCGCTCCCAAATACCCCACTTGTCGTGCTTCAACTTCATTATTAAGCTGTTTGGAAGTTGTACCTGAAGAGACTAGCCCATGGAAACCAGAGATCGCCCCGCAGGCAATCGTTATAAACAGCAGTGGAAACCACGGTGTATCAGGATTGGCATTCGTAGCAGGTGCGGTAACCTGCGGAAGGGTAAACAGCAACCCTAAGTATAGGATGGATAAACCGACGACCAGCTGATGGGAGTTAATATAATCCCTCGGCTGTAAGAGCTTCCAGACCGGTAACGTTGAAGCAATATACACATAAATCATCAGGATAACAATCCATACCAGAAAGGCCGAGGAGGTTGCATTCATGCCAAATAGGCCTGTCGCTCCCTCACCGCCAAAGTATCTGACAAGATCAATCTGCAGAGCAGGGACATAGCTTGCCAGTACAGCCGCTGCATACATCGCAGCAAGCGCAAATAACGATGGAAGTAACATACCGCCTTTTCTTTTATACACCCGATATCCGATCCATATCGCTAAAGGAATTTGAATAAAGACAGAAAGGACACTGGATGGATTGGAGATAAAGAGATTGGCGATGACCCAGGCAAATACAGCATTGACCATGAGGACCAATAAGAGAATAATAAACAGGAATAAGATCTTGGCCCGCTGACCAATTAATTTGTTTGCCAAGGTTCCCACAGACTGCCCTTTATTTCTTACGGACAGAACAATGGTTCCAAAATCATGAACACCTGCAGCAAACATCGTCCCCAGAACTACCCATAATAAAGCCGGAAGCCAGCCCCAATATACGGCAATGGCAGGTCCTAAAATAGGTGCTGCACCTGCAACGGACGTAAAGTGGTGCCCCCAAAGGACCCATTTATTTGTAGGCACAAAGTCCACACCATCATTGTAGCGGTTCGCAGGTGTGATATAGCTGGGATCGAGTCGAAAAATTTTCTCAGCCAGATATTTAGAATAAATACGATACCCTAGAAAAAACATGATTAAGCCAAAAACAGCTAAGACAATCCCATTCATTTTCATACCCTCCTTTTAAATTTTCCTGAACCTGTGACCAAATCTAGTAAACGCTTACACTACCATTTTACTAGATTTATATGTTAGGAAAAAGACAAACATGTATGAAAATTTTGAATAATATAATTGGATGGTTAAAGGGCATAGAGTGTAGTGAAAATTCAGGGGATTCTTATTTAATTCCATGAGTGTCCTATACAGGAAGGAAGTCCTTTGCATAGGGTATAGTGTCAAAGACATAATAAAAGGAGGCAGAAATGATGAGTTACGGTGGTTATGGATATGGCGGAGGCTTTGCGTTAATTGTTGTGCTGTTTATTTTGCTCATTATTATTGGAGCTTCTGCAGGCTATGGATACGGCGGTTACTAAGAAAATAAACTGAGGCTTGCAAATGTTCAGTTTGTGATTTTCGGTTTGTAAAATTTCAGAGATCCTAAACTGAACTCAAAAGATAAGGCTCCCTTCCGCAGGGGGCCTTATGTATAGATTGACATATAAAAACGGGGGCAGACCCGTTCATTTTTTTTATTACGCACGAATGGGCCGTAATCCTCCCAATGAGGGAGCTTCTCTCTATGTGTATTGATTTTTTTCCCAATCCGAATATAAACCACTGCCGTCACAACCCATGCAATCCAATGGCGGAATATAATAGGCCTCACTATAGGGAACTACATTGAACCCTCTGCCGCGGCACTCAGGACAAAAGCCTTTTGCCTGCATAAGAGCCCGTTTCTTTTCCCTGCGATTTTTTCTCCACCCATTAATGGATTGGAAGATACTCATTGATCTTCACCACCTTAGTGTTTGATAGCTGGTTCATCGTATGAACTTGGAAGTTTCACTTTATAGTTTGTGGAAATCACTGAATTTTATACATTCAAGTCGGAACTTATAGTTTATGGTATAAAAAGAAGATCCAATGAGTGAGTCATTGTTTTCATCCTTTTGCATAGGATAAGGTTCATGGAGCTAATTTTCACAAATGAACGGTCCGCAATAAACCTCACTGACAGATAGTTCACTTTATCATGATTTTTTTATATCAGGGTATGATAAAAATGACTGGCAGACAAAGCAGAGAGAGAAAGGGGTGCATTATGCCTCATAATACGTTTTTTATTAAAGAAGCTACAGCCCATGAAAATATTCAGGAGCTGGAAGCGTTCCTGATGAATGTATCCGGAGTTGAACGGGTGCTGGTCGATCCGGATGACGGGGAAATTAAAGTCGAATATAATAACGAGGAAATTGAATTGCAGGAAATTGCATCCAATATCGTTTCACAGGGATTTCATATTGAAACGTAATGTTCATTTGCAGCGAAGTGGTTCCGCAAATATGTAAAAACACAAGCTGAACCACTTCGCTTCATTTTTTTATTTAGTTGTTGTTATTGTTGTTGTTATTACGGTTGTTACGGTTCTGCATGTCACGTGCATCATTTTCATTTGCGAACTCTGTGTTTTCGTCCACATTCAGTTCCTGGTTGTTATTGTTGTTATTATTGTTGTTGTTGCGATTTCGATTCCTGTTTTTTGCCATTTTATCACCTCCTGCTCCTTACTTTTCCCAAAATCTGTATAGTCATGCAAAAAAACTGAAAAAGTGTTAACCAATGACATCTGGCAGCTTCATAAACCGTCAAAGTAGTCAGTGTTTGGGGGTAATGGTAAAATACTGTATAAAGAAAATAGTAAGATGTAATTTTATAGTTAAGAGGTGATTTCCATGAAAACGAGTATACAATGGACAGATCGAATGGCCTTTGCAGGGGTAACCCCTTCCGGTCATGAAATCAAAATGGATGCAGCAGAAGAGGTGGGTGGCGTCAATAGTGGAGCCCGTCCGACTGAGCTCTTGATGAACGCTGTGGCTGGTTGTACCGGTATTGATATTATTTCCATATTGAAAAAAATGCGACTTGAACCTGACTCCTTCCAAATGGATGTAGAAGGGGAACGGGCAGATGATCATCCTAAAAAATTTACGGATATTCATATTCATTATTCGTTGGAAGGCGATTTGCCCGAGGATAAAGTGGTAAGAGCCATTCAGCTGTCCAAAGATAAGTATTGTTCTGTTTCTCATTCTCTGTCAGCGAATATTACGGCGAGCTATTCCATTAATGGACAAAAAGGGGAAAAGGAATTGTAAAACAGCAGTCAGACCTTTTTTAAAACAATCATGAAAAATAAATGGCCGGGACTAATGTGTTTTCGCTAAAAGTAAATCCGAATTATGATAGGTGAAGAAACCACCGCTGCGTAAATATACTTCGCTTTCACCCAAGGGCACAAGTGCGACATCTACTCAAACTCCCTAAGGGTCGTTTTCGTAGTGTCTTCTTTGCCGTGGGCGGCTGGTGAGCCTCCTCGCGCTATCGCGCTTGTCCAGTTACGGCTCCCAGGCCCAAGCAGTCATAAGCAGAATCCACTACGTGACAAATAGCGTGTCACTTCATGGATTCTGCTTATGCTGTCGGACCTAAACGGTCGCCTTCACTATTCTTTGCGGGGTCTCACCTATGCCTTCCTCCCACGACGAACAGGACGTTCTAGTGTCGGTGTTGGCACAGGACGTGCCGCTCTTAACCGACCAGGAGTCTACGTATATTTACTCCGCTCAGATATCCTTTCTTTCGGTTTATGATTAAGCGAATTAATGATGTCTCGGCCTCTTCTTTAATTGTTAAAGATATTTTTTATTTAGGAGACAGGACACTGTACCCCTTATATGATGGACTAACCTGTTCTGTCGATAAACCGGTTTATAAAGTCTCCTAATATCCTAGGCCAGAAAGATAAAATAAAACGTGAATAATAAGCACAGTACATACATAATGGGATGTACTTCCTTAAAACGTTTTTGTGCTACCATGGCTAATGGATAAAGGATAAAACCAAGGGCAATCCCGGTCGCCACACTTGAAGTCAGCGGCATCATGATGATCGTAATAAAGGACGGGATGACCACCTCAATCTGACTCCAATTGATTTTGCTGATTTCCATCGCCATGAGGGATCCGACAATAATAAGAGCAGGTGCTGTTACTTCCGATGTAATGACAGACAGGATGGGTGAGAAAAACAGCGCAATAGCAAAGCAGGCGGCAATGATGACGGATGTAAAGCCTGTCCGTCCTCCTACAGCAATTCCGGCTGAGGATTCGACGCTCGTTGCCGGTGTGGATGTCCCCAATATGGCTCCAATCGCACCAGCGGATGAATCGGCAAGCAGGGCCCGTCCTGCATTTGGTATTTTATTATCTTTCATAATCCCTGCCTGGCTGGTAAGGGCAATGAGGGCACCGGCCGTATCGAAAAAGGCCACGAATAAAAAGGTGAAAATGACAGCCAGTAATTCAGGGGTAAAAATCTGATCTAAATGGCCGAACACAACGCCGAATGTAGGCTCCAGACTTGGCACATGACCAACGATGGAGGAAGGGATGCTGATGTACCCCAGCACCATCCCGACGACCGTTGTGATGACCATTCCGTAGAAAATCCCGCCATTGATGCCTTTTACAAGCATCCATATCGTTATAACAAGGCCCAGTACAGCTAAGGCGGTCATAGGGGAGGTTAAATTCCCCAGCGTGACAAATGTATCCGGGTCAGAAACAACCATCCCGGCATTTTTCAGCCCGATAAAGGCAATAAAGAATCCAATTCCCGACGCAACGGCATGCTTTAAATCCTGGGGAATGACATTAATAATTTTTTCCCGGATTTTCAGTAAGCTCAGGATCATAAAAATAATTCCCGCAATAAAAACCCCTGTTAACGCCACAGGCCATTCTATTCCCATTCCAATTGTAACGGAAAAGGTGAAGAAAGAATTCAGTCCCATACTTGGCGCTATCGCAATCGGATAGTTCGCAAGCAGTCCGATGAGCAGAGAACCAATGATGGCTGTCAGGGCAGTGGCTGTAAAGACGGCTCCCTTATCCATTCCCGACTGACTCAGGATAAGCGGATTGACGACTAAAATATACGCAACGGACAAAAAGGTCGTAATTCCTGCCAGTGATTCCTGTTTAAATGATGTGTTCCGTTCTGCAAATTGAAAAAAGCTCTTCATGATGTCTGCATCTCCCATTCCATTTCGTTTAGTATATGAAAAAACTTTGGCCGCTAAAAGCCAAAGTTGTCTACAAGGAATAGAAGAATGTCACTCCATCTTACGTTTCCATTCCTTGTAGACAAGCTGTTTACGGTAGCTTGGTAGAGACGTTCAGGCCCTATTCCTGAACTTATACAAGGTTTATATTCTATTAAAATAATAGAAGAATCATAACAAGTTTATATCGGTACGTCAATGGAAAAATTTTAAACCAGTCTATTAATTGTAAGAGCAAGCTCTTCAGGATGATAAACGTTGATGAACAGTAGGAATCAATCTACAGAGTGAATGGTTCGATTCAATCGTGTCTTTTAGGGTAAACTGAAAACAGGGAAAAATATGAGGAGGTGATGCCGTATGACCGCTAACTTTGAAGCGAATCAATTAATCGATGAAAAATCTCCTTATCTGCTACAGCATGCCTATAACCCTGTGAATTGGTTTCCATGGGGAGAGGAGGCTTTTGAAAAGGCGAAAAAGGAAGGGAAGCCTGTGTTTTTAAGCATTGGCTATTCGACCTGCCATTGGTGTCATGTGATGGCCCATGAATCCTTTGAAGATGAGGAAATGGCAGCACTGCTTAATGAGCGGTTTGTATCGATAAAAGTGGATCGGGAGGAGCGGCCCGATTTGGATTCCATTTACATGAAGGTCTGTCAGATGATGACCGGACATGGGGGCTGGCCGCTTAGTGTTTTCTTAACTCCGAATAAGATTCCATTTTATGCTGGTACCTATTTTCCAAAAGAGAGCAAGTATGGCATGCCGGGTTTTAAAGAAGTGATCACACAGCTCTACCGGAAATTTAAGGAAGATCCGGAACATATAGCGGAAGTCACGGACAGTGTAACGAATGCTTTCGAGAAATTGAAGCAGAAAAAGGCCAAGGAACGGCTCACGATCGATAACACCCATAAAGCCTATAAACAGCTGGGGCGAATGTTTGATCCGGAGTATGGCGGTTTTGGGGCAGCACCGAAATTTCCGTCGGCTCATAACTTCATGTTTTTAATGAAGTATTATCACCTGACAGGTAAAAAACCCGCCAGGCAAATGGTTGAAAAAACGTTAAAATCAATGGCGGATGGGGGGCTTTTTGACCATATCGGCTTTGGATTCGCCCGTTATTCAACCGATGAAAAATGGCTGGTTCCCCATTTTGAGAAGATGCTGTATGATCAGGCGACATTAATCATGGCATACACAGAAGGTTATCAGCTTACGGAGAATACCAGGTGGAAGCAAATCAGTGAGCAGACCATTGAATTTGTGCTAAGAGAAATGAGGAATCAAGAAGGAGCGTTCTTATCGGCGATTGACGCGGACTCAGAAGGTGAGGAAGGCAAGTACTATACATGGACAGAGGAAGAAATATTTGATGTGCTTGGAGATGACCTCGGGGATCGTTTTTCGCAAGTTTATAATATTACTCCGGCCGGGAATTTTGAGGGAAAAAATATTCCGAACCAGATTGGAGTAAACGGGAGGAAAGTTGCGACCAGCCATAAGATGACGCTGGAGGACCTGCAGGATGAAATGGACGCCGCCCGGTTGAAGCTGCTTGAGGAAAGGGAAAAGCGAGTGTACCCACATGTAGATGACAAAATCTTAACATCATGGAATGCCCTCATGATCGCTGCGCTGGCACGGGCCGGGAAGGTATTTGAAAAAAGTCAGTATACAGAAGCGGCTCAAACAGCCATGGATTTTGCGGAGAAGAAGCTTTTTGCAGAGGGCCGGTTGATGGTTCGTTATCGTGATGGAGAGCTGCAGAATAAAGGATTTCTTGATGATTACGCTTTTTTATTATGGGCGTATATTGAGCTTTATGAGGCCACCTTTGATTTAGCTTACCTGCAAAAGGGCAAAAATATCGTCCAGGATCTGTTTGAATACTTTTGGGATGACGAGGAAGGAGGGTTTTATTTTTCCGGCTATGACAGTGAGACCTTATTGACGAGGGAAAAAGAGGTATACGATGGAGCTATCCCGTCCGGAAATAGTGTAGCGGTCGTGATGCTGCAAAAAATGGCCTATCTGACAGGGGAAACGGAATGGCTGGATCGAGTGGAGGAGATGTACTACAGTTTTAAGGATGATATAGATGGGGCATCGACCGGGAGTACATTCTTTCTGCAAAGCTTGTTATTCTTTGAAACTCCAACGAAAGAGGTTGTCGTCATCGGAAATCAAGGAGATGAAAACCGGGAGAGGCTGCTGTCTGAGCTGAATAAAGCGTATTTGCCAGATGTGTCGGTCCTTGTTGGAGAATCACCTGAGGAAATCGGCGAAGTGGCTCCGTTTGCGAGGGAATACCGGCAAATGGAGGATCAGACGACCGTGTATGTGTGTGAACATTTTGCCTGCCAGCAGCCGACGACCAATGTGGATGAGGCCTTACGAGCTATTTTAGGCTGATCTGGCTTATTGGAGGATTCTGATTTGGCTCTGTGCGGGCGGGCTTCCGGGGCTGGTGGATGGAGCCTTAGGGTTAGGATGGCGCTTGAGCGGGTGGGTGAAGGCCATTTTACCAGGCTAATGCTTGGGGAATGGCCTTCATTAGCCTTATGAAGGCCAAAAGGAAGAAAATTTTTATGGAAACTGGCCTTCACAAAGTGTGTGAAGGCCAATTTTATTTATATTTTATAATCAAGTGTCCTTCATAGCTCATTTAATCGGTTCATTCCGCATTCCAACGGCCACTCCCCAAACGTCCTGGCTATCTATTTAGGTGTAAGGAACTAGTCCTATGGCTTTAATTTATAATTGTAATCAAACTGTTAATGGAAAAGTATGAATTTTTTGATAAACTATGTAATTAGTGGTTTACTCTTATAAAGACATGGGTAAATATACAGAAAATTACTTAATATGGGAGGAATTTGAAAAAGATGAAAGCTTCTGGATTGGTAAGAAAGGTTGATGAGTTGGGACGTATCGTGATCCCTATTGAATTAAGGAGGACCATGGATATTAACATTAAAGATCCGATCGAAATTTTTGTGGATGACGATATGATTGTTCTGAAAAAATTCCGCTCACATGAATCCTGCGTCATATGTGATAATGTGAAGGACACGGTTGATATTAAAGGAAAGAAAGTTTGCTATGACTGTGCGGAAGAGATTCAGAATGCAGGAGAACTGCAGAAAGTTTAATCTTATTATTGTATCGAAACAGGGCCGGGAATGGGTTCCTGTTTATTTTTTTGCCATGGAAAACAAGGATTTTTTTAGAAATGATTTATACTTTTTTCGTCAATAGAAAAACTATAAATAGTCCTTGAGCAAAGGAGGGAAATGTAATGAAGGATGAAATGGAATATAGTGATGACCATCGTTTTATTCCGGTTACCTCGCTTACAAGCGGGATTGGACAGGCGGTTACTCCCGATATTTACTGCTTTCCGATTCAAGTTGTGAATGTAGTGTTTCTGGGTGAGCCGGATAGGGACAATTGGATGCTTGTCGATGCCGGTATGCCAAAATCGGCGGATGATATGATCAAAGAAGTGGAAAATCGTTTCGGTGAGGATAAGGCGCCCAGTGGAATCATTCTGACGCATGGGCATTTTGATCATGTCGGTGCGATTGTGGAGCTGGTGGAGCATTGGGATGTACCGGTTTATGCCCATGAAGCCGAAATTCCCTTTTTAACAGGAGAGAAAAGCTATCCTGAACCTGATTCTACAGTTGAAGGCGGGATGGTGGCGAAAATGTCCCCTTATTTTCCGAATGAACCTGTGAACCTGGGGAATCATGTGCAGGCCTTACCAGCTGATGGAAGTGTTCCTCATCTTGAAGAGTGGCAATGGGTACATACACCGGGACATAGCCCGGGTCATGTATCGTTTTTCCGGGAACAGGACCGTTCATTAATTGCCGGTGATGCATTTGTTACGGTGAAGCAGGAAAATCTTTTTAAGGTTATGGTTCAGGAGCAGGAAATCAGTGGTCCTCCGCGTTATTTAACTCCGGATTGGGAGGCAGCCCGTGAGTCTGTACGAAAGCTTGAAGGGTTAAAACCGAATGTGGCTGTTACCGGACACGGGATTCCAATGTCAGGCGAGGAACTTTCTGTACAATTGAAAAAGCTGGCTGACCATTTTGATCGTATCGCTATTCCTGATTATGGGCGGTATGTGGATGGTCAGGATAAGGAGCATTAGAACAATACTAAACACCCGTAATTCAAATTTTCCCTAATGATTAGTCCAAAGTAATTAAAGGATTCTTAGAAAATACAAATGCAGAAGCTCATAATTTGATAGTTTTTCAAGACCAACAAATCCGTTTTACACCTACATTTCTATTTGTAGATAAAAACGATCAGGTTCAATTTGTTTATGTTCCAGTCTTTAGTAATTGATTTTTGTGTTCATATACTTGCTGATGTATATCGAGAACAAGGGCGGATTTGAATAATCGAGGAATAGATAAGTTTAAAATATTTAACAGCAAAAATCCCTTTTATCAATACAGGGGGTTCACAATTTTCAAAATTAACGTTATAACTGGAATAATACGAGTTATAGGAGAGTGATCGAATGAAGGCTATACAAACGGATCAGGCACCGCAGGCTATTGGGCCCTATTCACAGGCAGTGGAGGCTGGAGGATTCCTGTATGTTTCCGGGCAAATTCCAATCCATCCGGAAAATGGGGAAATTGCCACCGGGATTGTTAATCAGACTGAGCAGGTGATGAAAAATATTAAGGCGATCCTGTCAGAGGCTGGTCTTGGCTTTTCCAATGTTGTGAAGTTTACTATCTACACAACGTCCATGGAAGACTTTCCAACCATCAACGATACATATGCCAAATTTCTGGAAGAGCCCTATCCGGCCAGAGCTACTGTGGAAGTCAGTAAACTGCCTAAGGATGTTCTTGTGGAGATCGATGCGGTCGCGTTTAAATAATCTGGGGACTGTCCCCACATGCTTTAAAGTATGAAAGTCACCTCGTCATCATAGGGGATACCAGGTTTGCTTTCTGGTCTTTTTTTCTCATGCTCTATGATGATAGGGGTGATTTTTACCGTTCTTGTGGTTCATGCCGGGTGGTATTCATGATGCAACTAAAAAACATGAATGATTGCCTCCTGCCCTTGGTAAAGGACAGGGAGACAACCATTCATGCCTGGTTGGTGCTATCGTTCTTATTCATCTTTCGGGATTTCCGTAAACATGCCTGCATAGTAGTTTTCTTCACCAGTTTCATCTTTAATGGTACTGATGGTTAACCACTCCCGGTAAATCTCGCCATTTTTACGCTTGTTCCAGATTTCTCCCTGCCAGAAGCCATTTTCCCGAATGTCTTCCCACATATCCTTATAAAAGTTCTCATCATGTTTTCCGGAATGCAGGAGACGAGGGGTTTCGCCAATAGCCTCTTCAGCTTCATAGCCTGTAACCTCCGTGAAGGCCGGGTTTACCCGCTGGATGACTCCCTTTCCATCGGTTACCATGATTCCCTGGCCAGAGTGATGGATAATGTCATTGGCAGCTGTTAATTTTCCAGTATAATACATAAAGATGACGATAATTAAACTTGCCAGTGCAACCTGGGACAGCGCCATAAATCCGATGGCGTAGTGACCTGTTATCTCGAATACGGACGTCAGAACAAGTGGTGGGAAAAAGCCTCCAAGTCCGCCCATTGCAGCTACGATTCCGTTAACAATACCGCTTTGTTTAGAAAAGTAGAGGGGAACGAGTTTGAATATAGTACCATTCCCAATCCCCGCACAGACAGCAACTAATAATGTACCAAACGTGTATAATACAATGTCAGGTGAAAAGGATAGAATAATTCCGGCAACAGTAAGTCCGGCAAATAAAATCATCAGTACACGGTATGGATTGAAGCGGTCACCCAGCCAGCCCCCTACAGGCCGGATAAAGGTGGCAAGTGCGATGAATCCGGCTGTTCGCATACCTGCATCCACTTCGGTTAACCCAAAGTGAGAAACAAGGAAGTTTGGTAAATAAACGGTAAACGCCACAAATGATCCAAATGTCAGGAAGTAGAAAATACTTAAGAACCAAAGTGTACTATTGCGGTAAACACTCTTTATCTGCTCCATTAAAGGCGTTACATTCTTTTCTTCCTTACGATCCCCGAATAGGAAGACGAGTAAGGCAAAGACAATTAACAGAATTAAATAAAATCGAATGGTCATGCGCCAGCCAAAGGCTTCAGCTATAATTGGAGCGGCAAAGGTTGAAATAGCTGTCCCCACGTTACCTACCCCGTAAATTCCATTGATAAGGCCTTGTTTTTCCTTAGGATAGTATTTCGGGAGGGACGTAACACCTATAGAGAAGGTTGCTCCCCCAATACCGATAAAGAATCCGCCTAAAATAAGGTCAAAAAAGGAATCTGCTGTGCTTAAATAAAAGACCGGGAATAGCAGCAGAATTAAACTGGCTAAAAATAAGTATCTGGCGCCAAACACGTTTGTCCAATAACCAATAGGTACACGCAGAATGGAACCTAAAATTACAGGTACAGCCGTAACCCAGGTAGCCTGAGTCGGTGTCAGAGCAATATCCTGATTAATAAATGACATGAGTGAGGATAAAATTACCCATACCATAAACCCTACAACAAGACTTGAAGTTTGCAGAGTCAGTTGTACATTCCCTTTTTTCATTCCTGATACTCCTTCCGTTAGTACTCGTTATCCTTTAATTTGTGTTTATTTCATTGATTTATCCAGTATGCAAAAACAAAACCTTTTAGCTGATGATGACGACATTGGGGTAAGGACAATGGGGGTATAGCATTCTTTTCCACATTTTCCTTGTTCAAAAACTTTTCTAAAGTCATTGATGATGGCCATTTCATTCAGGCAAATCATCGTGTATGCTAGTTTGTGATGTTTGTCTTAAGCTGAACTGGAAAGGGCTAACACAATCATCATTATAAAGATGTTTACGGAACGATAGTTAGTGAAAAAGTGAACATTCTCGTAATTTTTTGTGTCGAACTCTTCTGTAATACATGGTGTTTTGCAGGAATAAATATGTCGACATAGAAGCTCAGCTGTACATATAATTCCGTACTTTTTTCATCACGTTTTAAACTGGCCGTATTGTCCCCTGGTTCAAGTTTTAAGGGTGCTCCAGAAAAACTAGAGGGGATGAAAAACCTCTCACTGAGAGCACTTTCACTTTATGTATTTCTAGCTTTAAAGAGGGGATTCCTTTTTCCTGTTTCAAATGATTGAATCGCAAATTGTCCTGTTAGGAGGAGGAGCCTTGACGAAGGTTATTCAGGTAGTGGGCTATAAAAATACTGGAAAAACGACCATGATGGAGTGGTTTGTGAATTACTTTATACAGAAAGGTTACCGTGTTGGAACGATTAAGCATGATGGGCATGAGTTTGAAATGGACCATGAAGATACGGATACGTGGCGGCACACCAAAGCAGGAGCTCATGTAACAGCGATCTCATCCCGGCAAAAATCTGCAATCGTAAAGCAGCAGCCAATGAGCTTAGAAGAAATGATTCAGCAGATGGACCAGGATGTGGACCTTATTTTTGTGGAAGGATTTAAGAAAGCAGATTTTCCTAAAATTGTGATGCTTAAAGAGAGACAGGAGCTTTCTTTCCTTCAAAGCCTTACGAATGTAGTGGCCTGCATCACCTGGTTTTCGGACTGCTTATGGGAAGGCGAGACGTTTTCGATAGAAGAAAAGCAGAAGGTATGTTATTTTCTGAATAAGAATGTGATTCAAAAGGGAGGACATTAGGATGACCACCGACGTTTTTCAAAAGCCTTTTGTCGTAACAGAAACACCTTTATCAATAGATCGGGCTATGCAGCAAGTGACCAACCCGAAAGCAGGGGCTGTAAACCTTTTTGTAGGCACAGTCAGAGAGTGGACAGGAGATAAACAGACGCAGTATCTGGAATACGAAGCCTATGTGGAAATGGCGGAAAAGATGCTGCAGAAGATTGGCACGGAAATACAGGAAAAATGGCCGGGAGCACGGGTGACGATTCAGCACCGGATTGGCAGGATGGAAATTTCTGATATTGCTGTGATTGTGGCTGTATCCACCCCGCACCGCAATGAATCCTACGAGGCTTCCCGTCATGGCATTGAACGGATTAAACAGATGGTTCCGATCTGGAAAAAGGAGTTCTGGACGGATGGGGAGTCATGGGTCGGCAACCAGCAGGAAACGGTGGCTTATCCTGAAGGGAAACCGGAAAATGGAGGGGAGACGAATGGTTAAAATCTTATTTTTTGCCGGACTTGCGGAGAAAACAGGTAAGCGGGAAATGCAAATCGATGAAGGGACCAACTGGCAGGTAGGACAGCTGCGCGACTGGCTTCAGGAACAGTATCCACAGGCCAAAAGTGAACTGTCCCATTCCATGATTGCCGTGAATGAGGAATATGCAACGAAAGACGAATGGATCAATGACCAGGATGTTGTGGCCTTTATTCCCCCTGTCAGTGGCGGTTAATGGGAGTTAGGGTAGACAGTATTTTTTTATGGATGATGACGACAGGATTTTCCATAAATGTTGGGAAAACAGACCGGTAATCAATATGGAAAACATACATACAGGAGGTTTTTCGTTTGGATGGTTTTACACACTTTAATAATCAGGGCCGTGCGAATATGGTCGATATTTCAGAAAAACAAGATACCGGACGCACAGCCGTTGCTTTCTCACAGGTGAAAATGAATGAGGAGGTATGGACGGCTGTTCAGGAAGGCAATATGAAAAAAGGCGATGTGCTGGCGGTGGCCCAGACTGCCGGCATTATGGGAGGAAAGAAAACCTCAGACCTCATCCCCATGTGCCATCCGTTAATGCTGACCAAACTGGACATCCGATTTGAATTTCCTGAAACAGGACGGATTGAAATTTATGTAACAGTTAAAACCAAGGGCTCCACAGGTGTTGAAATGGAGGCATTAACAGCTGCCAGCGTTACGGGATTAACCATTTATGATATGTGCAAAGCGATGGATAAAGGCATGGAACTGGGACCCACCTATTTATTGGAAAAAGAGGGCGGTAAGAGTGGTTATTATCAGCGGGGATAGGACGGGTAAACAAGAATGATTAAATGAAAAGACATGTGTAGGAACCGCCCTGCGGAAATATACTTCGCTTTCACCCAAGGGCACAAGTGCGACATCACTCAATCTCCCTTTGGTTGTTTTCGTAGTGTCTTCTTTGTCGTGGGCGGTTGATAAGTCTCCTCGCGCTATCGCACTTGTCCAGTTACGGCTCCCAGGCCCAAACAGTCATAAGCAGAATCCACTACATGACAGAAAGCGTGTCACTCCATGAATTCTGCTTATGCTGTCAAATCTAAACGGTTGCCTTATGCCCCGACCTCGTTCAGTTCTGTTTGGTAATTTAATTATTTGTTTTCTACACGGTTTAGAACAATCTATAATCCCCCCAAAGCTTCCTCAATCGTCTGATCCCCTGACAGTAAATCAAAGGACTTTTTAAAGGTGTTTTCCTCATCAAGACAGGCGAGAACCGTTTTGGCTACATCCTCACTGGGGATGGAATCGCCTTTTGTCATGTTTTCCGCAACCTGAATGTGGCCTGTACCTGGGTTCATTTAACAAACCGCCGGGGCGCACGATGGTGTAGTTTAGTTCGCTGTCAATTAAAGCCCGATCTGCATAATGCTTGGCGACATAGTAGGGTTTGAGTGGTTCATACCAGTTTTCGCGGTTATTTGCCTGAAATGCACTGACCATCACAAACCGTTTCACATCCGCCTGCTGGGCTGCTTCAATGGTTTTAATGGCCCCATCCAGGTCCGCAAGTATGTGAATAGGTTCAGGACATGGATGTGAAATCCAGTGTTTGCTGGATGTTGTATTGCTTTAGTTTTTTATATAAGGTTGTTCGGCTGACCCCTAAGAGTTGTGCTGTCCTGGTGCGATTTCCGCCACATTCCTTAAGCGCTTTCAAAATAGCCTGCTTTTCTGAACTGTGGACTGATTTATTTCGTTTGTCGGCCAGATCGAATTTAGGTTGGTCAGGCTTTGGCTGTGAATCCTGATTTGCCTCGAGTACATTCAGTTCATCAGGCAAATGATGGGGTTCGATCCAATTGGATGGGCAAAAGTGAACCGCTCGTTCTAAAACATTTTCCAGCTCGCGAATATTTCCCGGCCAGTGGTATTGTTCAAATTTCTGAATGACGTCAGGGGAAACACCGGCAATGGTTTTATTGGTTTTGGCATTAATTTTCGTGATGAAATGTTTACAAAGAAGGGGGATGTCATCCAGGTGCTCCCGCAGTGGCGGAATTTTGAGACGAATGACGTGGATCCGGTAAAACAGATCCTCCCTGAAATCTCCATTTCGGACTAGTTTGGCTAAGTCTTTATTCGTAGCGGCCAGGATTCGGACATCTACTTTGGTGGGCTGGGTGGCTCCGATTTTTTCGAATTCCTGCTCCTGAAGTACACGCAGCAGTTTGGTCTGCAAAGTTAAAGGCATATCCCCGATTTCATCGAGAAAAAGGGTGCCTTTGTGAGCCAGTTCGAACTTTCCGGGTTTTCCGCCTTTTTTCGCCCCTGTAAACGCTCCGTCCACATAGCCAAAAAACTCTGATTCCAATAGCTCCTCCGGGATAGCGGCACAGTTGACTTTGATAAAGGACCCTTTTCGGCCGGAATGGTGATGGATTCCCTCCGCAAAAAGCTCCTTGCCTGTTCCGCTTTCCCCTGTAATCAGAATGTTTGAAAAGGACTTGGAGGCAATCATCGCTTCTTCCTTTACTTTATTCATTTGATCATTGGAGGTAATGATGGGGGTGAAAGGGTTGGATTTTTTGGACATTCGCATGAGTTCTTTCCGGTAAAAGGACACTTCACTTTCGAGCTTCTCCATATGTAATAAAATGTCCCGCCACGTGTCGAGCTGCTGGAAGATGATCTTAAATATCGCACCGATTTTCTGTCCATTTTGATAAATAGGCATACTGGTTGCGATGCATTTTTTCCGATTGATTTCGATGAGTTCTCCTTCCACTTTTTCCTTGTTTTTCAAGGTTTGATTCGCATGGATTTCCGGAGCAATCGCAGACAGAGCTTTACCCAAGACTTCTTCCTTTGTTTGAATTTGATAAAGGTTCAGAAAGCCCTGGTTGGTTCTCGTAATCTTTCCATGGTTATCGGTGATGATGACGGCATCGTAAGCTAGTTCCAAAGCACTGTCTAACAGCTGCTTTAAATGGGTAGTTGTTTCCAGTTCATCAGCAATTTTTTCATAAGAGGTGACATCCCGGAGGACAACCATGGCTCCTGATACCCGGTTGAGTTCCCGAATGGGGATAAAGGAAGCGATAACGGTCTGGTTGTAAATCGTCATTCGTTTTGCATCAATGATGGTCCCTGTCCGGATGGCTTCGGATAATTTTTTTCCCAAATCAGGAAAGAGTCTGATGATGTGTTCAGGGTGAAGGTCCTGCTGCTCAATTTTTAGCAGCTTAAGAGCGGTTTGGTTATAAGCTGTAACGTTTAGGGCTGAATCAACAGAGATAACGGATTCCTGGAGGTTTTCAATAAGCGAGGTCATGCGGTTGATGGTATGTTCCAATGCTGTCATGTGAGAGGTGACTAAGTCTGATTTTGACATGATTCCAAAAACTTTTTCCTGATGATCAAGAACAACGGCCTGGCTGACATTGCCTTCCATCATTTTGTCTCTGGCTTCATAAAGGGTCTGATCCTTATGAATGGTAATGACTCTGGTTTTCATCAGGGGCTCAATGCCATCATCCAGGGAAGACTCATTGAGGAGCGCCCGGTAAATGGAATATTTGTGGACGATTCCCAGCAATTGATTCTGATCGGTCACACAGCCTATATCGACCTGATGATGCAGGAAGGCTGACAGGGCTTCTCTTATTGTGCTATCCAGTGAGAGTTGAACATAGTTTACCGTCGTAAAATGTTTTACCTTCAAGTATGCTCCCCCTCCTAAGTTATTAGAAAATTCAAACGAACTAATTTTATTATAGCGTAAGTCAACCGAACTGACAATGAACAGTTGTAAAGAGGAGTACACACTTGTAAACCTTTCTTTACACATGTGTACAATTGACGGCCGTGTTGGAAAAAGAATTCTCTGACACAAGAAAATTTTTTCCCGGGAGGATCATGGGCGTAAGGGAATGATTAGGCAAATAATTAATTGAATATTCAGTATTTGGCATGAATTTTGCATGATACATGTAGTGAAGAGGAAAATTAATCAAGCATGAATGGGCCGTATTCCCCCACATCAAGTTTTGAGGGTAACCCAACAAGACTAAGTAGGGGAAAGGCCGGAAAATGATCATTTATAGGGAGGCAGCCAATGAAGTATGAAACGATTCTTTATGAAGTGAAGGACTATGTGGCAAAACTTACCATTAATCTGCCGGATATGCGCAATCCGCTGACAGAGCAATCCGCCGGGGAGCTGCTGTCAGCCATCAGAGAGGCGGACCGGGACCCCGAGGTAAGGGCGATTGTCATCACCGGGGCTGGCAAGGCCTTTTCTGCCGGTGGAAATTTAAATGAATTTAAGAAAAATCTCGAAAAAACCGCACCTGAACTATATTTTGAAGGGCGGGCGAGTACGGAGCTTTTTAAGGCCGGAGCCGAAGTAAGGACGCCGCTGATTGCCAGTGTCAATGGGCCGGCACTCGGAGGAGGAACAGGCCTTGTGGCGATGTGTCACATTGCGATTGCCTCCAGTGAAGCGAAACTGGGGCTTACAGAGCTAAAGCTTGGTCTTGTGCCTTTTGTTATTATGCCCTGGGTACGAAGAGCAGTTGGGGAAAGAAAGTTTCTTGAAATGATGCTGACCGCTCAGGTTTTTAAGGCAGAAGAGGCGAAGGAATTAAATCTCATTCACCAGGTAGTCGCACCGGAACATCTTGAAGAAGAAACAATGAAACTGGCCCATCAGGTGGCATCCTTCAGTCCGCTGGCCGTCCAGTTGAGCCTGGATGCTTATTTTCAGTCGGAACAGATGGATCGAATGAAGTCCTTTGATTTCCTGTCAGATTTACGCCTGGTCTCGTTTATGAGTGAGGATTTAAAAGAGGGGGCCAGTGCATTTCTGGAAAAGCGCCCCCCGCAGTGGAAGGGAAAATAAATTTTTAAAGGGGGAAATGATGATGGGGGAAATTCAGGCCACGATGGCAGCGAATGTGTGGAAGGTTGAAGTCGAGGAAAACGACATGGTAAAAGCGGGAGATATTGTCGTCATCCTGGAATCTATGAAAATGGAAATTCCAATTGAAGCAGAACAGGATGGGGTGGTCACCGCCGTAGAAACTGTAGAAGGCGACTTTGTACAGGAGGGCCAGGTTCTGTTAACCATAAGGGAAGAATCATAGAAAGGAGGCAGATACGGTTATGAAAAATGTGAGAATTGGAGCTGCACAGGGTTTTTACGGGGATACGATTGAACCTGCTGTTGCCACGGCAGAAAAAGGAGATGTGCAATATATTTGCTTTGATGCCCTGGCAGAGCTGACGATGGCCATTTTAAAAAAGGACCAGATGAAAAATGAAAAGGCCGGCTACACGAAGGATATTTCCCTGCAAATGAAGGCGCTTCTACCTTATGTGAAAGAGAAAGGCATTAAGCTTTTGACCAATGCAGGCGGCATTAATCCAGAAGGGGCCCAGCAGGAGATTATCCGGGTGGCTGAAGAGCTTGGCATGGATGATTTAAAGGTAGCTGTCGTGACGGGGGACAATGTGCTCGACCGTATAGATGAATTTCAGGATCGGGGAATTTCGCTCAACCATCTGGAAACGGATGAGCCGATTGAAACGGTAAAAGATAAACTTGTTTTTGCAAACGCATACATTGGGGCCAGACCTATTGTGAAGGCGCTGGAATCCGGCGCAGATATTGTGGTGACAGGCCGCACAACGGACACTGCCCAATTCCTTGCTCCCTTAATCTATGAATTTGGCTGGGGAGAAGAGGAGTGGGATAGACTTGCAAGCGGTGTGTTTATGGGGCATTTACTGGAATGCTCAGCCCAATCGACAGGTGGAAATTTTAGTGGCAACTGGTGGGAGATTGAGGGCTTTGACCGGATTGGCTATCCGATTGCAGAATTCAGCGAAAATGGGGATTTTACCGTAAGCAAAGTGGAAGACCGTGGGGGACTCGTAACGGTGGACACCGTTAAAGAACAGATGCTTTATGAGATTCATGACCCTGCGAACTATATCACGCCGGATGTGGTCGTGGATATTACGAATGTGCAGCTCGAACATACCGGTCCGAATGAGGTCAAGGTGACAGGCACCCGCGGGAAACCCCGTCCGGATACTTTGAAAGTCGTCATGGGGTATGAAAATGGTTATACAGGTCAGGTGATGGTTGGTTTTTCCTGGCCCGATCCTCTAAAAAAGGCGAAAAAAGTAGACGAAATCATCCGAAAGCAAATCAAGCAACGGGGGCTGGACTATGACGAGGTCAGAACGGATTTTGTCGGCTATAATTCCCTACATGGACCGTTAGCTCATGAGTATGCAGAGGAGTTAAATGAAATCTATTTACGCATGGCTGTCCGGGCGAAAACCAAAAAGGAGGCAGCAAAATTCAGCCGCTTATTCCCGCCATTAGCCTTGAATGGTCCTCCGACAATGAGTGGTTTTACCGGGAATACCGCACCACGGGCACTGATTGGAATGTGGTCAGCGTTAATCCCCCGGGAGTTGGTTGAGGATCATATTCAGATAAAAAATGTGGAGGTGTCGGCCATTGGCTAGTGTACAGTTAAAAGACGTCGCTCAGGCACGGGCCGGAGATAAAGGGAACAAGGTGAATATTGGTCTGTTTGCACCTGATGAGGAGTGGTTTGAACGTTTTCAATCCGAGGTGACTCCTGAGCGGGTCAAAGATCATTTTCAAGGGCTGGTCAAAGGGGATGTAGTCCGATATGAGCTTCCAAATATCCACGCCTTTAATTTTGTTTTAACAGAAGCGCTCGATGGGGGAGGTTCTTCTTCCATCAGGATGGATAATCTGGGGAAGTGCTTCGGAGCGAATTTGCTTCGGATGGAGATTGATGTAAGTGAAGAAGTGCGAAAAGAAGAAAAGAGGTGAACAAAATGCCCTATGAACCTTATATGACCGAAGAACATGATCAACTACGGCAAACCATCCGGAAATTTGTGGAGAAGGAGATTATCCCTTACGTCGATGAATGGGAGGCCGCCGGGGAATTTCCAAGAAGTCTGTTTGAACGGATGGGAGAGCTGGGATTTTTAGGCTTTCATTATCCTGAATCTGTCGGAGGGCAGGGAGGCGATTATTTTACCAAGCTTGTCCTGGCCGAGGAATTAAACAAATGTGGCTGTGGCGGGGTACCGATGGCCATTGCGGTGCAGACGGATATGGCGACCCCCCCGATTTATAAGTTTGGCAATGCAGATCAGCATGAACGTTTTCTCACCCCTGCGATAAGAGGGGAAAAAATCGCCGCCATTGGCATTACGGAGCCAAATAACGGTTCGGATGTACAGGGGATTCAGACACGGGCGAGAAGAGATGGCGATGAATGGGTGATTAACGGAACGAAAACCTTTATTACCAATGGGACGAAAGCGGACTTTGTGACACTGGTGACCCGAACCTCCGATGAACCGGGCGCAGATGGAATCAGTCTGTTTCTGGTGGATACAGATACGCCTGGGTTTTCGGTTGGGAAAAAGCTCGACAAAGTGGGGATGCGTTCCTCGGATACCGCTGAACTTATTTTTGATCAGGTGCGGGTTCCGAACGAAAATTTACTCGGGGAAGAAGGCAAGGGATTCTATCAAATTATGTGGCAGCTTCAGGGAGAACGGATGATAGGAGCTGCAGGTGCCATAGGCGGTGCTGATTTCGCTTATGAGCAGGCGCTGAACTATGCCCGAAATCGTATCGCTTTTGAACAGCCCATTAGCCGTTTTCAGGTGATTTCCCACTTGCTGGCGGAAATGAAAACGGAAATTGAAGTATGCCGTGAGCTCACCTATGCTACTGCCTATCGTTTCTCTAAGGGAGAGGTTCCGGCAAAGGAGATTTCCATGACGAAATTATCAGCGGTCCAGATGGCCCATTGGGTAGCGGATCGGGCCCTGCAAATCCATGGAGGACACGGCTATATGGCGGAATATCCGATTGAGCGTAACTGGCGGGACAGTCGCCTGGCG
The DNA here is from genome assembly GCF_010092505.1 of Virgibacillus sp. MSP4-1. NCBI lineage: Bacteria > Bacillati > Bacillota > Bacilli > Caryophanales > Bacillaceae > Virgibacillus > Virgibacillus sp. MSP4-1. The sequence goes on from NZ_CP048021.1 coordinate 606,826, forward strand.
CGTATTGGCGGAGGAACAGACGAAATTATGAAAGAGATTATTGCCAAACAAATGGAAATTTAACATGGGAAGGGGGAAGGATGATGGCTCATTGGATTTTTCAGGATGAACACCACATGTTCCGAAAAGCGGTCCGGAAATTTATAGAAAAGGAAATCATTCCGAATGTCGAAAAATGGGAAAGAGAAGAAGAGGTTCCCAGGAGTCTGTATGAACGAATGGGAGAGTTAGGCTATCTGGGCATTAAATTTCCCGAAATATACGGGGGAAGTGATTCAGATATCATTACGGAAGCGGTCCTGATTGAGGAAATGGCCAAATGCGGCTCCGGGGGTGTGGCAGCTGCCATTGGTGCTCATACAGGAATTGCCATGACAAACATTTGGAAATATGGAAGTGAAGAGCAAAAGCAGAACTATCTTGTTCCAGGGATTAAAGGTGAAAAAATTTCCGCCTTGGCCATTACAGAGCCAAGTGGAGGGTCTGACGTTTCTGCCATCAAAACGACAGCAAAGAAGAGCGGCAGTCACTATATTTTGAATGGCTCCAAAACGTTTATTACGAATGGGGTCCATGCGGACTATGTCATAGTCGCGGCGAAAACAAGAGAAGAGCCTGTTCATCGAAACATCAGCCTTTTTATTGTGGAGTCGGACTGGGAAGGATTTTCTGCAGGAAAGAAACTGAAAAAGCTGGGCTGGCATGCTTCGGATACAGGAGAATTATTTTTCGATGAGGTGAAAGTCCCGGAAGAAAATCTGATCGGCCGTGAACATGAAGGCTTTCTATATATTATGGAAAACTTTCAATTTGAACGTCTCAGTATGGCTCTGGGCTGTGTGGGGCTGGGTGAACTGGCGTTGGAGACAGCGAAAAAATACAGTCAGGAGCGGATTCAGTTCAATCGTCCTTTATCGAAGTTTCAGGTGCTGCGCCACAAGATGGTCGATATGGCTGTCGATCTAGAAAAAGCCCGAAATATCACCTACCGTGCTCTGTATTTGTATAACAAAGGAGAGGACGTCGTTACAGAGGCCACCATGGCCAAGGTGTATGCGACCGAAATGATTCGCCGGGTAACCGACCAGGCCTTGCAAATTCATGGTGGAAACGGATATATGATGGAATATGATGTTCAGCGTTTCTGGCGTGACGCCCGTATTCAGTCGATTGGAGGCGGAACCACCCAGATTATGAACGAAATCCTGACGAAGCGTTTAGGAATTATCTCGTAAAAATCGAAAGGATGTGTGCCGTTTGGAAAGAGAGTGGAAAGTATTAGCGGAAAGAGAACGAATCCATAAAGGCGGAAAAAGTCACGATAAATTGGAGAAAGCGGGAAAACGGTTTGTGCGGGATCGCTTGAAGCTTTATTTTGATGAGGAGAGGCCCTTTTATGAAACCGGACTGTTTGCCCAGGTGCTGAATGAGAAGCTTCCGGCAGACGGGGTGGTAACCGGTACAGGGAAGATGGATGATCGAATCGTTTATTTTATGGCCAGTGATTTTACCGTGAAAGCTGGATCCATGGGGAAGTACCATAGTGAAAAAGTGTTGCGGATTCAGGAGGCTGCCATTCGCGGCAAGAGGCCCATTGTTTATATGATCGATTCTTCCGGTGGACGGATTGATGAAGCTGGTGGATACCATGTTGAAAAATATTCAGGCGGGAAGATTTTCTATAATCATAGTATTCTATCAGGCCGGGTTCCGCAGATTGCGGTGCTTTATGGCCCATGTTTTGCCGGAACAGCCTATATGCCTGTCTTTTCCGATTTCACCATTATGGTCGATCAAATGGCCGGAATGGCGATTGCGTCTCCAAGGATGGTTCAAATGGCGACGACGCAGAAGGTGGATATTGAAGAGCTGGGCGGGTCTCATATGCACGCCACAAAGAGTGGATCGGCCGATTTTGTAGCAGAATCTGAAGAGCATGCGGCTGAAATTGTGAAAAAGCTGATGACCTATTTGCCGGATCATTTTGATGCAGAACTCCCGGAATACCCTGCCGCCGATCCGAAACTGGATCCAAAGGACATCGACAATCTTATTCCCCAGGAGCCAAACCGGGCTTATGATGTCCACAAACTGATTGATTCCATAGTCGATGCGGATAGTTTCTTAGAAGTGAAAAAGGATTATGCAAAGGAACTGGTTACAGGCTTTGCCCGGCTGAATGGGAAAACGGTCGGCATAGTAGCCAATCAGCCGATGCATAAGGGGGGAGCCATTTTCCCGGAGTCCTCTGATAAAGGAGCCAAATTTGTATGGACGTGTGATGCCTACAACATTCCGCTCTTATATCTCTGTGACACCCCAGGCTTTATGGTAGGGACGAAGGTGGAACAGGAAGGCATATTACGAAAGGGACGCAATTTTATTTTTGCCAGCTCCTGTGCCAATGTACCGAAACTGTGTGTGATCGTGCGGAAAGCCTATGGGGCAGGCATTTATGCCATGGCGGGCCCGGCCTATGAACCGGATACAACCATCGCTCTTCCGTCTGCCGAAATAGCCATCATGGGACCTGAAGCTGCGATCAATGCAGTCTATTACAATAAAATACAGGCGGTGGAAGATCCAAAAGAACGGGCGGAATTAGTGAAAAAGCTGCAGGAGGAATACCGGGCAGGCTATGACATTTTTAAGCTATCGGGTGAACTGGTTGTGGATGATTTAATAGTCCCAAGTGATTTGCGCGAGGAGCTGATCAGCCGTTATGAAACCTTTGAAAATAAAGATTTTAAACTGCCTGAGAGGAAACACTCCACGATGTTGAGTTAATCCGGGAGATCATTAGTTTTTTCAATACCAAAGGAGGGTGATGTTTTGGAAACGACTGTTGGCAGCTGGATTAGGAAGCATGCAAAGGCTGACCCTGATCGCATGGCCCTTATTTCACACGAAAAAAGATTCACCTATGAGGAGTTCAATCATCGGGTGAACCGTCTGGGGCATGCCCTCATCTCACTTGGCGTCCGAAAGGGAGACCGGGTGGATGCACTGCTATTGAACACAAACGAAATTCTGGAGTCGATGTTTGCCTGTGCAAAAATAGGGGCCATATTTGTCCCAATCAATTTTCGCCTAAGTGTGGAGGAGGTTCATTATATTGTTCAGGATTCCCGGCCCAATCATTTTATTTATGATGAACGAATGAGGCCGCTGGTGGATCAGTTGCGGGAAATGAAGTCCAGTATTCTGGAGTATATTCACGTAGGCAATAATCCTCATGAGCTTGATTGGCGTTATGAACAGCTCATTGTCAACGCGCCTCAGACAGAGCCTGATATCAATATACGAACAGAGGATATTCATATGATGATGTATACCTCAGGAACAACCGGTAAACCAAAAGGGGCGATGCTAAGCCACCAGAATACCCTGTGGAATGCGATTAACAGCATTCATGCCAGCCCTTTTGAGAAAAGTGATATTACGCTGTCGGCAGCACCTCTCTTTCATATCGGCGGCATGAGTGTTTTTACAACGCCTTTAATTTATAAGGGAGGAACCGTTATCCTGGATGATAGCTTTGATCCTGAGCGGACCCTGCAGAAAATACAGGAGGAAAAAATCACAAGCCTTTTCTTAGTTCCTGCGATGTGGCAGGCCATCATGAATGTTGAGAACTTTGAAGACTACGACATATCATCCCTGCGCTTCTGTGTATCCGGGGGAGCCCCTTGTCCGATCACAGTGATTACCTTTTTCCAGGATAGGGGGATTCCTTTTTATGAAGGTTTCGGGCTTACGGAAACGGCTCCGTTTGTCTCGATTCTGGATGAACAAAATACGTTGCGAAAAAATGGCTCTGTAGGCAAAGAACCAATGCACACCCGTGTCCGGATCGTCAACGACCATAACCAGGATGTGGAGACAGGGGAAGTAGGAGAATTAATTGTTAAAGGTCCAAATGTTATGGCCGGTTACTGGAATAAACCCGAGGAGACGAAAAGGGTTCTGAAAAATGGCTGGTTTTATACAGGCGACCTGGCTAAATATGATGATGAAGGATTTCTCTATATCGTGGACCGGAAAAAGGACATGATTATCACTGGAGGAGAAAATGTCTATCCTATTGAGGTTGAGCAGGCACTGTACCGTCATCCGAATATCCTGGAAACCGCGGTGGTCGGTTATCCTGATGAAGAGTGGGGAGAATCGGTGAAGGCTGTGATTGCACTGAAGAACAGTGAAGAACCATTAACTCTGCAGGATATCCATGACTTTTTAGAAGGAAAAATTGCCCGGTTTAAAATGCCGAGAGAGATCGAAATGGTTGAGGAACTGCCAAGAAATGCAACAGGTAAAGTGTTAAAAACAAAACTGAGACAAAAGAGTCATTCCTGATCAGGAAGGGAGCGAGGAGCAAATGTACGATAAATATTTTGAATATTTTGAAATAGGTGAAACGTGGAAGTCCAGAGCAAGGACGATAACGGAATCTGATCTCGTCATGTTCAGTGCATTGACCGGTGACTGGTATCCGCTTCATACCGACATCGAATACGCAAAAAAATCTCCATTTAAACAAAGGATTGCCCATGGAATGCTCGTTCTTTCCATTGGAACGGGACTGACCAAAATGGAGCCTGAGATTATTATAGCGAATTATGGGATTGATCAGCTGCGGTTCATCCAGCCTGTTTTTATTCATGACACCATCCATGTGGAGTTAGAGGTTGTGGATTTGAAAGATAAACAAAATGGTACCGGGGTTGTAACGGTGAAGCAGTCTACTTATAAACAAACCGGAGACCAGGTGATTACAGGGATTTCCAAGGCGTTAGTGAAAAAAGAACCGGAAAACTAAGGGAGGAATGAGAATGGAGAGTGCGGTAAGTCGAGTGGCTATTGGAGATATTATTCGGCGGAATGCAGGGAGGTTTCCGGATAAGAAGGCGATTGTTGAGGGGGATCAGGAAATTACCTATCAGCAGCTGGATGAATTAACGAATCAGTTTGCCAACTATCTTCTTCATTCCGGATTTAAAAAAGGGGATAAGGTTCTGACGGTCTGCGGAAACCACTGGGAATATGTAGTGATTTCCAATGGGATTGCCAAGGCAGGTCTGATCTGGGTGCCAATCAACCCGGCCATATCCAAAGAGGAAAAGCAGTATATTATGAATCTAATCGAACCAAAATTAATCATTGGTGATGCTGTCCTGATGGAGCCGTCTCTTGAAGTATATCAAGAGTATTGTTCAGCCTTTTTAGCCGTACGGGGGACTTTTGCCGGGGCCCGCCCCTTTTTGCCTGCTATAGAAGATGAGGCGAAAAAAGAACCGGCTGTGGAGATTCAGGACCGGGATACCGCTCAAATTATGTTCACCAGTGGTACGACCGGCAATCCAAAGGGAGTTATGATCAGTCATTTGGCCGTCTATATTGCGAGCTTAGGCAATATTATTGAAAGTGATTTTAAGGAAGATGAAGTCGTCTTAACGATGATGCCGCTGTTCCATTGTGCCCAGCACACGTTTACGATGTCCACCCTTCACCGCGGGGCCAAAACCGTCATTATCGGTGGCTTTGAACCGGAGCTGCTGATGAAGACGATACAGGATCATAAAATTTCGAATATGTTTGCCCTGCCGATGATGTATCGAATGATTTTGGATCATCCGAAAAAAGCTGAATATGATTTAAGTTCACTAAGAAGGTGCACGTATGCGATGGCGCCTATGGATAAACGTTCCCTGGAGCGGTGCATCAATCAAATCTGCCCTCAGTTTGCTCTCGGTACAGGGCAGACCGAAATGTATCCATCCACTATGGTGTTCAGACCGGAAGAACAATTACGGAGATTCGGCTCTTATTGGGGGACGTCTTCCCTGATTAATGATACGGCTGTTATGGATGATGAGGGCCATCTTTTACCTAAAGGTGAGGTCGGCGAGATTGTGCACAGAGGACCGAACGTCATGAACGGGTATTACAAGAACGAAGAGGAAACGGAAAAAAGCCGGGCTTTCGGCTGGCATCATACCGGGGATCTGGGCTATTGGGATGAGGATCTGCAGCTGGTGTTTGTTGACCGGAAGAAAGACATTATTAAAACCGGCGGGGAAAATGTGCCGTCGATTAAAGTGGAGAGTGTTTTACTGATGCATGAAGATATCGAAAATGGTGTTGCCGTCGGACTTCCGCATGAACATTGGTCCGAGGCTGTTACGGCATTTGTTGTACGGAAAGAAGGAGCGGTCACGTCTTCCGATGATGTCATTTCCTTCTGCCGGCAGCATTTAGGAGGCTTTCAGGTTCCAAAGGATGTTGTCTTTCTGGAGCAGCTGCCGATGACATCAACAGGAAAAATTCAAAAGCATATGCTCCGTCAGCAGTATAAGAATCATTATCAAGTGACCAATTAATGATTTTAATGAAAGCCTTACCATATTATGATAAAGTATAGAATAAAGATAGAAACAGTTTTTTCAGGCAAAAGGAGGAACCGGCTTGTTTACGAAAATTTTAATCGCGAATCGTGGAGAAATCGCAGCCAGAGTTATCCGAACGTGTAAAAGAATGGGAATCCAGACTGTCGCCATTTATTCCGAGGCAGATGCAGACAGTCCCCATGTGAAAATGGCGGATGAGTCCTATCTGGCCGGGGGCAATCAGGTCCAGGAAAGCTACTTAAATATGGACCGGATTTTTGAAATGATTCATGAAAGCGGCGCTGAGGCGGTACATCCCGGTTATGGGCTGATGTCCGAAAATCCGGATTTTGCTAAACGGTGTCAGGAGGAGGGGATTGTTTTTATTGGCCCATCCCCTGATGTGATCGCCAGGATGGGAAGCAAAATTGAGGCGAGAAAAACGATGAAAGAGGCAGGTGTTCCCGTCGTACCCGGGATTCAATACCCGCTCGAGGATGGGGATGAGGCTGCTCGTGTGGCGAGTGAAATTGGCTACCCTGTTATGTTAAAGGCTTCTTCAGGGGGTGGCGGCATTGGGATGCAGCTTGCCCATAATGAGGAAGAAGTGAAAAAAGCGTTCGAGGGAAATCAGAAGCGTGCGCAGACCTTCTTTGGAGACGGGGCGATGTATGTGGAAAAATCAATTCCGAACCCCCGTCATATTGAAATTCAGGTTTTAGCTGATCAGGCAGGAGAAACCGTTTATTTATGGGAACGGGAATGCTCCATCCAGCGACGCCATCAAAAGGTTGTCGAGGAGGCGCCTTCTCCCTTTCTCGATGAAGCGACGAGAGAAAGGATGGGAAAGGCGGCTGTGAAGGCGGCGAAATCGATTGGATACGGTAATGCAGGTACGATTGAGTTTTTAGTCGATGAGGATAAAAATTTTTATTTCCTGGAGATGAATACACGTCTTCAGGTAGAGCATCCGGTTACAGAAGAGATTACAGGCATTGATCTGGTGGAGGAGCAAATAAGGATTGCCAATGGCGAGGCTCTAAGGCTGGAGCAGTCCGGGATCAAAAGGGAAGGGCATGCGATTGAGGTTAGAATTTATGCAGAGGATCCAAAGACCTTTTTCCCATCCCCAGGGCAAATCACCCAACTGGACTATCCGGAAGGGGAACATATTCGTCATGAATTAGCTGTCCATTCTGAGTCCAAGGTTACTCCTTTTTATGATCCGATGATTGCAAAATTAATTGTAACTGGGAAGGATCGTGATGAAGGAATTGAGAGATTAGGAGATGTACTGGAGAAGTATATAGTAGAAGGAATTAAAACCAATATTCCGATGTTAAGGCAAGTGATTCAGCATCCAGCCTTTCGGGAAGGGAAAACAACGACAGATTTTGTCCCGAAATATTTGCAGGGAGAGCATGCCAAATCATAAAGTTTGAAGATTTGGTATGACACTTACAGTTATACCGTGCAGCATCTGATCTGGAGGTCCTGATCCAGGTCAGATGCTTTTATTGGCCTGGGGAATTATAGGATAAACGGATTGTGGATGATATAGACATGAGAGGCCACGTCCGGCTCCAGCGCCCAGCGACTTGCGAGACTTCCTTCACCTCCGTCCGATAAGTCAACATCGACTCTCTCCGTTCGTCGTGTTTCCTTTTCCGCGTGTTAACTGTCTGTAAGACCCCCTGTGAGAAAAAATGGGGGTCAACAGCCAGTAAACATCCGATTTGTTCAACTAACAATCAGTGGGGATGAACCCCACTGATTGAAGTTTCACTTTATCTCCTCCGGCTCAGTCCAGTCCGTACGTCGCTAATAGAAAAGCGGAGGCGACTGTTTAGGCCTGGGAGCCGTAGCTGGACAAACGGGCGCTTCCGCCTTTGTTCTGGAATAAAACAGGAATCTTCAGGAAAACGTAAGCGAAAAAGGAGAACCATCTGCATATGCTTTCATGGATGATTCGTCTGGGCCTCTTGGTGATTTCTTTTGTTTCATTGTGGTTTTATCCGGCAAAGGCCCTTCAAAAATATTTTCCTGTTTCTTTATTTACGTCCGGCCTTGCTTTAATTATGTGTTCTTTATCTTTTCGGTACAGGTTCTGGATGGTAAGCGGCAGTATTTTTAAACGTCTCGTTAATGATTTAACCTTTGTGTTCGGCCCTTTTTTCGCCGGCACTTTATGGATTTTCCATTTGACATTTGGGAAGTTCTGGCGTTATGCGGGCGTCAATGCGATGATGAATGTTGTGCTGTCCTTTTTGCTAAATCCGCTGTTCCAGAGGTATAATGTATACAAATTTGTAAACTTTAACGCAGCTTATTTGTTTTTAACCTATATGGGCTATGCGCTTGTTCTTTATCCATATCAGTTGCTGATTAGAGACAGGAAGGAAAAAGCTTAGGTATGCCTATAACTGTTTTTCGATTTCATGCCGGACATGAGTGAGTTCCGGCAGAATCAGCTCCTTCATCGCCAGCTTCACTGCACCTGATGAGCCTGGCATGGAGAAGACCGCTGTGTTCTGATAGATTCCAGCAATCGCCCGGCTTAAGATTGCCGCGGAGCCAATGTCTTTCTGATAGCTCAGCATGCGGAAAAGCTCTCCAAAGCCCGGCATTTCCTTTTCCAATAAATCCCGAACGGCTTCATAGGTTGTATCACGGTCGGAGATGCCTGTTCCTCCATTTAGCAGAAGGGTGTGGACATCCTCGCGTTTGGCTAAGTCCCGGATTGCGTCCTGGATGGAGGAATAGTCATCCTTTAAAATCTGATAATCCACCCATTTATACTGATGTTCCTCAAGTAAATCTTTTATGAGTTTCCCGCTTTTATCCGTTTCTTCTGTTCTCGTATCTGACACTGTAATCATCGCACATTGGACATTCTCAGGGGATGATTTACGGTGATCGTGTACGCCCATTTCGTATTCCTCCTCATTTTTATATTGTATACACAGTTTACCACGCATTAAATGGCCATAATACCCCCACTCACTGATGGTGGAAGTTCCACTTAAGTTTACGAGGCTGTTCTTTAAAAGCATGGTTAATGATAAACTGGTTCAGAAAGACGTATAATGAAACAAAGAGATAGTGCTGAAGTAAAAGAATTCTAGAATTGCAGATAGAAAGGGAGAGTTTGATGAGCGATAACGAGCAATTTTCAAGATTTCGACGTAAGGCAGTGAAAGTAGAGGACGCCCTTCCATCGATTCTTTCTTACATACCGGAAGCGAAACGTGAACAAGTCCCATTGGATCAGGTGCTGGGATCCACACTTTCTGAAGATGTGAAGGCTCCTCATCCGATTCCCCATTTCCGACGTTCAGGCTATGATGGCTATGCGGTTATTTCTCAAGACTTAGAGGATGCTTCCAAGGAACAGCCTGTCTATTTAAAGCTGGTAGATGATATTCCTTGCGGGGAAGTGCCGGGTAAAAGGCTGAAAAGCGGACAGACCGCAAGAATTATGACAGGTGCGATGGCTCCAGATGAGGCGGACAGTGTGATTATGCTGGAAGCGACCGAACAGGAGGAGCGGGATGACGGAACTTATGTAAAATTCACGAAGCCGATTCCATCGGGAAAAAATATTACATCGATTGGTGAGGAAACGTCAGAAGGAGAAGTTCTTTTACGGGAAGGGACAACGATAAACCCCGGGGCCATGGCGGTGTTATCCTCCTTAGGCTATGCACAGGTTCCCGTCTATAAAAAGCCGAAAATTGCGGTGTTATCGACCGGTACAGAGCTCCTGGAAGTTGATGAACCTCTGGAGCCGGGGAAGATCCGCAACAGCAATACATACATGCTGGCCGGACAAATTCAGGCCAATGGTGGAGAGCCTGTACTGATTGGCAAGTTTCCCGATGAGGTGGGCCCGGCTAAGGCGAAAATTCAGTCTCTTTTAGAGGATCCTGAGATTGACCTGATTGTGACAACAGGCGGTGTGTCGGTCGGGGATTACGACATTATGACCGATATTTTCCTGAATTGGGAAGGAAAGACCCTGTTTAATAAGGTGCAAATGAGACCGGGAAGTGTGACAACGGCCGGAGTTTTTAAAGATAAACTTATGTTTGGACTGTCCGGCAACCCGGGAGCCTGTTATGTAGGATTTGAACTTTTTGTAAAACCGGCAATCGAACGTTTAACCGGAAGAGGAGGCGGCCACGTAAAGAAAACTGCCTTTTTGGAGCAGGATTATACGAAGCTCAATGCCTTCCCCCGCTTTGTAAGAGGCTATGTTGATGAAAAGGACGGTCAGCTCCGGGCACATCCGGTCGGCCTCGATATGTCCAGTGCGCTTCTGTCCATGAAGGATACAAACGCCCTGATCGTCATCCCTCCAACCAAAACAGGGTTAAAAGCCGGCGATCAAGTAGAAGTAATTCCAGTGTAGGGATGTAAAGAAAAGCGGAGGGGCCTTGCTCAGCCCCGACCGGATAAGCAAGCCCTATGGAGTGGCATGGTTTTGGCCATGGAATGGCTTTGGCTTATATCCGCCTTGACCTGGGAGCCGCAGCTGGACAAAGAAAAGCGGAGGCGACCGTTCAGGCCTAACGGACGCTTCCGCTTTTGTTTTGGTATAAAAGCTTCTGAGCACATGTATAGCGAATTTTCCGTCAAATCTGTTAATATAATAATATCAGTGATTTTTCCTCGTTTTGGGTTTTCCTCAATTTTGATGAACACCCTTTCTTTCCCATTTTTTTAAATAAACTTCATATGGCTGTTTTAGGCCCGCTATGATTTTTTCCTATCGTTTTAAGAGAATTTCTTTTTTTTCACGCATGAACGGGTCGTGATACCTCCACTTATGGAAGTTTCACTTTATTTACAAACATGAAGGAAGGTTTTATATGGAGAATATTAAAGAAACGATTATGGAAGTGATTTATTCTGTACTGCCCATCACATTAGTGGTAACCGCCCTGCAGTTTACGATTATCTGGCTTCCCATGGAGACGTTTATCCAGTTTCTTGTTGGAGCGGTGATGGTCAGCATTGGACTTATTTTGTTTTTACTGGGTGTTAATGTTGGTTTGCAGCCTGTAGGGGAAATGATTGGTTCGGCTTTATCCAAAACGAGAAGTCTGTGGATGATTCTCTTTTTTGCCTTCGTACTTGGTGTAGTTGTTACAGTCGCAGAGCCTGACGTACGGGTGTTAGCGACCCAGATTGATCAGGTCTCCAATGGGGAAATCCCGCCAAGCATTCTAATTATGTCTGTAGCCTTAGGCGTAGGGATTTTTGTGGCTTTAGCGATGCTTAGAATTATTTTCTCTATTAAAATCGTTTACTTGCTGACGGTTGGTTATGGACTTGTGTTTTTGCTGGCCGCTTATACACCCCCGATTTTCGTACCCATCTCTTTTGACTCAGGGGGAGTTACCACAGGTCCGCTGACGGTTCCCTTCATCCTTTCCTTAGGGCTAGGGGTCGCCTCGGTCCTGCGAGGAAAATCAGCCTCCAGAGATGGATTCGGACTGGTTGGTCTTGCTTCCATAGGTCCTATTCTGTCTGTCTTGATATTGGGGGTTATCTACGGATGAACATACACATCTTTCACGGGTTTGGTGATGTGCTTCGTGATGTCACTATGGCCCTTTCACCACTACTTATCTTGTTTTTATTCTTTCATTTTTTCTTCTTGAAGTTACCTTTACGCAGACTTATAGATATCGGAATAGGCTTTTTGCTTTCCTATTTTGGCCTGGCCTTCTTTTTACAGGGAGTTCACATCGGTTTTCTGCCGATTGGTGAAATTATGGGTGAAAAATTAGGCACCTTCCCACACGAATGGGTGCTCGTGATCGTAGGATTTATTCTAGGGTTTTTCGCGGTATATGCTGAGCCTGCTGTTGCAGTCCTGAATCGGCAGGTGGAGAAGGTTTCTGCCGGATATATTCCACAGAAGCTGTTATTGTATACACTATCGATTGGTGTTGGGTTAGCTGTCGCTTTATCCATGCTTCGGATTATTTATGGAATTTCCCTATGGTATTTTATTCTTCCAGGTTATATAATAGCGTTAATCATGATAAACTACTCTTCAAAAGCCTTTACATTAATTGCTTTTGATTCGGGCGGTGTCGCTACCGGTCCGATGACAGCTACCTTTATTTTAGCAATGTTTGTAGGTATTGCCTCTGTTACAGAAGGGCGGGATCCCCTTCTTGATGGTTTCGGAATGGTCGCATTAGTGGCACTCGCTCCGATTCTATCTGTATTAACATTGGGGATTTTATTTGGTAGAAAGGAGAAGAGGCAGGATGGCGATCTTGAATCAGGGTCAAAAGGTAATCGTCACCATCGTGAAGAAGGATAGAGCCAAAAGAATCGTTCAAGCAGCGAAAAATGCCGGAGCCCAAGGAGGAACAACGCTTCTGGGAAATGGCATTAAAATGAATGAGAAAAGACGGGTTTTAGGGATACCTGTGGAGCGGGAAAGAGCGATCATTTTAACCCTCGTTCCAGATGAGATATATGAAAACGTTTTAACGGCAATCACAGAATCGGTGAACTTAAATCAGCCAAAACAGGGAATTGGCTTTGTCATTGATACGAAAAATGTTGCAGGTGTTTGCCATATGCTTGGCTTTGAGGCAGAGAAGGGAGCCTCAGAGGAAGAGGGGGTAAGGGATATGTCCGAAAATCAAAAGGTGCTCTATGATTTAATCGTCACCATTGTAAATAAAGGAGACTCCGATGAGGTTGTCGAAGCATCCAAATCTGCCGGAGCGGAAGGCGGGACCATCATTAACGGCCGGGGCACAGGCATTCATGAGAAGGCAAAGCTCTTTAATATTTTAATTGAACCGGAGAAAGAGGTTGTTTTAACCTTAATCAGCAGGGATAAAACCCAGGATGTACTGGAGGCCATTGAAGTAGAAGGAAAGCTGAATCAACCGGGCAAAGGAATCGCCTTTGTGATGGAAGTGGAGCGTACGGTGGGAATTAACCACATTTTAAATCGCATGGTTAATGAAGAATTCCGTGAAGTGAAAAGATAATCAAATTTTGAGAAGACTGAGTCCTGAAAACAGGGCTCAGTTTTTTTCAGTCTTCATGTAATCGGGAAACTTTTCTGTTGACAATCCGGATGACAGTCGGTAATATACATATCGTGACTCTTCAGTCATCCTTTTTGACTGGACGGTTTGTTCGAGGCTTTACAAGACTTTGGATGGAATTTTACAGAGCCTTTTTAATGGAATAAAGGGATCTATATGCTAAGGAGGGAAAGAAAATGACGGAGCAGCAGCAGGAGATAAAAAAAGGCCCGATGATTACCGTTATGCTTATTGGTGCCTTCTTTGCTTTACTTAATGAAACTTTGCTTGCAACCGCACTGCCTAAGATCATGAATGATTTTGGGATTACGGAAAATAAAGTGCAGTGGTTAACGACAGCTTTTTTATTGACCAATGGGGTGATGATTCCCATTTCAGCGTTTTTAATTGAGCGCTTCAGTACGAGAAAAATCTTTTTAACGGCAATCAGTATCTTTACATTAGGGACGTTTGTTGCTTCGATTTCCCATACGTTTCCCCTGTTGCTGACGGCACGTGTCATCCAGGCTATGGGGTCCGGTGTGATGCTTCCTCTAATGATGACGGTTGTACTTACCATCTTTCCTGTGGATAAAAGAGGGGCAGCAATGGGAACAGCAGGTCTTGTTATTGCCTTTGCGCCTGCTATTGGACCGACTTTATCAGGCTGGCTGCTGGCTTATTTTTCATGGCGCTCGTTATTTTACGTCGTCTTGCCAATTGCAGTATCAGCCCTGGTCATGGCTTACTTCTTTGTACAGAATGTAACGAAATTGACCTATCCTAAAATCGATGTTTTATCGATTCTATTATCCTCATTCGGATTTGGAGGTCTGCTATTTGGCTTCAGCAGTGCCGGTGAGGATGGATGGACAGATCCGACCGTACTGATAAGTATTTTTGGCGGGGCGGTTATAATCGGTTTGTTTATCTGGCGTCAGTTGAAAATGAAAACACCGATGCTGGAGTTCAGGGTGTTTAAATTCAGCCGATTTACCATTGCGTTAATCATTACGATGGTGGTGATGATGTCCATGATCGGCGCAGAAACCATGCTGCCATTATATATGCAAAACACCCGTGGATTCAGTGCGTTGGAATCAGGATTAATGCTGCTGCCGGGGGCCATTGTGATGGGGATTATGTCTCCGATTGTAGGGTCTCTCTTTGATAAAATTGGAGCAAGAAAATTAGCTGTAACCGGACTGACGATTGTGGGAGTGACAACTTTAGTCTTTACCAATCTATCTATGGAAACGTCTTTCGTATTTCTGGCCACCATTTATGCCATTCGGATGTTTGGGTTATCCATGGCGATGATGCCAGTGATGACCAGTGGGTTGAATCAGCTGCCACAGGAGTGGAATGCTCACGGATCAGCAATGGCTAACACCATGCAGCAGGTGTCTGCTTCCATCGGTACAGCGATTCTAATGACGGTGATGACAACATCTGCGAAAAATTACGAGCCAAATATGGAAAGCCTTCAGGGATTAACGCAGGCAGAAGCGCAGCAGCAAATCGCGGAACAGGCTTCCATCAGCGGTTATAATATCGCCTTTATCGTAGCGACCGTGCTGTCCTTTGGTGGTATGCTGTTGTCATTCTTTTTGGAAAATAAGGCGGCGAAGGAAAAACAGAATCAGCAAGAAGCCTCCTCAGATTCTGTGCAGACCGTAAATTAGAGACTTGATTGCTCTATATCGAAATATACTCGAGGAATATAAAGAGATCTGGAAAATTTCTTAAAAAAGTGGAAAATTCTCTTGTTTATTTGAATGATTTCTGGTAAATTATACGTAATCAATCGTATACATTCTTATTTTCAATATATTTGAAGTAAGGATAGAGGTGCAGTAACCATGAGTACTCATGTGGAGGAGAATGAGCTCTGAAGAAGCATGGGAAAAGGGGAAACTGCCGAAGTGGATGGAGCCTCATTCTCCTGAAGCTGGTTCTGTTTTTGAATAAAATTCAGGACTGTCATATAGGAGACTATATGGAGGGCTATCTAATGCTTTAGAACGTAAAAAATATGTTCTATAAGCAACAGCGGGCTCTCTCGTTGTTGCTTTTTATTTTGGTCCTCCACACCTAAAAAAAATTTATGAAAAGGGTGTGAAGCTATGAATTTCGGTCAAGTGCTAACAGCAATGGTCACACCATTTGATCAGAATGGTGAGCTTGATTTGGAGGCCGCGAGAGGATTAGTCAATTATTTAATCGCAAATGGTTCTGACGGTTTAGTTGTTGCCGGGACAACCGGTGAATCGCCGACTTTATCCCATGATGAAAAGCTTAGATTATTTCAGTTTGTTGTAGATGCTGTGGACGGAAGAGTACCTGTCATTGCAGGAACAGGTTCAAATAACACTCAGGCTTCCATCAATTTAACGAAAGAGGCGGAAGCTCTTGGAGTCGATGGGGTATTGCTTGTAACCCCTTATTACAACAAGCCTTCCCAGGAAGGGATGTATCAGCATTTCCGTGCGATTGCGGAACAGACCAATCTTCCTGTTATGCTTTACAACATTCCTGGACGAAGCGTTGTAAATATGGAGGTTGAAACCATCAGCCGTCTGGCGCGGATTTCCAATATTACCTCTATTAAAGAAGCAAGTGGGGATCTGGATCGTGTGTCTCAGATCATTACGGAGACCCCGGATGATTTCACTGTGTACAGCGGTGAGGACAGTCAGACCCTGCCTCATATGTCTGTCGGAGGAACAGGGATTGTATCCGTTTCTTCCCATGTGATTGGCAATGAGATGCAGCAAATGATTAACCATTATAAGAATGGAGATACAGCCCATGCAGCGGCCATCCATCGTCACATTCTGCCGCTTATGAAAGAAATGTTTGCTGCGCCAAGTCCATCACCTGTAAAAGAGGCTTTAAACCGCATTGGTGTACCCGTAGGAAGCGTTCGTTTACCGCTTGTCCCATTAAATGATACGGAACGGGCTTCCCTTTATAAGGTATTGGCTAATCATCAGGTTGGTTCCGATGAAGCAGCAGGTTAATGAAGTAATCGAGAGAATAGGCATAGCCTATTCTCTTTTTTTGGCTCTAAAATCGGAACGTGAAAGACTATAAATCTAAGCATTACACCAAACGGATTTATTTTGTTACACTGAATTAAGGAGGAATTTTGGGAGGAATTTTGAATCATTATTTAAAATTACTATAAATAAATATTGATTTTTATTTATTATTCATTATAATAATGAGTAGGCAGGAAAACATCTTATATTCATAGGATGAAAGGAGTGATTACACTCATATAAGGATAGATGGACGCTTTCCTTTATCGCCTGCCGTTCTCACTTAGAAGATTACATATGAGAACATTAGGATGCATATTTCTTTACATTCAATCATGTTTTTTACTATTATTTAAGATGTCAGGTTAATAAGGTTAAATAATAGTAGAAAGATAGTTATTTATCATCAAATCTGTAGGAGGGTATTTCATGAGTGATAAAAAGAAAAAAATGACAACAGCCTTTGGAGCTCCAGTACCAAATGATGACAACTCCAAAACAGCTGGCAAGCGTGGTCCATTATTAATGGAAGATTACTGGTTCCTTGAAAAAATGGCGCATTTTGACAGAGAAGTTATTCCTGAGCGCCGTATGCACGCAAAAGGATCCGGAGCATATGGTACCTTCACTGTAACAAATGATATTACAAAATATACAAAAGCCGACCTTTTCTCAGAAGTAGGCAAAAAAACCGACATGTTTATCCGTTTCTCCACGGTTGCTGGTGAACGTGGTGCAGCTGATGCAGAGCGTGATATTCGTGGAACGGCTATGAAGTTCTATACAGAAGAAGGAAACTGGGACCTTGTTGGAAACAACACACCTGTTTTCTTTATGAGAGATCCTAAGAGATTCCCTGACTTAAACCACGTAGTTAAGCGTGATCCTAAAACAAATATGCGCAGTCCACAGGCAAACTGGGATTTCTGGAGTTCCCTTCCAGAAGCACTGCACCAGGTTACCGTTGTTATGAGTGACCGTGGTATTCCGGCCAGCTACCGTAACATGCATATGTTCGGAAGCCATACATACAGCATGATTAATGCTGATAACGAGCGTGTATGGGTGAAATTCCACTTCAAAACACAGCAGGGCATTAAAAACCTGACGGACCAAGAGGCAGAAGAACTTATTGGTAAAGACCGCGAAAGTCATCAAAGAGACTTATTTAATTCGATCGAACATGGTGACTATCCAAAATGGAAAATGTACATCCAGGTCATGACCGAAGAAGAAGCACAAAAAGTCCATTATAATCCATTTGACTTAACAAAAGTTTGGTATAAGGAAGACTTCCCTCTTATTGAAGTAGGAGAGGTAGAATTAAACCGTAACCCTGAAAACTACTTTGCCGATGTAGAACAAGCAGCTTTTGCACCTACGAATATTGTGCCAGGCATTGGCTTCTCACCAGATAAAATGCTGCAGGGCCGTCTGTTCTCATATGGAGATGCGCAGCGTTATCGTGTTGGTGTGAACCACTGGCAGATTCCGGTTAACTATCCGAAAAATGCGAAAAACTTCCATCCATATCATCGTGATGGGGCAGGTCGTATTTATAATACCTCTGATAGTGTTGTATCCTACAGCCCTAACAGCTATGGGGAATGGGAAGACAGCAAAGAGCATCAGGAGCCGGCCCTTAACATTGATGGCCCAGCGGATTACCACAACTTCCGTGAAGACGATGACTTATACTATGAACAGCCAGGTAAACTCTTCCGTCTGATGAGTGCAGAAGAGCAACAGCGCCTGTTCGAAAATACCGCTCGTGCGATGGACGGTACAACAAAAGATATTCAATTACGTCATATCAACAACTGCTACAAAGCAGATCCTAAGTATGGTGAAGGTGTTGCCAACGCACTTGGTGTTTCCCTAAGTGAAGTTGAGGCAGCAGCCAGCAAAGAATAATGATTTTGATGAAAACTATCCAAGGTTTCCCTTGGATAGTTTTTTGTATGGTTTATAAAATTTCAGTTTCATACTTTGGCATAGAGAACAGAGGTTTCATATGAAGTAGTTCAATATCGGAGTACACAATTGTAATTTAATGGAACTGTTTTTTAGGAAAATGCAGCCTAAAAGCTAAGCCATTTTATCATGCAAATTACAAAATTAATGAAGAGCGTCTTATGATGATCAACTTATAATATGGTAAGAAGAGGTAGATGAGTGATAAGACCATAATGAAAAGCGATTATGAAAATTGGTTAGAAATGAATTGAAAACGTTATCCATCTCAAAATCGCCTCGATAAGGGAAAAATTAATATGAGTGTTTGTACTCGGGATGGTTTTAATAATCTGGCAAATAAACACCAACCTATGTAACCCCTAATTTAAAAGGATTTATGACCTTTCCAAAACATTAAAAAAATTAAAAACATATGTTAAACAACAAAACAATGTTATTGAAAATATTAATATATTCATAACTTTAAATAAAGAGGAAAGAAATTCAGAGCTATATAACTATAAATAACCATTAATGGTTACAAGTGGAAAATTAGTGGATTTTACATTTTATATTAAATCATCTATATTGTACCTAATTCTGAAAATTTAGGGGGGAATAATACGATGAAGAGAGAGAAATTTTTATTGATTGTAATACTAGTTTTATTTTCTTTGATTTTTAGCACTTATATATCTGCAGCAGAAAAAGGACCTGTAGAAGCCCCTGCAGGTGAAGGTAGTGGAACATGGCATGGTGAAAAAAATAACTTAGCATCTAGTCAATGGGCAGCTGGCTGTGGCTATGACAGAGCCGAATACGATGTATTCTTAGAAGAAGATTATTCCTATGACTATTATAACTTCACACTAGATTTTCACATTGCAGAAGCCCTTTATACAACATCCAATTTTACTTGTTCATCAGTCATACAATTATCTAATTATTATTATGCGGATGGAAGTAGTATAGGAAGTATAGCCAATGCTCAATGGGGATCAGGTGGAAATCAATATTTGGTAGACCCCGACACTGCTTATGCTGGAGGTGGATATGGCGGAAATTTCTATGCATCACGTACTGATAATATAACTGTAGAGAATAAATCGCAGATTTATATACGTGTAGATCAATATAATGGTGGTATACGTGGTAACATTAATTCATTTACACGAACTATTTGGTAATTTAATGTAAAAAAAGGAGGTATTATTTATGATTAAAATATTAAAAAGATCTGCTTTATTTTTGATACCAGCTTTAGTTATTGCATTCGGAATAAGTTATATTATAAATGATAATAATGCCAATACTACTGTTGTAAAAGGGGATAATAAAAATCCGAAAACAAGTACAATTCGATCTATTTTTGATGTAGATACATCAAAAATGGTGAAAAATGCCATAAATGAGTATCAAAAATTACAATCTAATAATCCAGATTTCACAGTACAATTACACAACAAGACAATTGACATTAATGATAAAAAAATGAGGAAATGGATAATACGAGAATATATTGATTCCTCACTAATAACTGGAAGTCCAGTGACCGGTTCAGTATTATTACAGAATGCAGCTAACTCATACACTCAAAGAAATGCTATTTTCAAATATGCTAGAGAGGAATTTGGGGTTAAAGTAAATAGAAGTGATGTCAGAAAACATATTGATAAACAGGTAGAGTTTATAGAAAACAACCAAAAGCAAAAAGAGTTTTTTACAGAATTAGCTAATGATTTGGACTTAACTAAAAAACAATTCTTTTATAAATGGGAATTTGATAATTTTGCAGAGCAAGTAGTTGCTCAAAAAGTTTATCCGATTTTAGAAAAGGAAAATCCACAAAAAGAAAATGAATCGTTAAACGAATATAAGCAAAGATTACAAGACATATTTATGAAAGGTCTAAATGAGTTTATAAAAAAATAGGGCATTATGTGTTTAATAATCCCCAGATATATATTCTGGGGATTAAGTTATTACGTATTTGGCATTTATAAAAATGACGGTACACATTTAGGTATAGTGGATTTTCAACCCTAATTAGAGAAGAAACTCCAATGGGGAAGGATTGGATACACAATCCATAACCAGTATTGGAGACAGGGTTTTTAACTAATGTTGCATTTCTATTGCGAAGGGATCACCTTACAAACGATTAATATTTTATTAACAGATATACTTTTTTCTTTTAGAACTTCAAAAGAGAAACGAGCATTTTCCAAAATGTGTTGTACCCTGTTACTTTAAGTACATTTATTCACAATCTACGTATTGCTCAAGAAAAATGAGCATCAAATTGCTGTGCAACTCAATGCTCATTTTTCATATATTTTATATAGTTTTTATTCCTGCAGTATCTCGGATTTACCCGCCAATGACCATTTGCGCCAGTTTACCGGTTAAGAGTGCCGCATAGGTTCCAACCACATTACCGAGGATTCCCATTAACAGTCCGACAGGGGCAAGTGCAGGCTGGAATACCGACGCTACAATGGGTGCGGAGCTTGTTCCGCCGATATTTCCCTGTGATCCGACTGCTACGAAGAATAAAGGTGCTTTTAACAGTCGTGCAGCTGTGAAAATGGTAATGATGTGAATAGACAGCCACACAATTCCCATTAGTATGAATTCGGGGGACTCTTTAATATCAGCCAGATTGGCCTGGGCTCCCATACTGGTTAAGAAAAGAAAGATTCCGAGATACCCGACTTTACTTGCTCCGTAGTATTCAAGACGGCGAACCTTTGTAAAGGATAGGGCGATACCAACAGCTGTAATAATGATAAAAGTCCAGGTGGAAACATTCATAATATCACTTTTTGGAATTAAGTCCCACTTAGCCAGTACCCGAATCAGGTAGGATCCGGCAAAACCAACCGCCATAATTCCAAACAATTGCGGGAGTTGAAGGGGTTTTGCATTGTTTTCAACATCTGTTGCAATCTCTTCGTTCACCTGTTTAATGGTGGAGTTATCCGCTTTATTCCACTTATTAAACCGCTCCTGGAAGTTGGCAAGTGCAATCATAACCCCCATCCAGCTGATTCCAACCAGTGTGTCGGTCAAAATAATCGGGCTTAAAATATCGTCTGGCGTATTGAAGGCTTCAAGCATCGCCCCCATGTTGGCTGATCCGCCAATCCAGCTTCCGGCAAGCGCACCAACACCCCTCCAGGCATCCTCTGGTAAAATTCCCTGGAACAAGCCAATCGCGATCGGTCCGCCGATGACAACGCCCAAGGTTCCGGCTAGGAAGACCAGGACGGCTTTTCCGCCAAGTTTAAAAGTGGCAGGAACATTCGTACTAATCATCAACAGCAATAAACCTGCAGGAAGAATATAAGTGCCTAAAAAATCATAAAGACCAGAGCTTTGCGGGATGATTCCGAATGTCGTGGAAAGCATCGGTAAAAAATACATCCAAATGACAGGTGGTGCATATTTAAAAAACTTCTGGACGCTCTTTTTCTTTACCGTTGATAGCATAAACATTAAACCCACAATGGCAATCAGATAAGCAAAAACCGCCATGGGTTCCTGTATCAATGGTTCTCCATTATTCATGATGTTCACTCCTCTGGATGAAAAATAGTGTTTTTTTGAATTGTGAAATAAATCACTTTTATAAAGCAGAAGGTTAAATTTTAGCATATCTGTTTTTAATTATGCAAAGGAATTTATCTCCAGTGCCAACAAAAGGGAGGGAAAAAGGTAAATATAAGAGAACCCCGACTTAAAAAAAGCCGGGTTTTGTATGCACTGGAAATGGAATGTCAGGAATGAGGAGGCAGGGAAAAGCTCATCTCAGATGGCAGTGCTATTATGTCATCTTTAGCACGAAAGGACTGATAGTGGGTAAGCGTCTCACCTCTCTGGCTGATGCGGCACGTAAGGATTTGCTCGTGCTTTTTTCCTTTCGTCTCTAAATAAATATCGAAATCATTCAGCTTTAAATAGCAATCATGGAAGGTCAGGTTTAAATATTCGGTCTGCTTCCGGACTGTTTCAGGATGATGCGTAATCATGACAGCTAAATCCTGAATGGTAATGTGCTCGGTTCCCTCGACCTTTTGCAGCGTCACCTTTATCGTTTCCGCCCATTTACCGGTTTTCTGTCTGACCTGTTTCCACAAACGATTCAGCATTTCATTCATAAACATGCCTCCCTTTTTAGCTTAGCTTTCCCACTTTTTACCACGTATTAACTGGGCTTCCTCCCCACTTCAAGTTCTGAGGGTACCTCAACAAGACTAGGGGGGATGGAATGGGAAAACCCCCACTGATTGAAGTTTCCCTTTATGGAACATGCAGTGTTAGGATGTGTTTCATTTTTATAATTTTGCATTGCTTCCTATTTCATTCAATGATGATTATGGTTATATTGTAGATAGGGTGTAAAATTCTCCGTAGTACGTTTGACGGGGAGTTGGGTGACAAAGCGTATCAGATGAACGATAGGTACGGAAAATAGCTCATGAATACGTTCATGCTTCTGGCTGAAAGAGAGGGAGAGTCATGCAAATTGGCGTTGCTTTGTCCGGTGGGGCTGTCCCGAAATTTGCCTGCGTCGGCGTTATCAAAGCACTGGAGGAAATGGATATCGAGATCAGTCATATTGCCGGAACAAGTGCAGGCGGGATTGTAGCTGCTCTGTATGCCTATGGATATACACCGGATCAAATTGCTGATCAACTGCAAAAGCTGAGTAAGTCCCATATTGATGTGGACTGGAAAGGAATTGGCCGACGTTTTCTTTTCTTCCGCCGAAATCTGGATGGAGGGGTGAAGGGGGAGAAATTGCAAAGGCTGGTTCACCAAATGACTGGAAACGATGATTTTTCTGCCTGTCAGATTCCCTGTGCCGTATCAGTGACGGATCTCAGAACCCAGAAAACGATGGCCATAAGCTCACAGAAGGTAAGGAACTATGAAACCATTCTGGACATGCCGATAGACGAAGCTGTACGGGCGAGCGCTTCCATTCCCGTGATGTATCAGCCGGTCCGATGGAAAGACTATATTTTCATCGATGGGGGTATGCTGAAAAACTGTCCGGTGGATATCGTTCAAGGGTTAGGCGCAGACAAGGTGCTTGCGGTTGATCCTGTCTCGTCTTATTCACAGAAGGAAACGTTTGATGATCTGTCGACGATCTTAAGTCAGTCGATGAATATTCTGTTAGAGGCACAGATGAAGGAGGATCATAAAAAGGCAGAGCTGTGTTTAAAACCTGATCTGGGGGATACAGGTCTGTTTGACTTTAAGCGAATCGCGGAGTGTGTTGAAAAAGGGTACGCTTATACCAAAGAACGGAAGAACGATATTATGGCTGTTTTGTCATGATTCATCCTTATTGGCCAGGATGATAGAATTTTTTCTGATAAGTTTTAGCTCTTCCTCAGGGCCCTGCAGTAGGTATTTCGCCAGCAGGGATCTGATGGTTTTCATGATGAATATCGTGAAAATGTTTCAAAATTGACAAAAAATCCGGGATGTCAGGTTGACTTTCATTTGGAATAAAATTATCATTGTCATTGAAAGACTAATTGATAATCTTTTTCAATTAGTTTGAATATTCATACATGAATGCCATCGAATTTATTCATTCGTATTTGAAGAGAACGGAAATACAGACGGAAAATACATAACTGAGGAGGAGAATGAGATGAAAAAGCTCGTTATATTACTGCTGACAGGTCTGCTTGTACTCTTGGCGGCATGCGGAAATACGGAAGATACAGAGGATCATGCAAATTCCGATCAGAATAAAGAAGAGTCTGGATCAGCAAAGGAAGAGGCAACGGTTAAGATTAAAGATGTTTACGGTGAGAAAACCGTTGAGAAAAATCCTGAGCGAGTGGTTGTGCTTGAATGGGTTTATGCAGAGGATTTACTGGCCTTAGGTAAGCAGCCTGTGGGAATGGCTGATATTGAAGGCTACCATGACTGGGTAAACATTGAACCTGAATTGTCAGATGAGGTTAAGGATGTTGGAACACGCCAGGAGCCGAATCTTGAAGCGATTTCGCGTTTGAATCCGGACTTGATCATTACCGCCAGCTATCGTCATGACGCGATTATGGAGGACTTGGAATCGATTGCAACAACACTTGCATTCAACCCTTACCCTGAAGAGGGGCAAGGTGATCAATATCAGGAAATGCAGGATACGTTCAATAAGATTGCTAAGGTGATGGGCAAAGAGGATAAGGCCGAAGAGGTGCTGACCAGCATGGAGGATACCTTTAAAGAATCCGAACAGAAGCTCGCTGAAAATGGGTACGAGGATACACCATTTGTTTTAACACAAGCCTATAGCGGTCAAAACACTCCAACCATTCGTCTCTTTACCGAAAATGGAATGGCGACACAAATTATGGGAAAAATGGGGCTGCAAAATGCTTATGACGGAAGCGACTGGGAGCTGTACGGGTATAAACAGACAGACGTAGAGGCGCTCCAAAACTTCCAGAATGCTCATTTCTTCTACATTGTTCAGGAAGATGATAATGTATTTGAAAATCAATTAAGCGGAAATCCCGCTTGGGAAAATCTTGACTTTGTGAAAAATGACCGCCTCTATCAGCTGCCAGGGGATACGTGGACATTTGGAGGTCCTTTATCAGCTGAAACCTTTGCTAAGCAGATTACCAATGTGATGCTGGAAAAGAAGTGATGTAGATGCAGGGTACAAATAAGTGGATAAAAGCGGTTCTCACCTTTGGAGGGGGAGCCGCCCTTTTGTTTTTATTGATTTTCATACATATAAACCAGGGGAATGTACATATTCCGGTTTCAACCGTGCTTGAATCGATTTTTGCCCCGCAGGATCTCATCGAACACCACACGGTCCGTTATTTACGTATGCCGCGAGTGGTCATAGGAATTTTAGCCGGAGGAGCACTGGCCGTCTCAGGTGTCATTCTGCAGACGGTTACAAAGAACCCGCTCGCTTCAGCCAGTACGTTGGGAATTCATTCCGGAACGTACTTCGCTGTTGTGTTTGCCACGGTCTTTTTCCCGGCAGCTTTAGGAGCAAACGGCCTGTTTGTGGCCATGCTGGGTGGTCTGATTACCGCCTTTTTGGTCTATGCTCTTTCAGGTGCCGGCTCGACCGCAACCCCTGTAAAAATGGTGTTAGCCGGTATGGTCGTCAGTATCATGTTCTCCTCCTTTACGTCCGTGATTCAAATATTTTATGAATATGAAACGAGTGGCCTGTTTTTATGGGGATCGGGTTCGCTTGTGCAGAATAACTGGTCAGGGGTTCAGTTTGCCCTGCCATTGGTCATTATCAGTTTTATCATCCTGTTATTTATGTCCAAAAAGCTTGATATATTGAGACTTGGTGAGGAAGTGTCCACTTCTCTTGGCCAAAATGTGAATCAGGTGAAATTATTTGCTTTACTGAATGCGGTCTTTTTAACGGCTGTAACCGTCAGTGTTGTTGGTCCGATTGGTTTTGTCGGTCTAATTGCCCCACATTTAGTGAAGCTGATCGGTTATCGTCATCACGGGCTTCTGCTTCCGGCTGCTTTTTTATGGGGAGCAAACGTATTAATCGGAGCAGATGTGTTAGCCCGTATTATGGATGATTCCTTTTCTGAGCTTCCGGTTGGTGCGGTAACCGCATTAATTGGGGCGCCGTGGTTAATTATTCTTGTTGTCCGGAATTTCCGGACAGGCTCAGGTGAAAAAGGGGCCATTTCAGCCGGTCGTGTACAGCTGCCCTTTTCTCCTAAGTGGTTGTTTCCATCGTTAATACTGGTTCTCATGCTGGCGATTTTTATCGGCATTTCGACCGGGAATTACGGAGTGGAGATAGGGGTGACCATAGATGCGATGACCGGAAACAGCAATGAATTTATGCGTAATTTAATTTTTGATCTGCGTCTACCAAGAATCCTGGTTGCTGCGGTCAGCGGTGCCGGCCTTGCCATTGCAGGTCTGGTGCTTCAGGGCATTCTGAGAAATCCGCTGGCTGATCCATCCGTGATCGGGATTACGTCAGGAGCTGGGGTTGGTGCTCTGGTCGTTCTCTATGTCCTAAGTTTACCTGCGTTCTTTATTCCGATCGGAGCGTTTATCGGTGCGATTCTTGCCTTTCTGCTGATTATGTTCTTTTCGCTGAAATCCAATTTCCAGCCATCCGTTGTGGCCTTACTGGGAATTGGGGTATCGGCATTTGGTTCCTCGATTATTCAGATTTTAGTTGTGGAAGCAGATATGGGGGTTGCGGCTGCTTTAACCTGGCTGTCAGGAAGTACGTATGCTAAGGGGTGGACAGAGCTTGTTCAATATTTGATCATTCCTGTTCTCATCACTCTTCCGCTGTTATTCTTACACATGAAAAAGCTGGATGTCCTGTCTTTAGGGGATGAGGCTGCTTCAGGCCTGGGCTTAAAAGTCAAATCCACACGCTTTTTCATGGCGATGCTGGCAACGATTTTAGCAGCTGCCAGTGTAGCAACGGTCGGAACCATTGGATTTGTCGGGTTGATTGCACCCCATCTGTCCCGCATTTTAATTGGACCCAAGAATAAGCAGTTGTTGCCTTTAACGGCGATGACAGGGGCGATTTTCCTGACGATTGCTGATATATTAAGCCGCACCTTGCTCGTGCCAAAGGAAATCCCATCCGGAGTGCTCGTGGCTCTCATTGGTGCCCCGTACTTTTTATGGCTCATGAAGCGGACGAATAAAGTACGGCGGTAACCGGGGGATTGTTCTTCCCTGTCATTCCAGTCATTGATGATAAGGAAGCAGAAACTCTTCAGGGGTTTCTGCTTTTTTCGTGGTAAATTCTCTATAAGAATGAACTTTTTGAGGCTTTCCATGCTCATATATACGAGAGAGGTGATAACTTGAAGGTAAGGCAGATGGTCAAGAAGGCAAAGAAGGGGGACAAAGAGTCACTCTTAAAACTCATCATGGATCAAAAGGAGGATTACTATAAAATCGCCTATTCATATATGGGAAATCAGCATGACGCACTTGATGCAATGGAAGATATGATTGTAAAACTTTATGAAAAAATTGATCAACTAAAGAAACATGACTCCTTCTATAGCTGGAGCAAAAAAATATTGGTTCATTGCTGTTATTCCATTTACAGAAGCAGAAGCAAAGTGGTTTTGGTTGATGAATGGCAGGACCAAATGAGCACTTCAGGTCGTAGCCGTGAACACAACCAGGTCGATCAAAATATGGATATTCATCAATGGTTATCGATGATTAATCCCAGGCAGGCAGAGGCGATTAAACTTCGCTATTTTCAGGATTTGGATTACCAATCGATTGCGAACATGACAAATACATCCCTTGGCACAGTAAAATCCCGTATATTTAATGGTTTGAAAAAATTACATAAATTATCTGGAGGTGCCTTGAATGAAGAAAATTGAACGCATGTTAAATGAGGAAAAACAAAGAATTGACCATAAACAAGCACCACCTGAACTCGAGGAACGATTGAGAACGGCTTTATCCAATGAAGAAAAACATAGAAGCTTCCGAATTCCATTTATTTGGAAGACTGTTGCTGCCATCATGCTTGTTGTGATCCTGGCCGGGTATAACTATCAGGCATTAGCTTATTACGGGAAACGAATTACAGGATTTGATGGAGTCGTGTCCGATACTTTGCAGGACTTAAATGAGGCTGGTTTGGGACAAGTAATCGATAAAGAGGTTCCTTTAAAGGAAGGAGTCACGATGAAAATCGCTGGATTAATGTCTGATGAAAACAGGCTGATTCTCTACTATACGATGACTTCCAAAAAAGGAAACTTGGATGAGCCTGCCTCCACCTTTCATCCGTCAAAAATAACCGGGTTGTTTACGGACGCTAAGTTTGAAAGTGGCGGAGGGCAAATGAACGAGGCAAACACTGAACTGAAGGGAACTTATACCTTTGAACCGCCAAGTCCATTCGCGAAGGAGCTTACCCTGCACTTTAATCAGCTGAATAAGCAGGTGACCTTTGATTATGATCCATCAAAAGCGATGGAAGCAAGCATTAAACAGAACATCAATGAAGAGGTAACTGTAGACGCAGGGAACATCCGCTTCGATACCATAACAGCAACTCCGACATTAACAACCATTAGTGGTACAACCGATGTGAATATCAACCAAATGATCCAGCCATTTGAACACATCAAGTTAATGGCCAACGGTGAACCTGTTCAGCCAAAAGGCGGAGGATACAGTCATTCCTTTGGCAGGACAAATTTTGAATTAGAGTATGATGCACTGCCAAAGAACCTGGATAATCTTGAGCTTAAAGTGGAGAAGTTCCCAGGTTCAGAAATGGTTAATGAGAAATTCCCGCTAAAAAGGGGAGAAAAGCTGAATGTTTCAGGTTATGACATTGTGATTAAGGATGT
The DNA here is from genome assembly GCF_010092505.1 of Virgibacillus sp. MSP4-1. Taxonomy (NCBI): domain Bacteria; kingdom Bacillati; phylum Bacillota; class Bacilli; order Caryophanales; family Bacillaceae; genus Virgibacillus; species Virgibacillus sp. MSP4-1. The sequence goes on from NZ_CP048021.1 coordinate 635,670, forward strand.
ATCAGTGACGAATCAACAAACCAGACTCACGGTTGTTGCAGACGAATCTGTCAAGCTTAAGAATGTTTCCATTGGGGATCAGTCACATCAGACGCCCCTTACAGAAACGGTGAACCAGAAGCTGAACAAGAAGAAGGATCATCTATCCGAAGAACGTACCCTTATATTCGATTCCCCAGCCTCAGCGGATTATCTTTATATAGAAAGTATGGAATTTATGAAGCCCTATAATAAAGAAATTCAGATTGTGGGAAATTGACAGGCCGGGATAAGCTTCAAAACCTTCCACGACTAGTGCAGTATAGGTGGCAGGTTTTGAAGATCTTCTTTGTTTTTTATACTTACATGCAGTTCATTCCAATCGTTAATGGCCGCATAAAAGACCTTGTTTATATCATCAATATTCTTCTTTTTTAACTCCTCATAAAGCCATGATTCATTTAAATTCCTGGAATTCAGGACCTTTTCGTAAATCTCGCCGTCAATTACGACGGGGACATCGATTCCCTTACTGGAAGCATTCGGCTGTGGCAGCAAATGTTCCGCCCGTGCCGCTTCTTTTTCAGGGTATGGTTTTACAGATATATACCCATTGGCTTCGATGATGGCCATTTCCACATCCTGCACATTAAAGATTTGCTGTTCTCGTAACATTTGTAAAATCGTATCAATGGAATAGTTGATTTTTTTCATATTGCTTACTAAAAATTCTCCCTGATAAAGGACGATGGTAGGTTCAAAGGTTAATAAACGGCCGATTTTACGATTTTTGATTTTCCAGATGGCAATTCCTTTCTGCAGGAGAGCAACGGCAATAATGGCAATGGCCGTATATATATGATTAATCTTTGGATCGGCAATATCTGCACCAACAATGGCTCCCAAAGTTAAAATGACTAAAAAATCAAACACAGGTAATTCCCCGATGGAGCGTTTCCCCATATAAAGGGTCGCAAAAAGGGCCAAAGGTAAGATGGTAACAATTCGGCCTAAGATTTTGACGATGTCCATTGCATATTCCAAAATATCACCTCTTATAGGGAACTTTCATTTTAATATGACACAGACATTTCATAATTATTTACATGGATTGAATGAGGGGACTAGGTTTGACAAAATCCTTTAGAAATCCAAGAAACTTTTGATGTTTTAAAACGTAGAAACCTTTTAAAGACATCTCGCGATAAGGAGGGAGGGGTGAAAATATGAAAAAAGTTGCGATTCATTCGGTTATATGGGCGGTCATGATCGCCGCTATTGTGTGGGGCGCAAGTTTGATTTTTGCTTTTTCATATGGGGAGTGGAGCTTTCTCATTGGACTGGGGCTATCCGTTGTCCTTTACTTTTTTAACAGTAGTGGTGGTGTATTATCAAAAATGGCTGCTTACGAGGCAAGTGAAACAGGCTGGAAAATCCAGAAAGACAGCAATGAACTGAAGGCAAACGTTGGTCCTTTATTCTTTGGCTCTGTATTGTATACGCTTATCAGCTTCATTGCGACGATTAATCTATATTTTTAACTTGTATAGGGAGGTGGAGAATTGCGAATTCGTCAAGCATTGGTGAGTGATGCGCTGGATATGGCAAAAGTACAGGTGAACAGCTGGAAGACAACTTATAAAGGGATTGTGCCTTCTTCGTACTTAAATCAAATGACCTTTGAACGTCGGCGGCCTAAATGGGAGGAACTGATCCGTAAAAGTCCTGTATTTGTGGCTGAAAATCAAAGTGATGAGATGATAGGCTTTGCTAATGGCGGAAATGAGCGAACAGGCTTGAGAAATCGAAATCGGAGGAAAAAAACTTATAGAGGTAAGTTTGGTAAGCCTGTCAACATTGGAGACAATGTCTGGATTGGGGGAAGGGCCGTGATTAATCCAGGTGTAACAATTGTGAAAATGCGGTAATTGCCTCCGGGTCAGTCGTAACGAAAGACGTCCCCAGGAATGTTGTGGTGGGCGGGAATCCTGCCAGGGTCATCAAAAATATAAATAGTGGTAGCTCGTAGGATTCAGGTCCATGACCGAAGCGGATGCTCTCTCACTTAGTCTTTCATACTCTGCTGCTGACAGGGAAATACTAAGGTAAAGCAGATAAGGAGGGCCCATCATGGACAGGAAAACCCGTTTTGAAAAGGATATGGAAAATGTTAAAGCAGAAACAGACAGTTCAGCAGTATTAAACGATGTGGTGGATTCAGAATTTGAACAGTATCCCGGGCACCATGAAAAAGTAACCGAAGACGATTCCCTTACACCTTATCAGGAAATTGTCCAAAATAACACAGACGGGAAGACGTGGAGCACAAAGGATGATCAAGTGTGAGAGCATCGGGACAGCTTGCGTTTGAACTGTCCCGTTACATAGGCTTGCCTTCATGATGATACGTTCTCTTTAGTTCTCCATAAAGTGTTTAAAATCATGAAGCAGCCGGTTCCATCCTTCTCGATATTCCTTTTCCCATGCGGGGTCTATCATTCCGTAAACCGTATGTTCCAGCTGTAAAATCGTTTCATTTTCAGCTGTTTCTCTTAATTTAAACCTATAATAGCTGTTCACGGCTCCTGTTAATCCTAATGGTCCTTGAAAATGCAGTTCTTCATTCGGTTTGATGATCATAATCGTCGCCCATAGTGCCTGCTTTCCATTCGTGGATTTTTCCATAAACCTGCCGCCTATTTCGTTCTCCACACAAAGCTTCGAATCCTCAAATAAACGAATGGACCACCATTGATCAATTTCCTCCGTCAGTGCTTTGAACAGATTTTCCTTTTTGCCCTGTATGCTTATCTCCTGTGAGATTTGAAAGGAATCTTTCTCCTTTAGATTAGGCATACTGGAAACACGCTCCTTTTCCTCAAAAAAGTTTTTAATATTCATCAATGAGTCGGCATCTTCAGCCTGAAATTGGTTCATCCACCTCCTGTAAACTTCCTGCAGAGGAACAGCATGAAAATAATTGATTTTTTCCCGCCCTTTTTTTCTTGTGAGGACAAGCTGGGAGGCTTCCAGTATATTTAAATGTTTCATTACGGCATATCTGGATACGTCAAAATGATCGCAAATCTCACCTGTTGTTAACGGATGCTGGGCTAATAAATCAATGATGGTTCTTCTGATGGGATGGGCAAGGGCCTGAAATACATCATTAAGGTTATCGTTCTCCACACAATTCCTCCTAATATGTTACTATTTCGTAACATAACTATTACGTGACTAAAAGGTAACATATACAAACGGATAAGTAAAGAAAATGTTTAAATCATTTGAAAATTGGAAGGAAAACATGAAGTTTTAGCGAATTTTTAGTGTTAAAAGTGTTGTGGGGGTGTTCGTATGGTTTTTGAGATGACCGTTCAAATGAGAGTGGATGATTTCCGCGAGGGTCTGCGATGGTATATAATGCTGCTTCAGAGGCAACCGGATTTTGAGCCTCATGAGGGCATTGCTGAATGGGAGATCGTACCTGGAAGCTGGTTACAACTCGCAGAAGGAACTCCTGGTAAAGACAGTGGTCCTTTACGATTAGGAGTCGAGCACATCGAAACAGAACGACATAGGCTGGTAAGCGAGCTCGATGTGGATGAGTTTTCCATATATACGAGGGATGAGGTTCCCGTTCACTGGGCTACATTTAAGGACCCATGGGGGAATCGGTTAGGGTTTTTCGAGTATAAAAATAAAGATGAAGAAAAAGAGAGGATTCAAGCTATATTAGGCAAGCGAAAGGGGGAAGCAGAATAAACAAAACGCTTGGATGGATTGATCCAAGCGCTTAGGTCGTATGGAAATTTCCCTTTAGACGTCGTCACTATGCTGTTCGACTTCCTGAATGTGCTGACGTGTATCATGGATCTGCTCAAAGGCCTGCTGAAATTGCGGATTTTCGGTTGCTTCCGTGCCTGATTGATCCTGAGCATTTTGCAGCTCCTGTTCTGCTTGTCTGAGCACCTGTTTTGCCTGTTCGACAAGCTGAGGGTCTGTTCCCTGTGACAGGCGCACAGCCTCCTGTGCCTTATCAATTTGCTGACTGGCCTGTTGCAATTTCTGATGTAAATGTTCCTGTGACATACTTTTATCCTCCATTATTGAATCATTTCGATACATAGTGTTTGTTATTTTGATACGATTATGTGCTTTTCTATATAGAGAAAGACAAAAAATGGTTTGATATTACTGATTTTTATTCAATGTCATAGGGAATTTTTGGGATCGATAGAATTTATAAAGAGTAAAACTTTACCCTAAAAGCAGAAAGGAGTTTTTATCTATGGCAAGCCCAATAAAAAACAAAGTGAATGCCGTGTTTATTCCCGTAAGAGATGTACAAAAGGCAAAGGAATGGTACTCGAAAATGCTGGGGATTGAAAATGGAGAGGTTTATTTCGATCATATTTACGCAGCTGAGATGGAGGGGGCAGGGATGATTTTAGATACGATGCCGATGTGGCGCAGGGAAAATGAGGAGCTTCCTACCTTCAATGTACCAGCTGTTCAGTTTGGCACGGATGACATAAAGGAGTCCTTTCAATTTATGAAAGAGAATGGTGTTGAGCTCGTGACCGATATTCAGCATGATCATTTTTTTGTATTTAAAGATCCGGATGGAAATATGCTGATGGTGTGTGAGGATAATAAGGAATAATCAAGGATTACATGACTATTCCCGTGAATTTGGTGTTATGAATGATGATCCGCGTCTTCAGCCTTTTCTTCTTTTGTTTTCTCCTGCAAATACTGTCCCAGGGCTGAACGCTCTATGCCATTTTTGACAGCCGTTTCAATGATTAAATATAAAATGCTTAAAAACACAATGGTCATGGTAATGTAGAGTAAAATGCCCATGTTTATCCCCCCTTCATTCATTCAAATACTACCTTACCATTGTATCGGAAAAATTTGAATTCATTTTTATCACGCATTACTGTCCGTACTATTCCCCACTTCAAGTCTTGAGCGTAACTCAACAAGAATGAGTGGGGGATATACGGCCAGTATATTTCTGATAAGTTCAACTAACCATCAGTGGGTGATGGAAAACCTCTACTGATGGAGGTTTTAGCTTATTCTGAATTTTGGTTCAGCTGTTCCGAGGCCATCCTCCCACGATGAATAGGACGTTATAGTGTCGGTGTTAGCGCAGGACGTGCCGATTTTAACCGATCAGGAGTCTCCGCTAAAACAGCGATTCACTTCATTCTAACATTGGATACTATTGAGTTATGACCAGGTCTCAATATACTTACATAAGAACATCCTATTTAGTGGAGGCAGAACACGTAGACTCCTATGGGAACAGCCCGTGGAGAAGGCCCCGCAGGAAGCGTTTTTTGCTTCCGAGGAGACTGAGGCCGGGCCCATGGAAAGCGAAGTGTTTTGCCGGAACGTATGCATACACTCATCATGAATCAGAACAAATAAGTGTTATTTAAACGATATTGTTTTTAAAAAAGCAACAAATCGCTACAAAACGAGCCAATAAATGAAACTGGAGGATGAATCGATGAACTCAATCTCAATAAAAGAACTCACATCCCGGGAGGAAATTTTGGAAGTCTTTCCGGTTATGCAGCAACTACGAACACACCTGACTGAAGAAACGTATCTCGATCTCGTGATGGAGGCGCAGGAAAAGGATCAATATAAACTTGCGGTATTATACGATGGAGATAAAATCGTTGCTGTGACCGGTTTTAAGCCGATGATCACGCTCTATTACGGCAGGTTCGTATGGGTGTGTGATCTCGTTACAGACGAAGCGGTACGTTCAAAGGGCTATGGAGAAAAACTATTAACCTATGTGGAGGACTGGGCGAAAAAACATAATTATGAGAGAATCGCCCTTTCTTCCGGGCTACAACGAAAAGACGCCCATCGATTTTATGAAATGAAGATGGATTATCATAAAGCAAGCTATGTCTTTAAAAAGGACGATTTTTAAATGGATGAAGGGGACTTGCCTGTTGTATTTTCCGGGAAGCAGTGAGTTGGGGTTATTTTTAATCTACGCCGTCTGGATTGTCTGTTTTGTCAGATCCAGACGTGTAAAGGCGAGGTTTGTTCACTAGTTAAGATATGGATTTTAAGAAAAAATTCAATTGAAACATCTTCTAAAACAGGAAATGGTGCATAAAATAATTTCGCCAAAGTTTTTACTAGGGGGAATTCGAGTGCAATTTATTGTCAACTTTGTCGGTTACTGTGTCTCAAAGAGAAAGAGTCTGGTTTATCGCACCACAAATCATCAGGATTATGTAAAAGTCATCGATCAATTAAATACAGCAGATGTCAGCTATAAGCAGGAAGTGATCAGTAAGGTTTCATCGGTCCCGGGAGGTTCCTATGTGAATCTGGGCAATGATTACAGAGTTTACGTAAACAATGAGAATAAGGGAAAAGCCCTTCGAGTGATCCATCGAATGGAGGATCAGAACATCCTTCAGGCCAGATGATTCTAATAAAAAGCAGTCTGATTCGGCTGGATATCAGACTGCTTTTTGATATGGAATTTTTCTCTTCCGTTGAATACAAATGTGATGGGTTATTTTTCCCAATGTTCAGCGATAAACTCATCCCGCCCTGACTTTGCCCGGTCTTCCGTGTAATAGTCAGGGTTTTTCTTGTGAAAGTCCTGATGCTCCTCTTCTGCTTCATAAAAGACCTTCGCGGGTAAAATTTCCGTAACGATTGGATTCTTAAATTTTCCGCTGGCCGCTAACTCCGCTTTTGTACGTTCGGCTAATTCCTTTTGTTTTTCATTATGATAAAAAATAGCGGTACGATACTGGCTCCCCCGGTCATGAAACTGGCCGTCAGGATCTGTAGGATCAATTTGCTGCCAGTACAGTTCCAATAATTTTTCATAAGGAAAAAGCTCAGGATCATAGGTGATTTGGACGGATTCATAGTGGCCGGTTTCACCTGTTTTCACCTGTTCATAAGAAGGGTTCTCCACATGTCCGCCGGTATACCCGGAAACAATGCCGTGAATTCCCTCCCATTGATCAAACGGCTTAACCATACACCAGAAACAACCGCCTGCAAATGTCGCTTTTTGTAATTCACTCATCGTCATCATACTTTCTTTATTTAAGGTGTAAAAATTATATCACTATCCTGCAAAAATCTTCAACGAATTTTCATCATTCGAAAAAAGGGATTGGATGTATGTTCCTTTCAGGTGCATGGAAATCTAAGAAGTACCAACATCACTAAAAGGAGATAAGTAAATGCTACAGGCATTGTTATGGGGTGGACTAGCTGGTTCAGCCCTTTTTATTGGGGGAATCATCGGTCTTTATTTTGATATTAAAAAGACCATGATTGCATATGTTATGGCCTTTGGATCCGGGGTTTTAATCGGAGCTTCTTCATTTGAAATGCTCTATCCATCAGCAGAAGACGAAGGGCTGGTACCAACAACGATCGGGTTTATTTCAGGTGCGTTATTTTTTACCATTATTAATCTTTTTCTCGATAAAAAGGGAGCGAATGAACGAAAACGATCACGGCAGAATCCTGAGGGGCATTCCGGTCTGGCGATTTTTATTGGAACCTTAATTGATTCCCTGCCTGAAGCAGTAGTCATTGGGATCAGCATGATTGATACAAAAGTGAGTATGGTCCTTGTTTCTGCCATATTCATCAGTAATTTGCCGGAAGGATTGTCGAGTACGATTGGGTTGAAGGAAAGTCAGTATTCCAAAGCAAAAATCTTGATTCTCTGGACGACCGTTTTTATTATAACCGGTCTGTGTTCTTTAGGGGGATATGTACTCTTGGATGATGTTTCAGGACATGTGATCGCCATCATTAATACGTTTGCAGCAGGTGGCATTGTAGCCATGGTCAGCTCGACAATGATGCCTGAAGCCTATGAGGATGGTGGAGCCATAGTCGGGATGATTACATCTGTGGGATTGATTATTTCCTTGGTTTTATCGGTATTGTAAAAAGTAGCACGGTAAATTTAATGAAGATGACGCGAATCGCCGCGTCATTTTTTACTGCAATCTCAGTTCGATTATGGTAAAATTATACAAGTAAAATTAGCGGAATATGATAAAAAATGATCCACCTTGAAACTTAGTGAACCGATAAGACGTAATGAGCTTAGAAACTGAAAAGTAAAACAACATCCATACAAAACGCAAGGAGGGAGAAGAAAGTGACATTCAACCTTAAAAAGTCGGCAACAGATAAATCCATAGCCGGAGTCTGCGGAGGAATCGCATCATTTTTCGGTATATCTTCTCTGCTTGTTCGGATACTGTTTATTTTTATTCCTGTTAATCTGCTTATTTACATCATTCTGGCCAACCTCATGGATGAAACCCCATCTTCATTGTAATTCTTTTTTTATAAGGAGATTGTTTGTATGTATATGATTTTTTTATTTGGGGTTGCTATAGCCTATACTTTGGCATACCTGTTTTTACGGAAAAAATTTGACTTACCTAAAAGGCCGTACAAGGAGGAACCACCCTGGCCGGAATTTCCTGAAGCTTTTTTCATTATTTTTATGGCAGTGCTGATGTTCGTTCTGTCAGGTTTTGTGTGGGAATGGGATGACGGGCGGGAAGGGACCTATGGCATGCTTCTATTAAGCGGATTATTTGGATTTCGGGCATTTATGCAATGGAAACATAATAGGGTACAGAAATTACACATCCTTAACTTTTTAAATAGTGGAATGGCCCTTTTGATTTTTATTGGGTTTTTCGTCATTTCCTATCCGACAGATGTTGAGTACAGCTATGAGGCTATATATTTTACAGAGCAGACGAGGGATCCTGAAATCATTGAAATCGACTTCAGGGGAGAAAAGCAAAGGAATCTACTGTTCGGATATACTTTAGAGGGACAAATGAAGATTAATGATCATGAATTTTTCCTTTATTCAGGTGGAGATGAGTTCAGAGAAACCCCTTTAGTGGATCGATTCAATGGATCCAATCGACATTATAGACTGATTGAAATAAATGGCACGATTCGAAATGGCGATTTATGGATTTCGAGGGATTTACAAACTTTTGCAGGATCCTTCCGTGATTCAGAAGAACGAGTCAGATTTGCGTTTCCCGCCGATAGCGTTCATGAAGCCGAGCAATTATTTGAGTCGTTACCTGAAGAATAGGGCATGCAGAATATAGCTGAAGGACGGAATTAGGTATAATGAACAGATCCATTCAAACTGACAATAGAAGCTGTTGTACTATGTGTTAAAGTAAAAGATTAGGAGAAAATTCTGTTTTTTATTGCATTTAGAGAGGTTTAAGACAAAAGGGGTAGGGGAGTGAATGAATTGTTTATTGGTCATATAAAAGAAATCGTTCGACATCCGGTAAAATCCTTTCGTGGAGAGCGTGTCCAGCAGACAAAAATCATGGATTATGGGTTATACGGAGACCGCAGTCATGCTTATGAAGACGCAGATACAGGAAACTTCCTGACCATAACCCAGCTGCAGGAAATGGTACAATATCAGGCCCGATTTGCGGGAGAACCTTCCATGGAACAATATCCTGATGTAGAGGTCATCACACCTGAAGGGAAGGTTTATCATTGGGATGATGAGGATCTCATAAAAGAATTGGAGCACCTATCAAACCGAACCATTACGACCAGAGAATATCGCCCGACACATGTGCCGATTGGACCTATTGCTGTGGAAAATATTTTGCTTGCGACGGATGCATCTTTAGAGAAACTGGAGGATTTGTGGGGCAAGGACCAAGTGGATTCAAGACGATTTCGTCCTAATTTAATCATTTCGTTAAATGAAAAGCTTCCTTTTGTGGAAGATGATTGGGTTGGACGTCGGATGAAAATTGGAAATGAAACGGAAATTGAATTCGTCGGACATTGTAAAAGGTGTATGATTATTACGGTTGATCCTGATCATGCCGGGCGGGATGCAAGCCTGCATAAAACACTTATAAAAGAAAGGAACAATAATTTTGGCGTATACGCTTCTGTCAAAAGAACAGGCGACATTTACGCCGGTGATGAAGTTCATCTTCTTGACTGAACGCTTATTAACCCATTAGAAAAGTGGCTTCTACTATGGATTTAATTTGGATTTCTCCAGGCTCAATGGGAGTGGTAGGACTATCTGTGGAAACACCTAAAACCATGGTTTGTGGTCTTCCTGGTTCCTGAAAACGGATTTCCTTAATCTTAAAGGGACTGGTTTGGACTGGTAATCCATTGGTTTGTCGGACTGTGTGGGCCTTGGCCTGGGCGTTTTTAATCGCCAGGGAAAGCGCCTGCTGCTGATAGACATTCGGGTTTGCGACCTTCATTTCGATATGATTGACGGTGTTTGCTCCATGATTAACCGCTGTATCAACAACAAGTCCCACTTGATTGATGTCCTCTACGGTTACTTGTACGATATTGGTCACTCGGTAGCCGCGAAAGATTTGCTCCCCGTCTTTGTAATCATAATCCATATCAATTCGGTACGTGGTCGTTTGGATGTTCTCGCTGGGAATCTCGAGCTGGCGCAGAGCTTCCAGCACCTGCGAGGCCGTCTGAGTATTGGTCTGCTGGGCCGTCTGCAGGCTCTGATGCTTCGTGATGACACCCAAGGAAATGTCCGCCTGGTCTGGTCTGACGGAGAGGGTCCCTTCTCCTGTCACTCTAAGATAAGATAAAGGGTTGGATTGAGCTGAACGGACATGAGGATACGACTGATACATACAATCCCTTCTTTCGCTGTTTTTATCACGCATGTACGGGCCGTGATACCCTCACTGATGGAAGTTTCCTTTTATCAGTCTATTCAGGAGTTGTTCCTATTATCAGTATAGACCCGCTACTTATTAAATTTTCCCTTTATGATGTACAATGGAAGGAGCAATAGAAAGGAGTTTTAAGCTGTGAAAAAATTACAATTAGGAACGAGTGATTTATCCGTATCCAACATCTCATTAGGCTGCATGCGTATGGGAAAGTTGTCAAAAGACCAAGCAGCAAAGGTTATTAACAGTGCTCTGGATGCCGGGATTGATTTTTTTGACCATGCGGATATTTATGCTGATGGCCAATCAGAGGAGATTTTTTCTGATGCTATAGGTATGAACTCTTCTGTACGGGAGAACATTGTGCTACAGACAAAAACGGGTATACGTAAAGGATATTTTGATTTTTCCAAAGAACATATTGTAGGATCGGTTGAAGAAAGCTTAAAGCGTTTAAAAACAGATTATATTGATGTATTGCTATTGCATCGTCCAGACACATTGGTAGAACCAGAAGAGGTTGCGGAAGCTTTTCATGAGCTAAAGAAAAGTGGAAAAGTGAATCATTTTGGTGTAAGCAATCACAATCCTCTGCAAATTGAGCTGTTGAAAAAATATGTAGAGCAGGATTTGATTGTGAATCAGCTTCAGTTAAGTGTTATGCATACTGGAATGATTGATAAAGGCTTGTATGTGAACATGAAGCATGAAAATGGATTGGATAGAGATGGTAGCCTTCTGGATTACAGCCGCTTACATAATATGACCATCCAGGCCTGGTCTCCGTTTCAATATGGATTTTTTGAAGGAGTCTTTGTAGATCATGATCAATTTCCTGAGTTAAATGAAAAACTTAAGGAAATTGGCGATAAGTATGGAATCAATAAATCTGCAACGGCCATTGCCTGGATCTTACGTCATCCGGCCAGGATTCAACCGATTCTGGGCTCGATGAATCCAGAGCGCATCACGAATATTGCCAAGGCATCTGAGGTGGTTATGACAAGGGAAGAATGGTATGAAATTTACCGTGCAGCAGGGAATGAACTGCCTTAAGTGAACATGGTGGGGGGAGTCCTAGATGAAAATTTTGAGGGCTTTAGTATTTGTGTGCACCATAGTTCTGTTCTTATATGCCGTAATAGGAACGTTGATCTGGGATTATGACGTTCCTCTTTATGGATATGGAGCACTGCTAATGGTCTCGATTACTTCTGTAGTACTGGAAAAACAGGTGCAGATGAGTAAGGGTTAAGGGATGCGATATCGAGGGCTGTCCGCTTTACTTTTTATAAGGATGATGAACATACCCTACTTTTCAGGATAGCCCTCGTTTAAAATCGCTTCATGTCTGATGGATCTTTCCGAAAGGGTTCGAACGATTTTGTGCTGTACGGATAGATATTCCTCCAGATTTTGATAAGTTTCCAGAATCGCACCGATTTTCCGTTCAATTCTGGTGAGACCTTCTCCAAAATGGGCCAGTTGTTTTTCAAATCGCTCTTGTTTCTCAGCAAATTGATGTTGTTCTTTGCTTAATTGATCAAGCTTTATGGCAAACTGATCCTGTCGCTTATCAAATTGATCCAATTTTTCGGCAAACTGATTTTGCCGCTCATCAAACTGATCCAAGCGTTCCCCAAATTGATCGAGCTTTATGGCAAACTGATCCTGTCGCTTATCAAACTGATCCAATTTTTCGGCAAACTGATCCTGTCGCTTATCAAACTGATCCAATTTTTCGGCAAACTGATCCTGTCGCTTATCAAATTGATCCAATTTTTCGGCAAACTGATCCTGTCGCTTATCAAATTGATCCAATTTTTCCGCAAACTGGTCCTGTCGCTTATCAAATTGATCCAATTTTTCGGCAAACTGATCCTGTCGCTTATCAAATTGATCCAATTTTTCGGCAAACTGATTCTGTCGCTTATCAAATTGATCCAATTTTTCGGCAAACTGATTCTGCCGTTCATCAGACTGATCTAATCTTTCATCAAAATGATCAAGTCTCACTGCAAATTCATCCAGTTTTTCGGAAAAGTGTTTCTGGTTTTCCTCTAATTTAATTTGTCTGACCGCTAAATCAGATACCTTTTCTGATAGTTTGGTTTGTTCAGTTTCGAGACGTGCCTGTCCTTCCGATAGTTGATCGAAAGACTGCTGCAGTCGATCCTGGCCATTTTTCAGGCTAAGTAATAATTGCTTGGCTTCCTGGTCCATGACTTCACCTCCTTTTGGCAGTATATCCTTCTTTTGTGAATCTGTTAAATGCAGACTTTTCCCTTTTTAGCTATGGTAAGTAAGAAAAATTTGCGAAATGGCTGGCGGGAATTTGTATTTTTAATGAGGTTGGACTTCATATACCTTAATTATAACAAATTTTTTACGGCCTAAATACATTTTACGAAGTTGTCCTGGTATTTCTATGCCTCCTTTTTACAATTCAGATATTCCTTATAAGCGATGAGCCTTGCATTCATTTTGGATTTCACATGATCCTGAAGATACGGTTGCAGGTTGTTGACGTCATCCAGGAGAGTTAACAGCTTTCGTTCGTTGACCAGATAATCGATTAAAAGTGTAAGGGAGGGGTAATCCTCCACGAAGGATTCATAATAGAGCTCTTTGATTTTCATTGTTTCACCTCATCAAAAAATGTATTGGTTTCCTTTTCAAAGGTCAGGGGAATGGTTCCTGTTGCACCGTTACGATTCTTCGCGATAATCACTTCTGTCCGCTGATCGTGAGCCTGATTCTGGTAATAGCCATCCCGATACAGAAAGGTGACGACATCGGCAATCTGTTCAATGGAGCCGGATTCCCTTAAATCACTCATATTGGGGCGTTTATCCAGTCGCTTTTCAACACCCCGATTCAGTTGGGCCAAAACGATGACCGGTATTTTTAAGTCCTTGGCCATCTGTTTTAAGTCCTGCACAATATCGGTTACATCTTTATGGGTGTTCTGCGAAGGGTTGGGATGTTTCAGAAGCGTTAAAAAATCGATGGCCACGACATGCTTTTCCTCTGGATGATCTTTCATATTTTTCCGGACAGCCGCCCGAATATCAGGGACCGTATACTCCTCGCGAATGTCAAAATTCAGCCGTTCAAGCTCTCCGACTGTATGGCTGTATTTTTCCCAATCCTGATCCTGAAACACTTTGTTTGGATTTCTGAGTTTCATTAAATTAATGCGGCCTTCCATAGCGATCAGACGGTCAATAATCTGATCACTGGCCATCTCTATAGAGAATAGTGTGGAAAAATATGGCTTTTGCTTGGCAGCATAAAGAAGACTGTTTAAAACAAAAGCTGTTTTCCCCATGGAGGGGCGGCCGCCGACAATGATCAAATCAGCAGGCTGCCATCCATCCGTAAAGGCGTTAATCTCCTTAAAGCCGGTATGAACTCCGCTAAGACCGATTGTTGGACTGTTGTGATGATTAATCACCCGTTGTTTCAACTGGTCATGAAAGGAAAGCTGCTTTTTTACGGTGGAGGCCTCGAGTTTACTCAGCTGACGGATCATCGTTTCTAAATGAATCATTTCGTGGCTGTTGTGACATTCATTCAGAAACTGATGGGCAATATCCTGAGCCTTAAAAATCGCATGAAAGCTGCGAATTCCATCCTGATATCTGGAGAAGGCCTTAAGGGAAGGGACCGATTGATAGAGCTCCCTTAATCGGTCCTTACCGCCAAACTGACAGACTTTGGTATCCTTCTGCTGGGAGAGGGAAATAATATCCGTATCCTTTCCCTGATTGTATAAGTCGAGCATATTCTGAAATAGAGCGCGATTTTTTTCATGAATAAAATGAGCAGGTAAGAGGTTTACTTCCTCAATTAACTCAGGCTCCTGCAGAATAGCTCCCAAGAGAAAACATTCATTATCATACTGAAATTGAAGATTGGCCATCGGTATCATTCCTTAAATAAAAAAGTATTTGGATCTGGCATCTGATGATAGGGCATGGGGGCTGAGGATTCTGAATTCTGTTCTCTTGCTGTTTTTATTTTGATGATCAGCTGGTCGAATTTTTTACGAAGCTTGTCCATCGATAAAATATTGGATTTCCAGAATGAATCGGCTTGACTCCAGCGGATGAGCCATTCAATTTGTTCATACGTTCGCTGGTCCTGTTCATGCATCCGCCGGCAGTCCTGAGCCCATTTTTCAATGTTTGGTTTCTTTACATGGGGATTGTTCTGTTTCATAAGGTCAAAGAGTAAGGTCGCCATTTCTAAATCCCTGGGGTTATAGTTCGTGGACGGGGATGTTTGTGTTTCTTTATTTTGCTTTTCTTTTCTTTGTGATTTTTGGTTGTCGGAATGCGGGGGTTCGACGGGTTTTTGGTTTACATTTACTTCCTTTCCGTCTCTGTCAACCAGGTAAATCGCCGTTTTTGAATGTCCTAAAATGGATTCAAGATCTTCAAGCAAGAAGTAATGTTTACAAATGCGCACTTCCTTGCGACGTTTGACGGCTTCCAAGTAACGCTTCTGGATGCCATGACTTGTCAGCACCCTGAATTTTTTATAGAGGGTCTTGTTAAACAGTCCTTCGTTTAAGCAGTCCGAAACAATCTGCTGCACCTTTTCCTGATTCATATGGATCCGTTTGGAGAAGAGCAGTTCTTCCCGCTCGGACCACGCATACACATAGCCTTCCTTATAAATTTTCATCAGCAATTTAATCATGACACCAAACCCTTCAATGCCATGTCTGGCCTCAATTAGGGCTACTTTATCATCCTGATCAATATCAACATCTAATGGGAAATAATCAATCCCTGCTTTCAGTGGTCGAACCAATGGACGTCAACTCCTTTTCGATTTTGGATTCGGAACATTTGCGGCAATAGGCAAATGTCTGGTGAATCAGCATTAATTCGCAGTTGGGAAAAGCTGTCGGTAACCAGCGCTTGACTTCCTGAAAAAACTTTTTCGTATTCTCGTTTCGAATCCTCATAAGTTCATAGGGAAGAGGGACTTTCACCCAATGCTTCAAACGATCACTCCTTTTTTGATCATATCGCTTTTCTGTGACTATAATCGTTCAGTCTGTGTTTTTCGTGTCTATCAAAATCAGAAAAGAGTTGCGTTTTTGTTAACAGAAATAGCTGACATAAAAAAAGCCCCACTTAGGAAAGTGGGGATGGGTTGATGGGTTACGGTAAAACAGGTTATGGCTGACTCAAAAAGGTTTACACATTAATAACCGCCGGAGAAACCGCCGTAGTTCGTGCCGACAATAATCAGCAGAATAAAAAGTACGACGATCAGCACAAACATGCTATTCTGGCCTCCGTATCCGCCGCCGTATCCCATACGTTCACCTCCTTTATCTTTTGTTAGTATTCTATGACGACGTACCGAAAACTAGCATGATACCTATCTTGTTTCTATGAAAAATAGATTGATGAACGAGTGATGGCTATCATAAATGTAAGCGCAATGGCTATACTGCCTGGTAAAAGGAATTGTTAAAGAGGTGATGGAATGTATGCTGGAATGTTTTTGGACCGTGATGGTGTGATCAATGAGGTATTAAGTGAACGGGTAAAATTTGTGAACCAGCCTGAAGATTTTCACCTTCTTGAAGGAGCAGGTGAAGCGATTCGTATATTGAATGAAAAAGGGTATCAGGTGTTTGTCGTGACAAACCAGGGCGGGATTGGCCTTGGGTATATGGAGGAAGAAAATCTTCATGCGATCCATGAGAAAATGAGAGAGGACTTAGCAGCGTTTGAAGCAAGGGTGGAGGATATTGCGTATTGTCCGCATCAACCCCATGACCAATGCGCCTGCCGGAAGCCTAAGCCGAAAATGATTGAGGATCTCGCAGAAGCGTATGACATTGATTTATCCAGGAGCTATATGGTCGGGGACCGAAAGCCTGATATAGAAGCAGGCCAGGCAGCAGGAACGAAAACCGTATATGTTGGCAGCGGGAACAGAGAACCCGAAGCAGATTTTTATTATGACGATTTGCTTTCCTTTGCGCGGGACTGTCCCCACGTGCTTTGTCCCCACGTGCTTTAAAGCGCTAAAGCGAACGGGAATATTTTAAATTTTCGCTTTTTTATATTATGATAAAGGGGATGATTAATAAACGGGAGGCGATTTTGTGAGTGAAAAGGTAACGATTAAGGTTAATGATAACGGATCTTACCGTATCAAAGGGGATGTAGAACTGGTGGATGCTGAAGGAAATGTATTTGAAACGAAATCAAGCTTTTCTTTGTGCCGCTGCGGTCATTCCGCCAACAAGCCATTTTGCGATGGTACACATAAGAAAATCGACTTCGATAGCGAGCCTAGAGCGAAGTAAGCTATGAAGGGCATCAGGGAATCGAGTGTGTAGCCACATGGACTCAGCACTCGATTTCTCCTCCGCCTGATGCATATCAAATGACGATTGAGCGCCACTGAGAATCACTTCTCATAAAGAAAAAGGTGATGGATCCCCTCCTCCACGTGAGTGTATTTCCTGAACTTTCCGCCCATGAAATTGTTGGTATCCTCCACAAATTTTGAAACCTGCTCCCCCTGCATTTCGTATACCGCATAAAAGCCCATATTTCAGATCCTGTCATCGAAAGAATCCAATGCTGCCAATCATTAAAAGCCGTCAAAAGATGAGGTGAGATTATGGAAATATCCATTCAAAAACCGAAGCCTGAACATGCGGAGGCTATTGCCTCTATTTGTGCTAGGGGCTGGCGCCAGACAGTTGAAGGGAAATTAAGCGCGGAATATCAGCGTAAAAATATTGAACACTGGTACCATACAGATCGTGTCACGAAAGACATTCAAAATGGCGCTTATACTTATATTGCATCAGCAGGGAATAACGTGGCAGGAGTGATTGGCGGTGCACCTACTGGACCTGAAGAAGGGGAGATTTTTGTTCTTTATGTTGATGAGCATTATCGCTATCAAGGGATTGGAAGGAAGCTGCTTAAAGCTTTGACAGATGACCAGCTGAAAGAAGGAGTAAAAAGGCAATGGGTGTCTGTCCAGGAGGATAATCAATACGGCCTTCCTTTTTACCAAGCACGGGGATTTGTGTTTGACAGAAAAAGGGTGACCCAAACAGAAACGGGAGAAGAGCAGGTTTCCTTAAGGTTTTGGAGGTCGATGGGTTAAAGCGGTGCGTTTACCACTGAATCCTGAGGTACTTATAAATCAACGGAGAAGTCTCAATTAAGAGGCCACCGCTAAAGACAGGTAATGATACTTGCAGAAAGGGGTGTGTTCGTTGCAGGAACCAGTCGGGAATTGTCAAAACTGTGGTGAAATGGTTTACTGTAAGGACGGGTTTTTAGATGGGGTTCATGAAGGAGGAAAACTGCTCTGTAACCCTTGTTATTCAAAGCAGGAAAACTCTTCAGATGATTCAGACCATTAAAGTTTCAAAAATCGGAAAAAGGAAGTTTGCAGAAAGACATCGAATAAGAACGATAGCCGAACGAAAAATTTTCAGGAACATAACAACAAATTTTATGATTTAGGGGGAAAAGGATGTTAAAAAAATGGCTGGCGAGTGTAGGGATTGGAAGCGCAAAGGTGGACACACGGCTTGATAATGACCATCTTACGGCAGGAGAGCCGTTCTCTGGTAAGGTTGTGATTGAAGGAGGAAATACCGATCAGCAGGTGAACCAGATCCGTTTATTTGTCATGACTGAAGCAGTTCAGGAAAAGGATGATCGGAAGGTTTATAAAGACGTCATTCTGGCCTCTTTTTCGATTGATCAGTCCTTCACAGTAAAAGAAGGGGAAAGGAAAGAGATTTCATTTGAGGATACACTGCCTGTACATACGCCGCCGACATTGGGCCGGACGAAGGTTTGGGTGCAGACAGGCCTTGATGTTCCGAATGCGATTGACCCTAATGACCGGGACTATATAACGGTGGAGCCTCATCCGTTTATGAGAACCGCACTGGATTGCTTAACCAATGAGCTCGGCTTCCATTTGCGGAAGGTTGAAATGGAATTTTCCAGACGTCATGAATATATTCAGGAGTTTGAGTTTTATCCAGGCGGTGAATTCCGCGGAGATCTCGATGAACTGGAAGCGATGTTCTTTATGGGCGCCAATCAGCTGGAAATCGTTTTGCAAGTGGATCGACGTGCCAAAGGACTTGGAGGATTGTTTGCTGAGGCCTTGGATATGGATGAGAGCTTTGTGAGGATGACCCTGACCGAAGCAGAAATTAATGAAGGAGTTGCTGCTGTTGCCGAAAAGTTCCGTCAGACGATTCGCCAATTTCGCTAACAGCTGTTTTGTTCGCTAGGTTTCATAATGGAAAGAGGAGGTGGTGCATTTATGGCTGCAAATGTATACGACTATACCGCAAATCTTTCAAATGGAGAGGAAGTTTCTCTGGATAAATATAAAGGTCATGTACTGCTGATTGTCAATACGGCAAGCAAATGCGGGTTTACACCACAGTTTGAAGGTCTGCAAAGCTTATATAAACGCTTTAAGGATAAAAAGTTCACGGTACTTGGGTTCCCTTGTGCCCAGTTTGCCAATCAGGAATTTGCCGAGCAGGAGGACATTATGGAATTCTGTCAAACGAATTATGGTGTGGACTTTCCGATGTTTCAAAGGATTGATGTAAAAGGAGATCAGGCCCATCCGCTGTTTCAGTTTCTAACGAGTGCCAAACGGGGATTTTTAACAGAGGATATTAAGTGGAATTTCACCAAATTTCTGATCAACCGTGATGGTGAGGTTGTTAAGCGTTATGCGCCCAGTACAAAGCCTGAAAAAATTGCAGAAGATATCGAAGTGGAACTGCAAAAGTAATCTGAAATGAAAAGGTGGTGTTTCCATGAGTAAGACATCAACCATCTCTGGTATCATTGCGCTGCTCCTCTTAACGATTTTAATCGTGCTGGACTTTTTTCCGCAATGGGCGTTTGCTGAAGGCATGGGAGACACCATGTTTTGGGTACTGCTGATTGCTATGGCCATTTCAATTGTCATATCAGGCCGCCATCAGAAAGGTCATCATTTTAAAGAATCGCTTTTTATTTTTATCTATCTTATCGGGCTTATTCTTTTATTAACTGCGCTGGGCGGCGATTCTGTGCGGGGATTTTCACCCGACCAGACGGGGTTCTGGGTGATTATTTTTATTGGAATCATCGAAGTATATGCGCAGTGGAAGAGAAGAAGTGCTGGTAAACATGCTGAGAAATAGGAACACTCAGATATCGTTAACAGATACGGATTTAGAGTCCAAAATATGAAATAAGATACTAAAATAGCAGACCAGATCATAAGGTTTGGTCTGTTCTTAATGCTTGTTATCTCTATGAGGCTAAGTCTTGGATTAAAGAAAGAGTTCATTTAAATGTAGAAGACGGAGAAGATGAAGCAGATTTTTCTC
Source organism: Virgibacillus sp. MSP4-1 (assembly GCF_010092505.1). Classification (NCBI taxonomy): domain Bacteria; kingdom Bacillati; phylum Bacillota; class Bacilli; order Caryophanales; family Bacillaceae; genus Virgibacillus; species Virgibacillus sp. MSP4-1. Next base: position 655,830 of record NZ_CP048021.1, read on the forward strand.
ATTCAGACGCTTATGGAATTTGAGCAAGGAAGAAGTTTGTTTGACTTGATTCGATTTAAACAAGATGTTGAAGATATACTTGGTGTTAAAGTCGAATTAGTAACAGAAAATTCAATTCATTGGACTATGAAAGAGGATGTTTTAAACGGAGCCATTCAACTATGAAGAGTGACAAAGTTTATTTGCTTCATATTTTGGAGTGCATCATATTTTGGATTGCATAGAAAATATTGAATCATATATTCCCAATGTTGACTAACCCTTTAAACGCTTTATCATGCTCATTAATGACATCATTTAATATATCCATGAACTCAGAATCAATGCCCTCTGGAAGTGTTGTCTGCTCTTTTTTCTTATGGAGAGAGTTTTGGACAGATGAACAGTCTGCCAAAGAATTTTACTTAAATGCACAACCAACCTTTTAGCCTATTGGTTTGACTTTTTGGGCTAAATGGGGAGGCTTTCATTAAGGCATTCGTTGATAAACACCCATTTTAAAATGCAATCAAAAGGTAACATTTTCTGTTCGGGCCTTATGATAAAACCGATCCCAAAAAGGTTTTAATACCTGGGAAGAGGACTTATCCAGCTTGAACGTTTCCTCGTTAATTCGGACATGCTGATTTCCTGCGAATTCAACATCCGCAATCATTTTTCCTTCTTTATTAAAGAGCTGGACTTCCTGTTCAGGTGTGGAGCCGTTCGAGCTTATTTTTTTAAATTCAAGCTGTTCAAGTGCCTGTAAAAATTGCTGGATGATTTCTTTGTCCCTGGTTGTATATAATAGTTCCTGATGCTCAGCCGAATATCCTGCAAGCTTTGATGGCTCCTCCGTCATGACTTCCTTGATTGCCGGTGTTTTTCGATCATGTATAAACAAAGTCATCACAATCATGAATAGTAAAATCACAAATCCAAGTTTTTTCATCATCATTCTCCCCATATTTTCCCTTTTATTATATTTGACGACCATCCCCTCTTTTTGGTTTCAGGATTTTTTGCTTATTTTGGAAATTTGTTCAGAAATGACGAGTTTTGTATCATTACGCGAAAAATGGACCGTTCGTTGTAGTCGGTATGAAGGGTACATACAAACATAACTATGCCAATACTCCCAATTTTTTCAAATTTAAAGGAACAGATGCTTGAATGGCAGAAGTTAAACCATGAATAATACAAAAAGGGAAAGGGAGTGTATGAATGAAAAGGATGAAGTTATCAGCCCTTTGGATGATGATCATGATGCTGGCGGCGACACCTGTGTTTGTCTCAGCGGAGGCTCCATCAAATGGACAATCGGATCAGGCCTTCGATAACAAAATGGTTAAACGGATGAAAGTCGATAACATCTATGAGCATATTTCCTATCTGTCCGAGGAAATTGGCTCACGACCTGCTGGATCAGAAGGAGAACAGCAAACGGTTGACTACCTTGTGGATCAACTGGAAAGCTATGGATATGAGGGTGTTAAGGTAGAGGAGTTTACCGCGACAACCTGGTATGGAGAGGACATTACCTCTTACAATGTGGAAGCTGTTAAGGAGCCGAAGAAAAATCACGATACGGGTCAGCAAATTGTGATCGGTGCCCACCATGATTCTGTTCCTAATGGCCCGGGAGCCAATGATGATGCTTCAGGTACAGGGGCATTGCTTGAGTTAGCCAGAGTTTTTGCCAATACTCCAACCGATACAACAATCAAATTTGTCGCATTTGGAGCAGAGGAAAATGGGCTGCTCGGCTCGCAGGAGTATGTAGAGGCTATGTCTGAAGAGGAGATTTCCAATACGGTTGCGATGTTCCAGCTGGATATGGTAGGCAGTGCAGACGCCGGGGATCTTGTGATGTTTACGGCCGATGGTGAACAGAACGTCGTCACCGATTTAGGTGCCGCTGCCGGATCCAGAGTCAGTGAAACCGTACCGTATAGTGAATTAGGGCGCAGTGATCATGTCGCCTTCCATGAGGCAGGAATTCCGGCTGCACTATTTATCCACACACCGCTTGAGCCGTGGTACCATACGGACGAAGATCTTATTCAGTACATCAGTAAGGAAAAACTGAAGGATGTAGGAAATATTATCGGCGCAGCGGCTTATCAAATTGCTCGGAAGGACACACCGGCGCTTGAACGGGCGAATGTAGCACCTGAGCCTGTTGAGTATGAGTATGAACCGCCGCAGTTGTAAACAGAGAACAGCACCGCAACCGCTGCGGTGCTGTTTTGTCATTTATCATCTGTATGATTTCTCTTTTCTTCTTTGGCTACTTCCTCCGTATAAGGGTCGATTTCATAAGGCTTTAAATCCCCGAATACACTCATGGTATCTTCTTCATCGAGGTTTTCCTCATATTCTTCATGTCTTGGACTGGGATAGACGGTGACATTTCGGCCTTCGATATCATTCGCGGCGAAATTTTCGTAATCCTCTACATAGCCTACACGATCATCGGATTCAATGTAGGTTTCATTATAATGGTCGGGTGATACGGCAAAATCTGAAGGAGAATTAGAGGTTCCCCACTTGGCAACCTCCTGCCAGGAATCCTCTGCATCAAACGCCACGTTGTCCGTATCATCATATTCAAACTTCCCAAATGGGGGCAGGAGTACGCCTTCCTCCACAGGACGCTGTGTGGAAGAAACCTGATCAGGGGAGTGCTCCACACAATAGGTGGTGGTGGGGAGAGCTTCCAGGCGTTCCAGTGGGATGTCCTTTCCACATACCTGGCAAGTTCCATATGTGCCTTCATCGATAGCCTTTAATGCATGTTCAATATTTTTTAATTCATCCTCAGCATGGTCATTCAGGGCAATATCTTTTTCACGTTCATATAAGGCCGACCCTTCATCAGCAGGGTGATTGTCATAGCTGGACAATTCCCCCATGGATTGATGATAATGGCCATTCTCTATATCGAAATGATCATTTTCTTTTAACCGCTTTTCCATATCCTCTTTGGCCTTCTGCAGCTGGGAACGGAAGGTGGACATTTGCTCATTTGTCAGCATGATCATAACTCCTTCCTGAAACAATCTTATATGACTATTGTCTGTTGAATGGAAGGAAAAAATAAAGGTAAATGTAAGAGGAACTACTAAATGATGGAATGAAATATTTTTATCACGTATGAACGGGTTGTAATACCCCGCTCATAAAATTGAACTTTATAAAAAATTCAGAAAAACAATTGACAGAAGATTTATTTTTCTCTATACTCTTTATTAACATTTCATTTCGCACAGGCGAAGGAAATTTAAAAGTAAGGCGAATCATCAACCGTTTCGCCGGAAGAACAATAAAAGATCTCTTATCCAGAGTGGCGGAGGGAAAGGCCCTGTGAAGCCCGGCAACCTTCAAGTGACGACTTGAAAAGGTGCCAAGTCCTGCAGATCTGACAAACGGATCTGAAAGATAAGAGGAGGAATTGGAACTTACAACCCTCTTCTTATTGAAGAGGGTTTTTCATTTTCCCTCTTATCCCTTATTTGAGCACTTTAACGCTCGGAACATTTCAGTCACACGTTAATGTTGAGTAAGGAAGAGATTTTTTACAAAAACGATTGAAGGAGTGGTAAAATGAGTCAGGAAAAATTGGGATTGGAAACATTACATTTACATGGAGGTCAGGAGCCGGATCCAACAACAGGTTCCCGTGCAGTGCCGATTTATCAAACGACCTCATACGCATTTCGTGATACAGAACATGCCCAGAACTTATTTGGGCTTAAAGAAGAAGGAAATATTTATTCCCGTATTATGAACCCAACCGTTGATGTGTTTGAGAAACGAGTCGCGCTTTTAGAGGGGGGAACCAATGCAGTTGGATTATCATCAGGGATGGCAGCCATTTCCCTATCCATCTTTAACCTTGCAAGAGCCGGGGATGAAATTGTTGCTGCCACGGACCTGTATGGAGGAACCTACAACCTGTTTAACCATACCTTGCCGAAATACGGAATCAATGTAAAATTTGTGGACCCTAAAGATCCGGAAAACTTCAGAGAGGCCATTACGGACAAAACCAAAGCGGTATTTGCGGAAACGATCGGAAATCCAAGTCTTCATATTTTAGACATCGAAGCAGTTGCAGCCATTGCTCATGAAAACGGAATTCCATTACTTATTGATAACACATTTGCCACTCCTTATTCCTGCCGGCCTATTGAATACGGAGCCGATGTTGTTATTCATTCCGCTACAAAATGGATTGGCGGCCACGGAACGGTCATTGGAGGAGTTGTTGTCGATGGCGGAAGCTTCGACTGGAACAATGACAAATTCCCTGATTTTACAGAGCCTGATCCAAGCTATCATAATCTCGTTTTTTCAGATCTCGGGGAAGCAGCCTTTGGTACGAAGCTTCGTGTACAGCTTCTTCGTGACTTTGGACCATGCTTAAGTCCGCAAAGTGCATTCCAATTGCTGCAAGGTCTGGAAACCCTGCATCTCCGTGTTCCTAAACATAATGAAAATGCTCTGGAAATCGCGAAATTCCTGGAAAACCATAAACATGTAGAATGGGTGGCTCATCCAAATTTAAGCAGTCATCCTTCCTATGCTCTTGCTGAAAAATATTTTGATCAGGGAGCAGGCTCCATTGTCGTCTTTGGAATTAAAGGGGACCGTGAGGATGGACGAAAAGTCGTTGACAATGTCCAGTTATTCTCACACCTGGCAAATGTCGGCGATGCCAAATCCTTAATCATTCATCCTGCTTCAACGACGCATCAGCAGCTGAATGAGGAAGAGTTAAAACAAGCAGGCGTGACAGAGGAATTCATTCGTCTTTCCGTCGGCCTAGAGTCAACAAAAGATCTCATTCATGATTTAGACCAGGCCATAAAGGCAGCTGTCAAAGAGCCAGTATAATTGGCCAAAGAAAAAATGACATAGACTATCCAACGTAAGTCGGGTGACTCCGGAATCAGGAGTCACCCATTTTTCATGGCAAACATTTAACAATTCAGGATTTTTGTCCTGGGTAGAACACCTTTCAACATTATTTTTCTAAATTATGACAGGTATTATACAAGTATGTTACATTCTGCCTATTTCTATTTATTTATGTTGATATTTTTGGTAGAGTAATAGAGTGAAAATTATTAACGATATAACGAACCCTTTTCAGTGATGCTTCCGTGTCACTGGAAATGGACAACATTAATATAAATAGAGAGAGAACGGATTGGGAGGAACGAGAAGTGCTTGAACAAAATAAGCGCCAAACATCCATAAAGAATAAACAGAAGGCAAGGCTTCCAAAAGTTGTACTGACCACCTGTCTAAGTCTGGGCATTACGTTAGGTTCAGGATCCATACAAGCTGTTGAATCAGATGAGGAGCTGCCACGTGTTTACCACGTTTATATGGATGGTGAACATGTAGGTACGGTCGGCAGCAAAAAAGTCATCGAGTCCTTTTTGGATGAAAAAGTTACGGCTGAAGAGGAGAAGCGCGGGGATGTTCAATTAGCTGTAAGCCAGGATATTGAATACATACCTGAGGTTACTTTCCAGCCTGTATTTGATAATCAGCGTGTTATGAATCAGTTGAAAGATGAGATCAGCTATAGTCTGGCAGCTGTTCAGCTTAAGGTTGGCGGAGAATTAGTCGGTTATTTTAAAGATGAAAAAGTTGCTCAGAAGGTTCTGGCCAAATATATGGAAAAATACCTGCCTGAAAAGGTAGTTAAGCAAACCATTCAGGATATTGTGAATGAATCAGAAAATACGGAAAAATCTTCTGAATCGGACGAAGATGAAAAGAAAACGTCAGATGATAAGAAGATTAAAACAGGAGATTCTACTATACTAGACGTTTCTTTTTCAGAAAAGGTTTCACTTTCCGACGAAAAAGTGGATCCCAATGAAATTTTATCCGTCGAACAGGGAATAAAATTACTGGAAAAAGGAACACTCGGCCAAAAGCTTCACGAAGTAAAACAGGGAGAGGCTCTAAGCACGATTGCCTCCAAGCACGATTTAAGTGTCAATGAATTGTTATCCCTGAACCCTGATTTAGAGGAAAACTCCATCATTCAAATCGGGGATAAAGTCAATGTTACCGGTTATGAGCCTTTTTTAAATGTTGAAACAACCGAGGAAAAAACGGTTAAAGAAACCATCGACTATGAAACAGAATACAAACAGACCGATGACTTATTTAAAGGTCAGACCCGTGTTCAGCAGCAGGGGCAGGAAGGAACCAAAAAGATTCATTACCGCTTAAAGAAAAAGAATGGACAGGTTGTTGATCGTGAAGTGTTGGACAGTGAAGTGATGAAAGAACCTGTGAAGAAAATTGTACTGGAAGGGACAAAAGTAATTCCGTCCAGGGGTACAGGCAACTTCAGATGGCCGGCAGCAGGTGGATATGTTTCCAGCGGCATGGGCTCAAGATGGGGAAGCTTCCATAAAGGAATGGACATTGCCCGCCCAAGTAGCCGGTCCATCTATGCAGCCGATAATGGGGTAATCGTATCGGCAGGTTATGATGGCGGCTACGGAAACCGCATTGTAATTAACCATCGTAACGGATATCGTACCACATACAGTCACTTATCTTCTATTCGGGTAAATGTGGGACAAACCGTTCAAAAGGGTCAAGTGATTGGAATTATGGGTACAACAGGAAATTCCACAGGCATCCACTTACACTTTGAGGTTTATAAAAACGGTGCCTTGCAGAACCCTGCGAATTTCTTTTAATAACAGGGTTCAGCAAGAAGGATCATAAAAATCCTGATAGGCAGCCACTCTCTATAAGAGGGTGGCTGTTTTTTTGCATCCTGAAGAATAAAAACTCCACGGCAATCCATGATAAAACTATAGAAATAAAGGAGGATGATGATGGGTAAACAACCACTTTTAAAGAAGCTTATGCTAATTGGGCTCATATTTGTTATGATGGTCAGTTCCACTCTTCCGGCCCATGCTCAAGTACAAAATGTTCCGACAGCAGGTGTGGCCATTAACGGAAAGGTCGTTGACGGGATCAATCCCATTAAAATCGATGGGACGTATTACTTACCTTTTGTAAGAATAGCCAAGATTCTGGGTTATAATCATATTAAATTTGAGAAGAGAACGAAAACCTATGAGATTACAGATGGTTCGACGACAATTCGAACAACGATGGGGGGAACGAAGGCGAAGAAGGGGAATGAGTATGTAAACATTAAGCCCCCGAGATGGATCCATGATACCGCATATATTTCGCTGCATGCGGCTGGTGCTTTATTTAATTCCTACATTCGCTTTAAAAAGGAAAATGGCTCCATCCAAATTCAGAAGCCTGCACAAAAATACGTTGTCCACTCCGGGGATACATTATGGAATATTTCCCGCATCCACCATACGAGCGTGCAAAAGCTGAAGTCACTGAATAACCTGAAATCAAATCTTATTGTAGATGGACAGGTGTTAAAATTACCTGCAGGTGACGACAGTGCAAAGGAAATGGAACCGATTCGTGAACGGGAGCCTGTGGAAAATAATAATAAACTGACAGCCAGCAAGCAAAGAGATCATATTATTCGTGAAGCCAAAAAATATCTCGGCGCCGGCTACAAATTTGGAGCAACATTAGCGGAAGCACCAAAATTGTTTGACTGCTCTTCCTATACCCAACTGGTCTTCAAAAATAACGGAATTCAGCTTCCTCGAGTCTCAAGAGATCAGGCAAAAAAAGGAAGGTCCATCAGCAAAAGTCAGCTGAAAACAGGAGATCTAATGTTTTTCACCACGAATGACCTATATTCAGACGGTAGAGTAGGGCATGTCGGCATTTATATGGGGAATGGAGACATGATTCATGCTTCTACCTCCAAAGGGGTGACCATTACGAAAAATGTTTTAAGTAACAGCTACTGGAAACGAAATTATTTGTTTTCCAAACGAGTGATTGAATAAGGAAAACAAATAGTTAATAACTTTTGAATGTAAGTGTTCACCATCCGGCAGTCACCGTTATGGGCTGATGTGCATAGGGTAATAGCACAAAATCACCCTGAGCGGTGAATGGATAAAGGATGGTGAACACTCATGGAGTTGGAATTCAGCCATTTTCTATACGGACTTTTCACAATACTGATTATTGTTACGATGGCCTTTCGAAAAGGTGTCGTTTTACCAACATTGCTGGGAACCTTTCTTGTTGCCTGGGCATTTAAAGGCAGTGTGATCAGTGGATTTACGGCGATATTTAATGCGAATTTAGTGGCGGCAAAGGAACTGTTTAATATTTTTCTCATCATTACGTTCATGGTTGCTCTGTTGCACGCCCTGAAGGACCTCGGAGCCGACCGGCGAATGATTGAACCGATCCAGAAATTCATGACCAATGCACATGTAGCCTTTTTTGTTCTGATCGGGGTTACTTACGTCATTTCGTTATTTTTCTGGCCAACACCAGCTGTCCCGTTGATTTGTGCATTGCTTGTTCCTGCGGCTGTAAGGTCCGGTCTTCCTGTTATGGTGGCGGCGGTTGCTATTGCTTTAGCAGGTCAGGGCATGGCGCTGTCCTCGGACTATATAATACAGGTTGCACCGGAATTATCTGCAAAAGCAGCCGGTGTGGAAACCGGCTTACTTGCAGACCGTGCACTCGTCCTTTCCGTTATAACCGGGACCATAGCTATCGCCCTCGTTTATTTTTGGCATCGGAAATCGTTCCGGACCAAACAGGACCCTATCAATGAAAAAGAAATTCAGGCGATGCAGGGGCTTGAAGAAAGTCATCGCACATCAAAATCAAATAGCATTACGGCCTGGAGTAAAGTTTTTGCGGTCCTGGTACCCCTATCGATGCTTGCGGTTATGATCACAATGATTTCTTCCAAGCTTACGTCCGGCCGGATGGGAAGCTTTGAAGGAGGAGACGGAGCTGCCTTTATTGGCGGCGTGGCTGTCATTCTGCTACTGCTTGCATCGGTTGCGTTTGGAAAGCATAAGGCGCTGGATTATATTGGTGAGCACATCACAGAAGGTTTCGTGTTTGCCTTTAAGGCGATGGGACCGGTGATTCCTATTGCCGGCTTCTTCTTCTTAGGAAGCTCGGATTTTTCCGGCAGCATTTTATCTTTGGGGGATGAGTCTGCGCCGGCCTTCCTGTTTGATATTGTAAAGGCATCACAGGATATTCTGCCTCAAAGCACCATTTTGGCCGGTTTAAGTATATTAGTGATAGGTATTATTACCGGTTTGGATGGTTCCGGGTTTTCAGGGTTACCCCTCACCGGTTCCTTGTCCGGAGCTTTAGCCACAACAGGAGCAGATCCCACAACACTCGCAGCCATTGGACAAATGGGCTCGATTTGGACGGGTGGCGGAACCATTATCGCCTGGTCTTCGTTAATCGCCATTGCCGGTTTTTGCGGAATTTCGGTTATGGATCTTGTCCGGAAAAATTTTGTGCCTGTAATGCTCGGCTTAACACTTTCAACAATAATCGCCCTGTTGATCTGGTAACGATTCAGCTGTAACGAACAGAGGAACAGTCCCATTTGTGGCTGAAATGGGGCTGTTCCTTTGTTGTATTAAAAAGTCTTTGGTTTGTGTTTATGCGTGTGCTTGCATCCGTCAACAATATCATCCAGCAGTAATTCCATAACAATTTCTTTTTTAATCGCATGTTTGAGTAAATCCTCTAAATTCTTGGCATGATGCAACGAATCTTTCTTATCACATTTTCTCAACTGATCGGCCTCTGCTTTAATCGCGTGGGCGAGAGCTTCTTCCAGTTCTGCAACAGATCCGATAAAATCACTCAGCTGCTCTTCACATGGCTTGCTGGGTGGTCTTTTTGGAGGGGGATCATGCCTCGGTGGTTTTTTTATGGGTGGCTCTTTCTTTTTATGGCTTTTGCAAGGATCATGACAATGACAATGCTTTTCACACTTACAATGGTCCTGCTTTTTGCATTCGCTTTTATCCCTGTGATGATCATCGAAATCCATTAGATAATTCCCGAAGCTGTCATAATTCAGGTTTTCCTCTCTGCGTCTTCGGATTCGGCGGCTGCGTGAAGTTTTACACCTTTTTTTAGCCACTAGTTTATCCTCCTCTCATATGCGATTATAAAATAGGGTATGCATTCAGGATAAAAATGTATAAACAGGTGACTTAAGTGGCTAGCCTAAGGTGATCGTACTCATACAAAAAAAGGGACCTGGAATCCCAGGCCCCGTGGTTATTTTTGAATATGATTTTATAGTAGTGAAACGGCAGGCAGGCATGTGATAGCGCAGAAGCAGTCTAAGTCAACAGTGATGCAGATTCCGGTACGTTCTAAATCATTCACATTTAATCCATTCAACTGATCGCAAGGGTCTTTATCGCATTTTGCTCCATGCTGATCTCCTGCCTGATCCGGATCTCCGTCACAAGTCAGCAATTCCAGCACAGCGCAGCAATCGTCGCCTACTTCATTTACACGGAAGACATAGCTTTCAATGCAATCGAAAAGTGCATTCATGCCAGCTCCTTGAATGTCAGCTCCAAATCCTTTAAACGGTTTTAAATCTTTTCCATATAGAATAAAAGGTACAGTGTCAAGATTATTTCGGCTTACAGGGGATACAAGGCTGTTAATGGATCTTTCGCAGCTAACATCACATAGTTCATCGGATACATCGTCCTGGGCATCTGCAA